>NZ_RAZG01000023.1 GCF_003612565.1 Roseburia sp. 1XD42-69 | reverse complement strand
GCAGATAAAATCAGATTAGATTACAAACACGGCAATTAGTACTTTTTATTCCTGGGAAAATATATTATAATAGACCTATCATAGTAATTATGGGGGTCTATTTTTATGAAGAAAATACTTTTTGCAGCATCGGAGGCAGTACCCTTTATTAAAACGGGAGGTCTTGCAGATGTAGTCGGTTCCCTGCCGGGATATTTTGACAAGGATGCGTATGATGTAAGGGTGATTCTGCCGAAATATGCCTGCATGGAAGAAAAATGGAAAGACAAATTAAAACTGATAGCTAAGTTTTATGTCAAATTGGGCTGGAGACAGCAGTATGTAGGACTTTATGAGACAGAATACAAGGGAATCCACTATTATTTTGTGGATAATGAGTTCTACTTTGCAGGGCCAAGTCCCTATGGTCCCATCCATGAGGATGTGGAAAAGTTTGCATATTTTTCAAAGGCAGTGGTGGAATCTTTGCAAAAGCTGGACTTTGTTCCCGATATTGTGCATTGCCATGACTGGCAGGCGGCGTTAATTCCGGTTTATATGGAAACGCTCTATGGAAATATAGAGTTTTATCAGCATATAAAGACGGTGTTTTCCATCCACAATATCCTGTTCCAGGGACGTTGGAGACTTAACAGCGTCCAGGATGCCACAGGGCTTCCAGAATACCTCTTTACCACAAAGTACCTGGAAGCTTATGGGGAATCCAATTATATGAAAGGCGCCATTGTGTTTGCAGACGCAGTGACTACCGTGAGCAAATCCTATGCCATGGAAATTATGACCCAGGAGGGCGGGGCTGGTTTAGACGGGGTTCTGCGCAAATATTCCTACAAGCTTTTCGGTATTATGAACGGACTGGATTATGATGTATTCCATCCTGGAAAGGATACCTACATTTCTTATCACTACGATAAGGAAAATGCCGTTCAGCAAAAGGCAAAACAGAAGGCTGCTCTTCAGAAGAAACTGGGGCTTCCGGTGGACGAGGATGTTTTTTTGCTGGGTATGATATCCCGCATGTCAGACCAAAAGGGATTTGATTTGGTGGCATGTGTCTTAGAGGAATTGCTGCAGCGGGAAAACCTTCAGATGGTAGTGCTGGGAAGCGGGGAGGAGAGATATCAGAATATGTTCCGCTATTTCTCATACCATAACCCCCAGCGTCTGTCTGCCACAATCGGATACTCGGAAGAACTGGCACACAAAATTTATGCAGCCTGCGATGGATTTTTGATGCCTTCTCTGACCGAGCCCTGCGGTCTCTGTCAGCTTATCAGCCTGCGGTATGGAACGGTGCCCATTGTTCGGGAGACAGGGGGGTTAAGGGACACGGTAACCCCTTACAATAAGTATCTGGACACCGGCACCGGATTCTCTTTCGCAAACTATAATGCCCATGAGATGAAGGATGCAGTGCTTTTGGCAATGGATATGTTCTATCACCAGAAAGAAGAGTGGGAAAAGCTTATGGCACGGGGCATGGAGGCGGATTTCTCATGGAAAAGCTCGGTGGCGGAATACAGGGAGCTCTACCGTATGCTCTCAGAATCATAGCATAGTAATCTCTTGTTTTTCACGGGAATAGTAGTAGGGATGGTAAGAGAGAATTTCGTCTTTTTGGACATGTTTACGGTTAACATCACATATCATAAGGGTTAAATCCTGTGGATTTATGCCTTCTTCTGCGGGCATCAGCAATATTTCATGGATACTGCTGGGGAGAATATAGAAGTCACATTCTTTTTCCACGGCAAATTCCTGAATATATTCCGGATAAAGCATAGCGGATGCCCCGTGGAGGTTGGATGAATTGGACATAGCATACAGGGGAACCGTGTCTTTCAATTCCGGCGGAACCATTCCAGGCATCATTTTATTCAAAATTTCCTCTACCGGATGAATCTGAAAAGGCAAAAGGGCAGGTGTGTTGGTTTTTGCCGATGCAAAAAGCTGTTCTTTTGTAACCTTCCAGTACTCCATATGATTGTTTAAAATCAGAATTGTGGCATTTCCGGCGGAAGTGTTTAAGAGCAGGCAGGAAAATACCACTGCAAGGTCAAGAAAACGGAAATGGGGTGCTTTCTTTAACAGTTCTCGATTGGATTCATAGTGAATCACTTTAAAAATAATGTGGTATTTGGCCAGGTCATACTGGGTAAAAAAAGACAGTTCCAGATTTTGCCTGGGCTTGCGCTTTTCGTAGTCTTCCAGGATATGTTTTACAATTTTCTCCATGGAATCCCCTTTTTCATAATCTTCGTAGTAAGAGGGAAGATGCAGGGTGGGAGAAATATTGACAGAATTTTCCTGAATAATCAGTCCGTCTATTAGAACGTTGTTATTTTTTGTAAGGGGCTGTATGAAAATTTTTGCATGGGATTTAAAATGCTCCTGTAACATACGGGTAACCTGTAGCTTGAAAGTAGTATAGTCCATAGAATGTCTCCTTGTGAGAAGGGGATTACGTCATGAATCAACAGAAAAAAGATATACACATGAAAAATGTGTGAAATAAACATATCATCTTTTTTGCGAAAATGCAACAATAATCTTAAAAATTTTTTAAAAATGCGAAATAGAGTTGACTTACATAGAAAAAGGCATTAAGATTGGGGAGAAATATAAAAAAGAGGAGTGATTATTATGGCAAGACGAGAAAAAAGAAAGAGAAATGGCTGGAAGGCCCTGGCAATCGTGCTGACAGTTGTTTTGGTTTTAGGCGTGGGGATTTTCTTTACTAAGGATTATGTAGTGGCAAAGGCAGAAGAAAAAGTGCAGGACGCTTTAATTGAAAATGTCCTGGAGTCTGTTATTCACTCTGATTCCGATGTGGCTGCAGATGCTGCACAGATGGCTAAAAATATCTATGACAGCATGAGCGAGGAAGATAAAGACACATGCCGGGGGCTTATAGACAGCAATCTCACGAAAGAAAATGTGGCAAACGTGGCTTCCTACGTGAAAAACGGGGATGCATCAGGCCTTAAGAACTACGTGAAGAGCAGTGTCAGCGACAGTGACAAAGAGACCATTAAGTCTTTATATCACAAATACAAAGATCAGATTGCTTACTAATCAGAAAGCTAAGAAAAAAGGAATCTCACATGAGATTCCTTTTTTTAAGCCGATAGTCGGACTCGAACCGACGACCTACGCATTACGAATGCGTTGCTCTACCAACTGAGCCATATCGGCATTGCACTCTTATATATTATATACGCTTTTCCCTGAAATAGCAACTATTAATTTCCAAAAGGAGAAAAAAATTGAAAAATACATCAGCGGACTGTAAAGTATACTATTACATTCATAACCCTGTATCTAAAATAGGGGGTGGCTTTTCCAAAAATCCCGGGGAAAAATTATCCCTTAAGGAGCAGAAAGATATTTCAGGGAAGATATTAGATTATGCTTTCCCGGATTTTTTCGGGGAAGCATTTTTGCGGGATAAGGTGATGCGGGAAGAGCAGGGAAAGCCCATATATGCTTTAGAAGGACGTTTTTTTAACATCAGCCATTGCAATTACGGTATAGCTGCGGCCCTTTCAAAGGTTCCTGTAGGGGTGGATATTGAGGGAAGCCGCAGGGTGAAAGCCCTTACGGTAAAAAAATGTATGGATGATGAGGAAAAGGCTTATATCGGCCCCATTGAGGGGGAATGGTTAAAAGAGGAGCAGATGCGGCGTTTTTTTCATCTGTGGACGTTAAAGGAGAGTTATGTAAAGATGACAGGACAGGGGATTCGGATGCCCTTAAATCAGGTTTGTTTTTCCCTGGGGGATGGCCTGGCTCCTGCCGGGACGGAGGATAAAGGGATATTATATGGGAAAAGCAGAGTTTTAAAACCCTGGGGGCGGGAAAGCCTTTCCTGCATTCTCCCTGTGTCCGGATTTTCCCTGGCGGTTACTCTGGGGTGTGATAAGGATTGGAAGCCGGAAATTCTGCTTGATAAAGTATTTTAGACATCAAAAAAGCAACCGCTCAAATTCTGACCAAGAATAAGGTTGCTTTTTGATGTGTAACTTTTTCAAGTACTTTTTCTCTTGAGTTTCCGTAGTTTTATCCACAGAATTACATATTGTGTTTTTGTCTCCGCTCCAAAACTCCAATCAGGCTGTACAAAAGAACTGCAATACAGCAGAGTATCAGTATAGACAGAATTACCCAGTCAAGTTTGAATACCTGGCTTCCGTAAATAATCAGATAGCCCAGGCCGCATTTGGAGGAGATAAACTCCCCGATTATAACTCCCACCAGGCAGAGACCGATGTTCACCTTCATAAGCCCTATGATATTGCCTAGGTTGGCAGGCAGAATAACTTTCAGCAGCACCTGTCTGGAATTTCCGCCTAATGTCCGGATCAGTTTTATTTTTTCCGGGTCTACTCCCTGAAAACCTATATAAAGATTTAATATTGTTCCAAAGATGGCAACGGATATTCCGGTTAATATAATTGTCTTATAATTTGCACCCAGCCACACGATTAAAAGCGGGGCTAAAGCGGATTTGGGAAGGCTGTTTAAAACTACCAGGTAAGGGTCTAATGTCTCTGTCAGGCTTTTGCTGAACCACAGTAAGATGGTAAAAACAAGAGAGAAAAGCATTACCAGCAGGAAGCTGACAATGGTTTCAAACAGTGTAATTCCAATATGGTAGAATAATTGGTTTTCCAGTATCATATGATAGCAGCATAACACCAGCTTGCTGGGGCTGCTGAAAATGAAGTCGTCTATCCACCCTTTATAGGTTGAAAATTCCCACAAAAATAAAAAAAGAATTAATATACTGATTCTGTACAGATGGATTCTGATTTTCCTTCTTTTGTGGGCTTGTAAGAATGCAATCTGGGCAGCAGACAGGGTATTAGGGTTCATTTAAATTCAGCTCCTTCCAGATTAAATTAAAATAGTCTTTAAATTCGTTTGTATTTCTTCGCTGCAGGGGAGAAAGTTCCGGTGGAAAATGGATAGGTATGATGGCCTTTATGCCGGCAGGCAGCGGAGTCAGCACTAGGACCCGGTCTCCAAGGCTTACCGCCTCAGACAGGTCATGGGTCACTAAAATGGCTGTTTTGCCGCTTTTTCGGATAATGCTCCCAATATCATCCGACACCGTAAGCCTGGTCTGGTAATCCAAAGCGGAAAAGGGCTCATCTAAGAGAAGCAGATCCGGGTGCAGAAGAAGGGTGCGGATAAGGGCCGCCCTTTGACGCATTCCCCCAGAGAGTTGGGAGGGCTTTGCATCTTTAAAATCGTAAAGCCCGTAGGTTTTTAACAGTTCATCCGCTTCCTCTAAAGTTTCTTTATTGATTTTCTTTTGAATTTCCAGTCCCAGCAATATATTTTTCTTTACGGTGCGCCACTCAAAAAGATGGTCGTGCTGCAGCATATATCCAATGCTGCAATTTCCGGTGACATTTTGTCCGTTTAATAAGATTTTCCCGGATTCCGGTTTCAGCAAACCGCACAAAAGGGATAAAAGGGTGGATTTGCCGCAGCCGGAAGGGCCTACAATAGACAGAAATTCTCCAGGTTTTACCTGAAAATCAATATCACACAAAGCGGGAGTTTCTCCCTGCAGGGTATGATAGGTATAAAACATATGCTGACATGAGATTAAATATTCCATAAATTTTCCCGCCTCCTATAAATGTAACGCCCCCTCACTTTGTTCGGCGGCAAGTCGTCGGAAGGCATCCAAAAAAATGCTTCGCATTTGCCTTCCTCCTATAATTGTAGTTTATGTCGGTTGCTATTTTTTGACACTTGGGGTAAAATAAATTATATAGGTTTAGATTTGACAAGGATGATTGGGATGAACAGGAGAAATTACCAGAGGGAGCTGGAACAGAAAATCCAGGAAATAGAGAAAAATCACAGGGTGCCGAAGCTTTTGCTCCACAGCTGCTGTGCACCCTGTAGTTCCTATGTGATAGAATATCTGTCACAGTATTTTTCCATTACCGTATTTTATTACAATCCCAATATCTATCCCGATTCGGAGTATGAAAAGAGGGTGGAGGAACAAAAACGTTTTATCCAGGAGTTTGAGGCAAGGTATCCGGTGGATTTTATCCCCGGGGATTTTGAGAAGGAATGTTTCTATGAAGCGGTGCGGGGACTGGAAGGGACAAAGGAAGGCGGGGAGCGGTGCAGCAGGTGTTTTCGCCTGAGGCTTAGGAAAACCGCTTTCATGGCAAAAAAAATCCATGCCGATTATTTTACCACCACATTATCCATAAGCCCCCTGAAAAATGCAGACAAGCTCAATGAAATCGGGGAGGAGCTTTCCAGGGAGATCGGGGTTTCTTATCTTAGCTCCGATTTTAAGAAGAGGAACGGCTACAAGCGTTCCGTGGAATTATCGGCGGAGTTTGGCATGTACCGCCAGGATTACTGCGGGTGTATATTTTCAAAGCAGGAGAGAGAAGCACAAAAAGAAGGGAGATAAAGCATATGGCACAGTTGTGGGGAGGACGTTTCACCAAGGAGACAGACAAGCTGGTTTATAACTTTAACGCCTCCATTTCATTTGACCGGAAATTTTTTAAACAGGATATTGAGGGCAGCAAAGCCCATGTGACTATGCTGGGAAAACAGGGAATTTTAACGGATGAGGAGGCGGGAAAGATTTGCGCCGCCTTAGGGGAAATAGAGGATGACGTGGAGTCCGGCAGGTTTTTAATCAGCGAATCCTACGAGGATATCCACAGTTTTGTGGAGGCGGAACTTACGGAGCGCCTGGGGGATTTAGGGAAGAAACTCCATACGGGAAGGAGCAGAAATGACCAGGTGGCTGTGGATATGCGCCTTTATATCCGGGAAGAGGTAAAGGAGACAGACGAACTTTTAAAAAAATTGTTAACATCCATTCTTTTTATAATGGAGAAGAATACCGATACCATTATGCCGGGATTTACCCATCTGCAGAAAGCCCAGCCCATCACTTTGGCTCATCACATGGGAGCTTATTTTGAAATGTTTAAGCGGGACAGGCAGAGGCTTTTTGATATCCACGAGAGGATGAATTACTGCCCCCTTGGTTCCGGGGCTCTGGCAGGAACCACCTATCCCCTGGACAGGGAATACACGGCGGAGCTTTTAAAATTTTACGGTCCCACCCTAAACAGCATGGACGGGGTATCTGACAGGGATTATCTTATTGAGTACCTGGCGGCGGCTGCTACGATTATGATGCACTTAAGCCGTTTTTGTGAGGAGATTATTATCTGGAACAGCAATGAGTACCAGTTTGTGGAGATTGACGATTCCTACAGCACCGGGAGCAGCATTATGCCCCAGAAGAAAAATCCCGATATCGCTGAGTTAATCCGGGGGAAAACCGGACGGGTGTACGGTGCCCTTTTGTCTATTTTAACTACCATGAAAGGGATTCCCTTAGCCTACAACAAAGACATGCAGGAGGACAAAGAGCTGACCTTTGATGCCATTGACACGGTGAAAGGCTGCCTTGCCCTGTTTGAGGGAATGATTTCCACTATGAAGTTTAAAAAAGAAACCATGAGGAAAAGCGCCATGGGCGGGTTTACCAATGCCACGGACGCAGCGGATTATCTGGTAAACCACGGCATACCTTTCCGGGATGCCCATGGGATTATCGGCAGGATTGTCCTGTACTGCATAGACAAGGGGATTGCCATAGACGATATGAGTTTGGAGGAGTTAAAGGAATTTTCCCCTGTATTTGAAGAGGACATTTTTGATGCCATTTCCATGGAGACATGCGTGGATAAGCGGCTTACCATGGGGGCGCCCGGCCGGGCTGCCATGGATAAAGTAATTGAGATCGAGAGGGCATATCTTAAGGAGTAATAGGCCATCGCCTATTGATAATAAATTTAAAGAAACTGAGGAGAGTAAAATTATGAGTGAGAAATTAAAAGTAGGTATTTTAGGCGGAACGGGTATGGTGGGGCAGAGATTTATCTCTATCCTTGAGAACCATCCCTGGTTTGAAGTGACTACCATTGCGGCAAGTCCCAGAAGCGCCGGAAAAACATATGCCCAGGCAGTGGGGGACAGGTGGAAATTAGACACTCCCATGCCAAAAGGGGTAAAGGATATTGTGGTAAAAAATGTAAATGAGGTGGAGCAGGTGGCCTCAGAGGTGGATTTTGTCTTTTCCGCCGTGGATATGTCGAAAGATGAGATTAAAAGAATTGAGGAAGATTACGCTAAGACAGAGACGCCTGTAGTCTCAAATAACAGTGCACACAGATGGACAAAGGATGTGCCTATGGTGGTTCCGGAGATTAACCCGGAGCACATGAAGGTGATCGAATTCCAGAGAAAACGTCTGGGGACAAAACGGGGATTTGTTGCGGTGAAGCCAAACTGCTCCATCCAAAGTTACGCTCCCGTCTTAACTGCTTGGAAAGAATTTGAGCCCTATGAGGTGGTTGCAACCACTTACCAGGCAATTTCCGGGGCAGGGAAGAACTGGAATGACTGGCCGGAAATGCTGGGGAATATTATCCCCTATATCGGAGGTGAGGAGGAGAAAAGTGAAAAAGAGCCTCTGCGCATTTGGGGTGAAATTAAAAACGGGGTAATTGAGCCTGCAAAGAGCCCGGTGATTACCTGCCAGTGTATCCGTGTCCCCGTGTTAAACGGACACACGGCGGCAGTATTTGTAAAGTTTAAGAAGAAACCCACCAAAGAGCAGTTGATTTCCGCTTTGGAGAGTTTTAAGGGACTCCCCCAGGAATTAAATCTCCCCAGCGCTCCCAAGCAGTTTATCCAGTACTTAACCGAGGACAACAGGCCCCAGGTTACCGTGGATGTGGATTTTGAGCACGGCATGGGAATCAGCGTGGGACGCTTAAGGGAAGACACGGTGTACGACTGGAAGTTTGTAGGGTTAAGCCATAATACCCTCCGGGGGGCAGCAGGGGGAGCAGTCCTTTGTGCAGAGCTTTTAAAAGCCCAGGGATACATTGAAAAAAAATAAATCTTTAGTGAAAAATACAAAAAGGCATGTCATTTTTCGGTGATATGCCTTTTTTCTTATAAAATTTTACGAAATTGTTGAATAAAAATTAAGGTGTGTTATAATTAAAATTACATTTTCTAAGGATAATTCAGCGGTCTGATTTTTCGATGGGCCAGTGGAAACACAGGAGGAGCGTATGACATTAAGAACCACGGATTACAAGAAATTAGAGGAAGAGTACAAAAAGCCCGGAAGCCAGATTGTTGTATTTTACGGCAGGGAAGGCTGTGACCAGCACTTGTATGTAAGGCAGTTTTTGCGGGATAAAAGGTTCTTCTATTATCAGGCATCCAAGGTATCTTCGGATTGGCAGAAAAAAATGTTTGTGGAAGGGATTTCCGCCCAATTCCCAAGCGTCCTAAAGGAGCAGGACTATGAGGGGTGTTTCAGCCAGATGGCCCGGAGTACGGGCAGGAAGTTTATTTTTGTGGTGGATGAATTCCAGCTTATCTTAAAAAATGATGAAACATTTTTTGAAAGCCTGGTAAAATTAAAAGAAAAGCAGTTTAGTTCTGCGGATGTCATGATTCTTTTGTGCAGTTCTGCCATGGTGTGGATTGAGGAAAAGCTGAAGGACAATTTAAAACAGCTCTACGGACAAATTGACTGTGTACATAAACTTTTGGACTGGAACTTTTTAGACGTGGTGCGGGCTTTCCCGGATTACTCTGTGAGCCAGAGTGTGGAGCTATATGGTATTTTAGGGGGGATTCCCGGATATTTAAGACACTGGGATGCAGAAAAATCAACAAAAGAGAACATCTGCCGCCAGATTCTCTCACCGGAGGGGGCTCTCTACGGGGAGGCGGAGCGGTATATCAGCACGGAGATAAGGGAGCTTTCCGTTTACAATACCATACTTGTGGCTATTGCAGGGGGAAATCGGAAGTTAAATGATCTTTATAACAGCACGGGGTTTTCCAGGGCTAAGATTAGCGTTTACTTAAAGAACCTTATGGAGCTGGAGGTTATCGAGAAAGTGGTCTCCTTTGAGACAGGGGGGTGGGATAACGCCCAGAAAGGGATTTACCAGATAAAAGACACTTTTATTAATTTTTGGTTTAAGTTTGTTTTCCCCTACCGCTCAGAGCTTGTGGCCTTAAGTCCTTCCGCTTTTTATAACAAGCATATTGCAAAGGGGCTGGAAGAATATTTAAACCGGTATTTTATCCAAGTTTGTGTAGAGTACATGGGGCTTTTAAACCAGGTTGGCAAATTGCCCATAAAGATAAAGAAAATCGGGACATGGATTGGGAAACAGGGAAATATTGATATTATTGCCCAAAATGAGATTCGGGAGAATATTGTGGGGCTTTGCAACTGGTCGGAGGAGAAGATGACTTTTGAGCGGTATCAGAATCTGGAAGAGATGATGGCCCAGGCAAGAATCAAGGCAAAACAGTACTTTTTGTTTTCCGCCAAGGAATTTGATGAGGCATTAGTCAAAAAATCCAAAGAGGACAGCCGGTTTGTGCTCATTGATATGACGGAATTATAGGAAAGGATAAGGTATGCCCAAATCATTATATATAGCGGAAAAGCCCAGTGTAGCCCAGGAATTTGCCAAGGCCCTTAAGATGGAAATGCGAAGTTTTAACGGATACCGGGAGGGGGAGGGGGCAGTAGTGACCTGGTGTGTGGGGCATTTGGTGACTATGAGCTATCCGGAAGCCTATGATATGAAGTATAAAAAGTGGAGCCTTTCCACCCTGCCTTTTATCCCGGAAGAATTTAAGTATGAGGTGATTGGCAGCGCTGCTAATCAGTATAAAATTGTGAAATCCCTTCTTCACAGGGAGGATATTGACACCATCTATGTGTGCACCGACTCCGGGAGGGAAGGAGAGTACATCTACCGTTTGGTGGAGCAGATGGCAGGGGTAAAAGGAAAAAACAGAAAGCGTGTGTGGATTGATTCCCAGACAGAGGAGGAGATTTTGCGGGGCATAAAAGAAGCAAAAGATTTGTCCGCCTATGACAATCTTGCCGCAAGCGCCTACCTCCGGGCAAAAGAGGACTATCTCATGGGAATCAATTTCTCACGGCTTTTGTCTTTAAAGTACGGCAATGCCATTGCAAATTACCTGCATAAAGATTATGTGGTGATTTCCGTGGGCAGGGTGATGACATGTGTGCTTGGAATGATTGTCCGCAGGGAAAGAGAAATCAGGGAGTTTGTAAAAACTCCCTTTTACCGCGTGCTTGCAAAAATCAATTTAAAGGGAAAGACCATAGAGGCGGAATGGCGGGTAAATCCCCGTTCCAGGTATGCTGATTCACCCAAACTTTACAAGGAAAACGGATTTTTACAAAAAGAGGAAGCACAAAGACTTGTGGAATCCCTGGAAACCCTGCCCCTGGCTGTGGATAAGGTGGAGAAAAAGAAGGAGACGAAAAATCCCCCTCTTTTATATAATCTGGCGGAGCTTCAGAACGACTGCTCCAGGCTTTTTAAAATCAGCCCGGATGAAACCCTTGCTACGGTTCAGGAGCTGTATGAGAAAAAACTGGTGACTTACCCAAGGACTGATGCCAGGGTAATGTCCACGGCAGTGGCAAAGGAAATTCACAAAAATATCGGGGGGTTAAAAAATATCCCCGGTATCGCCATGTTTGCGGAGGAGATTTTGCAGAAGGGCTCTTACAAAAATATAGCAAAAACCCGTTATGTCAACGATAAACAGATTACGGACCACTATGCCATTATCCCTACTGGCCAGGGATTTGGGGCAATGAAATCCCTAAATCAGAGGGCGGTAAATGTCTACGAAGTCATCGTAAGAAGATTTTTGTCCGTCTTTTACCCTCCGGCAGTTTACCAGAAGGTTTCCCTTGCTGTTTCCGTTACAGGTTCTTTCCAGGAGGGAGGGGCTGGTTTGGAAGGAAAAGAACAGCCCCTGGAACAGTTTTTTGCAAGTTTTAAGGTGCTCTCTGAGGAAGGGTACTTAAAAATTATGCATTACTCTTTCCAGAAAAAAAAGCAGGGGGAAAAATCTTCCGGGGATAGGGAAGGGGAGGAAAAAGATTCTCTCTGTGACAGGAAGTTATTAGAGCATATCAGTGCCTTAAAAAAGAAAGATATCCTGGAGCGGGAAGAGTATGAGATTAAGGAGGGGGAAACCTCCCCGCCGAAACGCTACAATTCCGGCTCTATGATCCTTGCCATGGAAAATGCGGGACAGCTTATTGAGGATGAGGAGCTTCGGGCCCAGATTAAGGGCAGCGGCATCGGCACCAGCGCCACCCGGGCGGAGATTTTAAAAAAGCTGGTGAATAACAAGTATCTGGCCCTAAACAAAAAGACACAGATTATAACCCCCACCCTTATGGGGGAGATGATATTTGATGTGGTAAATGCGTCCATTAAATCTTTATTAAATCCAGAATTAACGGCAAGCTGGGAAAAGGGCCTCACCTATGTGTCTGAGGGCAGCATTACTACGGAGGAATATATGAAAAAGCTTACGGATTTTGTCAAGAGCCGTACCAGGGGTGTGCTGGGACTGAACAACCAGTATCAGCTTCAGGGGAGCTTTGACAGGGCGGCACAGTTTTATAAGACAAAGAAAACAGTTAAAAAATGATATAATAAAAGGAGAATGATATGGAACAGTGCAAAGTCAGCAGTTTGTATGATTTAAATGAGACTATGGCAAAGGAGCTTCTTGCCTCCGTCACCTATCCCTGGGAGGCATTAAAATTTATCAGCGATTTTATCCGGAAAATTGGCCCTGCATTAGACTCTGGCGTCTATGAAAAGCGGGGGGAAGATATCTGGGTGGCGAAAAGTGCAAAAGTGGCTCCCACCGCATGTTTAAATGGCCCTTTAATTATTGATGAGGATGCGGAAATCCGCCACTGCGCCTTTATCCGGGGCAGCGCTATTGTAGGGAAGGGTTCCGTGGTGGGCAATTCCACGGAGTTAAAAAATGTGATAATTTTTAATTCCGTACAGGTTCCACACTATAATTATGTGGGAGATTCTATATTGGGATTTAAGTCTCATATGGGTGCAGGCTCAATCACCTCAAACGTAAAGTCGGATAAGACGTTAGTGAGTGTGAAAGATGGGAAAGAAGAAATAAAAACAGGTTTAAAGAAATTTGGAGCTATGCTGGGGGACTATGTGGAAGTGGGGTGCAATTCGGTTTTAAATCCCGGCACGGTCATCGGCAGAAACACTAATGTGTATCCCCTGTCCATGGTGCGGGGGGTGGTTCCGGCAGATTCCATCTACAAAAAGAAGGGGGAAATTGCTCTGAAACATTAAGTTTAGGATGAAGTTAGGGAAAGGATAGATGAAATCAGCGCTTCCTCAGAAAGTCTTGGAAAGATTGTACAAAAAGTACTTTACGAAAGTGTGAAAATATGCGAAAATATAGACAGCGTGCAGAGGATACAGCGTGATCTGCACCTGCAAAAAGGATTATTTAGTCGAAAGGAGTCTTATTAATGATTTACACGAAGGAAGTTGAAAACATGTGCCCGGTAGCAAAAGGCGCAAAACATGATCCAGCTCCAATTCCTGAAGAAGGAAAATGGATCCACTCTAAAAAAATTGAAGACATTTCTGGTTTTACACATGGAGTAGGCTGGTGTGCTCCACAGCAGGGTGCCTGCAAATTATCTTTAAATGTAAAGAACGGTGTGATTGAAGAGGCGCTGGTAGAGACCATCGGATGTTCCGGAATGACTCATTCCGCAGCTATGGCAGCAGAGATTTTACAGGGCAAGACAATCCTTGAAGCATTAAATACTGACCTGGTTTGTGACGCAATTAACACAGCTATGAGGGAATTATTCTTACAGATCGTTTACGGACGTACCCAGAGTGCATTCTCCGATGACGGACTGGCTGTAGGCGCAGGTCTTGAGGATTTGGGAAAAGGACTTCGTTCCCAGGTTGGTACAATGTATGCAACCAAAGAAAAAGGTGTGCGTTATCTGGAGATGGCGGAAGGCTATGTAACAGGAATCGCATTGGACGCTGATAACGAAGTTATTGGATATCAGTTCGTTTCTCTTGGGAAGATGACAGATTTTATCAAAAAAGGCGATGACCCCAACACTGCTTGGGAGAAGGCAAAAGGACAGTACGGCCGTGTAGCGGATGCCGCTAAAATCATCGATCCTAGAGTAGAGTAAGAAAGGAGATACGAATACAATGGCTTTATTTGAATCATATGAAAGAAGAATTGACCAGATTAATGCTGTGCTGAACAGCTATGGTATCAGCTCTGTAGAAGAAGCTGAAAAAATTACAAAAGATGCTGGACTTGACGTATACGAGCAGGTAAAGAAAATCCAGCCTATCTGTTTTGAGAACGCTTGCTGGGCATATACGGTAGGTGCAGCCATCGCAATTAAAAAAGGCGCTGTAAAAGCTGCTGACGCTGCTGCAGCCATCGGCGAGGGCCTTCAGGCATTCTGTATTCCCGGCTCTGTTGCAGACCACAGAAAAGTAGGTCTTGGACATGGCAATCTTGGAAAAATGTTGTTGGAGGAAGAGACAGAGTGTTTCTGTTTCCTGGCAGGACATGAGTCCTTTGCAGCCGCTGAGGGCGCAATCGGTATTGCCGAGAAAGCAAACAAAGTACGCCAGAAACCCCTTCGTGTTATCTTAAACGGACTTGGAAAAGACGCTGCACAGATTATTTCCCGTATCAACGGATTTACATTTGTGGAGACAAAATATGACTACAAAGAGGCAAAGGTCAACGTAGTATATGAGAAAGCATACTCTGACGGACTCCGCGCAACTGTAAAATGTTACGGTGCAGACGATGTTCAGGAAGGCGTTGCAATTATGCATATGGAGAATGTTGGCGTATCTATCACAGGTAATTCCACCAACCCCACACGTTTCCAGCATCCCGTTGCAGGTACATACAAGAAAGAGTGTATCGAGCAGGGCAAGAAATACTTCTCCGTGGCATCCGGCGGCGGTACAGGACGTACCCTTCACCCGGATAACATGGCTGCAGGCCCGGCATCCTACGGTATGACAGATACTATGGGACGTATGCACTCTGACGCACAGTTTGCAGGATCCTCTTCCGTACCGGCCCATGTAGAGATGATGGGATTAATCGGAATGGGAAATAATCCTATGGTTGGCGCTACTGTGGCTGTGGCAGTTTCCATTGAGGAAGCCCACAAGGCAGGAAAGTGCTAAGAGAATACGAAATATTAGCAGAGAAAGCATATGTGTCCATTGGGCACAAAGCGGCCCCCAAGGAGGTGTAACTCTTTGGGGGTCGTTTTATAAATAAATATTTTTTCTACAGTTCGAGATTTGAAAAATCAATGTACAGGTCATGATAAAGATTAACTTTGACTTTATCCTTAAAAGAAAAAGTATCCATCTCAAACCGGGATTCAGCCAGTTGGTACACGATGACCCGTTTGCACATCGGGTCAACAATCCAGTATTTTCTGACACCCGCATTTTTGTATAGGTTCAGTTTTTTGATGTAATCATTTTCCGGGTTGCAGGGAGAGACAATCTTAATAATCCAATCCGGGGCTCCGTCACATCCCTGGTCTGTAAGTTTGGTGCGGTTACAAATATTAGACCATTGCGCCAATCTCAAATAAAGATGTAATTTATAAATTTGAAAAATCCGCACAAATCTCTTATGATATCCGTTATACATTGTGAAAGGAGGTTTTCTTTGTCCATGGACTATGAAGAACAATATGACAGAATATACCGGTACTGTTATTATAAGCTTAAGCAAAGAGAAATGGCAGAGGATATCACCCAGGAAACCTTCCTCCGCTTTTTCGGGAAAAAAGAGTACCAGGAGGGGGAGCATCCCATGAAGGTAATGTATACCATAGCAAAAAACCTCTGTACCGATGAATTCCGGAAAAAGAAATATATGTTTCTTGAGGATGTGAAGGAGGAGGAAGTGTTACAGAACAAGGGGCCGGAGGATGATATCGTAAATGCAGGGGCCCTTAGGCTTGCAATGGAAAAATTAGACGATGTTTCCCGGGAAGTTTTGTTTTTCCGCTTTGTGAACCAGGAATCCTTTGCCGTCATTGGGGAGATGTATCACCTTTCCAGGTATGCGGTTTACCGGAAATATCAAAAAGCTCTTAAAATATTGAGAAGGGAGTTGGAAAAATAGGTATATGAGATGGAAGAAAAAACAGATAAAACAGGAGTTTATCAAATTATATGAAGCCCCTGAGCCTCTTGGAAAACAGGAATTTTTAAAACAGTTTGACACCTGTTATCTCTCTATGGGGCAGTTTATGTGGCAGCAGCTTTTGTATATAAAAAAATGGATGTGGCTTTTTTCCGCCGGAATCTTTTTTCTGGGGACAATGCTTGGCAGAAACTTAGACAGGGAGACGGTTTGGGTGATCTCTGCCCTGATCCCTTTTCTAGCCCTGACGTTTTTGACGGAGAGCGGCAGGTCAAAAATATACGGTATGGAGGAACTGGAATACGCCACGAGATTTTCCTTAAAAAGCCTGATGCTGGCCAGGCTGGGCGTCCTGGGGCTCTTCCACGGCGTGATTTTACTATTGCTTTTTTTGTGCATACCCCAAGGATTTTTCCCTGGACCAAAGGATTTGATGTATGTTTTAGTGCCCTATTTTTTAACGGTTTCCCTGGGGCTTTCCCTGCTTCGGAGATTCCGGGGAAGGGAAGTTTTGTACATCTCTTTGGGGGTGCCTGCTTTTGTCAGTCTTCTTGTGGCTGTGGCAAACCAGATGTATCCCCTGTACAGCAGATCTATGGTGAAGTTTTGGGGGCTTGCAGGTCTTTTCGTTATGATTTTTACGGTAAAGGAGACAATTTTATTTTTCAGGCAGACGGAGGAGTTCGTATGGAATTAAAGATAGACAGAGTGACAAAACAATACGGCAGTAAGATTGCGGTGGACCGGATTTCTTTAACCCTTGGGCGGGGCGTCCACGGGCTTTTGGGGGAAAACGGGGCGGGAAAGACAACGTTTATGCGGATGATTTGCGGGATTTTGGCCCCCACAGGGGGAAGTATTTCCTTTGACGGCATGGAAGCTGCCACGGAAGGGTATCGGAGTGTTTTAGGGTATCTGCCCCAGGACTTTGGATATTACCCTGACTTTACGGGAAAAGATTTTCTCCTGTATATGGCGGCATTAAAAGGCCTTCCTAAACGCCGGGCAGGAGAAAAGGCAAAGGAGCTTATTGAGATGACGGCGTTAAAAGAAGCGGCGGGGAATAAGATAAAAACCTATTCCGGGGGGATGCGCCAGAGACTTGGAATTGCCCAGGCCCTTTTAAATGACCCGGATATCCTGGTTTTAGACGAGCCCACCGCCGGGTTAGATCCAAAAGAGCGTGTGCGTTTTCGAGAGGTGATACAGGAGTATGGGAAAAAACACATCGTGCTTTTGTCCACCCATATCGTATCTGATATTGAACATGTTGCAGGGAATATTCTTATGATGAAAAGGGGGCAGCTTATTTACAGAGGCCCCTGGGGCGAGGAAAAAGGGGATTTGGAGCAATTTTATTTAAAGCAGTTTGAGGGGGGAGAGGAATGAATCATTTTGGCATACTGGTAAAATATGAATGGAAAAAACTTTTACAGAAAAAACTGGTAAGAATTGCAATCCTTGTGGTAATCCTTTTGCAGGTTTTTATGAATCTTTCTTTTCTAATGCAGTACTATACAAGCTATAGAAGCGATGAGGATGGAAACGTGATTCAGACCGGCGGCCGGTCAGGGTATGAAAAATTAATGGATGACAAAGAGGATGCCAAGGCTTTGGAGGGCAGAAAAGTAGACGATGCTATGTTGGAGGAGATGCGGCAATTTTACGCAGAGTATTCTCCCCGGGATAAATATGCTGAAATTCATTCTATGGTAAGGGCTATGTCTGGGGAGGAGAGCAGGGAATTCACAGGGGAGGAGTTGTATGGGGTTTGGAAAGACAATATAAAAACTTCTTTCAAAAGCCAGCTCCTTTCAGAAAAAGAGATAGCATACTGGGAAAAAAAGATGGAAAACATAGAGACGCCATTTACCTATCACTATGCCATGGCCTGGGAAACGATCTTAAATAACCAATGCGTGGGGACAGGGATGCTCCTTGTAATGCTTTTGGCGGTATGTTTGTCGGGAATTTTTGCGGAGGAGAGCAGATTAAAGACAAGTAACCTGATTTTATGTGCAAAAAACGGGAAAAATCCTGTCTATCTGGCAAAAGCTGTTGTAGGGATGCTGTTCGGCTTTTTGGGGGCGTTCGTTTTGTATGTGATTTCTTTCGCCTTTCAATTTTACTTCTTGGGGACGGAGGGGTTTCATGCCATTTTGCAGCAGGACATTGTGTACAGCCCTTATCCCATTACTATTGGGCAGGCAGTCCTTATTATGTTTGGGATTACTGTTTTCATCGGGGTATTGGAGAGCATGTTTGCTATGGTTTTATCCCTGGGGTTAAATAACAATCTTGCCGCTATGTCAGTGGTGGTGGGGCTTATGATGCTCACCTCTTTTATATACATCCCTAAGCGATTCCGTATCCTCTCCTGGCTGTGGCATTTTATCCCCACAGGCATTCTTGGAACCGGGGAGTTTTATGACGGCAGGCTGTTTCAGTTTTTGGGGATTTCTATTACCAACCTGGGGTTTGCTCCGATATTGTATTTTGTTTTAAGCCTGGTTTTATTTTGGGTGGGAAGAAGAAAATATGTGAAAGTTCAGAAAAGCTGATTTGATTTTTAAAGGGGGCAGCCAAGGGTTAAATGGCTGCCCCCTGTGCAGAAAAGAAAGAAGTGTTGATTGTTCCTAAGATGGATACGAGAGATATTCTAAGGAGCCGGAGGGTATGCCGGTTCCTTTTTCTAACAGGGAAATCATGCCCTTTAGGGTTTCCTCTGTCTCTTCCATTTCACAGGGCACAAAAGCGTTGGACAGTTTTACCACCAGGACAATAAGCACGATTTCAGCTAAAGCTGCCGGGTAGGAAAAATCGATTTCTCCCCGACTGATGCCCTGTTCAATGATGGTGGTAAGCTCCGGTTTTAGTTCCGTAATAATATGTCTGGAGTATTTTTGAATTAGTAAAGCGTGTTCCTCCATGCTGGTGTCCCCGGAGCTTTTGCTCTGGACCAGGAATGTGGCGGAGGCGTTTCGGCAGGCCTGGAAAATCATAGCCATCCTGGTAAAAGGGGGGATTTCCGTCTGCCTGGCCAGAGTTTTCGCCGTCTTTATGGGCTGTTCGTAGCTCCGCTCAATCAGGGAGTTTAAAATGGCTTCTTTGGAGGGGAAGTAGTAGTAGATGCTTCCCTTGCCCATCTCGGCAGCCCTGGCGATTTCACTGACAGAGATATTCTGCATTTTTTTGTCTTTTAATAATTGCTGTAATGCATCTAAAATTTTGTCATATTTTTTGGAGTCCGGCATGTTTTTAGTCCTTTCTAAAGTATTATACATTTTAGCACGTTATCTGAAAACCATCAATCCGTTAAATGTTCACAAAAAACTTCCTTAAAATTTGTACATATTTGGAAAAAAACATAGTTGACCGCTGGTCGAAATATGTGGTATCTTTGTTGTAGAACAATTCGACCTATGGTCGAAAATCAGGGAGGTTACCATGACATTTGCAGATTTTTTTTATGAGTTTAAGCAGAAGTTTGACGGCACGGATATCAGCGATATCACAGAACATCTTGCATTTCAGTTTAATATTGAAGATGAGGAGGCCGGAGGAAGTTTTTACGTTGAGGCGAAAGAGGGAAAGCTTTTCATTGAACCCTATGAGTATTACGACAGGGATGCGGCTTTTACCTGTAAACCTGAAGTTTTAAATAAAATTGCAAGCGGAAAGCTTGACCCCATAATGGCTTTTACCATGCATAAGCTTAAGGTAGAGGGAAATATTGATAAGGCTCTCCAGTTTAAGGAGATTATTGAGAGGAAGAGAAAATGAAAAAATTAAAAGCGCTTACAGGGGCGGCAGGGCTTCTCTGCGCAGCGGAAGCAGGGATTACCCTTTATTTTTACAACAGGACCATGAAGCGGAACAACGCCAAGACAGAGCGGACTATGAAAATGTCCGGCACGGACTGGTCCAAATATATTCCTCTTATGCGGGAGCGGCGAATTGCCATGATGGAGTATCCCCACGAGGAGGTTTCCATTCAGTCCTTTGACGACTTAAAGTTAAAGGCCACCTATTTCCTGCCAAAAGAAGAATCCGGGAAAAAGCGGGTTGTGATTTGTTTCCACGGCTATACCGGGGAGGGCATCAGCAATTTCCAGGGGCTTTCGGATTACTATTTAAAACGGGGATTTGGGATGTTAATTCCCGACGCCAGGGCTCACGGGGCCAGCGAGGGAAAATATATTGGGTTTGGATGTCTGGACAGGGAAGACGCCTTAAAGTGGATTTACTGGGTTTTGGAAAAAGAGGGGCAGGATGTGGAAATTTTTCTCCACGGCATTTCCATGGGAGGGGCTACGGTGCTTATGGCCAGCGGCCTTGCGCTTCCCTCCCAGGTAAAGGGAATTATATCAGACTGTGCCTTTACCTCGGCGAAAGAGGTGTTTACCCATGCTTTAAAATCCATGTACCATATGCCTTCATTTCCCATTATACCTGCGGCGGATGCCATAAATAAAAAGTATGCAGGTTACGGCATGGACGAGTGCAATTCCAGACGGGAAGTTGCCAGGGCAAAAGTTCCCGTTTTGTTTATCCACGGTTCCAAAGATACATTTGTGCCCTATGAGATGTGTGAGGAATTGTATGAGAACTGCGCATCCCGCAAGAAGAAGTTTATTGTGGAGGGGGCGTCCCATGCAGAGAGTTATTACATGGATACGGAGGGTTATGAGAAGGCATTGACAGAGTTTTTTGACTTTGTGAATAAATAGAGAAGAGAGGTTATCAATATGAAGACAAGAAAAGGATACCAGACCTATCCCCTGACAGTGGCGCAGAGATTTCATTTCTTTTATGCGGACCGATGTCCCAAGAAAGAAATTTTAAACATTGGAACAAGCCTTACCATTGAGACGGAGCTGGATGTGGAAGAGCTTAGGAGGGCGATTTATAAAGCCTATGAAAGATGCGAATCCGCCAGGGTAAGGTTTGCCTATGACCAAAAAGAAGAGAAGTGGTATCAGTATGTGGTGGAAAAAGAAGAACGGGAAATTGAGTATGTGGACTTTACGAGAAAAACCATGGAGGAGGCGGAGGCTGAAATGACCGCATGGACAAGGGTTCCCTTCCAACAAGAGGATGCCCCCATGAATAAAATCAAGATTATCAAACTTCCCGACGGATACCAGGGGGTATTTTTCATGGGAGACCACCGTCTGGTGGACGCCCAGTCCCTCATTGCATTTTTAAAAGATATTATTGAGATATACTGTAATGCAAAATATGAGGGAATTGCATATCCCTCTGACTTAAGTTCCTACATAGCCCAGGTGGAGAAAGATTTGGCTTACGAAAACGGCAGCAGGGCTCAGGAGAAAGACAGGAAATATTTTTATGACTTGATTGAGGGTTCCGAGCCCATCTATAACGGCCTTAGCGGCAAAGAAAAACTGGAGGCTGCGAGAAAGCGGGAAAACAATCCCAATTTAAGGGCGGCTCCTTCCGCCACAGGCCAGATGGAATCCGCTATCGATATTTTTCATTTGGAGGAAGAGCCTACCAAGCGGCTTATGAAATTCTGCGAGGAGCAGCATATTTCCCTCCAGTGCCTGCTTTTAATGGGAATCCGCACCTATCTCCAGAAGGTAAACGACTGCGACGATGTTTCCATGAATGTGGCATATGCCAGAAGGGCAACCCTCTCTGAGAAAAAGTCCGGGGGCACAAGGATTCACTCTTTCCCATTTCGCACAGTGATAGACAGGAATAAAACTTTTTTGGAAGGAATTATAGAAATCAGAAATAAGCAGAACGAGACATTCCGCCATGTAAATTTTAATCCCACGGAATATTTTGCCCACAGGAGTAAGCTTTACCCCAATAAGCCGGGAAATACCTATGAGCCGATTTCCCTGACTTATCAGCCCGCATCTTTAAGGGAAAAAGGGTTAAGCCAGCTTGGGGATATAAAGTACAAAACGAAATGGTACTGCAACGGGGTCTGCGCCCATGGGGTTTACTTAACGGTTATGCACCGGCCGGATGACAATGGATTGGATTTCAGCTTTGAGCATCAGCTTGCGGCCCACACAAGGGAAGAGCTGGAATACTTTTATTACTATATTTGTAAGATTATGTTTAAGGGGATTGAAAATTCCTATTTAAAAATTGATGAAATCTTAAAACTTGTGTAGAATCAGGAGGGTATTATGTTTGAAAAATTAGCTGATATTATTGTAAATTATGTGGAAGTTTCCAGGGAAAATATTAAGCCGGAATCCCGGTTTATGGAGGATTTGGGATTTACCTCTTTTGACTTTATGAGTATGCTGGGAGAGGTGGAAGAGGAGTTTGATGTAGAGTTAGAGCAGGAGGAGGCGGCAAACATCCGCACGGTACAGGAAGCTGTGGATTATTTGGAAAAAATTTCACAGTAGAAAGGAATGGAGCGTATGCAGACAAAGAGCAGTACAATACGGGAACTTTTAGTCTCCTCCGAGGCACAGTTCGGGCCGAAAGACGCTATCCGCTATAAGGCAAAAGCGTCAAAGGGCGGAAAAAAAGAGACGGTGGTGGAGGCAAAGACCTACACGGAGTTTAAAAATGACACGGAATGTTTTTCCGCAGCATTGGCGGCTCTCTCGGAGCAGGAAAAACATATTGCCATATTAGGCCCTAATTCCTACTCCTGGCTTACCGCCTATTTTGGAACGGTAAACAGCGGCAGCGTGGCAGTGCCTTTGGATGCCCTGCTTCCTGTGGAGGAATTATGTGATTTAATCAACCGGGCGGATGTGACCACTTTAGTGTATGACAAATCCAAAGAGGAAGCGGCCCTTGCGGCAATGGCTTCCTGCCCCAATTTAAAACATTATATCGGTATGGAGAAAGCCCTCTCTCCCCAGGGAGATGTAGAGTGCCATGACATGTGGGATTTAATCGGAAAGCAGCAGCCGGGATTTTCCTATGAGCCAAAGCCACAGCAGCTTGCCACCATTATGTTTACTTCCGGCACAACGGGAAAGAGCAAAGGGGTTATGCTGACCCACCGGAATATGGCGGAAAATGCCACCTGCCTGGACATGAAAATAGAAACCGGCACTGTGATCTTGTCCGTGCTTCCCATCCACCACGCATACTGCCTTGCTATGGATATTTTAAAAGGCATTTCCTTGGGAAGCGTAATCTGCATCAATGATTCCCTCCTTCGGATTGCAAAAAATATCACCCTTTTTGAGCCCAATATGATTCTTATGGTTCCTTTGATGATTGAGACTTTTGCAAAGAAATTAGAGGAGGTTTCCTGGATTCCCGCGCCTTTGGTAAGGGCCAAAGTCTTTGGAAAACAGTTCCATACCGTGTGCAGCGGCGGGGCCTATTTAAATCCTGCTTACCTGGATGTATTCCACAAGTACGGAATCGAAATTTTGCAGGGCTACGGCATGACCGAGTGCTCCCCGGTGATCAGCACCAATTTAAGCTGGGAGAGCAAGGTGGGCTCCGTGGGAAAACTGATGCCAAACTGCGAGGCAAAAACCGTGGAGGGAGAACTGTGGGTAAAAGGCACAAGCGTTATGCAGGGATACTACAAAATGCCGGAGGAAACAGCAGCAGCTTTGGAGGACGGCTGGCTGAAAACCGGAGATTTGGGCTATGTGGATGAGGACAATTTTGTATTCCTCACAGGCAGGAAGAAAAACCTGATTATCACCAAAAACGGAGAAAATGTTTCCCCGGAGGAGATTGAAAATGCACTGGGGGAGGACCGTTTGGTTCAGGAAGTTTTGGTGCGGGACAGTGAAGGTGTGATTGAAGCTGAGATTTTCCCGGATTATGAGTACGCGCAGAAGAAAAAAATCAAGGATATCACCGCCGCTCTCCAAAAAATTGTGGACACCTACAATGAAGGGGCGCCCCTTTACAAGCGTGTGTATAAACTGAAAGTGAGAGAGACGGAATTTGAAAAAAATACCACGAAGAAAATAAAGAGATTCTAAGGATTGAAAAAAATGGACTGCCATAGGATTATTTGCAGGAATGCAAATAGTTTTACGGCGGTTCTTTTCTTGTATAATTGTTTTATTTATTATAAAATGTTGTAGAAGAATAGAATTGTTGAAATCGGTTCAGGAGAGAAAAATACATGTACCATATTTTAATTGTGGAGGATGACTTGGCGCTGGCCCAGGGACTGTGCAGGGCCTTGTCATCCAAAGAAATTTTAACGGAATACCGGGGGACTTTAAGAGAAGCCCGGGCATATCTTAAGGAAAATGTTTGTACCATGGTTCTTTTAGACGTGAATCTTCCCGACGGAAGCGGATTTGATTTTTTAAAAGAGATAAAGGAGACGGGAAATGTCCAGGTGATTCTTTTAACCGTGAATGATTTGGAGACAGATATTGTCACGGGGCTGGAACTTGGGGCGGAGGATTACATCACAAAGCCGTTTTCCCTTGCCGTCCTTAGGGCCAGGGTCAATGCACAGCTCCGCAGGCTGGAAAATGGAAACAGCGGATTAAAAGCTGTGATAGATGATTATATTTTTGATTTCCATCAGATGGAATTTTATGTGAAAAAAGAAAAGGTGGAGCTTAGCAAACAGGAGCAGAGGCTTTTGAAACTTCTGGTGGAGAACAGGGGGATCACTCTTTCCAGGGAAGTACTCATTGACCGGCTCTGGACAGACGGGGCGGAGTATGTGGATGAGAACGCCCTGTCCGTGTGCATAAAGCGGCTGCGGGATAAGATTTCCGGTGAGGATTATATTAAGACAATTTATGGCATTGGTTATGTGTGGAGAGAGTAAATGGACAGGTGGATGTTTTATATATCTTTTTTATGTTTTTTTGCGTCGGTTTTGCTGGTTCTGTGGTGGAAACGCCGCAACTTTCAAATGATACACCGGATGGAAAAAATGCTGGATGACGCCATAGAGGGCACTTTTAAGGAGGAAGTATTTGACGAGACAAAACTTTCACGTCTTGAAAACCGCCTTGGGGAATATCTGGCAGCAAGCGAAGTTTCCGTAAAAAATCTTGCAGTGGAAAAAGACAAGATAAAAACCCTGATTTCTGATATTTCACATCAGACAAGAACGCCGATTTCCAACCTTCTTTTATATTCGGAGCTGCTTTTGGAGGAGGATTTGCAGGGTGAGTGCCTTAAGGGTGCCCTGCAAATCCGCAATCAGGCGGAAAAACTCAGTTTTCTTATTACAAATCTTGTAAAACTTTCCAGGCTTGAGACAGGGATTCTTGCCGTAAATCCTGGCCCTCATTTACTTTCTGCCATGCTTTCCGACATTTATAAGCAATACCAGCCCATAGCGGAGAAAAAAGGGCTTAAGTTTCATGTGCACTCCGTTACCTTTGGGGCGGTGTTTGATGAAAAATGGACAGGGGAGGCATTGGGGAATATTGTGGATAATGCCATAAAATATACAAATTCGGGTTTTGTGGAAGTTTCAGTAAAGCCCTATGAAATGTTTGTAAGTATCGATGTGAGGGATACGGGAATCGGAATCAAAGAGGAGGAAACCACAAAAGTTTTCGGCCGCTTTTACCGGGGAGAGGAAGTGAAGGAAGAAAATGGCACAGGCATAGGGCTGTTTCTTGCCAGACAGATTATATCGGCCCAGGGAGGGTATATCAAGGTCAGTTCAAAACCAAAAGAAGGCTCCGTATTCTCCATATTTCTTCCCATATAAATGATTAAGAAAGGAAAACGGGTATGTATCGGATTTTTATCGTAGAAGATGATGAGATAATTGCAAAGACCGTAAAAAGGCATTTGGAGAGCTGGGATTATGAGACGGCCCTTGCCCTGGATTTTTCCAATGTGCTTGGGGAATTTTTAAATTTTGCTCCCCAGCTTGTGCTGATGGATATTAAGCTCCCTTTTTATAACGGATATCACTGGTGCCAGGAGATACGAAAGATTTCCAAAGTGCCGGTTATCTTTCTCTCCTCCGCCTCGGATAATTTAAATATTGTGATGGCGGTGAATATGGGAGGGGATGATTTTATTCCAAAGCCCTTTGATTTGGAGGTGCTCACGGCAAAAATACAGGCAATATTAAGGCGCAGTTACGATTTTTTAGGGCAGGGCATTGTGATAGAGCACCGGGGGGCAATCTTAAATCTGTCGGAGGCCACTCTTATATATCAGGAGGAGAAAATGGAACTTACAAAAAATGAACTTCGGATTTTGCAGGTGCTTATGGAGAATAAAGATAAAGTGGTGACAAGGGATGTTTTGATGACAAAACTCTGGGAAAGCGACAGTTATGTGGACGAGAATACCCTGTCTGTGAATATAAACCGTCTCAGGAAAAAGCTTTCCGCCATGGGCCTTTCCGATTTTATTTTCACAAAGAAAGGGATCGGGTATCGTTTGGGATGAATTTTTTTATTTCTTATGTAAAGAGTAATATAAAATGGATTTTGTCATTTCTTCTCTGTGAGGGCATACTGTTTACACTGATGGTTATGAACGGGAATCCCTGGGAAGAAGTGTGTTATGCAGTTTTTCTGGGAGTTTTTCTTCTGGTTCTTGTATTTTTTGCGGACGGAATCGGCAGATGGAAGCGTTACCGGAAACTTTTGGAGATGGAATATTCCGTGGCTTTTTCCTTAGAGCGCATGGAAAATCCCCAGGATATTTTAGAGCAGGAATATCAGAAACTGCTTTCTATTTTGTTTGAGGAAAAGCTCCGTCAGGAAAATGGTGCATTGGAGATGCAAAGGGAGATGCGGGAGTATTATGCCATGTGGGTGCATCAGATCAAAACGCCTATTTCCGCATTAAAGCTGCTTTTGCAGGAGAAGGGCCCTGTGGGGGAAATGGAAGAGGAGTTAAGGGAATTGTTTTTTATTGAACAGTACGTG
The DNA here is from genome assembly GCF_003612565.1 of Roseburia sp. 1XD42-69. Classification (GTDB taxonomy): domain Bacteria; phylum Bacillota; class Clostridia; order Lachnospirales; family Lachnospiraceae; genus Roseburia_B. The sequence continues at coordinate 30,810 of NZ_RAZG01000023.1, read as the reverse complement.
GAGATGGTTCTTTCCTATGCCAGGCTGGAATCGGAGACCACGGACTTTGTGGTGGCTCCCGTAAAATTAGACGAAGTCATCCGAAGTTCCGTGCGCAAATATGCCCGGATGTTTGTCCACAAAAAAATCAGTTTAGAGTATGAGGGGACCTCTGAGGTGGTTTTGTCGGATAAAAAATGGCTGCAGTTTGTGACGGAGCAGATTTTATCCAATGCCATAAAATACACCTCAAAGGGAAAAATAAATATCTCTGTGAAAAAGGAGGGGACAAAGCATATATTTCTTGTGATTGCGGACACGGGCATCGGCATACGGGAAGAGGATTTGCCAAGAATCTGCGAGAAAGGCTATACCGGATATAACGGCCATGCCCACAGGCGCTCCACAGGGATTGGGCTTTATCTTGTAAACCGTATACGAAAAAAACTGGGGCACAGCCTTAGTGTCTATTCCCGGGAGGGGGAAGGGACAAAGGTTGTGATTGGGTTTGTATTAGCTGACACAGAGGAGTAAGATTTATAAAAATTTATTTTTTCAGAGACCATTTCTAATTTTCCAACGTCTAATTAGTGTAAATACAAAAAGCTGGCCGGCAGAAAGGACATTATGAAAAAAGAAGAGTTAGGACAACTAATTATTGCCTCTGAGGATACTTTGTACCATGTGGCAAAGACACTGCTTGACAGTGATGCGGACTGTTGGGATGCAATACAGGAAACCATTGTGAAAGCCTTCACAAAGTTACATACTCTGCGTCAGGATTCCTATGCAAAAACCTGGCTAATCAGGATATTGATGAATGAGTGCTACAGTTTCATGCGCAGGGAAAAACGCGTGGTGCCGCTGGAGGATTACCAGTGCCAGGAAATTCCGGGGGAGAAAGAAGATTACTCAGACCTTTATGAGGCGGTAAAACGGCTGCCGGAGGATATTCGGATGTGCATCGTTTTGTATTATCTGGAGGGGTACAGCGTAAAGGAAACGGCAGAGATACTGAAAATTACGGAAAGCGCTGTAAAAAACCGCCTTGCCAGGGCAAGACGGAGGATGCGCAGCGAACTGGAGCAGACGGTAATTTAAATGTATATGGATCAGATATGAAACGGAGGACAATGTATGCAGTATGAAAATTTAAAATATGATTTTCCAAAGATGCCGGAGGAGATGAGAGATATGATAGAGCGGGAAGTAGAAAAGCAGGTAAAAGTGAAACAGCAGGGAAGGAAAAGAAGATTTGCCTTTGGAAAAATCGCTGCGGCTTCTGCAGCGGCAGTAATGCTTTGCGGGACCACGGTATTTGCAGGGGTGAGAATATATGAGATGCGGCAGGAAAAGATTGGGGAACACGGGGTCAGCGTGGATATTACGGCACAGGAAAATGCCAAAGAGGAGAATCCTGTGATTCCCAACGTGAAAATGGAAATTGGATATCTGCCGGAGGGCATGGTGGAGACAGAGCAGGGAAAATACAGTTTTTCCGATGCTTTGAATAAAGGCGGAATTTCTATGGTGTTTTACCGCATGAATACCGGGGATGACAAATTTGAGGTGCAGCATGGGGATGTGCTTTCCAGCGAAGAATTTACGGCCAATGGGCATTCGGGGGTATACCTGGAATATCCCAATCTGTACCAGGATGATATTTCCTTTAACCAGCGAATTTACGTGGAATTTACAGACGTGCACTATGTGATGGAAATGTATGCGGCATCCGATGTGAGCAAGGAGGAGGCATTAAAAATTGCGGAGAATGTGAAGCTGGTTCCCACAGAGGATGCCAATGGAGATGGAGTTGTAACTGCCCAGAATTGGAGCAGTTATGAGGAGTCTATGAAAGAGTCAGGGGAAGGGGAAGGATGTAAGACAATTACCTCCGTGGCCAAAGAGGAAATGAAAAATACCCACTCTGTGGGGGAGAGTTTTCCCGCTAATGAGGAAGGACTGACCGTGAAAGTTTCCGATGTGAAAATTGCGGATGATTTCAGCCTTCTGGATGCATCTCTTTTGGATGAAGATTTTCGCAAGGAAACGGATGGAAACGGAAAGCTTCGCCCGGCTGTCATCTCCTATGTGAAGGCGGGGGATATGGATGCTTTAAGCCAGGAAGTGAAATCCAGGGAAGTGCCCCAAAAGCTGGTATACGCCACTGTGGAATATACCAATACAGGGAAGGAGGAAATGAAAGACGTCCTGTTTTTAGGGGATATGGTGCCCATTTATGAAGCAGAGGGACAGATGCAGATTGTCACAGAGGAAATGCCGAAAGAGACAGACGAATGGGAGATGGCTGTGAACCGCGGCATGTCTGCGTTCCGGGAGATGGTTTACTATGATGTCCATGGAGGAGAGAGGCACAACAACTATATTGAGAGCATCAAACCCGGTGAGACGGCAACTGTGCATATGGCCTGGGTTGTGACGGAGGAGGAACTGGGAAACATGTATTTAAGCTTTGATACCACCGGAGGGTGTGAATTTACGGAGACTTCCCTGAAACTTGGGTATGTGGATATTCGTCAGCAGTAAAAACCGGGGATAAGATTTGGTTCAAAAAAAACAGCCTTTTCGTTCCACAAAATTAAGAAATAAAAATATCTAGCCGATATAAGAAGTAAATCGCAGGATATGAGGTGACAAATTTTGAATATAGCCGTAGTGGATGATGAAAAGGTGATCAGACAACATATCTGCAGCCTGATAAATAAACAGAGCCCGGGATGCCGTCTTATGTCCTTTGCATCAGGGGAGGAATTGGTTCAATCCAATATTCGCTTTGACATTATTTTTCTCGATATCCGGATGGAAGGCCTAAACGGCATTGAGACGGCAAAAAATCTGAAGGAAAAACAAAAAGACATACTTCTCATTTTCATTACGGGGATGAAGGAGTATGTCTTTGATGCCCTTGACCTGTATGCATTCCAATACCTTTTAAAGCCTTTGGATGAAAAGAAGTTCGGGGAAGTGCTTGAGAGGGCTTTGGCGGAAGCAGGGAAAAGGAAAGAAAGGAAAATACTCTTTGTGAAAGCCAAAAACCTCACCTTAGACCAGTCTGATATTTTGTACATTGAGAGCCGGGGAAAAAAGGTGGGGATACACACTGCCGGGGCGGAGGAAGACATAGAGATTTACGCAGTTATGGAGGAATTAAGCGCACAGCTGGGGGAGGAGTTTTACCGCTGCCACCGGGGATATATTGTGAACCTTGCCTATATTGCGGAGTATGGCAAGGACAGCATCACCCTTACCAACGGGGCCAGGGTGTATCTGGCCAAGAAAAAATACGGTGAATTTGTGAAAGCCTATATGTGGTATCTGCAAAGTGGAGGTGTTTATTGTGTATAGGGCGGTAAGTGCGGTTTTTATGGCTGCAGGTATCCTGTTCCAGGGGTACTGCCTGCAGTATTTTTACGGAAGTTTTCTTAAAAGCAGATTGGGGGATAAGAGGCGCACAGGTTTTTGTGTTGCGCTGCTGTATGCATTGTTCCGGGCAGCGCTGGTTTGGGGGGAATCCTCAGATCCCTGGGATTATGGGATTTCAGTGGGAAAACTGGCGTTGTCTCTTGGCTTTCTTTTTGCTGTTGCCCTGGGTTTTTATAAAGGTTTTTGCCCGGTTACGCTTTTTCTGGCCGGTGCTTTTTTGGCGGCTTCGGATATCAGCCGTTATACGGTAGCGATTCTCTTCGGTGAATTGGGTGAGAAACTGCTTGGGTTTTGGAACTTTTGTGCGGGGAAAGGGATACTCACATCCGGCCAGGCATTTGGCATAGCCGTTAATATCGGAATCATGGCGGAATGGCTTTTCGAATATCTCTTGATGGCCCTGATTTTATATGGTTTCATAAAAAGGATTGTAGGAGACTTCCGGGAAAAGGATTACAGTATGACAAGGACAGAGCTTTTGTTTATCCTGATCCCGGCGGTGGTGGGCTTAATGGTCTGTGTGCTTTTGCGCATTATTATTGTGACTGTAAGAGATGATATACCAGAACTTTTATACAAGAGATACCCCATACTTATTTTTGTGCTCCCGGCTATTTTGCTTTTGTCACTGCTTTCTATTTTGTGCGGGGTGAAGCTGTTTCAGGACATGATTTATTTACAAAGGGAAAAGAGCGGCAGAACGATTTTGGAAAAACAGGTGGAAAGCCTTCAGGAGCACATGGAGGAAATGGAGCGCATATATTCCGGCATTCGGGGGATGAAACATGACATGAAGAATACCTTTTCCATTATTCAGGGATTAGCAGGGGAGGGGGCAGAGGAAAAAGAGGAGCTGAAGGCTTATCTTTCCGGGTTAAACAGGAGTCTTTCACAGCTGGAAAGCCGATTTCAGACGGGGAATACTGTGGTGGACATTCTGCTTAATATGAAATATTACGAGGCTGTAAGGGCGGTTCCTGATTTAAACATGGATGCGGACAATCTTTTGTTTATCCGTGAGCTAAAAATCCAAAGTTACGATATCGGTGTTATTTTGGGAAACAGTCTGGATAATGCCATCCAGGCATGCAGGAAACTGAAAGAAAAAGAGCCCCAAGCGGATGCTTTTATCCGTCTGTGTTCTATGGAGAAGGGGAATCTGCTGATTCTAAAAGTGGAAAACAGTTTCGATGGAAAATTGATAAGAAACTATCAGGAGGAATTTCCACTGACAGATAAAGAGGATAAGAAAACCCACGGGTTAGGGCTTTTCAATATCAAAAGCACGGCGGAAAAATACCAGGGGACAATGGATTTTAAAGTGGAGGGCAAGGTGTTTATTTTGTCTGTGATGCTGAAAAATGGCGGAGGAATTTAAGAAATTTGTAAGAAACTTGCCCCGGAAGTTGTAAAAAAATAATTATATCCTATTATCAGCTCAAATACAGCGGTATCTGCTGTAAGGGTACAGTTTCAAAATAATCCATATGGGATGGAAAGGCATGGGAGAGAACATGGGAGAGTGTGTATTAGTTGTGGATGACGACAGAGATATTGTAAAGGCAATCAGTATTCTGCTGGAGGGGGACGGATATGAGGTCTTAAAAGCCTACGACGGGCTGCAGGCTTTGGATATTCTCTCCATCAGGGAAGTCCGGCTGGTGTTAATTGACGTCATGATGCCAAAGCTGGACGGGTTGTCCGCAGTGATGCGCATACGGGAAAAACAGAACATACCCATTATCGTCCTTAGTGCAAAAAGCGAGGACAGCGATAAGGTTTTGGGGCTTTCCATGGGGGCCGATGATTATGTGGCGAAACCCTATAATCCCCAGGAACTTAAGGCCCGGGTGAAAAGCCATCTCAGGAGATACACAAGCCTTGGGGATATCCATACCCAAAACAGGTCTGATGAGATGAAAAACGGCCGTCTTTTGTACCGGGCGGATGAGAAGGTTCTCTATGCAGACGGCGAGCCGGTGAAGCTTACCGCCACGGAGACGAAAATCGTGGAGCTTTTTATGAGAAACCTGGGACGTGTCTTTCCGGCGGAAGAAATTTACCGCAGGGTGTGGGGGGAAGAAGCTTTTTCCTCTGAAAATACGGTGATGGTACACATCAGGCGCATCCGGGAGAAAATGGAACTGAATCCGAAAGAGCCAGAATATTTAAAGGTGGTGTGGGGCATTGGATACAAAATGGAAAAACAGGAAAAAGGCAATTAGTTTTATGGTATTCTTTCTGGGGGTGTCATTAACCCTGGGAAGCGCAGTGGAGATTTGGAAAAATAAGCCTTACGGGGTAAAAATCTATGAGCCGGGGAAGATTTTTGAGAAGGATTACAGGAACAGCGCAAAATTTCGGGAGTATGTGGCAAACCGTCTCAATAATTTCCTGGTTATGGCGGCGGGGGGGACAGATATTGCAGATGTATTGTGGATGTACGACGGGGATTACGGAACCGTGTATGAAACCTTCAAGTATGCGGATGCCAGCGCTGATGTTGTGGAAGAAACTGCAAATGAGGCCGCTGCAGCGGAAGCCGGGATGGGCAGCCGGGAATATGAAGAGTACCTGAATAATTATTTCGGTTACGGAACATATAATGAGGCGACGTATGTGGGAAGTGATGCTCAAAAGCCCTTGACAGAAGAACAGAAAAAGGAACTGGCAGACAAGTATCATGACAAAATCAAGGGGGACAAAAACCTGCTCTATAAAATAAGGGTGGACGGGAAAGAACTTTACGCTAACGCAGATTTATCGGAAAAAGACGGCGGGCCGGAAGGGTACGGCTTTTTCCTGTATTTTGACGGGGAAAAAGTAAGGATAACCATGGATGGGAGAGAAATTGACGTCTATGGGGACGGGTATTACCGGGATGACAGCGACTGGTATGTCCCGGGTTACCGGAATTATCCTACGGATGAAAATGTGAAAAATGTTACGGTGTGTATAGCTGTGGCGGATGGGCCTGTCATGTATACGGAAAGTTCTTATCAGACATCCGGTTCCAAACAGCTTGATAATTCCCTGTATTGGCTGTACAGCAATTTTTATGCAAGGCGCAGCTTTTTGATGCAGGATTTTTTATACGGGGCTTTGGGATTGTTTCTGCTGCTTTTGTCTTTTCTTTTTAGAAAGAGCAAAAGGGAGGCGGAAAAGAGCCTTGCTGTTTTCCAGGGGAAAATCTGGGTAGAGGTAAAAGTACTCTTATTGCTGATTTTTCTTGGCGCTTTTTGGATGCCTGTGGTGCGGTATGGTAATGAATACGGATTTTGGCAGGAGTGGAAGGATCTGCAGGAAGCCGGGGTGGAATACGCATATGTGGCAGAGGAAATGCCCATGCTGGCAAAGGAAGTCATGGCCAATATCAACCCCGTATACTGGCTTCTTTTCTTCTGGGGCATTTACCTGTTATGGAATGATTTTAAGTACAATAAAATCATTTGGAAACGGGGGCTTGCCCAAAAACTTTGCCACACGTTTTCCGCCGCATATATAAAACAACCCCTTCCCCGGAAAATGGCAAAGAGAAACAGGGGGATTTTTCTAATAGCAGGAATTTACAGTATTTTTGCGGCGGGAATGGTAATTTTAAGTGAGATTTTGAGATATAGAAATGGGTGGATTCTTGCCTTTGTCCTGGTCATTTTGGGCTCTGTGTGTTTTCTGGGGGCAGTATATCTTTTTACCGGAAAAAATATGGAGACGGCAAGGGATATGGAAACACTTTCCCAGTGTGTCAGCGAGATACGGGACGGAAATTATATGGAAACCGGGGGACAGTTTGCAGGGCATGACTTGGAAGGGGTCATGAATGAGCTGGAAGATATCCGCCACGGTATGGCTCAGGCGGTGGAGGAGCAGATGAAAAGCCAGCGGATGAAAGTGGAGCTTATCGCCAATGTGTCCCACGATATCAAAACGCCTTTGACATCCATTATCAGCTATGTGCAGTTTTTAAAACAGGAGGAGGGACTGCCGGAGCATATAAAGGATTATATAAAGATTTTAGACGAGAAATCCCAGAGGTTAAAAAATATGGTGATGGATGTGTTTGCCGTGAGCAAAGCCGCCTCGGGAGAATTGCCCATGCATATGGAAGAGCTGGATTTTGGAAAACTTTTAAGGCAGACCATGGCGGACATGGAGGAGGAGATAAAGAAAAGCCCGGTGGTCTTCCGCACAGAAATACCGGATTCCCCGGCTATGATTACGGCGGACGGCCAGCGGATGTACCGGGTATTCCAGAATTTGTTCCAAAACGCCATAAAATATTCCCTGGAAGGTTCCAGAGTATATGTGGCATTATATGAGGAAGGCACCAGGGTGACAGCCAGTGTGAAAAACACTTCCAGTTTAGAGCTTGAAAAAAATAAGGACTTCACGGAACGCTTTGTGCGGGGAGATAAAAGCCGCACAGACGGGGGCAGCGGATTGGGACTCTCTATTGCCCAGAGTTTTACAGAAGCCTGCGGCGGGGAATTTTCCTGGGAGGTGGATGCGGACCTCTTCGTGGTGAAGGTTTCTTTTCAGAAAAAATAGGGAAATTATTTCAGGTAATTCATTACATCAAGAGGGAGGTTCCCCAAGATGCCAGAGAGCCTGGGCAGCAGTTATGCCCAGGCTCTCTGATATTTTTGGGAAGAATTTAAAAAGATTGTATCTCGTGACGAAAAACTGTATCTCGTGACAAATCTATTGAAAAATAGAAAGAGAATTGTATAGTATAAAGAATGGGATTTTTTACCCAAAAGGGAAAGGGGAAGGCAGGGAGAGAATATGGGCAAAGATTATCTGGTTAGAGGAGCAAAACTGATATGCATCTGTGGGAGCGAACTTTCTCATTTAAAAGTGGCAAGAAAAAAAGTGTGTACCAGTGGGAAAAAGGAAAAGGCAAATTGCAAAGACTGCAAAGAATGTAAAAATATTCCTTACTTTGGGGAGTGTAAATTAAACACCGCCACCCATACATGCGAAGGGTTTATGGATTTGGCAGAGCAATGGCAGAATACGGCAGTATCATTGAAAAAATCAGAAAAGATAAACGGAGAGGAAGCCCTCACGATGGACTGTGTTCTGATATGTAAAAAAGGCGGGCTGATTCTGCCGCTGACATCCGGTCAGGGATATGATGATAAAATAGATATAAAGGCATTTTTAAATCGGTTTCAGAGAGCGCTTTTGTGGGCATTGGGGAAAAATCTCCAATGCAATGCATTTGGCGGAGATCCTATTAATATGAATACAGGAAATTATATTTATGAAAAAGAAGATCTGGTAATTCCGGGAAGAACCACACTTTCTTTTCGTATCTTTTATAATGCATTTGACATAGGAAATGCAGAGGTTTTAGGGGAAGGATGGAGGCATAACCAGGAGTGGAGGGTACAGGAAGACAGCGAAACCGGACTGGTAAACCTTTGTACCGGGGAGGGGAGAATAATTCCTTACCGCAAGACAATAGGGGAAGCATATTTGCCTCTTTTTGGAGACGGGGGATTGCTGGCAGGGGAGCCGGAGGGATACCGCTATTGTGACAGAGACAGTACAGAGTATATTTTTGACATAGAAGGGAAGCTGCTAAAAAAGAGAGACAGGGAAGGAAATCAGGACGATTATATTTATAATGCAAAAGGGCAGTTAACTGAAGTTCACGGAGGCAATGGGGGAAAGCTGTTTTATGAATACAACGGGGAAGGGAGATTAATACGGGTAAAAGACCATTCAGGGCGGAAAACGGTAATTTTCTATAGGTATGGAAAATTATATCAGTTAATAAATTCCTGCGGTTTTCTTTTTACCTATTTTTATAATGAAAATGGAAAACTGGAGAGCATTTTACGGCCGGATGGCATCCAGGCATTAAAAAATGAGTATGACAGTTTAAACCGGGTGGTAAAACAGACTATGCCGGACGGCGGCGTCACAGAAATAGAATATGACAGCGATAACCGGAAAACATACCTTATGCAGCCCAATGGAAGCATGGTGGTGTATGAAAGCGATGAGCGGCTGCGAAACGTAAAAACAATCTATGAGGACGGAGAAGAAATTTACGAATATAATGACAAAAATCTTAGGTCACGTTGTGTGGATAAATTGGGGAATGAGACGTCTTATCTCTATGATGAAAAAGGAAATCTTACGGAGATGCGGGATTCTATGGGAAATACCGTAAGTATGGCCTATGATGAAAAGAACCCGCTTTTATATAAAAAGACTCCTGAGGGAACTGTCTTAAAAAATATTTATGATAAAAATGGACTGCTCACAGAGACAAGAGATGCCGGGGGAAATGTAAAAAAGTTCTGTTATGACCCATATTCCCGTCCCGTAAAAATTACGCTGGAAGATGATTCGGAACTTTTAATTGCGTATGATAAAAAGGGGAACATTACGGAAGTGTCATCTGCCCAGGGAAACTATGCATATGAATATGACCAGTTAAACAGAGTGACGGCGGCGTGGGACGGCAATGGAAATCCCACCAGGTTTTCCTATGATAATCACAATGATATGGTATGCAGTGAAAATACCCTTGGGGATAAAAAAATGTTCCGCCGGGATTTTAACGGGAAAATTGTTGAAGTTACAGATTATGACGGCAAAGGGGTATCTGTCCAATACGGTCTTTCCAATAAAGCGGAAGCGGTGACAGATAAAGAGGGGAATGTTACAAAATATGCATATGACCATATGGGGAATTTGACAGAGAAGATATCACCCGACGGTTCCAAAGAGAGTTACGTCTATGACAAAAATAACCGGGTCACAGAATATAAGGATGCGTGTGGCTGTGTGACAAAATATGAGTATGATGCAAATGGCAACCGTACAAGTATTATGTATGACGACGGTGCGGTTACATCCTTTACCTATGATGCATTAAACAGAATAACTGAGAAAACGGAATCGGACGGCGTCAAAACCTGTTATGAATATAATTGGCGGGGACAGATTACGAAAATTATACATCCGGGGGATCTGACAGAAGAGATGGTTTATGATGCTCTTGGCAGAATCACAGAGCATAAGGATATTTACGGAAACTGCAGGGTTACCAGCTATAATGCCATAGGGAGGCCTTTATCCGTAACAGAGGGAAACGGCCTTAGGACAGAGTATGAATATTATCCCGGCGGGAATTTAAAAAAAGTAAGCTTTCCTGACGGAACCTGGGAAGAATTTTGCTATGACGGAAATGGAAATGTGACGGAGAGGACGGACCAGGGAGGGTACACTTTATTCTATGCCTATGACCCTCTGGACCGTGTGACAGAAATCACCAGTAACCTGGGAGAAAGCATTGCCTATCAGTATGACTCTGTGGGGAATATGATAAAAGTCCGAGACGGAAACGGAAATATAAGAAAATTTGAATATTCTCCAATGGGAAAAATCTGCTCTGTCCTGGAGCCGGATGGAGGAAAGTCTATATATGATTACGACTGCATGGGCAGGCTTACGTCCATAAAACAGAAAGATAAAGCCACGCTTTTTGAACGTGATGCGGGAGGAAATCTTTCTGTATTAACGGATGCCCTGGGAAATCAGGTAACCTTTCAGTATGACTGTTATGGAAGGACCATATATCAGAAAGACGGGGAGGGCTATGAAACCAGTTTTGCCTATGATGCGTCGGGAAATTTAAAGAGCGTGGATTATGCAGGGGAAAAACGGGTGGAGTATGAGTACAATGCCCTGGGATATCTGGTCAAGATAAAAGACTGGCTGGGCACAACCTTTATAAATCCGGACAAATTTGGAAGGGCAGTCAGCGTTACTGACTATAAAAACCAAAAGGTGGAATTCGAGTATGGAACCATGGGAGAAAAAACTGCGGTTACTTATCCCGGAGGGAAGCGGGTGGAATATAAGTATGATAAAAACATGCGTCTGGGAGAAGTACATACCGAAGATAGCCAGGTAACGTACAGCTATGATAAAAACGGACGCCTGAGGAAAAAGGAGTTTCCGGGAAATGTTAAGACAGAATATGAATATGACCCTGCCGGGAGAATTACAAAAATTGTAAACTCAGATTACAGGGACGTGCTGGATATGTGGGAGTTTTCCTACGACCCCGCCGGAAACAGGGCATCTATGAAGAAAATGCGGCAGGGAATCCCAGAGTCCGGGGGATGGTATGGATATTCTTATGATTCCTGTAACCGTTTGACGGAAGTGGAAAAGGACGGGAGACGGATACGAAGTTATACATATGATGTTTTTGGAAACAGGACATCCATGGAGCAGGAGGGGGAAGAGAGCCGGTATACGTATAATCCCTTAAATCAGCTCATTTCTGTACAAGGCAGTGTGGACAGGGAATATGCCTATGATAAAAGGGGGAATCTGACAGAGTTTTTTGAAAATGGGGAGAAAATTGCAGCTTATGTATATGATGGGACCAACCGGGTTTTTTGTTACCAGTCAGGGGATACTATGGTAAAATATCTTTATAACGGCATGGGACAGCGGGTAGGCGCAGAGAAACGAATATCCAGGGAAGCCGGGGGTGATGTGGTAACCAGGACGGATTATGTTCCTGACCTCACCAGGGGATATCACAATATGCTCCAGGAAAAGAGGGAGGAGGCAGGGAGAGACCTATGTATAAAAAACTATTTGTGGGATGAGGGGCTTTTGGGGGTGGACAGAGGCAAATTCTGTCAGTTTGTCTTAAGGGATGAGATGGCTACCCCGGTTCGTCTGTTTTACGGCAATGGCAAGATGGAAGAAAACAATGATTATGACGAGTTTGGGAATTTGCAGGATGGAATCTGGGATGGCATTTTGCCCTTTGGATTTACAGGATATTACAAAGATTCTTTTACAGGGAACTATTTTGCCCAAGCAAGGGAATATCTGCCCAAGGAGGGAAGGTTTGCGGCAAAGGATGCCTTTGGAGGAAGTTTGGAGATTCCAGAGTCTTTCAATGGGTTTTCTTATTGTTATTGTAATCCACTGCGTTATTGGGATCCGTTGGGGTATTATACGGCGGCGGAAGGGGTGGAGGCTCATAATATGCTGCAAGATGAATTTAAGAGAAGGGTTCCAAATGGATATGCAGAATATCCAGTTCAAAATAATCCAAATTCTGACTCAGGAAAAGGAAAGATAGATTTATATTTAAAGGATAACGGTCAAGGTGTGGCTGAAGTGTATGAGATAAAACCAATCACTCAATTATTTAATTTAGATGATGAAACAAATGGAGTTGGTCAAAGAGAAGGGTATATAGAGGCGTTACAGATAACTGCTAATAATAAAAAAGAAGAAATAAATATTAATGAAAAAGGTAAGACTTTTGATCCTCACGGTTGGACGATGCCGAGTAAAATTCATTTGGGTACAAAAAATATCAGATATTATACATTTTACTTTGTTAGGCCAGGAATGATTTATTGGGGGCATGTGAATCAGCCAGGTGTATCAAATAGAAGGAAGAAAAAAGAAGGTGAAGGAAAAATTGGTGAAGTGGTTGAAGCTTCGGAATTATGGGAAAATGTAATAGATAAAGTAGCTATGGAAGGAGGTGCTGGTTGGGCAGTATTAGGATTAATTGTAGCTATATTGGTATTTATTGCCAGCCAAGGTACAGTAGCATTACCTTTGTTTGCGTCAGTAGATTGTAAAAATGGATAAAAGGAGGAAAATATGTGCAGAGCAAAAATAATAAAAAAAGTAATCGGAAGTATAGCAGAAAAATATGAATTTTATTATACGGGGGCTTCTCGGGATGGAAATGGAACGGATTATGTATTTGAGAAGAAAAAAGAAAGTGAATATGAAATGGAGCAGAGCATCTGGATTAGCATATTTAATAATTATAACGGTAGCTGGGATATCAGGCTGACTTTTATAGGAAGAGATTATATAGAAGGGGGCAGTCTGATAGAATCAAAGTTCCAGAAAGGAATGCTTCATGGCAGTCTGCATTTTCAAAGCGAGGAGGAGTTGGAACAGATTTTGCATTTATTCAAAAAAATCATTGAGGAGAAAGGAGAAAAGATATTCAGCGCCTGCAAAAGAAGCCCGGAAGAAATCATGGAAATCCAGAGAAAACAAAACATGCATCAGAGACTGTATCAGGAACGTCACACTTTAAATACGACATACAGAAAAATGTATGGTTTGGAAAATACACAGTTTACAGCAAAACTTATCCGTACCATGTGCGGACTGATTTTTGAGAAGAAAGATGAAAAATTTGAAGATGTGGAGGAATTTCTACTAGGAATGGCGGCGATATATGGAGACCAGTTAATCAGGCGGCGTGGAGGAGAATGGGTGTGGGATGATAAAAACAAAACTTGTGAAGTTAGGGGGGAGAGCGGTTCTTTATATAAAATACCGTTAATGGTGGTTTGCTGGTATTGGGAAAGGAAGATAGATGATTATTTGTCAATTTTAGGGGACTTTAGTATTTATCCAGGAGAAACAGTGATATAGTTTTTCGGTTTTTTCGGAAAAAGACAGATGTTAAAAACTTGCATGAGGGAGATAAAAGTATGAACAGAGCAAAAATGATAAAAAAGATAATAGGAGAGTCAGCAGAGAACCTGGGTTTTTATTATAAGGGGGCTTCACGGGATGGAGGTAGTACGGATTATGTTTTTCTGCGAAAAAAGGAAAACGAATATTAAACGCCTCAGAGGATTTGGTTTATTATATTTGATTGGTACAGAGGGGGATGGGATATTAGAATGACATTTATTGGGACGAAACATATAGAAGCATATCGGCTGATAGATTCTGAATTCCAGGAAGGTTTTTCTGGGGATTGTCTGCATTTTAAAGACGAGGAAGAACTGGAACAGATTCTATATCTTTTTAAAAGAATTATTGAAGAAAAAGGTGAAAAAATATTTAGTGAAATCAGAAGACCGCTGGAGGAAATCTTGGCTGAAAACGAAAGGCATTGGAAGATGTATCGGGAACGTGAGGCATTGAACGAAGCTTATTTTACAGGGAACTATTTTGCCCAAGCAAGGGAATATATCTGCCCATGGAGGGAAGATTTGTGGCTAAGGATGCCTTTGGAGGAAGTTTGTGGATTCCGGAGTCTTTGAATGGGTTTTCTTATTGTTATTGTAATCCACTGCGTTATTGGGATCCGTTGGGGTATTATACGGTGAAAGAAGGTGATGAGGCACATCGATTACTACAAGCCGAATTTAAAAGAAGGTTTCCTGGGGATACAGAGCATAGAGTAGAAAATTATCCTAATTCTGATTCGGGGATAGGGTACATTGATTTCTTTTTAGAGGATAATGGTCAGGGGGAGTGTGAAGTGTATGAGTTAAAGCCAAATTCTCAGGTGCTCAATTTAGATAAAGAAACAAATGGAGTTGGGCAGAGAGAAGGGTATATATTTGCACTGGAAGAAACTGCTAAAAGGAACCATGAAGAAATTGCAATAAATAAAAGAGGAACAACGTTTGACCCCCATGGTTGGACAATTCCCAGCAAAATTCATCAAGGTGTAAATATTAGGTATTATACATATTATTTTTTTAAGCCAGGAATGATTTATTGGGGATATGTGAATCAGCCGGGTGTATCAAATAAAAAGAAAAAGGCGCAGGAAAAAAATAGTGAGGTGTTTTATGCATCAGAAGTATGGGAAAAAGTATTAGACAAAGTTTCTATGGAAGGAGGAGCTGGTTGGGCAGCATTAGGTATAATTATAACGATATTAGTATTGATTGCTAGTCATGGCACAGTAGCTTTGCCGTTGTTTGCGTCAATAGATTGTAAGAATGGATAAAAGGAGAAAAATATGAACAGAGAAACAATGATAAAAAAAATAATTGGGGAAACTGCAGAAAAATTGGGATTTTATTATAAAGGATGCGAACGGAATGGCTCTGTGACAGATTATACATTTAAGAGCAGAAAAGAAAGTGACTATGAAATAGATCAGTCCATTTGGATTATAATATTTGACCATTATATGGAAGGTTGGGACATTAGGCTGACTCTTGATTCTAAAAAACGTGTGGAAGGCTGCAATTTAATAAAATCGAAGTTTAAGGAAGGTTTTTCCGGAGATTGTTGGTACTTTAAAGATGAGGAGGAACTAAAGGAGATTCTATATCTTTTTCAAAACTTCCTGGAGGAGAATGGACAAAAAATATTTCACGATAATAAATTGCCAGAAGATGAAGTTCGGGAAACGAATGAAAGGCATTGGAGGCTGTATCAGGAGCATGAAACTTTAAATGAAACCTATAGAAAGCTATACGGCATGGAAGATACAAAGTTTACGGCCAAATTGATTCGCCGGATAAGTGATTTGCTTATGGAGAAGAAGGATGCGAATTATGGAGATGTGAAAGAACTGCTTCTCGGTATGGCTGCAATATATGGGGATCAGTTAATCAGAAGGCGTGGAGGAGAGTGGATGTGGAAAGATGACAGCAAAAGCTGCATAGTAAAAGGAATGGAAATGTATTCTTACTGTATTATGCCATTGTATACGGTGGAAGGGTATTGGAAGAGGAAAAAGGATGATTATCTCTATTTATTAGATGATTTTAGAAATTATCCTACAGAAACAGTTATTTAATTGGAATTTACAGTAGAAGCATTTTTTGAAAAGTGAGGGAGATTCCAAAAGAGCATAAGGAATAATAACATGAACAGAGCAAAAATGATCAAAAAGATAATAGGAGAGGCAGCAGAGAACCTGGGGTTTTATTATAAAGGGGCTTCACGGGATGGAAATGGAACGGATTATGTATTTGAGAAGAAAAAAGAAAGTGAATATGAAATAAAGCAGAGCATCTGGATTAGCATATTTAATAATTATAACGGCAGCTGGGATATCAGGCTGACATTTATAGGAAGAGAGCATATAGAAGGGGGCAGTCTGATAGAATCAAAGTTCCAGAAAGGAATGCTTCGTGGCAGTCTGCATTTTCAAAGCGAGGAGGAGTTGGAACAGATTTTGCATTTATTCAAAAAAATCATAGAAGAGCAAGGAGAAAAGATATTCAGCGCCTGCAAAAGAAGCCCGGAAGAAATTCAGGAAATCCAAAAAAAACGTAAGAGGAATCAGCGATTGTATCAAGAACGTGAAATTTTAAATACGACATACAGAAAAATGTACGGTCTGGAAAATACACAGTTTACAGCAAAACTTATCCGTACCATGTGCGGCCTGATTTTTGAGAAGAAAGATGAAAAATTTGAAGATGTGGAGGAATTCCTTCTTGGAATGGCAGCGATATATGGAGACCAGTTAATCAGGCGGCGTGGAGGAGAATGGGAGTGGGATGATAAAAGCAAAACTTGTGAAGTCAGGGGAGAGGATGGTTCTTTTTATAAAATACCCTTAAATGTGGTTTGCTGGTATTGGGAAAGGAAGATAGATGATTATTTGTCAATTTTAAAGCATTTTAGAAATTATCCAGGAGAAACAGTGATATAGTTTTTCGGTTTTTTCGGAAAAAGACAGATGTTAAAAACTTGCATGAGGGAGATAAAAGTATGAACAGAGCAAAAACCCTACAGAAACGGTAATTTATCTGGAGTTTATTACAGAAGACAACTCTTTGAAATAAAAAGGTAATTCCACAGGAGGAAAACTTATGCCAGCATACACACAGGGAAATCTGAAAGTGGAAACCGCATTTCCACTGAATGACATCGTAAGATTTCAATTGAACATTAAGCCTGGAGAACACGGGCATATGGAGGCAGAGGGAGATTTGCCCGAGGAGATAGGGGAGAAGGTTATACTGCAGAATTTAAACGGCAGTCCGGTAAAGGTCAGTATTGAGAATAAAATTTTGTTTCAGGGAGTGATAGAAAGTGTACAGGTATCACACGAGGGCGACAGATACCATGGGTCAGTGCACGGGATTTCTGCCACTGCTTTTTTTGATATGGCAAAGAAAAGCAGGACATTTCAGGATATCCATGCAGAGTATGAAGAAGTTATGGAACAAGTGATAAGAGATACGCCTCGATCCATGTTGGATTTTAATGGAGAGGGCGTAGAAATTGGCGTTCCCCTGTATCAGTTGGAAGAAACAGATTGGGATTTTTTAAGGCGTCTGGCCAGCCATATGCATACGGATATTATTCCGGATGTAATAAGAGATACGCCCCGTGTGTATATTGGGCTGCCGGAAGAGAAATTTCAGGATGGAACAAAGGGGGGGATTGTCTGGGAAAAAGTCTGGCGGGATAAAACCAGTGGAAATTTGTGCCGCAGAATCAGAGGATATGAGAACTGGGATATTGGAGACAGGATTGCTCTTAACGAATATATATATTCTATTGCGGAAAAAAGCTGTAGTTTAGAGGAAGGGCTTTTGATTTTCCATTATTCTGTGATTTCCCAAAAAGAGATTGTGCGCCGGCGCTATGAAAATAAATCCCATGGGGGAAGATTGTTGTCAGCCCGGGTTTTGGACACAAGGGGGGAAGAGGTGAAAGTTAAATTTGACATAGATGCACATCAGTCCAAAGAAAAAGCTTTCTGGTATCCATTCCGCCCTGAGACAGGAAATGTGATGTACTGTATGCCGGAAGTTGGAGAACAGGTATACATTCGGTTGGAGGATGATTCGGGAAAAAGGGCCCAGGCCGTTTACGGTGTTCACGGAAACGGCAGGGGGAATCCGGAAATGAAACCAGAAGACCGGTATTTTACCACAGCCCAGGCAAAGCGCATGTATTTTACGAAAAAGGGCATGGGTTTTCGGGATCTGAAACAAAAAAGCCCTTTGGAACTTACCCTAAGTGACGATACCGGGGTAAATGGAATCAGCAATAAAAATGTTGTGATTTCAGCCAGAGACATGATAGGGATACAGGGAAAGAATCTTGTGATAAAGGCACCAAAAGAGATTTCCATAGTGAGAAGGGACAATTTGGAGCCAACGGTCATCAATATGTGCAATGGGTTTGATTCCATCGGGGCCACCAATGAGGTAAAAACTTCCGGGGAAGAGGGGACAAATTTTCCTGTTTTTCATGAGGAAAAGCAGAAGGAGGAGACATATGGCTTAAAAGGAATCGAGAAAAATATTATAGCTTCCACTCCTGCACAGCAGTTATCAGGAGATTTCAGTCAAAAAATAAGGGGAATTCATGTGGATTTTGTACCGGGAGAAAAGTAATTAAGGAAGGTGAGAGATTTGAAAAATACCATAAAAACTGGAGGCGTGGGAAAAAGCCCTGCCATTGAAAAAATCAACCAGCTCAATAAATTAAGCAGCCGTATTCAGGCTGCAGGGGAGCTGGAAAGAAAAGCCTTTCAGAAGGAAGATGGAAGGGCCAAGGAAGTGTGGGAAAAAAGAAAAGGTATCGTGAAAGAATTTCATATTTCTTTTAAAAAGTAGGAAAGGACAGGCAATGGAGAAGAAATTTTACAGGGGAAAGGAGACAAAAAAGTTATATTCCCGAGATACGGAAGGATGTGTGCAGGATTCTGTAAGTACGGTTTTGTGGACATGGGAAGATGGAAAATTTTCCATGGAACTGCCGGAGGGAGTTGAGGAAATGGAGGAGCAGAGGAAAGAAGAAATTTATCCCTACGAGGAGAGGCCGGAAATTATTTTGGAGGATATCCGGGAGGATATACAATTTACCCTGCAGTATTTTGATAAAACTTTAAAAGAAACGGAAGTGAGGGAGGGAATTTCAAAGATTTTGGAGCTGACAGAAGAGTCTTTTCCAGAATATAAAACGTCCCCGGAATATCTCTGGGAAGAGGCAGGAGTTCCCATTGGGTGGTTTCTCTTAACGATGGAAGATTTGGAGAAAGAACATGTAAAGGCAGTTTTTTCTTTGGAGGAGCGTATGATGCTGTTTACCTTAACGTATCCTGTGGAGAATAATTTTAAATGGCGTCCCCTCTTTAAGTACATATTTTCTACCATAAAAAAAGCAGGGAAAAGAATGGAGGGATTAAGATGAGAGATATTTGTAATGAGGATTTTGACAGTTTTTTTCTCAGGGTAAACAGGCTTTTGGAGATGGAGGAGGAAGTTTTCCAGGGGGAAGATACGGATTTTGAGATGGGATTTTCCATACAGATTCCCCGGGATTTTTCCAGGATGGAGAAAGAGGAAGCGGAAAACGTTTTTTGGTCTAAAAATCGTCCGCCGGTTTTATTTGCCAGGGCTGGAAGAAATGAAGGGATTACATTTCAGATACTATCCGGGGCAGGGGACAGGGAACCGGAAGACTGGGGGAGAAGAGCAAAGGAGCTGCTTAACCAGGGGGACCGCCGCACGGTTTTCTATGGTGATGGAAATGAAGGAAAAACATACTGGATGGAGTATAAAAGTTTTGCGGCAAGAGAGAGAATCTACAATATTCTTTTTCTGTTTCAAGTGGGAAAGGATATGATTATGGGTACATTTTACTGTCTGTTTCAGGATTACCAGATTTGGCGTTCCAGGATATTACAAATGCTGCATACTATAAGAACGGAGG
The DNA here is from genome assembly GCF_003612565.1 of Roseburia sp. 1XD42-69. Taxonomy (GTDB): domain Bacteria; phylum Bacillota; class Clostridia; order Lachnospirales; family Lachnospiraceae; genus Roseburia_B. Next base: position 10,923 of record NZ_RAZG01000023.1, on the reverse strand, counting down.
AAAATACAGATGAGGGAATATAATGTAAAAGCTGCACCCATTTCATTTCTTACAATCTTAGATATAAAGAAAGAAGAGGAATTAAACTGTCACGGAAAAATGACAATGACGGGTTATATCAGTGATGATGAAGAGGAAGAATGCCTAAAGATTTTAAGGGGAGATGTGTGGGAAAAAATTGAGGCAGTGGGAGAAAAAGGTGATACGGAAATTTTGTTCTGGGGTCTGGTAACAGATTTTTCCATAGAAAGAATCAATGACCAGAAAAAAATGACTTTGGAAATTACCACGGGAAGCTGTCTTTTGGACAGAGAGGTACATATGCGGTCTTTTCAAAATCAAAACATGACGTATAAGGAGATATTCCGGCAGATTTGTGGGGAATACGAGGTTGATATTATTTTTGAGAGTTCCCTGGAAGATAAAACAGGACAATTGGTATTACAGTATGCGGAGACAGACTGGGAATTTTTTAAAAGGCTTTCCAGCAGGAAAAATAGATATCTTGTGCCGGAATCAAAAATGCGTGGAACACGCCTGTTCTACGGTTTGCCCAGGGGGAAGAAGATTGATTTTTCAAAAAATTGGGATTATAAAATGCAGAAAGACCTCGCTGGTTTTTATCGGAAAAAGAGCAATGGAATTTTGGATATCAGCGAGTCAGATTGTCTGGCTTTTATTTTCCAGGTAAGAGAAAACTATAGGATTGGCGATTATATGGAGTTTCAGGGAATACAATTTTATATTTATAAAATTATCTCAAAATATATCAAAGGAGAAATGATCCATGAGTATTATTTGATGCAGGAAAAGGGGCTGGCTGTACCTGTCGATATGCTGAAAAATGCCGCTGGGTGTTCTTTGGACGCCATGGTAAAAGAAGTGAAAGAGGATAAGGTGCAGGTAGAGATTCTCTCAGATGAAAATAAGCAGCAGGAAATTAATATTTTTTATCCCTATGCCACTGTCTACTCCACCCCGGACGGAACGGGATGGTACTGTATGCCGGAACCGGGAGATATGGTAAGGCTTACCATTCCGGGAAAACAGGAAGGGGAGGCTTTTGTCAACAGTTCCGTCCATGCGGAGACAGAGAGCCCGGACAGGAAAGACCCGGATTTTAAGGTGCTTAAGACTAAGTACCAAAAGGAAGTCCGGTTTACCCCAAACAGCATTGTGATAACCAATAATCAGGGAACAAGGATTGAGCTGACGGATAAGGAGGGGATACATTTGGTAAGCGCCCACTCTGTTGTATTGGAAGCAGCGGAGGATGTGACAATTTCCAGTGATAAGGGTTCCCTTATTGCAGCGGGGACATCCTCTGTTTTGTTGAAGCAGAAAGGGACGAGTATTACATTGGATAAAGGGATTTCCTTCACAGGCGGGGAGCTTAGGGTGCAGTAGGAGAAAGGATAAGTTATGGGAAAAGACTATTTGGTGGAAGGTGCGAAGTTAAAATGTATCAGTGGGAGTGGCACTGTGGAACTTAAAATTCCAAAAGGACGCGCTTATATAAGTGATGAAAAAAGAAAAGCTATTAAAACGGATTGCGTACCAGGTGAAAATATTCCTTCGTTTGGAAAGTGTGTTATGAATAGGAAAGATCATATTTGTCGCGGATGTGTTAGTCTGACCAAAGAATGGATAACTTTGCCGGGGAATACTTTTTTTGGTGAAGAGAAAGTGAATAATGTGAATGCTATTACGATGCAAAGTTTTTTGATATGTGCGAAAGGAGGGATTGTTTATCCGATTTCATCAGGACAGAAACCCGGAATAGGAGAAAGAAAATCTGCGGGAAATTTGCCGTTTTTGAAAATAATAGGAAGATGGCTTGGTACGAATACCTTAATACAGATACTTGCAGGGGAGCCAATTAATGTAAATATTGGAAATTTTATATGCGAGAAAGAAGATTTAGGTATAAAAGGGATAATGGAGATGAAGTTCCGTATGTTCTATAATTCTATGGATCAGACAAAAGGAGGAAGTCTTGGGGAAGGATGGCGTCATAATTATGAGATGCATATCAGGCAGGAAAATAGAAATTTTGCACAGGTATGTCTAGGGGATGGAAGAGAAATTCCTTATCGCCTTGCGACAGGAAATACTTATATACCGGTATTTGGCGATACCGGCAAATTAATAAAAGAAAAAGAAATATTTATTTATCGCACGTATGAAGGAATGAAATATATATTTGACGAGACAGGAAGGCTGTCAGTGAAAGAAGATAAAAACGGCAATCGAGAACGTTTCTCTTACAATGAAAATGGACAGCTTATTTTAGTAAAAAGCAGTAACGGTGGAAGCTATACATACATATATAATGCAGAAGGGCATATAATAAGCGTTTGTGACCATGCAGGCAGAAAAATATATTTTCTGTACAGATATGGTAAGTTATATCAGTTTGTTAATAGTTGTGGTTTTGCTTATACATATTCTTATAATGAGAATGGAAAGCTGGAAAGCATTAAAACACCTATGGGGACTCAATCAGTAAAAAATACATATGATAGTGCAAATCGTGTAATAAAGCAGGAATTGCCGGATGGGGGAATTATAGAACTTATATATAATAATGGTTGTACATATATGCGAGAGCAAAATAGAAATATGATGATATACGAAAGTGATGAATGCTTACGTAATGTAAGAACTGTTTATGAGGATGGGGAAGAAATTTTTAATTATAACGATAGGAATCAGAGGACTCTTTTTGTTGACAAGAACGGAAATCAAACTAGATATTTTTATGATGGTAAAGGAAATATGACTGAGATTCGAGATGCGTTAGGACGACAAAGGATATTTACTTACGATGCGGAAGGCCATTTATTGACGGAGAGTATAGAAGGAAGAATACAGAGAGTGAATACCTATGATAAAAAAGGCTGCTTGGTAAAGACAGAAGATGCACTAGGGCGAAGTAGGGAGATATTGTACAATGAAAAAGGTCAGCCGATACAAATAACTCAGTCTGATAAAAGCTGTATTTATATAAGGTATGATGAAAAAGGAAACGTAATAAGTACAAAAGATTCTTATGGGATGAAAGTAAGATATGATTATGATGATTTAAACAGGGTTAAGAAAGTTATTAATGAAGAAGGAAATCCAATACAGTATGAATATGATGAAAAAGATCAGTTGATAAAAATTATTCATCCAGATGGAAGTATTAAAAGATATATATATAATGAAAGAGGAAAACCTATACAAATTCAGGATTTTGATGGGGGTATCATAAATATAGAGTATAATATAATGGGTATGCCGGAAAAAATTCAAGATAAAGAAGGAAGAGAAACAAAAAGGAAGTATGATACGATGGGGAATTTGCAGAAAATGATTTTTCCTACAGGAATGGTATACTCCTATCAATACGATAAAAATAACCGGATGATAAAAATGGAGATAACTAAGGATGAGGATACGGAAAAACCAGAATCAGTTTATAAGTATTCATATGATTCTGTAGGGAATTTGTTGCATGTTAGTGCAGGGAATGGAAGAGAGACATTGTCAGAAATATTTTATGAGTATGACGAATTAAATCGTGTGAAAGCAGTAACAAATACTATAGGAGGTAAAACCTGTTATGAGTATGATCGAGTAACAGGAAAGCTTTGTTGCATAACTGATCCAATAGGAAACAGACAAACTTTCTGTTATAATGATGCAGGAGAGTTAACAGAACAGACGGATATCAGAGGGAATATCACTAGGTATGAATATAATACTTTAGGAAAACTTTGTACGGTAACAGATGGTGGTGGAAGGGTAACAAAGCATTTTTATTTACCTGGAGGAAGATTGGAAAAAAGTATATATCCAACTGGCAAGGAGATAACGTATGCATATGATCGCCTGGGTAGAATAAGTAGAAAAACATATGGGAGATACAGTATATCATATGCATATGATGAGATGGGGAGGTTGATTCTAGTTACAAACAGTGAGGGGCAGAAAAAATTCTATTCTTACGATGCTCTTGGTCATATAACTTCTATGACGGATGCTTTAGATAATACGATTCGTTATTCGTATACTTCTAGTGGAATGCTGAAAGAAGTTGTAGATGCTTTGGGAAATAAGACAGAATATATTTATGATGAAATGGATATGTTGGTTCATGTGTGTCAACATGGAAAAATTGGGGAGGTAAATAGGGGCGAAGATTATGTAAGGAATGTTTTTGGGCAGATAGAGTGTGTGAGGGATGCATTAGGAGCAGAAGAAACTTATGAGTATGATGCACTTGGGCGAGTAATAAAAAAAGTAGACAGGGAAGGATTTCAAACAACATATGCTTACTGGCCTGATGGAAGGATAAGGAATGTTATATATGGAAATGGAAATTGGGCAGAATTTGATTATACTCCGCTAGGACATTTATCAAGAATTAAAGACTGGATGGGGGAAACAAATTTTGAGAGAAACCGTCAGGGACAGCCAGAAAGAATTACGGATAAGAATGGGAAGACAATTTCTTATAGATGGGGAAAGTTAGGTGAACGTTTGGAAATGATTTACCCGGATGGAACTATTCTGCATTATTACTATGATAATATGATGCGTCTTACTAGACTAGAAAAGTGCGAAAAAGAAAGGAGTGTACTATGTATTACATATGGGTATGACAAAGAAAACAGGCTTATCTGGAAACGTAATTCAGGAGGATATTGTACTAAATGGTCATATAATGATTTAGGTCAGATTAGCGAACTTGTTCATGAGGATAGTAGGGAAATTATCGACAGATACATGTATAAATATGATTATTCTGGAAATAAAACATCTATTTTTAAAGAACGAAGAGGTTTGCCTGAAGAAAGTGGAAGCTATTCCTATTTTTATGATAATCTTGGGAGTTTGACTAAGGTGGAGAAGGATGGAATTTTACTTCGTACTTATCAGTATGATTCTTTTGGCAATCGTACTGAAATGAAGGATTACGAACAGGATATACAAAATATATATTCCTATGATTTATTGAACCGGTTAAGAGAAGAAGAGATTATTTTGAGGAATGGTAGTATAAAAAAGAGCTATAATTATGACAGGCGCGGGAACATGATTGGAGAATATCAAGAGGATGAATTGTGTTATGGTTATCATTTCGGAGCGTTGAATTGTCTGGAAAAAGCATGGGATAATACGGGCAGAGAAGTATTTTATTTTTATAATGCTCTTGGACAGAGGATGGGACGGAAATCAGGTAATGTAGAGGAGAATTATTTGTTAGATTTTACCAAAAGATGTCGAAACCTATTAGAAATTTCAACAGATGAAAGAAAGCAGAAATTTTATTGGGATAATAATGTAGTTGTCATGGAAGAGGAAAACAGACCACTTCATTACTATCTGCAAGATGAATTAGGCAGTCCGTTACGTGTTTTGCATAAAACAGGTAATGGTGAATCTTATGGTTATGATGAGTTTGGAAGGGAGTTGTATAGATCTGATAAAATGAATCTTTTTGGCAAACGTTATACTAGACAGGGAAAAATTCAGCCATTTGGCTATACCGGATATCATTATGATGACTTAAGTGGAACATATTATGCAAATGCAAGGGAATATAGGCCGGATTTAGGGCGTTTTACGGCAGAAGACGTAGAAAGGGGAAATATATGGTATCCATATTCACTTAATAGAAATATTTATTGTTGGAATAAGCCTTTAAATTTAGTAGACATAAATGGGGAGAAACCTCAAAATTGTATTGAGACTTATCTTATGCCACAGGAGGACAAACCTAAAAATCCCTTTAACTTTTTTATGCCGCAAGAAGACAGTGAGTTGTCATTAAGTGAATTCTCCGAGTGGGCCAATAGCATATCGCCTGTTGAAGAACCCGTGAATAGACCTACTGTTCCAGAGCCAACAGATAGTCACAGGAATATAATTACGGTGACGCCAGAAATAGGTTTACAAGCTGGATTAATGATAGGTGACGGAGAACAGAAAATAGGAGTAGATGGAAAGATTTATGTAAATGGTAATATTGGAGATGGTGTTCTTACTGTTGGAGGAGGAATGGGAGGTTCGGCTGCATTGGGAAAATTTGAAGTGAGTAAAGGAGTTGAATATCAATACGATATATTAAATGATCAAGTAATAGAAGGATTTTATACAGATTCAAGTGTATGGGGGATATCTGAAGTAAATGGGGATTTGATTTTTAGTTTTGGTGTGAACAATTATAATCAAGGTCTTGGAGTGGGAATACAATTTGACATTAATTTAACGCAAGCCTTCAAGAAAATATTAGATTGTTAGGAACATTCCTGTAATTCAGAAATAACGCTAATTGAATAAAAGAAAACCTCGAAGTACAATAAAGGTGTTCATCTTGGCTGGATGAATAAAACATCTTTATAAATACTGGAGGTTTCTTTAATGAATTTAACACAGAATGACGGACTAAAGCAAGTAACAAGTGACACTTTAATTGTAGGAGTTGATGTTGGATCGAAGACTCACTTCTGTAGAGCATTTGACTGTAGAGGATTTGAACTTTCAAGAAGAGTGTTTAAGTTTAGCAACACGGGAATGGGATTCCTTACTTTCCTTCGTTGGACAGAGGAACTCATGAATAGGACTGAAATGAAAAAGGTGATTGTCGGCTGTGGGCCTACCAGATGCTACCGGCTTACTTTTCAGAAGTTTTACAGGATCATGGAGTTTAGCTTGTGATAGTCAATCCATTTACAGTCAACAGAAGTAAGGAACTGGATGATAACAGTCCTGAAAAGAGTGATCTTAAGGATTCTAAGACGATTGCGTTACTTGTGAAGGATGGAAGGTATTCAACATCTTATCTTCCAAGTGGTGTGTATGTTGAGATTAGTGAGGCTTCTGTTTGCAGAGACCAGATCATGAAACAGCATGTACGTCTGTCGAATCAGATACAGGGATGGCTTCAGAAGTTTTCCTGGAGTATTTTGAGTGTTATGCCGATTGGGATTCCACTAGTGGACTAATGCTTCTGAAAGAGGCGCCGCTTCCACGGGACAACCTAAAAATCGGAGCAGGAGGAATCAATCAGATATGGTGTGATGCAAAGGTGCGTGCGGCAGGAATCAAGAGGGCACAAACCCTGGTAGAAGCTGCACAGAACAGTGTAGGACTGGAAGCCGGTGAGGCTGCAAGACTTGAAATTTGGGTACTTGTAAATGACTGCATTTTGAAAGCAGAACAGCTAAAAAGACTGGATGAATACCTGGAAGAAAAAGTAAGAGAAGTAGCAAATGTGGAGAAAATGCTCGCCATTAAAGGAGTAGGGATGAGTACTGTGATCGGATTTATAGCAGAGGTTGGTGATATCGGACATTTCACTGACCCTAAGCAGATACAGAAGCTTGCAGGACTGGAGATTGCCAAAAAGAGTTCCGGTAAGAAGAGAGGACAGCCAAGAATCAGTAAAAGGGAAAGAAAAAACTACGAAGGACAATATATGAATCAGCCTGTGCACTTATGCAATGGAATCCAGCATTTCAGGATGTGTTCCTTTATTACAGGAACAGGAAGAAGAATCCACTTGGTGGAATGCAGGCCAAGATAGCAGTTGCATGTAAAGCAATCAGAGTTTTCTACGTAGTATTACAAACAGGTTGTGACTTTGATGGGGGGAAGTTCCGAAGGGACATCATCAATAAAGGCTTTTTTGTGCAAAAAAATAAGAAAGTATAGAGAGGATGTGAATTATGAGGGATAAAAGAAGTTGTTTCGAACAGAAGTTTTCCATTCAAGATGATGTTGTTTAGTTATTGTGGGTTACAAATATACAAAGTCCAGCCAATAAATGTCAATAGGAAAATAAAAGGTAGCGTTCTTAAATTTGTGTCTATAGCTTTTAGCCTTATTCCAGAGCCCACGAAGCCTTGTAAATACTGAAAATTCTAACAATAGCCTATGACCAGAAATCATAGGAAAACAGATTCTCAAAGACACAAACCTAATTACACCCTCCATCAAGATAAAAGATAATTTTGTTTGACATGAGCGAAAGCTCCTTTCTGACAGGAATCTATTTCCAATTTGGCAGGTACACAACCTAACGTGTTATTCGGGTATAGCCTTTCGGCTCCCAACCAGCTAAAACATAAAATCCTGTCGAATGGATTAATTGACTTTCTTGTAGGTATTGGCCGAAAATAGCCTCCCAAGGGGGAATACATTCTTTGTCCTATCCTAAGGGATAATACCTTATGTTTTATCTCGTGTCTATCAGGAACCGTCAGAAATGATCAATATTTATGGATAACATCTGATGAAGGAAGAAAACCTTCTTCTGTTATCTGATTTATAGAAACTCATTAGCCAAGTAATCTTGATTGACTACACTATTATTATACTAGGAGGTAGATATATGAAATTATTAGAAATAATTGTCGCTTTTTTTAATAATAATATAGAAGTAACAATTGCAGTTTTGATAATGTTACTAACTGTGATATTACTTTCTGAGTGGGTAGAAAGAAATCATTATAAATTGAAAATAAAAGAGGAGGTAAAAGAGATAACAGAGGCAACCATAATAAATTTTAGGGTTTCTGATATTGGTCCAATACGTTATGTTATGGATATAAAATATGAATATCAAGGAGAAATACATAAGGGATCTCTTAGCACATATGGAAAATTTGCATCAAAATACCGGGATAAAGATAATATAAAGATTGTTGTCATTCCTAATTCTAATATGGTTTTTTTTTATGAAGAATCATGGAAAGAAATCAATCAATACCTAATGGTTACAATATGTGAAATAGTTTTTATATTAGTGGCGGCGGTGACCGTGGCAAGTTGTAACTGTTTGTAAAATGAATCCAAAAAATCATATAATAATCGGAGGTAGAAAATGAAGCGTTTTTGGGCGGCAGTAATTGATTTTATCATTTGTTACATATTAAGTAAAATACTTATCGGGTGGATATGGGAAATATTAGAGGGGATACACGGGGCAGATTTACAGAGTCTGTCTAGGATGACGGTTAGGGGAATAAAATTTGTAATTTCTTTTTCTGCGTATTTTTTCTATTCTTTCCTGTTTGACCGTCTGTCCCGGGGAAACACACCTGGCAGGGACATGGTGGGATGCAGATTTGCATCTGCAGGGGAGTTGGAGGATAATTGGATTTTAAAACATTCCTTTTTCAAAACAATTGCAGCAAAACTTTGGTTTCTGACAGTATTTTACTATTTTATTACCTCTAAAATGCCCTATGACGGGCCGCTTGGGATTGGGGGAGAAAGGGGGGTGATACATTTTGCGGAAAAGGAAAACAGAAAGGGGCAGTACGCAGGAAAAAGGATTGTGGCAATGCTTATAGATGTGGGGATTCTGATGTTTATTCTGATGTTTGCAGCTTTGGCGATTGCCGGTTATACATTGATAGTTACCGGGGGAAAACAGACTAATATACGCATCAGCTTGACAGGAATGTATGGGATGTTTTGTTATTTTGGATATTTCTTTGTTGTGGAACTTATTTTCTGGGGAAGCAGCGTTGGGAAAAAAATCATGGGTATCCGTCTTTTTGCAGTGGGAGAGAAGACGGAAATTGGGATGATATTGGTGCACTCAATTTTAAAAGCGGTGTCTCTCTTTTTGTGGCCGATATCGCTGATTTATTGTCTGGTCACCGGCAGAATGTTTTATGATGAGTGGCTGAATTTAGAAATGGTGGAGGGGAGGTAGCATGTATGGGAAATATTTTTGCACGGAGAGAAGAACTGTTAAAAGAGGCAGAAGAGGTTTACAGGGAAATCTTTAGGGAGAGCATTCTTTGTCTGGAAGAGAGCTATCATACAGAAGGGTATAAAAAATCTGTGACAGAGGCATTTGCAAAGGCAGCAAGGATGTGGAAAGAAAACTATGAAAACGAGGCGGCAAGCCTTGGCATCTGCAGTTTATATACCAGTATTTTAAGGCGGACATATGCGTATCGGATTGTTCTTTTGGGAGAGGAATTCTGGCTGGCAAGGGACGCAGTGGAACTTATGTGGGTGCCGGAAGGTTTACCGGAATTTTTTGAAAGAGACATATCTTCCCTTTTGAAAATACTTAAGGGTACATTTCCCAGGCTCTGCAGAGACGAGGAGACGGCAGTGCGTTTTATGTGTGGGGAATACTGCCATGGGGCAGTTTATAAACTTTGTACAGATTTTCTGGAGGATATTTTAAAGGAGGAAGAATTTTTACAGCTAAGCAAAACAGAGGATTTCTTTGTCTTTTTTGGGGATTACAGAGGAGAAGGAGAAATACTTTACCGTGTAAATGAGAGATGAATTGTAACAGGAGCGAAGAGATGGAATATTTTACCCTGACTTCCCAAAATGGGAATCCCGTGCCCCAGATTGAAAACTGGTACGGAAAAATTGATGTGAGAAAGCTAAACAGAAACGAGTATCAGGAATTGCCCCGTTTTGTTCTTTTGGATATGAAAACAGGGATGGATGTCTGTTATCCGGATATTATGACAGAGCCATTCTTTTTAGTTTCAAAGGAAGCATTGGCAGTAATCAGGATGTATGAGACGGATATGCCGTTTTTGTTTTTTGCACTTTTTGATGCCCAAAAAGAGGAAAGTGCAGCCTACTACTGCCCAATATTGGAAACAGACAATAAAAAGGCTGCTATCTACCGGAAAATGCCGGAGAATGAGATAAAAATCCGGCTGGATTTGGCGGAGAGCCTGCTTTTAAGGGGGGCAGGAGGTATGGAGCTTACAAATTAAGAAGAAGCCGCAATATGTGGAACTAGACCGAAAAGGGAATGCAAAAGCATTCTCCAAACTGCTACATTTAAAAACGTATAAAAAAGCATAATTCCAAAGAGGCTGTAAAAAATCTTGTGTCTATGAACTTTAGACTTTCCTGATAAGAATTAGATATGTAAGAGTATTT
>NZ_RAZG01000241.1 GCF_003612565.1 Roseburia sp. 1XD42-69 | reverse complement strand
CTCATCTCCAAATGTCCTCCATTATTTTTATTATTGCAGCCCCTCTGTCGGTCAGACCATATCTGTTCTTGCACAGCTACCAGTATTCTTAAAGCTGCCCACACTTTCTAAGCCTCCGTTGAAATATTCGACATTTCATCCGATACTGTATCCATTCCGGGATCATCAGATGGCATATTATTATCGGTATCATGCTCTGAATTTTCATTTGGTGCTTCTGTCGGCTTGGAAATTTCCAAACTCATTGTAGTTTCCATTCCGCCAATACTCATTGTCATTACAAGCACCCTTGAACCATCTGGCTTAACAATAATATCTGTCTTTGATTCAGATTCCTGTTTATCTGCCTGCTCCAATTCCTCATCTGATAAGATTCTTTCAAATTCCAGTCCTCTTTCTTCAAAATATTTCTCCCACTTTGAATATTCCTTGATGTCTTTCGCTTCTATATACCCCTCCGCCATTGCATTCATAATTTCCATATACATATGCGTTGCCCCTATTGGAAACATGACAGCCCAGCTCTTGGATGGATTGGCATCATCCATATAGTTCATCCCATTACAGGTAATCATCATGATTCCATCTTCTGTCCTGACAGCCTGACCTGCTACTTCGGCCTGTGCAAATCCCATTGCCACACTTTCTGATTTTATAAGGTTAGGATACTTTTCCTTATACATATCCGCCAGTTCCCGCAATTTCCCCATCTGCTGTTCATCGCTGACCATGAGCCATGAACCGCCGCCTTCGTTCCCTTTGATTTTCAGGCACTCTATTCCTGTAAACGCATTCACCTCTATCGTGTATTTTTCATTTAAGGATGATGTAGGAATACTGTCTGCATTATCGACATTTAAAAACTGTGCCAATGTCTCCATAAGCTCACTGCCAGCGG
>NZ_RAZG01000240.1 GCF_003612565.1 Roseburia sp. 1XD42-69 | reverse complement strand
AGGATCACTTTCTTTCGTATTTTTTGTTTGCAAACTTATTATACATCAGAAAGTCCTGTATGACATTTTTTATGGAAAAGTTGTAAAGTGGTGGAGTATAATATAAAAAGAGATATTATAGTTTGAGTTGAAAGGAATGGTATATCTATGGCAAGTATATTACCAGTGTCAGATTTAAGAAATTATAATGAGGTTTTGAAAAATTGTCAGATCGGAGAGCCTGTGTTCCTGACTAAAAATGGCAGGGGCAGATTTGTGGTAATGGATATAGAGGATTATGAACGTGATAAAGCAGAAAAAAAGCTGCTGGAGAAGCTGTATGAGGCAGAGGAAGCTGTTAAAGATGGAAATGGCTGGCTGTCAATGGATGAATTAAAGGCTGAGGTTGGAGAGTAAATTTATGATGAAATTGCGAATCAATCCGGTAGTGGCAGAGGATTTAAAAACAATTAAGAAATTTATTGCAGAAGATAACGCCGATAAAGCATTAGAAACGGTTCAGGAGATTTATAGGCAGTTTGAGAATATACAGCAGTTTCCTTATATTGGTGCAGATTTGTCTAAACGTGTGAGTTTTAAGACGGATTATAAGTATGTGGTGTGGAATGATTATGTTGTGTTGTATAAGGTTAATTGAGATTTATCGGGTGGTGAATCGGTATCAGGATATTACGAAGATTTTTAGTTAATGTAATTTTAAAATTAAGAAATGAATATTGAATTCGCTACACGCGTGTAGCGAATTGAGGAGAATTGAAAATGTCAGATATGAAATTAATGGATACAGAGGATGAGGTACGATTCTGCAAGGATGTCCATAAAATATTACTTGTGAGTTAAAAGTTTGTACCACTAAGAAGCCAGAAAATCCCAGTGTTTTTCTGACTCTTCCTGTAGCTCA
>NZ_RAZG01000239.1 GCF_003612565.1 Roseburia sp. 1XD42-69 | reverse complement strand
GAAGTGGACGCACAGTTCAACCAATGGACACAGCCCAAAAGCACGACATTAAAGGTCAATGTGACTGCAAACGACCCAAACGGTTTGTTAAAGGGAGGAACACCGACATCCGGTCAGGCTGGGAACAGCGGTAACAGCAGTTCTTCTTCTCCTGCTTCTGGTACGGTCAAGGCGTTAGGAAATGCACAGATCGGGCACTCTTTTGCAGACGGTACGATCGGTGCGCCTAAGACAGAAACGGCATTAATAAATGAACTTGGGAATGAGACAATTATTGACCCGGAGAGCGGTACTTATGAAATCGTCAAAGGCGGTGCGCAGTTCCGTAAAATCAAAAAGGGACAGATTATCCTGAACCACTTGCAGACACAGGCATTGCAGAAATATGGAAAGATATCATCCTTTGGGAAGATGCTGTTTGGAGGAAATGCAAAATTAAAAGGTTCTTCCTATGCCAGCGGTGAGGCAGGAGCAACGAACCCAGGCACGAAAAAGCCTTACAACAATAATGGCAGCAGCAGGAAACCATCCTCTTCTAACAATAGTTCGGATTCAGCATCCAGGGCAGTCCAAAAAGCAGCCGATACAGCCAAAGAAGCAACGGAAGAAATCTTTGACTGGATTGAGCGCAGGATAAAGAAATTCCAGGCCGCATTTGACAAGTGGATCAAACAGGCAGAAACCGCAGTTACAAGCGGATTTATTAATAAGTATTATAAGAAAGCCACGTCTGCCATCAAAAATGAATTGTCAACATATGGCAAGGCATACAAAAGATACATGAAGCAGGCGGATTCCGTTGGATTAAGCAAGAAATATCGTGACAAAGTAAAGAACGGTACGATTGACATTGAAACCATTAAGGATGAAAAGCTTGCGGAACAGATAAAGAAATACCAAGAAT
>NZ_RAZG01000238.1 GCF_003612565.1 Roseburia sp. 1XD42-69 | reverse complement strand
GCACACCTTATATAGAAAAATAAAGTATGCAGTTAGTTTTATTGTATTTCTAACTTACACACTTTATTTTACACTCCCCATTCCTCACTCCATTTCATCCCCAAAATTCCACCTAACCTCAATCCTCCCATCCGGATACACACAGGCCCCCTTCACGAACCGCTCCCAGATTTCCTCCGTCATCTCCCCCACATCCAGAAAAGACCTCGCCACATCCGCCCGCTCCCGTGCCTCGCCGTCCGCATCCCTGTCAATCCTCTCCGCCAGCCCCGCATCCGAAATCTCCTGCTCCAGCCTTCCGATCTCCGCATCATACCCCTTCTTCCTCTCCAAAAACACCGCCCGCTCAATCTCCCTGTCCACCAGCTTCTCAAACAACTTCTGCTTCGCCTTCTTCGCCGCCTCCAGCGCGTTCCTCAGGCTCTCCACCCTGCTCCCGGCTGCCAGCACATCCGCCCGCTTCTCCAACCTCAGCTCTTCCTCATCCAGAACCCGACGCAGTTTCCTCTTCAATTCCCCCAGCACGATTGCATCCGCCTCTGGCTCCTTCATTACCACCTGCCGGCACTCACAGTCCCTCAGCATATACCCCCGGTTGCAGTAAAGATCCGTCCCGTTCCTCCTGGTCAGCCGCTTCCCGCACACCCCGCAGGCATAGCGCATCCCATCTGCCTGCTCCTGGTACTGCTCCCGGAGCATGGCATACTCTTCTTTGGTGAGGATGCCATCCTTGAAATCCTCATACAGGTTCTTCCGCCTCCTGCCGCAGTCCTCCGCCTCTTCCCTCAGCTTCGCAATCCGGCTTTCAATCTTCCCCACGTCCGGTGCCATCCCTGATGCCCGGCTGACAATATTGTTATTCGTTAGTTTATCTGAACCAAAATCCCTTCTTTTTCTTCAAATTAAATAAGATACAGGATGCCTC
>NZ_RAZG01000237.1 GCF_003612565.1 Roseburia sp. 1XD42-69 | reverse complement strand
TGAGCTACAGGAAGAGTCAGAAAAACACTGGGATTTTCTGGCTTCTTAGTGGTACAAACTTTTAACTCACAAGTATTAATAAAGGAAATATTTTAAATACCAGACAACGTCTACAAACTAGGCCTGGTATTAGAGTATTGTGGATATAAAATATGGTGAAAACGGTCAAATGTATTATAGAGAGACAATCTTTGATTCATTTGGTAGAAGAATAGGTAATAATGATTTTACCGATCATGGCACTCCGCATATACATTCTAATCCCCATTATCATTCTAATTCACCGTTAGATCCACAGGCACATGGATCTGGAGTTCCTGGTTTACACCCCAGTACACCTTAATTGTTGTGAAAGGAGAATGCTTAAATGCCAATTGTAAATTATTTACATACAATAGTATTAAGTAAATATTGGAATACAAATCAGTGGCAATCATGGGCAGATCGTCTAATTGTTTGCAATGATAATTTAGAGGAATGGGTTTATGACGTTGCGATTGCTAAAAGCAGAGAAGAATTGTTATTAGCGATTGCTCATGAAAAAACCATAGAAATTTTTAATAAAGAAACTCTTTATTGGGAACCGGATGTGGTTATAGGATATTATTATCTTATGTTTCAGGAAAGTAGAATAAAATTATCAGAATTATTTGAAAAACTATTTGACGAAGATGATGCATCAAGTGAGTCGGAATTTTTTGATTCTCAAGAAGCCAAGCGTATTTTGAATCAGGCAAGAAAAGACGAATATAATCTGGAGAAAATTGATAAAATATTAGAACCTTTTGCTAAAATAGCTAAAAAGCAATTAGAAGCATTGCAACATTATGAGAGAGATAAAAATGTGGAAAGATGATAATGATTAAGAATTATATTTAAAATACACCACTTTACAACTATTATAAATAGTGCTCCTTTTGTCGGACAAGATATTTCAATGTTCTCATAAGGGCA
>NZ_RAZG01000236.1 GCF_003612565.1 Roseburia sp. 1XD42-69 | reverse complement strand
AATTATGCTGTACCTTCTTTTAATTTGAAGAATTTTCGGGTAATTGGGAGTAGGTAAAGTTACGAATAACACCATGTAAATGTCCAGGTAGGCGATATCAACATGCATGGCGTGAATGATCCGAAAACATTTGGACAGCAGATGAGGGATGAGATATGTAAGAATGATAAAACCACAAAATGTTTTGCAGCAGCAATGGCAGCTAAGTTTCAAGGTAAAGGAATTGGAAATGCAAGGTTATGGAGGTAATAGTTTGTTTTTACGGGAGAGTGTGTTATGCACTCTCCTATTTTGATGGAGGAATAATGTTTAATTTATTAGAGAAAAGAAATAAGAGCTTAAAAAGAATCAATGAATCTCTGAGAAAAGAAAATGAAGCGTTAAAACAGGAATTGTCTTTGTATGATTTGGATAAATTGAATGAGCAGTTAGAGTTATCAAATAATATGTATGAAGAATATAAGAAACTGATTGATGAATTACGTGATATGAAGATGAAATATAAGATTTTGATCTGTGATATTAGAAAAGAAAGTATTTAGCAGAAAATAGTACAGTTATATTTATAAGGAGAAAATATTATAGATGAAAAAAGAAGAAATAGACCAGCTTGTAACAGAGAGTTTTGAGAAAGCAAATGGCAGTAAATTGTGGGAAATGTTTATTGATAATGCCGATAATTTAGAGAGAGAGTTAAAAAAGAATCAAGAGAAAGTTAGTATATTTGTAATTTTGTTCGCTGCATGTATGGTGACATCACAAGATATTTATATGGATACAATGCGTGAAATTTTGTATACACTTTGTTGTGAAGAATAATAAAAATAAGGTACTGCTGCAATTTGGCAGTGCCTTTTCTAAATAAATTTAATATGAAATGGAGCGGTATTTATAATAGACTCAAACTTCGCACTTGAATAAGTGCCTATGCACCTTGAAAATTCAATAAGAACTGGCATAAAAATAGCA
>NZ_RAZG01000235.1 GCF_003612565.1 Roseburia sp. 1XD42-69 | reverse complement strand
GCGGAGAATTACTTCCTGCCAATGTATGAATATCTGCACCGGAAACTGTTAAAACGCAGATATCTGATGGCAGATGAGACCCCGATCCAGGTATTAAAGGAAGAAGGCCGCAGACCACAGAGTAAGTCTTATGTGTGGCTGGTACGCACTGGTGACGATGGAGAGATTCCTATCATCCTTTATAATTACACTCCGACCAGAGCCGGCAGTAATGCCGCAGCTTTTCTGGCAGGCGCAGATCCCGGATACTATCTAATGGTTGATGGTTATAAAGGATACAACAAAGTGCCGGAGGCACAGCGTTGTTGTTGCTGGGCTCACATACGACGCTATTGGCTGCGGGCAATACCCAAAGGACATGAAAAGGATTATACACATCCGGCAGTCCAGGGGTTCCTATACTGTAATAAGCTGTTTGAGTATGAACGCTCTTATCACGAAAAAGGATTATCGCTCAAAGAGATTTATCATCGCCGTCTGAAGGACCAAAAACCTGTCATAGAGGCTTTTTTGTCGTGGCTTGATCAACAGCATCCGGAATCCGGAGACAGGCTAATCAAGGCAGTCAACTATTCCAATGGCTGTCGTCCGTTCATGATGAACTATCTGAAAGACAGCGCATGCAGCCTGAGTAATAATCTCAGCGAGAACAGCATTCGACCGTTGGTAGTTGGCCGTAAGAACTGGCTTTTCTGTGATACACCAGCCGGAGCAGATGCCAGTATGAAAGTCTATTCAATGATAGAAACGGCAAAAGCCAATGAACTTGATTCACATAAATATCTGAGTTTCCTTCTGGAGCATCGTCCTAGTGCTGAAATGTCAGACGAGGAATTGGAACAATTTGCCCCATGGAGTGAACTGGCTAAAGAAACTTGTAAATAAAATGTAGTGAAATACTCGCATGTCTGGCATCCTAACGCAGGGTGTCAGATTTCATTTATAGGGTACACCCTAAAACTATTCGCTTAC
>NZ_RAZG01000234.1 GCF_003612565.1 Roseburia sp. 1XD42-69 | reverse complement strand
CCTGTTTTGTCGGACATCAGCTTTTCCATAAAAGGGGGAGAGAAAATTGTTATGACGGGATTTAACGGCATTGGCAAATCCACCCTGCTAAAAACGCTTATCAGCCAAATACCCTCATTAAGCGGGAGTTTCCGTTTTTCGGAGCAGGTAAAGATTGGGTATTTTGAGCAGGAGCTGGCATGGGCGGATATAGAAAAAACGCCCATTCAGATTGTTTCCGATGCTTATCCATCGCTTACGATAAAAGACGTGAGAAAGCGTCTTGCGGGCTGCGGCATCTCAAGCAAACACGCCATGCAGGAAATCGGTACTTTGAGCGGAGGGGAACAGGCAAAGGTTAAAATGTGCCTGCTTATGATGAAGCCGTGCAATTTCCTTATCATGGACGAGCCGACAAACCACCTTGATGCACTGGCAAAAGAATCATTGAAAACCGCACTGGAAGAATTTGAGGGGACAGTGCTGTTGGTGTCGCATGAGGAAGCGTTTTATCGAGAATGGACGCAGAAAGTGATAGACATAGAAAAGAAAATATAGGTGAAAGGCACATCTTTAAATAGTGCCAGAGGTAAGGGGAAGCCCGCCAAATAAAAAAACAGTGTTTGGTGGGCTGCTTTGCCATGCCAAAAATAAAAGTCCTTCCAAATCTGTTTTCAGTTTGGAGGGATTTTTTTTGCATACGGGAAGTGCTTTTTATTTACATATATCGTGTCGGGGATGGGTTGGTAACCTGTTAAAAAAATCCCCGTCAGCGTATGGGGGCTTTGCACCCTGCAAGTAGAAGTCATATTTCTACATATTAGAACTAAAATCTCCCTAAACCGTGAAGGTCACAGAACCTTTGCGGTTTTTCTTTTGTCGCTTTTTGTTAGAACACGTCGTAAGGCGGTTTCTGGGATTGGATGCCGTTCTCCGCCCGTCAATCTGGATTTTCAAAAAAATTCAGATTGATTGGAGGAAATTACAATGCTTGAAAAGCATCCAAACCGAAAAAAGGACAAGTATA
>NZ_RAZG01000233.1 GCF_003612565.1 Roseburia sp. 1XD42-69 | reverse complement strand
CCTGTTTTGTCGGACATCAGCTTTTCCATAAAAGGGGGAGAGAAAATTGTTATGACGGGATTTAACGGCATCGGCAAATCCACCCTGCTAAAAACGCTTATCAGTCAAATACCCTCATTAAGCGGGAGTTTCCGTTTTTCGGAGCAGGTAAAGATAGGGTATTTTGAGCAGGAGTTGGCATGGGCGGATATAGAAAAAACGCCCATTCAGATTGTTTCCGATGCTTACCCATCGCTTACGATAAAAGACGTGAGAAAGCGTCTTGCAGGCTGCGGCATCTCAGGCAAACACGCCATGCAGGAAATCGGGACTTTGAGCGGAGGGGAACAGGCAAAGGTTAAAATGTGCCTGCTTATGATGAAGCCGTGCAATTTCCTTATCATGGACGAGCCGACAAACCACCTTGATGCGCTTGCCAAAGAATCGTTGAAAACCGCACTGGAGGAATTTGAGGGGACAGTACTGTTGGTGTCACATGAAGAAGCGTTTTACCGTGAGTGGACGCAGAAAGTGATAAATATAGAGAAGAAAATATAGGTCAAAAGCACTTTTTGTAAATAGTGCCAGAGGCAAGGGGAAGCCCGCCAAATAAAAAAAACAGCGTTTGGTGGGCTGCTTTGCCATGCCAAAAATAAAAGTCCTTCCAAACCTGCTTTAGTTTGGAGGGATTTTTATTGCCTGCAAATAGCAATTTTCATTTACATATATCATATCGGGGATGGGTGGACAGCCTGTTAAAAAAATCCTTGTCAATGCAAGGGGGTTTTCTACCCAAGAAGTAGAAGTTAAATCTCCACATATAAGAACCAATATATCTATAAACCGTGAGGGTGTGACAGCCTTTGCGGTTTTTCTTTTGTCGTTTTTTGTTAGAACACGTCGTAAGGCGGTTTCTGGAATTGGATGCCGTTCTCCGCCCGTCAATCTGGATTTTTAAAAAATTCAGATTGATTGGAGGAAATTACAATGCTTGAAAAGCATCCAAACCGAAAAAAGGACAAGTATA
>NZ_RAZG01000232.1 GCF_003612565.1 Roseburia sp. 1XD42-69 | reverse complement strand
TATCACTTTTTTAGTATTGTGTTAAGCAAGTTACGATGCAAGCATCGGGGAATGTACCCCCCTATGATTCACTAGCTTTACTCCGGCCATTCGTGACTCGACACAATGCGGTCCCACTCGCTCGGTACATATTCAGTTATCCGGCATGGCAGACCTGCCAAGCCGCACAATGGGAATTTCCAGAAATTACCATTGATAACCTTAATATGTCCATAAAAGAAACGCTTTAATCTATAAAAGTAAAAATAGCAGGATACCTTCCTGCAATTCTTTCCTGCTATGTATATTTATCTTTTTCCTTTCGGTTTCCAGTACACCTTTATTACCCTGCCGCAGCTAGGGCATTTCAGCGACACGATAATCCAGCCGGAACCCGTCTCCCCAATGTCACAGGCCCGTTTCTTGCACCATCTCTCCGGGCATTTCATTTTCCGGATAATACCACCTCCTCTCCCCCAAAATACATCTGTTGCTATCTCCCCGCACTGATATGGAACAAGGGAACCAGACATGAATTGTTCCTGCTTGGTTCCCTTTTATCGTTTGTGCTTTATTGGTTTTCTCCCTATGCCCTTGCGTCAAATCCACCCTGAACTTCCATCCCGGCAACACCAGCATTTATCTCCTGCCTTGCCGCATGGTACGCATCATAGTAGGCAGCCTTCAAAGCCCCGTGCACCTGCGTCTCCACCTTCGACTCCTTCTCATGCCATCCCACGCCCATCGTGTAGGTCAGTATCTCGTCACCGTTCCCGTCATACACATGGACGGCAGAACCCGTACCTTCCGACAGGAACTTAGCCTCATACGGCTCCCCGAACAGAAAGCGCAGCCACCGCTCATCCGCCTCCCGAATTTCTTTCATATCCGTCATTTCCTGATTGAGTTTCCCCATCAGCGCAGCCCTGTCCGGCGCGACTTTGGCGACCTCGCTTTTCCGCAGGGCGAGAAACTTATTTCCCATATAGACATTCTGCGCCGCATCCTCTCTGGCATATTCCGTTATCTTCTCCCGGAGGGC
>NZ_RAZG01000022.1 GCF_003612565.1 Roseburia sp. 1XD42-69 | reverse complement strand
GTAATCTCAATCATATGGTTTCTCCTTCCTCTACGCTGTAATCCCGGTTCCGGGCAGGCGGTTTCTCCTTCTTTTTGTCGGCGTTCGCCCAGCGCCGGATTGTGGCGGCGTGGTTTTTATATCCTTTTCCGCTGGATTCCATGTACTCGGACAGCCGCTCAATGTACTGTTCCCAAAGAGAGGGAAGTTCCGTCTGGAGTTCTGCCAGTTCTGCGGAAGATAGAAATACATTCCGGTATCTCCCATAAGCGTGTGTTATATCTCCCTCTCTATTCTCTATACTCTTATTCTCTTGCTGTAATGCCGTAAAACCTCGTCCACGGCTTCCGGCTCTCCGCTGGTTGCCCGGACAATGGTTTCATACGGTATAAGATTAGGATTCCCCATGTAAAAGCACCTCCATTTCCTCCTGCAACATCTGTAATGCGCTGTGGATATAATGCCATGCCGTACTCTTGCATTGCCCGTATAAATCCGCGATTTCCTGCTGTGTGTAATTCCCGAAAAAGTAAAGGTAAATGATTTCCCTCTTTTTCTCCGGCAATGATAACAGGGCGGCGGCAAGCTCCCCATTGGTGAGTATGATTGTCTGACCGCATATCGTAACGGGGTATTGTTCGTAGGGTGATTTGAGAAATTCGTCTGATGTGCTTAGAGGGTAGAACTTTTCTTCTGTGAGGTATTCAAAGGATATTTCTTTTTGCCGCCGCCTGTTCCTGTCGCGCCATGCGTTGATAGCGGCATAGCGTATGACAACTTTGCAAAAGGCGTTGAAAGAATACACGATATGTTCTTTGTATGCTTCTGTACAAGCCATAGAAAAATCCTCCTTTCTCCCACATGGGGCGGTGCTTGGTTTACGGTTGCATTTATAATCCAGAGGGGCGGCAATTTTATATTGTCGCCCTCTGATTGTCTTTAGCGTTTGACTGCTTTTTTTCTGCAACAAGTAAACTATGATAAAAATAATTTGTATACTTGATATTTTTTTGAGCGCAATAACTATCTATATCAGCGGATAATTGTTTCCAATATTCCATGTTCTTATTGTTATATATGTCTTTATAACCACTTAAATATTGTGGGTATTTTTCAGAAACGTATTGAAAAATATCCTGTTTGTAATTCCCACGAAGATTCAAATTCTCGAACCAATATTCACATACAAACGCTGCTGTTGCTTCAATGATTTTTTTAAAATCTGTTATATACGGAAATATGGGTGACATAAATAAAACTGTATAAATACCCTGTTTATGTAATTCCTTTAATGCTGTAATCCGCTGTGTAATGCTGCTGGCGTTATCCATATCACTTTGAAAATCGTTATCTAAAGTGTTAATAGAAATTGCAACTACTAAATTTTTCAGCTCTGTTAATATATCAATATCTCTTAGTATCAAATCAGACTTTGTGGAAATAGTAATCAAACAATCCGCTTTCTTTAGCTGCTTTAAAACATTTCTTGTCACTTGATATTTTGCTTCAAAAGGATTATAACAATCCGTTACAGAAGAAATAAATACAGATTTTTGATACAGCTTTTTTACACTAATTGTTTTATCACAACGCTTTATATCTATAAAATTTCCCCATTCTTCTGTATGTCCTGTAAATCGTTTCATAAAACGGGCATAGCAGTATTTGCAAGCGTGAGGGCAGCCAACATAAGGATTGATTACATAATCACTAGCTGGTAAATTCGATTTTGTAATCAAGTCTTTTGTAACAATTTCTTTTTCTATTATGCTCAAGATAAATCACCTCCATAAAACAAACAGAAATATACATTTTTATTAATTGCCTATTATATTCAAAAGGGCGGTAGCACTTTAAGCTATCGCCCCTCTGAATTATCAGCCTAAAATTGAATAGGCTGTCCACAATGGTGCTTATAACTTTTGTTTTCCGTTGATTGATTTGTCTACTTTTTTGTTACACTAATTTATTTTTCCTGTGCCGGAGCAACTTTCGCATAACCGTCCCATGCAAATAATGCGTCTTTTGATTCATCTGCAACGATTTTCTCAATGTTGCAAAGATACAAGTAATGGTCGCCGAATTCCATAGTTTGTGCAAGGGATACCACAAAGGCAACTCGTGTATCCTCTGGAATTTGAATATTGCTTCCCTCAATATTTTGTAACACAATCGGTGTTTCTTTCAGCTTGTCCTGCTCGTTGCCGCTGAAAGAACCATATGCCATTACTGCATTGTTTAAGCTGACACCCGGAGCAGCAAAAACCGCTTTTCCTGTCCGGCGAATGTTACTGCCGGAATTAGATTCTTTTCCCATTGCAAATGCAAGCATAGGCGGGTTATAAGATGAGTACATAAAGAACGATACCGGAGCCATATTAAGGCTTCCATTTTCCTTTGTCGTGCAAAGCAGCATAAGCGGGTCTGGTGAGGTAACTGCTGTTGCCTGTTCAATGTTAATTTCTTTCATGATAAAACTATCCTTTCTATGATAAAATTTTTGAATTACAGCAGAGCCTTTGTTGACTTTTGCTGATAAGATAATTATACTTAGTTTGAAATGTTCTTCAAGTACGCAGAATATTCTTACATAGTATGGTAGACCATACTGTTAAACACATATTTGATATATTCATATCCTAAAGAAAGGACGATTCAGTATGGATAAGGATTTAACTTATGACGAATGGACACAAAAAGTTAAAATCGGTATTCTCACCGAAGCTGGTAATTGCCCGGTAACATCTTTAATTATCATGTTACAAGGCAAATGGAAATTTCAGATTATTTACGAAATGTGTATTAAATCCCCTATACGTTTTGGCGAATTGAGAAAAAACATTGACGGCATTACAAATACAATGCTCACTTCTTCTTTGCGCGAACTGGAAAAAGACGGGTTGGTGTCACGAATACAATTTAACGAAATTCCTCCCCATGTAGAATATTCTCTGACTGATAAAGGCGCAGCATTATTGCCTGTCTTTTACGCTATGACAAAATGGGGGCTAACCTATATTCCGTAAAATAAAAATATGTTTTAAAAGATAAAGAAAAAGAGGGATTCCGTAGTAGTCGGCATTGTGCCGTAATGTGTATAACTGGCTGTCTTATGGAATTGTGGGTAACTCTGTTTGCAGGACGTGGGAAAGCTGCTCTTTGCTTTTCCATGTGCTGTGAACAGAGTTATCCATGATTCCATAGCCTGTTATGCACATTTCCACAATGCGCCCTTGCTTTTCCGGCTCTTGATGTTCAGACGGGGAGGCTATGCGGTTCTCTCTGCTTCCTGTTTTTTCCTGTGGTATGCTTCCCTCCTTGCGGCAAGATAATTCTCATAGCGTTCCACCGCTTCGGGGTTTCCAGTGGCGGCTTCCTCATACATTTTCTGCCGGGATTTCTTGGTGGCCTCGGAAGCATACGCCCGCTTTTTCGCAAGCTCTGCCGCCGCTGCCGGGTCGGTTTCGGCTTGCCGTACCAGCTTTTCCCTTGCTATCTTTTTCCGGCTCTTGTGGGCTTCCAGACGTTCCGATTCCTCCGGCGTTAAGGCTTCCCCCTCTTTTTGGGCGGCGGCAAGCTCTTTGAGCGTCCTTGTCTTTGGCTGTCCGGCTTTCTGCCTTTCGCACCATGCCTTATGCTGTGCGGCTTTTTTCCGGCGGTATTCCGCAAGCCGTTCCGTTTCCTCCGGCGTAAGCTCTGCCCCGGTCTTTTCCAGTTCCATAAGTTCCTTTATGGATTTTTTCTTAGGCGGCTTGGGCGGCTCTGTGGCTTTTCGTTTCTCCCTCCAGTGGTTAATCCAAAAAGCGCCTCGCCAGACCAATTACTCCCTTATCATAAAAAAATAAGTGCAGAAGGTAAAGCACTGATGAAATGCTTTATCTCTTACACTTATATGGTACTAAAAAGCGGCGTTCCTGTTCTCCCATGTAGAGAGTAAGAAACGCCGCCTGTGCGGGTCGTTATTCTTTTTCGTCTGCGATTATGTCCTGCATGACTTCCCCAAAGTCTGCCGTAAAGGAAAAAATGAAGTATTCCAAAACGGCGGGGTCTGCGTCCATAGGCTCGGCTTCCCCGGAAAAGGGCAAGCCCATAAGCCCGTAGAGCATTTTGATGATTTTGAACAGCTTCCCCCGGTCGGCGGGAGTGTTCATGGTAACAAGAATATCTGTCAAGCGGTTTATGGTTTCCATATCGCCGCCCGTCGTTACCCATACCATTTCTGCGAATGGCTGCGTGATTGCCCCGGCTACAAGGTTTATCTTATCCTTGCCGATTTCGCCGGACGGGAGTATAATACCCTTGTCTAAAAGCTCGTTTTTCATGTCGTCCTCCTGTTCATGCGTCTAAATTTTTGACGCTATTTTGCCGCCCTTGCTCCAAAAGTGGGCTTGTAAAGAGATACGGCGTGATATAAGCAGAAACGGCAAGAACCTTGAAAAATCAATGGTTTTTGCCGTTTTCTATAAAGGCTTGTAAGAAGTTATAAGACGATTTTCGTCTATAAAATCAATAAAAAAGCTTTAGATGTTCTGAAGTTCTCTAAAAATTATGATGAAGTCAAAAACGCAATCGCGCTTTGTAATGCTATAAAAGGCACTGGTGTATGTATATCTTCCCCAATCGAAACAACGGATGGGCGGACATGCGTACAGGACGGCGAACTGTTTTTCTATGTAACCAGGCGAATCTCCGGCACACAAATAACTGCCCATGATTTTTATAAAGGAGATTATACCGCAAAGGCCAGATTTATTGGTGAAATTATCGGGCAGCTGCATCTCATTCTGTGTCAGGCTAAAACATCGGTAAATGACGTGAATCTGCATGAATCCGTCAAACATTATCATGTCCCACGCTGGTGCAGGTAGTGGACGATTTTCTATTCTTCTTGCAGAACATGGCTGCCAGGTTACACATTTTGACATTTCTCAACCTATGATAGACAAAGCAATAGAACTGGCAGAGCAAGCGGGCGTTATTGACAGAATAACTTTTGTAAAAGGCGCACTGGAAGATTTGGGTGATTATAGAAATAAATCCTTTGATATGGTAGTTTCTTTTGATGCGCCGATTTCATATACCTATCCGAATCAGGAACACGTTATCGGTGAGCTTGTGCGCATTGCAAAAAAAAACATATTATAATAAGTGTAACAAGCCGTTTGGGCAGTTTGCCGTATCTTGCTAATCCCATTCAGAAAAATCAGTTTATACTGAATGAACATTCTGACGACCCTTTTATACAATGGTGTATATCAAACAGGCAAAATGCAATAGATACATTTAATTAAAAAAAAGCAGTATAGAAAAACTAATGACAGACGGATTTATGGGAGGAGAAAACGAAATGGCCGAATATGAAAAAGGAGGCGCTCCGTGGTGTATAACATATACTTTTATGCCAAATGAATTAGAAGGTTTACTCCGCCGCTTTGGAGTGAAAAATATTGAGATGGCAGATCCCGGCGCTTACCGTGAAACAAAAGAATTCCCCTTTATGGAAAAACGCCACAAAAAATCCTTCGCCTCTTGGGCATAATCGATATTGATGCGCTTCGTCCTGTCTATCTCTTCCGGCTTAAGTGCCGGGGTGTCTTCCAGATAAAAACTGTCCCCGCACAAATCCTCCCCGTAATTATCCTTGGTAATCCCCATGGCCTGGCACAACTTTCCCGGCCCGCTGCACAGATTTTTTATTTTATCCGTCTTTCTCCTGGCCTTCATTAAATCTATGCCCTCAAAGGGCTCTAACGCCCTTAAGAGCAGGACTTCCGGCAGGTTTTCCCGGTTTGTCACAATATTCATGCAATGGTACATGCCGTAAATAAGGTACACATAGGCATATCCCCCCTGGCCGAACTGAATCTCTGTCCGTTTTGAACGGAGATTCTTGTAGGAATGGGCGGCCTTGTCACAAAGCCCGTTGTAGGCTTCCACCTCCACAATTTTCCCCTTAGCAGTTCCCTCTTTTGTGACATGCACCAGGGTTTTTCCCAAAATTTCCTCCGCTACAAGAAGCACATCCCTGTTGTAAAACTCCCTGGCTAATTTTACAGGATAACCGTTTTTTTCTGCCATATCTTTTGTGCCATACTCCTTTTCTAAAGCTTTTTTATCATGGTATATTCTTTCAACATCCTGCCGTCTTTTAAACAGACAGCGTCCGGTAAATATCCCGCCTGGACAAACCCCATTTTCCTGTAGAGGGCCATCCCTCTCTCATTGCCTTCAAACACCCCAAGCTCCAACTGTTTTATCCCCAGGTCTTCACTTATCTTTATAATTTCTTCAACGAATAGCGTGCCGATTCCCATATTCCAATACTTTTTTAAAACACCGATTCCGATGCTGCCCCGATGCTTTGTCTTTATGTGGGCTTCCCGCTTTAAAGCAATGCTTCCCGAAATCTTTCCGTCAATTTCACAGACCAGTATCAGACTGTCGTTGGAATCCTGCCTTTCTTTTAAAAAATTCCGTTCCCCTTCCTCGTCCATATCTACGCATTCCTCCGGGTAACGCATTAAAAAATCCGTTTCCCCCGAAATTTTCTTCTGAAGCTCTGCCATCTCCAAAGCATCCTCTGGTACAGCATTTCTAAGTGCTGCCTTTTTCCCGTTTTTCAATATAATCTCTTTTGTCTGAAATTTCATTTATACTTGTCTCCTCTTTTAAGATTTCCCGTAAAAACTCCTGCTCTTTTTTTGCCAGGGCCTCCTTAAATCCTTTCAGTGCGTCAAAGGGCATAAACTGTTTTGCCCTCTGTCTCCTCTCCATTTTGGGACGCATTTTATCCCCCACTCTTATGCCCCCCAATCTGGTTGTTTCGTTCCCTGGCAGTTCCCGCTTCCAGCAAATCCATTCCCCGGAAAAGAGCATTTTTCCCATAGCGATGTTTGATTTCAAGAGCTGCCCTCTGAAGCTTTTTATCCCGGTCAATCCGGCCGTCATGGGAAAAGAGATTGTACTGTCTGTAACCTTCCTCCGGCACAGTACTGCAGGTTAAGGTAAATTTCCGAATGGGTTTGTCTCTCCGGGTGATTCGCTCATATAAGTTCAATAGATATGGTATCAATACCATATAGGAATTTTCCGGATGATGCATAGAAACTGTCCCTGAGGCAGGCTTTATTTCTGTCTCATAGGAATACCCCACGGAAAGGGACACCGACCGGGCGGCAACTCCTTTTTCCAACATGGAAAGGCACAGATTGTCCGTCATTTCTTTTAAAATAAGCCCGCCTTCCTCAAAGGAATAATCCCTTAAAAGCACCTGGCTGCTGGAGAGAGAATTGTGCTTTGGCACATAGGACTTAATGTCTTCTATTGTGACACTTTCCCTGCCCCAGGCATGGTCGATTAAAAGTTCCGCATCCACGCCAAACATGCGGTAAAGCTGCTCTTCCTCTGCAAAGGCCACATCCTCCATAGTTATAAGCCCCGCATGGGAAAGCCTTTTCATGATTCCTGTTCCCACCCGGAAAAAATCAGTAAGAGGTTTGTGACGCCACAGTTTCTTCCGATACAAACCCTCGTCAAGGAAAGCGATATTGTCCTCTGCATGTTTTGCCAAAATATCCAAAGCCACTTTTGCCAGATATAGATTCGTGCCAATCCCTGCCGCTGCTGTAATCCCCGTAGTTGTTAAAACATCCGCCATAATTTCTTGCGCCAGCTCCTTTGCCGTAAGACCGTAGAGAGAAAGGTAGGGGTTCACATAAAAAAATGCCTCGTCTATGGAAAATACATGGATATCCTCTTTTGCAAAATACTTTAAATAAATACCATAGATATCAGCGGAATACTGGATATACCGTCTCATACGGGGCGGTGCTTTCAAATACTCCACATTCTTCGGGATTTCATAAACCCTGCACCTGTTTTTTATCCCCAGGGATTTCATAGCTGGCGAAATGGCAAGGCAGATCGTACCCTCTCCCCGGTCAGGGTCAGCCACAGCCAGGTTCGTTGTCATAGGGTCAAGTCCTCTGTCCACGCACTCCACAGAGGCATAAAAGGATTTTAAATCAATACAAAGGTACATGTTTTCTTCCATGGGAAAATTCTCCTGTGATTTAGAATTTCCCTTATCATGCCCTTTTTGTCCTGATTTCAAACCTCAATCTTAATTTTATTCCACCATGTCCATAATCTGAAGCAGTGCATCCATAGAAATTTTTCCCCCGCAGGCAATTACCCCCTGGGGATTAGCAAACTGCAAAGGCTCCCCCTCTGCACCTCTCACATGGCCTCCTGCCTCCTCCACAATGAGAGACGCCGCCGCATAATCCCAGGGCGAAAGCCGCAGTTCAAAATATACCCCTGCCCTGCCGCTTGCCACATCGCACAAATCAATGGTGGCGGATCCGCTCCTTCTCACATCCAAAGACTGGGTAAACAATACCTGGGCAAGATTAAAAGATCTCTCCCACAACTCTTCATAATAGGGCGCCGTTCCAAATAGAACAAGGCTCTCACTTAAAGTATCCTCAGACACATGGATAGGCTTCCCGTTTAAGAAAGCACCTTCGCCCTTTTGCGCCGTATACATTTCATCCCGGTAAGGGTTATACACAACTCCCAAAACCGGCTCTCCATCCTTTAAAAGCCCTACGGAAATGGTACTGGCATGATACCCCTTGATAAAGTTCGTGGTACCGTCAATTGGGTCTACCACAAAGAGATACCCTTCTTTTGTAAAATGTTTTCCCACTTCCTCCTCCCCCATAAAAGCTGCTTTTGGCAAAATTTTTCCAAGGCGCTCAAACAGCTCCTGCTGCACGCACTTATCATATTTTGTCACAAAATTTGCATGTCCCAGCTTACTGCTGGTAGCATTTTGTATATTCTCCGCCTCCAGAATAATTTTGCTGCACTCCCTCACAGCCCCCATAATTTGTTCCAGCATAAAATCCTCCTATTTTTCCACTGAACTGTAACCGTTTTTCATGTGTTTCTTTTTTACCCCCAAGTAACAAAGAGCATGCACCCCTCCTGTTATAAACCAGCTGACAGGATAAGAAATATAAAGATTAAGCAGTGACCTGTGCCACTGGAAAATCGTAAAAATCCATAAAATCCTAAGGCCGCAGGCTCCCAAGAGGGACACCACCATAGGCATAAAAGAATATCCCATTCCCCGAAGGGCCCCTACAAACACATCCATAATTCCACACAGGCAATATGTAGTGCAAATCACCGACAGGCGCATAATTCCATAGCGAATCACTTCCCCGTCGGAAGAATATATGTGAAGAAGGGGTTTTCCTGCCAGGTAAGCCGCCCACCCCATGGAGAGTCCCACAAATGTCACCATGGCAAGGCACAAAAGCAGTACCTGGTTAATTCTCTTTATTTTCCCTGCCCCTAAATTCTGGCTGGTAAAACTCATAGCCGTCTGATGGAAAGAATTCATGGCAATATAGATAAAACCTTCCAGATTCATGGCAGCGGTATTTCCTGCCATAGCCACGGAACCAAAAGAATTCACGGAAGACTGTATCAGAACATTTGACAGGGAAAAAACAACCCCCTGCAGTCCTGCAGGAAATCCGATTCTTATAATCTGAATTGTCTTGTCTTTTTTCAGGCAGAGTTTTTTTAAATCAAGCCTGCAGCTACCCTCCAGCCGGGAAAGGCACCGAAGAATCAAAAAGGCAGAGAGTACCTGGGATATCACCGTAGCCATTGCCACTCCTGCCACCCCTAGCTGAAACCCAATGACAAAAATCAGGTTTAATATTACATTTAACACCCCTGATGCCATAAGATAATATAAGGGGCGCCTAGTATCCCCGATGGCTCTCAAAATAGAACTGCCAAAATTGTAGAGAAGCATTACCGGCATCCCCATAAAATATATTTTCATATAAAGGGCAGCCTGTCCTAACACTTCCTCCGGTGTCCCCATCCACACTAAAATCTGCCTGGTAACCACAACTCCCAGCACCAGAAGCAAAACACCGCAGATAATGCTTAACAAAATGGCACTGTGTACCGTCTCACTTGCATCCTTCTCTTTTTTTGCCCCGTAAAACCTGGCAATCAGCACATTTGCCCCCACGGAAAAACCAATAAATAAATTGGTCAAAAGATTTATCAGGGAGGAGGTGGATCCCACCGCCGCAAGAGCCGTGCTCCCGGCAAACCTTCCCACCACCACCGTGTCCGCGGCATTAAACAAAAGCTGCAAAATTCCTGACAACATCAAGGGCAAGGAAAATGTGAGAATTTTCCCAAACAACGGCCCGTTGCACATATCGATTTCGTATGATTTTTTCATCTCTATCCCCTTTTACATTGCCAAACAACGGCAAAGAACCTTACATAATTCCATTATATTCCCATGGAATGGGAAATTCAAGGTTTGGAGTAAGAAAAGAAAAAATGAAACTCCCTATGTAAAAACTTCTTGACAAATCAACCTTGGAGTTTTATATTATACTTAATTCATATAGAAAAGATAGGTAATAAGGAGAAAATTATGGAAAAGAAATTATTACGAAACGAGAGAAACTTAAAATTTGAAACAAAACAGCTCCATGTGGGACAGGAGAAACCGGACCCGGTAACAGACGCCAGGGCCGTGCCGATTTATCAGACATCCTCCTATGTATTTCACAATTCTGACCACGCAGCCGCCAGGTTTGACCTTACGGATGCGGGAAATATTTATGGACGGCTGACAAATCCTACCCAGGACGTGTTTGAACAGAGGATTGCGGCAT
Organism: Roseburia sp. 1XD42-69; assembly: GCF_003612565.1. Classification (GTDB taxonomy): domain Bacteria; phylum Bacillota; class Clostridia; order Lachnospirales; family Lachnospiraceae; genus Roseburia_B. The sequence goes on along the minus strand of NZ_RAZG01000022.1, from coordinate 53,624 downwards.
TAGAAGGCGGTACGGCGGCTCTTGCCGTGGCCAGCGGCGCAGCGGCAATCACTTACACGTTCCAGAACCTTGCAAAAAACGGAGACCATATTGTTTCGGCAAAAAACATTTACGGGGGCACATATAACCTTTTAGCCCACACCCTTCCAGAGTACGGCATCACCGCAGATTTTGTGGAACCCCTGCCGAAGGCTTTTGAGGCGGCTATCCGGGAAAACACCAAAGCGCTTTTTATAGAAACCTTAGGAAATCCCAACTCCGACGTGACTGATATAGAAGCCATTGCGAGAGTTGCCCACGCCCACAAAATTCCCCTGGTGATTGACAATACTTTCGCCACCCCCTACCTGGTAAGGCCCATAGAATACGGAGCTGACATTGTGGTACATTCCGCCACAAAATTTATCGGCGGACATGGGACAACCATTGGCGGTGTGATTGTAGACAGCGGAAAATTTGACTGGGAAGCATCCGGGAAATTCCCTTCCCTCACAGAGCCAAACCCAAGCTATCACGGCGTCAGCTTCACAAAGGCGGCAGGGCCAGCGGCATTTGTCACAAAAATCCGCGCCATTCTCCTTCGGGATACCGGTGCAACCCTATCTCCCTTCCATGCATTTTTCTTTTTGCAGGGCCTGGAAACCTTATCCCTCCGGGTGGAGCGCCATGTGGAAAACGCCCTGAAAGTAGTGGAGTATTTAAAGAACCATCCCCAGGTGGAGGCCGTGCACCATCCCTCTGTCTCTAAAGATGTTTTACAGCAGGAACTATATAAAAAATATTTCCCCAATGGAGGCGGCTCCATCTTTACTTTTGAGATAAAGGGAGATGCAGAAAAGGCAAAAGATTTTATTGATAATCTGGAAATTTTCTCACTCCTGGCAAATGTGGCTGATGTGAAATCTCTGGTGATACATCCTGCCTCTACCACCCACTCCCAGTTAAACGAAGAAGAGTTAAGGGAGCAGGGAATTCAACCCAATACCATTCGCCTTTCCATTGGTACGGAACATGTGGATGATATTATAGAGGACTTGCAGGAGGCTTTTAAAGCTGTAGAAATCCATTAGGGAAGTTTATCTTCCCTGGGCATAAAAATAAGGAAATCCACTTTGGATTTCCTTAAAATATAGAGCGGGTGATGGGAATCGAACCCACGTATCTAGCTTGGAAGGCTAGTGTTCTACCATTGAACTACACCCGCTTGTTTTGACAACAAATACATTTTACATAAAAATGTATTTGTTGTCAATAGGAAATTTAAAATTTTTATCCCTTCTGCTGAAGCTGTTCCATAAACTCTGCCGCATCGTCTGGCACATCATCGATAGTATCATCCCCCACGTCAATCTCTTTTACTTCTTTCCTGTAAAGAATATCGTAGAGCACCGGAACCACAAAGAGGGTCATTAAGGTGGCATACAATAGACCTGCCGCCACTACAATGGCCATGCCCCTTCCCATCTCACTTCCGCTGGTCTTGCTGAAAAGCATGGCAAGCATGGCAAGAATTGTGGTAAATGCCGTCATAAGGATGGGCCGCATACGTGTTTTTCCCGTAGCAATAAGGGCATCCCGTTTTTCCATCCCTCCTAAGCGGAGCTGGTTTGCGTAATCCACAAACACAATACCGTTATTTACCACCGTACCCATCAGTACCAAAAATCCAATCAGGCTGATCAGGGACATCTGCTCCCCGGCAAAAAGCATTCCAAGAAGTCCGCCGGTAAATGCCAGGGGTACGGTAAATATAACAATAAAGGGGGACAAAAGGCTTTGGAACTGGGCCACCATAATCAGATAAATCAATAAAAATCCCAAAAGCATCAATTTTCCCATCTGGACAATCATGTCCTCTGTATTGCTGGCTTCCCCTCCAAATTCCACAGTATAATTTTCGGGCAGGTCGTAGTCTTTTAATAAATTCTCTACTTTCCTTGCCAAAAGTGTGGTATTATATCCCTTCATGGTAGCCGCTGTCACGCTCATAGTACGCACCTGGTTGGAACGGCCGATGCTGTTGACGCCGGGACTGTATTTTAATGTGGCAAACTCACTTAATTTGTGGGTTTCTGTCACCTGTTTTCCCTCATCATCCACAGTCTGGGTTTCAAATTCCATATCCATCAAATTTTCTTTTGTGAGCAAATCCGTCTCATTGACAATTTTTACATCCATGTCTGTCTCGTCCACTTTCAGGGTCACGGCGGTTTTATCCGTGGTGAGCCTGTCGGAAATCTCCCCGTAAATCTGGGCGCCTGTCAGCCCTAAGCGCATGGATTCATCTTTGTCAATATTTAAATGTATTTCTTCGTCCGCATCCTCCTGACCGTTGGTAATATCGGAAAATCCTTCCACCTTTTCAAGCATTCCCATGATTTCTTCCGTAATGCTCTTTAACTTTTCCAAATCCGGGCCAAAAACGTCAATCTGCAAGCCGCTTCCCATCATAGCCTCCATATCCCCCATCATGGAATTGGAAACCGTCACTTCACAGTCCATATCCTTTGTCTTTTCCTCAATCGAATTGCAGATTGCATTTATCTGGCTGATATCCGTATACTCCTCTTTTGGCAGGATAAAGTAAGAATAATTGGTGTAATTTTCAGAACCGGAGGACATTCCTCCCACTAAACTAGAGGAGGCCCCGGCGTCCATAGCCCCCACATATTCCACGCCTTCCACTTCTAAAACGGCGTTCATCACATCATCCGCCTTTTTGTATGCCGTCTTTTTATCGTCCTCCTGGGGCACTTCCATGGTAACAGAAATCTGGTCGCTGCCCATATCCGGGAACATAACAATTCCCATGTTAATCACTGCGTTGATACAGAATGCCAAAAGCCCCACCGACACTGCCAGCGGAACAATTTTAAACCGCAGGCAGAAAGCCAGAACATTTCCGTATACTTCCTGAATCCTGTCAAAAACCTTATGCTCCTTGGGCTTTACATTTTTAAGCATGACGGAACCCATTGTGGGAACAACAGTAATGGCCACCACAAGAGATGCCATAAGGGCAAAGGAAATCGTCAGGGCAAAGGGCAGCATTAATTGTCTTACCAGTCCCGTGGTAAATACCATGGGGAAAAATACACAGATGGTAGTTAACGTGGATGCAAGAATTGCTCCCGCCACCTGCTTTGCCCCCTGAACGGCAGCCCTGGGAGCCGCAAGCCCCCGGTATCTTAACCTGTAAATATTTTCAATAACTACAATGGAGTTATCCACCAGCATTCCCACCGCCAGGGCCAGGCCGGAGAGAGACATAATGTTAATGGAAATATCCGTAAAATACATAATGACAATGGACAAAAGCACACTAAAGGGTATGCTGAAAGCCACAACAAGGGTAGGACGGATATCCATTAAGAAGATGGCAAGGATAACAATGGCAAGCAATGCCCCCTGGACCATGCTGCTTACCAGGCTTTCGATAATCATGGCGATATAATCCCCCTGGTCCACAAGAGCCGTGATATCAAGCCCCTCATACTCCGCCTCAAGCTCTTCCATGGCCTGGTTACAGTCTTTTGACACATCGGAAGTCCCCGCTGTGCTCCCCTTAAAAATAGACAGCACAACGCCGGGGTTGCCGTTTACTCTGGCATAGGTTTCCTCCGCATTGTCTAAAACCACAATATCCGCCACATCCTCAAGGCGTACATCCCCGATATCCTCTATATTGCAAAGCACCATATCCTCAAGCTGTTCTGGGGAATCATAGTTTTCCCCCACTTTTAACAGCCACTGGTTGTCTTCCTTATCATCCACATATCCTGCGGGCATGGAAAAGTTCTGGGCATAAATCATGCCGGACAATGTCTCTAAGGTAAGCATCTGGTTGATATTTGCATTTTCCCTGGCCTCTTTTGCAGAATCCTGGTAGGTCTCGTTTGCCTCCTCAAGCTGTTCCTTTGCCTCGTCCATAGCAGATTTCGCCGCTGCAATCTGGGCGCTGCCGGAGCCAAATCCTGCAGCCGCAGAGATTTTTCCCTGCTCTGCCTGAACATACGCATCATCAATGGTGGACATCTGCTTTTTCACCTGTTTTAATACTTCTTCCGCAGCCTTTATCTCGATTTCCAAATTGGCGAGCTCCGTATCAATCTGGGGCAGACGGGTATTTACGATATCGTATACCTGTTTTAAAGTCTTTTTATCTATGGATTGGGCCTGGCCTGCCATCTCCGGGTCAATCTGGGAATCTGGCATGGCAGCAAGTGTCTCCACAGCATTTTTAAAATATTTTAATTTATCCGGATTGTCTATGGCGTCTTTTATGTCAGAAGGCATGTTTGCGGACTGGAGAGGGGACATCTCCCCCATCTGGGCTTCTAGCGCTTCCACCGCCGCCTTCATCCCCATAAACATGCTGTTTAGACTCTCATAGCTCTCTAAAATCTTGTTTTCCTCGTAAGCTTTTTTCTCCGCCTCCAAAGCGGCCTTGCTGGTCTTTAAATTCGTAAGCTGAGCCTCGTAGGACGCTCTCGCCGCCACGGCCTCATTTAACTTTAAAGTGGCGTCCGCCAGTTGGGAAGAGGTCTCGTCCTGCTTTGTGGAAAGTTCGCTCTCCTGTTTATCTATCTCGCTTCTGGCATCTGTTAACTCCCTCTGGGCATCATCCAGTTCCGCCTGGGCGTCATCTAACTTATCGTTTGCTTTTGCAAGGACTTTCTCGTTGATTTTATCTATCTTACCCTGATTTAAACGGACTTCTATCATATGTTCCACGATACCCATATCCGTCACTCTTGCCACGCCGCTCTGCCGTTCAAAATAGGGGGAAATTTTATCCTCCACAAAGTCCGACAGTTCATAGATATCTTTTCCCTCATAGCTGACGCTGACATACATGGTCGCCATCATATCCATACTGATTTCCATAATATTGGGCGTGCCGCAGGTATCCGGCAGGGAAGACTCAAGCTGGTTTACCGCCGAGGAAACTTTTACCATGGCAGAGTCCATGCTGGTATCCTCCGCAAACTCCAAAGTCACCATGGAATAATTTTCCGCACTGGTACTGGTGACATTTTCCACCCCGCTTATGGTGCCAAGGGCGCTCTCCATAGGCTTGGTCACACTCTCCTCCACCTTCTCCGGGCTTGCTCCCGGATATGTGGTGATTACCATCATATAGGGCATATTCATTTCCGGCAGAAGATCTGTTTTCATACCGGAGAGGGACACAAAGCCGATTACCAGCACAATAATCACTGCAACTAACACTGTAAAGGGTTTCTTTACGCTATACTTAATCATGTTTCCTCCCTGTGAAAAAATCCTGTGTTTTCATCCAAGCGAATACATTTTAAACCTATTGCTCCTCTTTTACAATGATTTTGATTAAATTCATGCTTTTTTAAGATTTTTCCATCTTTGCACTATCCACCATGGATTTTGTCCTCCATTTTCCCTGGAGAAAGCGAATCAGACAAAAAGCCCCGGTGAGTACCCAGGTCAGGCCGTTGGTATACCAAACGCCCCACATGCCCACGGCGGGAATCATCATTAAAATCCATGCAAAACCAATTCTCCCCACAACCTCTGTGGCGCCGTTTAACATGGCAAACATGGCGTCTCCCACCCCGTTTAGCATTCCCCGCATCACATAGATAAGCCCAAGGCCCACATACATGCAGCTTGTAATCCGAAGGCCCTTGGCACCAATTTCAATCACTTCCGGGTCATTGACAAAAAGGCTCACAATGGGGTTTCCAAAGAGGAACATTACCACAATCATTACAGCAGAAAAACCAATCACCAGGTACACGCTCATTTTGCACCCTTTGGACACCCGCTCATAATCCCCCGCACCTGCATTTTGTCCTGCAAAAGTAGAAACAGCCGTCCCCAGAGAGCCGAAAGGCTGCTGCACCAGCTGCTCCACCCTTCCGGTGGCCGTGTAAGCCGCCATCACCACCGGTCCAAAACGGTTTACCACACTCTGCAGTGCCACGCAGGAAAAGGCAATCAGGGCATTTTGGGATGCCATGGGAATCCCAATCTGGAAACTCTTTTTCACAATTTCCCTGTCAAATACAAAATGGCGTTTTTTTAGTTTCAAATAGGGATTTTTCCACATGCCGAAAAGTATGGAGCCAATCATGGAAAAAAGCTGCGCAATCACCGTTGCCAAGGCAGCCCCCGCAACTCCCATATGAAAATTCACCACAAATAAAAGATCCAGCACCACATTGATTGCACATGCTGTTACCAGAAAAATTAAGGGCGTTTTGGAATCCCCCAACGCCCTTAAGATACATGATACAGTATTATAACCTGCCACAATCACCGTGCCCCCGCAGACAATCTGCATATAAGTCTTTGCATCAGCAAATGCCTCCGGCGGCGTGTGCATTGCATGTAAAATCGGCTCAGCCAAAAATACGGCAAACAGGCTCATAAAAAAGCCTGTTCCTATGGTAATGTACACCGCATTGGCATTAATTTTTTTCACATATTCATCCTGCCCGGCCCCAAAATACTGGGAAATTAAAATTCCGATCCCGCTGCCAAGGCCGATGCAGAGAGAAAAAAACAAAAAATTTAAACTTCCCACGGAGCCCACCGCCCCCAATGCATTGGCCCCCACAAATTTTCCCACAATAACAGAATCTACCATATTGTAAAACTGCTGGAAAATATTTCCGATGAGCATAGGCACTGCAAAGCGCAGCAAAAGCCCCATCTCATTTCCTTTTGTCATATCACAAACATACTTCTTTTCCACAATACTCTCCTCTTACTCACAAATCTAACTTACAGCTTTGTGAAAATTGCGGTTTCCTTCTTTAAATCTCCTGCTATTTCATAATTTTCATCCATACGCCTGGAGATATTTTCCATATCCTCCACCAGTCCCTGGGTACTGTCCGCCGCATTGCTCACGCCGGAAACACCGTCCTCAATGGCATGGGCAATGGTGCTTATGGATTCCGCAATTTCCCCCATAGTTACCTTCAATACTTCCGTCCGCTCGTCCAGTTCATTCATGACCAACTCGATATTGGAAGCTTTTTTCTTATACTCGCTGCCGGATTCCACAAAAGAGTCAAACTCCGGCAAAATAGAATCACTCATATACTGCACAAGACCGTTGGCGTTTTCCGCCAGATTATGTACCGCAGCAGTCACCACATTATTTATCTGCTGGATATGGTTTGCAGCCTCCTGGCTGGCAGTTGCAAGCTGGCTGATTTCCGTTGCCACCACTGCAAATCCCCTTCCGGCCTCCCCAGCTCTGGCCGCTTCTATAGAAGCATTTAAAGCCAAAAGATTTGTCTGGCTTGCAATATTTAAAATGTCATTGGTAAGATTATTTACCTGATTGACACTGTCGCTCTCCTCAATGGCCTGATTCAGCACATGTAAAATTTCATTGACCTTCACCTCGGTAGACTCTTTGTTTGTCCGTGCCGCCTCTTCCATGGAGTCTGCGTGGTCTTTCATATCCCTGGCATAATCGTTAATTTCCGTACAGCGCTGTGCAATAGCATCCACCTCGTTTTTCACAGAATCCGTATTGGAATTAATCAGGGTGGCATTTTCAGACATTTCCTGCATGGTAGCGGAGAGTTCCTCCGTCAAGGCGGAAAGGTCTGACACGTTGGAGTTGGAGGTAATGACGCTCTCCCGCACCTCGTTTACAACTTCCTCCATCTTCCGGGAATTACTGATGATAATTTTAAAGATATCCTGGAGTTTTCCCATAAATACATTGATGCCGCTGCCAACCTCGGCAACTTCCCTGTTTGCCAAAATGGTGACACGCCTTGTCAAATCTCCCTCTCTGTTGTCGATACCCGTAATAATATTGCTGATTTCTTTCTGCGTTTTTGTCAATGGCATAATAACCATTTTCAGCACGCTTAAAACCGCAAAGGCTAAGGACACCAAACTGACAATAATCGTAATGGCGCTGATAAACAGAGAACTCTGGTACACTTCCCTAAGCTGGGTCTTTGCCATGTCCGACCGATTGTTTACCACTTCTTTTATATGCTCAATATCCGCCTGCATCTGCTCCGCACAGTTTGCGATAGTCCCGTTGGCCAGACCATAAGCTTCGGCATTTTTACTGGCTGCGCTGTAAGCCATAAGATTGGCTATCTCATATTTCAACTGCTCATAATTTGCCAGAAGGTCATCATAACTCCCCTGGCTTTCCTCGGTAATATACATATGAAAATGTTCCAGATATCCCTCCAGCACTATCTGCCTGGCACGGATGTCGTCCACCAGCATAAGCATGGTGTCCAAATCTGTGGCAATAATATGAGATAAGCCCTGTTTATGTATTTTCTGGGTCTCGTTTTGTATGTCCGCCAGTTCCGATATGCATGACATGTACCCGTCGGCAATCTGTCTGGCATTGGAATTTACCCGCTGGATATTGCCCACGGCTGCCACATTGGAAATAATAGAGACAATCCCCAATATGAAAACCGGAATCAAAATAATCATTTTTGTACTTATGCGTCCCTGTCTCTTATCCATTGCTGTGCCTCCCGTCTATTGAACTGTACTGGCTGTGATACCGGCTACCAGCATGTCCATAACTTCCTGCAATTCCATTCCTTTTAAATTGCCTGCAGCCATCATTTCGCCGAAATCCATAAAAGGATCCCAGTAGCTGTTGCCTACCCGCTGCAGTTTGCCGTACTCTGCCTGGGCAATGACTGCCTGGATTGCCGGTATACTTCCCACCAATTCAGAGGAAGCCACATTCTTGTTGGAGGGTCCCTGATTTCTCACTTCCAGGCGAAGTTTCTGATTCTCCTCATTGGTAAGATAATCTGCAAGTTTTAAAGCCCACCCTTTCTGTTTGGAGTAATAATTTACCCCCAGCATTTTGTATCCTTTAAAGGAAGACATCTGTATCTGCTTCCCTTCGCAGGTGTAAGTGGGGAGTTTCACAGCACCGTAATCCTTGCCCCAGGCCTGCTGTATCTCAACGGCATTCCAAACACCGCTGACACCTGCGATAACGCTGCCATTTTTCACACCTTCCAGGAACTCGGCATCAAGACAGTTTTTAAATCCGGGATGGGCTCCTATGGTAAGCATTGCCTGGGCAATATCCACTCCCTTCACATCTCCCTCCGTGGCATTCCAGTTACAGTAATTGGTAATTCCATCCTCATTAATACCGAAATCCAGTCCTGTGCCTCCAAAAAAGGCATACAGATACCAGCCTGAACTCCAGTCCATAGTAAATTTCTTTTCATTGGCTGCTGCCACTGTCAGAATGCCGTCTAAAGTCTGCACATCCACATCACTGAGATATTTTTTATCATAATAAAGAAAATATCCGTTATCCGCTGTCATGGGATAGGCATAAAGTGTATCCCCCACGCTTGCTGCCGCCACTGCATCTTCCAGATTGGCCTGCTTGACTTCCTCCTGGTTCTCCACAGGATGCAGGGCTCCCCCTCCCACTAAATCCGTGAGCTGATCGTCTACCATAACAAAAATATCCGGCGCATTGTGAACATCGTTTAACACATTTTCCCGGATATTGGCGTCCGCATTTTCCACCAGGTTTACTTTCAAATCCACTTCCCCTGCATGTTCCGCCTTAAAATTTTCTATCATGGTATTTAACAAATCGAAATTGGCGGCCTCAGACCACATGGTTAATTCCACCGTACCGCTCTCCAAGGTTACTTCCTCCTCCGGGGACTCAATGGGAATTTCCGTCTCCTCAGGCGCCCCGGTCTCTGCCGGCTGGTTCCCGCAGCCTGCCAGTGCGGCAACGATTCCTGCTGTAAAAAACAGCCCTAACGCAATCTTTTTCTTCATTGTATGTCTCCTTTATGTATCACATGAAATTAACATTATCTTTTTCACTATTTCTATTTTACAAAAATATGATATATTTTTCAATATTGAGTTTATAATAGTTTCACAATCATTGAAAGGGGACTTTACGTTAAATGGAAAAAAAGTTATATATCAATAAAGAGGAACAGGAAAAATGCAGAAATGTGGTAAATGCTTATGCGGAAGAATTTGACGATGAAACCCTTCTGGTCCTGGAAGCGGGCCGGTTCGGTTTTGTTAAGCTTCAATATTACAATGACCCTTACGGTTTTGAGGACGCCCTTATCTTTCACGACAGCTTCAGCCTGTTTCAAGATTTATGGGAAGAGTGGCTTCATATACAGCTTTTAAACCTGACAAAGGATACGAAAATGGCGGAAATGGAATATGAGGACATGTTCCGTCATCTCGCAAAAGAAAAGCAGGAGAAGCTTATGGAAAAAAGAAATTATTTTGCAGCGAAAGCAAACATGGAATCTTTTTTTCCTCCTCTTTGATTTTTCCCTCTTCACCGGTGGAGCGGTACTGTTGGCTTATATATTGCGAATTCTACCAACATCAGGGGCATATTCCCCTGCAATGTTGATAGATTCGTCTTCTCTTTTAAACGGCACAGCGGAAACAGCTTTCATATTCTTACGCCATTCTGCCGCAGCACTGCTTATATTTTTTCCCGCTGCCGCAGGGACATGGATCATTTGGATAAATCTTGGCCGCATCCCGCTTCTTGGGCCCTCTTGCGGCAGATTCATCCTTATTGGTACCTGTTACTTTTGCCACCTGTTCACGCTCTACCTTCTGCTCAATGCGCACATGGTAGAGAAGCCGCACCGTCTCCTCCTGGATATTGGCAATCATATTGTCGAACATATCAAACCCGCTCATTTTATACTCCACTAAGGGGTCACGCTGGGCATATGCCTGAAGGCCGATACCCTGGCGGAGCTGATCCATATCATCAATGTGGTCCATCCATTTTCTGTCAATCACCTTTAACAGTACCACACGCTCCAATTCACGGAACTGCTCCGGCTCCGGAAACTCCGTCTCCTTTGCCTCGTACAATTTCACGGCTTTTTCTTTCAGGGAGTGTTTTAACTCCTTGTTGTTTTTCATCTCCTGCACTTCTTCCGGTGTGACAGGGGCTAAGGGTATCATAGGAAGGAGGATCTCATTTAATTCCTTCACATCCCACTCCTGGGGGGGAAGTTCATTGGAGATACACATATCCACCGTAGCCTCCACCCGGTCTGTAATCATTTTAAAGATAACATCCCGCATACTCTCCCCGTTTAACACCCGAAGGCGCTCCGCATAGATAATCTCCCTCTGGTCATTCATTACCTGGTCGTACTCTAAGAGGTTTTTACGGATGCCAAAGTTGTTGTACTCTATCTTTGTCTGAGCTTTTTCTATGGCGCTGGAGAGCATCTTGTGCTGAATCTGCTCCCCGTCGGGCACGCCTAATGCGTTAAACATGGACATGAGTTTTTCCGATCCGAAAAGACGCATCAAATCATCTTCCAGGGAAATATAAAACTGGGATTCTCCCGGGTCTCCCTGACGTCCGGAACGCCCCCTTAACTGATTGTCAATCCGCCTGGACTCATGGCGCTCCGTACCGATGATTTTTAATCCCCCGGCTTCCCTTGCCTCTTCGTCTAACTTAATATCGGTACCACGCCCCGCCATGTTGGTGGCAATGGTCACTGCACCGTGGACGCCGGCCTGGGCCACAATCTCCGCTTCCTGCTCATGAAACTTGGCATTTAACACATTGTGCTTAATGCCACGGCGTTTTAACAGCTTGCTTAACTCCTCGGAAGTTTCAATGGTAATGGTACCCACCAAAACAGGCTGTCCCTTTCCGTGGGCTTCTTCCACTGCGTCGCACACCGCCTGCATTTTTTCCCTTTTGGTCTTATAAACCACATCCTGCAAATCCTCTCTGGCAACGGGACGGTTGGTGGGAATCTCAATCACGTCCATGCCGTAGATATCCCGGAACTCTTTCTCCTCCGTCAAAGCCGTACCTGTCATACCGGATTTTTTCTCAAATTTATTAAAGAAATTCTGGAAAGTAATCGTTGCAAGGGTTTTGCTCTCCCGTTTCACCTTCACATGCTCTTTTGCCTCAATGGCCTGGTGAAGCCCGTCAGAGTAACGCCGTCCCGGCATAATACGCCCGGTAAACTCATCCACAATCAATACCTCGTTGTCCTTCACCACATAATCCTGGTCTTTAAACATAAGGTTGTGAGCCCTTAATGCAAGAATCACATTGTGCTGGATTTCCAGGTTTTCCGCATCCGCCAGGTTGTCAATTTTAAAGAACTGCTCTACTCTGCGGACACCTTCCTGGGTTAAGTTTACCACTTTGTCCTTTTCATTTACCACAAAGTCCCCTGTCTCCTCGATTTCCACCCCCATAATGGCATCCATCTTAGAAAACTCCTGGCTCTCCTCACCTCTGGTTAGCTGCTGGGCCAAAATATCACAGGCCTCATAAAGCCTGGTGGATTTCCCGCTCTGGCCGGAGATAATTAAAGGCGTCCTGGCCTCGTCGATAAGCACTGAGTCCACCTCATCGATAATGGCATAGTGAAGGCCCCTCTGCACTAACTGCTCCTTGTATATGACCATATTGTCCCTTAAGTAGTCAAATCCCAGCTCATTATTTGTGATATAGGTGATATCGCAGTTGTAGGCTTCCCTTCTCTCGTCATTGTCCATGGAATTTAACACAACGCCCACGGTAAGCCCTAAAAATTCATGTATCTGTCCCATCCACTCCGCATCACGCTTTGCCAGGTAATCATTTACCGTTACAATGCAGACGCCCTTTTCCTCTAAGGCATTTAAATAGGCCGGCAGGGTGGACACAAGGGTTTTTCCTTCACCGGTGCGCATCTCTGCAATTCGTCCCTGGTGCAGAATAATTCCGCCGATAAGCTGCACCCGGTAATGCTCCATATTTAACACACGCCTTGCGGCTTCCCTCACCGTGGCAAATGCCTCCGGCAGAATATCATCCAATGTCTCCCCTTCCGAAAGACGTCTCTTAAACTCTTTTGTCTTTTCCCGCAGCTCTTCGTCTTTTAACTCCATATAAGAGTCACGGTAAGACTCAATTTTGTCCACAAGGGGATAAATCCTCTTTAATTCCCTTTCACTGTGGGTTCCAAATAGTCTTTGTATCGCATTCATATATTTTAGCTCCTATCAACTTCCAAAAATTACTGTAACATTCTCTGTCCTTCCCTATTGCAAACTACCTTGTATTGTAACACGTTCATTACCAATGCACAATAGCGAAAAACATGAACAATGCGTAAAGGAATTATAAACTTTTTATTACCTCTTTTATACACTTCCTGTTTGTATCAGGCCAAATATAACGCAAAACAGGATAAAACAGGTTCCCACAAGCTGCAGGGCCTCCAGCGCTTTCCGCTTTTCCCGGAGCATGGCAATATTATTTACCACAAGCCAGGTGGCACTGATGCCAAGAATCATGTAGAAAAACAGATATGTCCTCTCCTTTGACACATAAATGGTGGGGGTAAAGCCCATAACCACCCGGGTGGCGAGGCCCAGGACAAGAAGATAGCACTGTGCAATTAATTCCGCCCAGGTGTCACACACCACCACCAGGGAGAGAAGCACGCTCCCCAGCACAAACAGGTATAAAACCATGAGAATGTAACTCTCCCCCAGGTGATAATTTGTGCCGTTAGGATAAGCGTTCTCTTTAAAAAGCTCCCAGAAAGAGGGCACATACTTTTCAAGGGTGCCCTGGAAAAATACCAAAACTCCGTTTACAACCGGAGGAACCAGGGCAAAAAAACGGTACCGCAAATCTTCGCTTTTTAAAAATACAAGTACAGCCAATATCAGGGAAAACATAAAAAACATAAAATTCCCGGAGTTTAGGAGGTGCTGCATTGTCTCCGTAAATCCCAGGCAGATTTTATCCATAAAGTCAAAGGATGCATACCTGGGCATCCAGTTGGCAATCTCCTGGTTTTCCCGAAGAGCGTTTCCCGGACAGGTGAGTATAAATAGAATTTCCCCCAGGGAAACAAGGAAGCATGCAATGACATGCCAGTACTTTTTAAAGCTTATTTTTTTATATACGAAATATAAAATGGCCAGAAAATTTACCGCCAGAAGCACGGCACACATCTGCTCCATATTTGCTCCGTAACATGCGGCCAGTATGTATAAAACCGCCAAAAGAACAGGTGTCTTTTTCCCGTAATATACCCGCACTGCACCGTGGAGGGAAAACACCCCTAAGGCCAGCACCCAGGTATAATTGGCACTGGTGGCAATCCAGCCCGCCGTGCGCAAATCCCACAGAGGGTACATCAGTAAAAATCCCACCGTCATGTAACAGGCCACTCTGCGCTTTTCCTCGGGAAACAGCCAGGCAATGGCCCAGGCAAGAAACACCCAGAAGAAATAGTCCAAAATTTTCCAAAGCAGAACATGCCTGGATAGATACACCAGTACGCCTTCTATAAGAAATCTGGAAGACCATGTCTGATAACGGATAATAAGATAATCTTTCAAAGTATAAGCGTCCAACTGATTTCTGAAAAACCACATGGCGTCCGAAGCTTCCGGCTCCCGCATAAAAAAATGATAGATAAGGGAAATCCCGGCAAATGCCCACAGAGGAATATATTTTTTTTGTGTTATTGTCCCAAAAAAGTCCCGTACTTTATTCATCCCATCCTCCTTTTACCTGTAATCAAAAACTTCTCCCGTATCCGCCAGGATATCCACACCGTTATTTTGACAGCGGATATAAAACTTGGTATCGTCCCAAATCTTATCCGCCAGCACCACGGAAGAAAAGCCGCAGTAATCATAGTTATGGCCGTCCTTAACTTTTTTTGTAACCTTTGTCTTTTTCACAATCTCCGTGGGCAGCCTGTAATATTTATCCTCCCCAGGGTGATAGGCGATAACCGAAATATCGGCATAATCAATGCTTTGCCCCGGCACATAGGCATACCCCTCCAGCTTGATAAAATTTGTCCCGTAGGTTTTTGTAATCTTGTAGGTAAGCTGGCCCTGATCCGCCTCACATCCACCTACATCCACCGGGACAATCCTCTGGTTCCACCAAAACAATGCCAGGAGAAACAAAAGGGATACCGCCAGAAAAATCCCGCCTAAAATCATAAGTACATTTTTCTTCTCGTACTTTTTATCCAAATCCAGTTGTAATCCCTTTCCCCTCATATCAATTCCTCTTTTCTGTATTCCCGTATCTCTGCCTGATGATTTAAGGCATCCCTTTTACGGTAGTCAAACTCCACATATATCTCCTCACTAAGCCGCCGGGGCAGTTCTTTTATTTCCTCCCCCGCCCAGGGAAAATGGTAAAAAAACGGCTCTATATGGGTCATTTTTCCATTTTTGCAGTGTTTTTTTGTCATATGGGCAAAAACAGAAGGGTTTACAGCCCAAATAGGGCGGCTTTTTATGTTTTCCCGGTAATATAAATCAAAAATCAGGGACTCTTTTGCCAAATCCATGGGAATGGTTCCTTCCTCCTGAAAAAATTCCAGCAAAATTTCACATCTGCGGATTCTGGAATGGTTCATGGCAAGATATCCCTTCCTCTCATAAAATTCCCCTAATTTCAGAAAAAATCCAAAGGAATCCTCATATACCGCATCCAGGCATTTCATAGTCACCTGAAACTGACCGCTGTTGTAGTATACTTCAAGCATTTCCTCCACCAGCTTTATGGAGAGAATCTCCCCGTAAGAAAGCCACTTCGTCTCCATCACCTCATAGGGGGGCAGGCTTTTATGCAATATCCCGTACTCTTCTTTTTTTTCACAAATATACGAACCTTTTAAGACCTTTAAAAACCCAAGCTGAAGCTGATTGGGCTTTAGGGCATAAACCTCCCTGAAAGACCGGGCAAAACTGTCAAATCCTTCATAGGGAAGCCCGGCAATCAAATCAAGATGTTCATGGATATTTCCCCCATTTTTTATATGGATTACCCCATCTTCTATTTGTTTCAAAGACGCAGTCCGGCGGATTTCTTTTAAAGTTTTTTCATTGGTGCTCTGCACCCCAATCTCAAGCTGCACCAAACCGGGACGAAAGGAGGCAAGAAGCGCCAGTTCCTCTTTGGTTAAAAGGTCGGCAGCAATCTCAAAATGGAAATTCGTGATTCCCCTGTCCCTCTCCCCTAGA
Source organism: Roseburia sp. 1XD42-69 (assembly GCF_003612565.1). Taxonomy (GTDB): domain Bacteria; phylum Bacillota; class Clostridia; order Lachnospirales; family Lachnospiraceae; genus Roseburia_B. The sequence continues at coordinate 37,571 of NZ_RAZG01000022.1, read as the reverse complement.
AATTTCCAGATTTCCATGGCGTGGCGGTGATTGCAGTTAAATGTTCTGTCCACAAACTTTACCTGGGGCACTTCTTTTTCTATAAAAAAGGCCAGCTCCTCTTTCACCAGATCCATATCCCGGAAACGCATGGTTTTTTCAATGGAAGAGAGACAATAGCTGCACCGAAAAGGGCATCCCCTGCAGGATTCATAATAGACAATCCTGTTTTTAAAATCTTCCATATCCTCATAACAAAAGGGAATGGAACTTAAATCCAAAGGATCTCTCTCCTGTGTAATATGAATCTCCTGTGAGCCGTATCCCTCTCTGCGAAAGGCAATTCCTTTGATATGAAACAGGTTTTCCTGTCCTCTCCCCTCACAGTAATGCTCCGCCAGTTCCTGAAAGGATGCTTCACCCTCGCCTACCATAATACCATAAAATCCTGGATTTTCCAAAAAAGTTTCCGAAATGCAAAAAGAGACTTCCGGTCCTCCGGCCCAAACAGGGAGATTGGGAAGAAGCTTGTGGATTTCCGCTGCAATTTCCCGGACATAAGTATAGTTCCAGATATAACAGGAAAAACAAAGGACATCGGGTTTTATTTTATATATTTCCTGGAGAATATATTCACTTCTGTGGTTAATGGTAAATTCCCGGATTTCAATGGAATCCTTAAATTTTCCGGCATACGCCCTAAGGCTGTACACCGCCAGGTTTGAGTGGATATATTTTGCATTTATAGCTGTAAGTAAAATTTTCATAAGAGGATTCCTCCATACAAAAGCATTTTAGAACGTAGCGTATCGCTTGTCAAGGAAGTAAAATTTTCTCACATTGGTTTTTCCTCTGTCCTGTGGTATAATAACAAAAAAATCCAGCCAAAATAAGAGATATGAGAAAGGAGTTTTTATGGATAAAAATTATGCAGAGGAATTCCGCAGCGATTTAGCGGAATTCCGGGAAAAAACAAAACTCTTTTATGAGGGAAAATTATCTGTTCCGGAGTACAAAGGTTTCTCCGGTGGATTTGGAAGCTACGCCCAGCGGGGGGCAAAATGCGGTATGCTTAGACTTAGGCTCTACGGGGGCAGGGTTACAAAGGATTATCTTAAATTCGTGATAGACAGCATTGACAAATATCACATAGACCGGGTGCATCTCACCACCTGCCAGACCATCCAGCTCCACAATTTAAGTGGGGAGACGATCTGCTCCCTCATTGAGGAAGCCTGGGACCATGGCATTATCACCAGGGGCGGCGGCGGGGATTTCCCCAGAAATGTAATGATGACTCCCCTGGCCGGGGTGACAAAGGAGGAAGCTTTTGACGTCTCCCCCTACGCCAAAGAAGCTGCCGATTATCTCCTGTCCTTTATCAAAGCAGTAAAACTGCCCAGGAAATTGAAAGTGTGCTTTTCCTCCACAAAGGAAAACTTTCCCCACGCCACTTTCCGGGATTTGGGTTTTGTGGCATGTGAAGACGGGACTTTTGATGTATACAGCGCGGGGGGCTTAGGAAACAACCCGAAAATGGGGGTAAAAGTCGCTGACCATGTGGCTCCTGAAAAAATTCTTTACTACATCAAGGCTATGGTGGACACCTTTACCGCCTACGGCAATTATGAAAACCGGGGGCGTGCAAGAACCAGGTATATGCAGGATACATTGGGGGCAGATGGGTATAAAAAAGCCTACCAGGAAAAGCTGGAGGAAACTTTAAAAAATGAAAATCTGGAGATTAACGTAACGGTGCCTTCCATCAAGAAGTCCGGAGATGGAAACTTAAACCACCAAAGGGCGTTTCCCCAGAAACAGGAAGGTCTCTACGCCGTATCCTATCATCCCATCGGGGGCAATCCCACTCCGGACATGCTCCATAAGATTTTAGATGCTATTCTTCCCATGGAGGATGTGGAAATCCGTCTCACACCGGAAGAGGGAATGTATTTTATCAACTGCACCGCCAAGGAAGGGGAAAAGCTTATTGCCCTTACAGACGACGGGGCGGAAACTCTGTTTGAAACCTCCGTGGCCTGCATTGGAAACAGCATCTGCCAGGTAGGGGCCAGGGATTCCCAGAGCCTGTTAAATGACTGCGTAAAAGCTGTCCGTCCATTAAAATTTCCAGACGGTGTGCTGCCGAAAATCCACATCAGCGGATGTCCTTCCTCCTGCAGCGCCCACCAGATTGGATCCATTGGCTTTCGGGGCGGTGTGAAGCAGACGCCGGAGGGGCCGAAAGCCGCCTTTGCCATGTATGTAAACGGCAGCGACATCCAGGGGGAAGAACGCTTCGGGGAAGATGCAGGGGTTTTAACGGTGGAGGATATCCCCAGATTCTTTGTTGCACTGGGAAAAGAGATTTCCGGGGCAAAAGAGACATTTGAAACCTGGTATCCCAAAAATAGAGAAAAATTCATGGAGATTGTCGGACAGTTTGCCTGATATTATTTAACCGGGAGAGAATTATAAAATATTCTCTCCCGGCCTGTCAAACAAAGCACTGACCTCCATTTTATCCATAATCCCCTGGGCATCCACCCCGGGGTGGGTTACATAGATTCTTAACACCTGCTCTACGAACTCCCGCTCTACTCCCAAATGTTCTGCAATATATTCTACTTTGCGCCCTGCTTTCATTTCCTTAATAATAATTTCCAGAGTATGTTTCAGATTTCCTTCTGACACACCCAAAACAGAAGGCTTTGAAACACCTTCTGTTAAATCTATTTTTTCCACCTGAAAGCTTCCCGTATCTTCTTCCACCGTCACAACCGCCATGGTCACAGGCAGCCGGAAACGCCTGGGGCCGCAGCTCCCGGGATTCAGCCAGTAAACGCCATCTTCTTCCTTTTCTTCATATTTATGAGAATGGCCGTAGATAAATAAATCCACATCATGAAGATCTGCTTTTTTGTGCTTTTTATTGTGCACCATATAAATGCGCAGCCCAAACATAGTGACCATAAGTTCTTGGTGAAGTTCCCGGGCCCACTCTTTATCCCCATTTCCCCTCACGGCATATACCGGGGCAATCTCTTTTAACTTCTCTAATATTTTCCAGCTGTTCATATCGCCCCCATGGAAAATAACCTGACATCCTTTTAGTATCTCTTTGATTTCAGGGCGCAAAAGCCCATGGGTATCCGATATAACGGCAATTTTATGAACTGCATTTTCTTTCATACGCATCCTCCAAAGCTTCCGACGGTTTCATACAACCTTTCTTTGCAGCAATCCCTGAAAAAGGAAAAGCAGCCGCTTACGACACTTTTACGTGTCATAAAAGGCTGCAGCTATACAGCTATGATATTATTTATCTTCCACACATGATTTTATATACTCTCTTGAAACCTCAAATTTAGAGGAGATTATATCCAATACCTCTGAATATGGTGTACCTATCTCCATAAGAACAGAGTGCATTGCGCAAATCCCTTCTTTTAAGCCTTCCTTGCGGCCTTCCTTTAGGCCTTCTTTCAGACCTTCCTTGCGGCCTTCCTTCAGACCTTCCTTGCGGCCTTCCTTTAGGCCCTCTTTTAGGCCTTCTTTTAAACCTGTTTCCCTCCCAATAGACAACCCGCGGGCTTCCGCTTCACGGATAAACTGGTTATGGTCTCTTACGGCTTTCTCACGTGCTTCATATTCTAAACGTTTCTGTTTGTCCTGGCTGATAATCTGGAGTTTTTGATAAGCGCTTTCAATATAAGGATCTTTTTCTGCAATCATGTCAAATTCCTCCTTCTGCTCTGCATTAATAAACTTTGCCCATAAAAGAAGATTGCTGCTCTCCGCTTTCAGCTCCCCGGAAATCTTGGGAAGCTCTAATACATGGAATTCCATTTTATCTGTGAGCAGCGTATGCCTCGTATCCTCAGCAATGTGAAAACAGGAATAAAACTCATCCGAATCGTCAAATAATACAAAATCCAGAATGGATATGCTGACACATTTTTTAAACCTGGCATAATCATCACCGGAGCTAATCTGGTCTGTATACATCTTTGATAGATAAAACAAAGAACGCTCTGCCCATACTGTCAGCTTTGCAAGCTGGACTTCAATATCGATTTCCGTATCGTCATTCATAAGAACACGTACATCAAGAATCCCCAGTTTGTCATCCCCATGGATTTTCCGGAGATTTGTATTCAAAAGCCGGGTTTCTTTGATATCAGCAGGGTTTAGCTTTAGTATGGCGGACAAGAAACCTACACGTGCCTTTTCGTCTGTCATGATTTCCTTGAAAGCAAAGTCTATTTTGGGTTTCATAAGAAAAATGTCCATACGATATTTACCTCCCTGTGAAACATCCCTGCTGCCCATGTAAATGTACAACTATTGTATCCTCATTATATGAAAGTATTGAATAAAAAGCAAGCGCCTGATTTTTTTATTGTTTTATATCACCTGCAGCACATTCCTCAAAACAATATCAGCCCCTGCCAGCCACAATAATACCGCCCCTGCAATATATGCCTTGTTTTTTTGCTGGAAGCCGAAATGATATCCTGTATACAATCCTCCGATTACCACCAGCACGGAAAAAACTGCCATCATGATTACCGTATCTATAAGTTTTGTCCCCACAAATCCAAAAGCGATTCCTGTCAATAATGTATAAAACCCTGCAACTTTTACCATTTGGACATAATTTGTGACCTTGATTCCCGCCTCCCTGCGCTCCTGAACCGCCTCGTTTTTAATTGCCTTAGACATAAGCCTTACTCCCAGGCACACAAAAATGGCAACGGCTATCACACTTCCGATAAACATCTCATTTTCCGCTATCCCATCCTTTTTCAAAAGGAGGGTGGAAAGAAAATTTCCTGCAAATAAGGCAGCTGCCTGCCATACGCTGACAACTGCACAGGCCAGTACCAACTGTTTTTTTTCTATTTTTGCCAGCAGGGAGCCTTTACATTCCATGCCGGCAAAAATATCCAGTGATATGCCCAGCAGAATCAGCAGATTCTCCGGCCAATCCATATCTTACATCCTTTACTCTTTATCTGCTTTTATTGCATCCGTCTTAATAATGAATTTTACGCTGGAAACGGTATCTTCCGCTTTTCCTCCAAAGGATTCATATTCGCATCCTGCATCCATAATGGCCTGGATACGGTCAACCAGCTCTTTCACATCACCGTTATAGCTGTCTAACAATTTCTCAATTCCCTCTTCGTTAAACTCAATCACTCCGTCTGCCAGCTCTCTGGAACCGCTTGCCAACTTCGTCACGCCCTCCGCCATGGTATTTTTCCCGTCGAGCAGCCTGCTTAAACCATCGTTAATGGTGCCGTTGTTGGAAACCAATGTCTGGCTGCCGTTATAAAGCTGGTCAATACCGCTTGACAGGGTAGGCATTTTTTGTGCCATCTGTTTTACTGCCTTGTTTAATTCATTCATGCCGGATACCAGGCTGTGGCCGGAATTTTTGTCTTTTGCGTTGATGTTGGAGGCAATCGTTGCCTTTGCTGTCTCTGCTCCCTGGATAGCCGCTTCCCCGGATGCTGTGCCTGCTGCCTGCTTCGCCGCTGTTCTGGCTGCACTTGCCACAGAATTTCCAATTGTGTCCGCCTGGCCTGCCACTCCGTCCAGTACTGTGCCGGCTACCGCACCTGCAACTTCACTTGCCACGCCGCTTGCCACTGCATCCGCCGTCTGTCCTGCTACACCTTTCAGTGATTCTGTAACGGCTCCGCTAAGCTCCGGAACTTTTGCGGCTACCTGCTGGCTTACACCTTCTGCTACCTGGGCTGCAATCGCATCTGCCTGCTGCTCTGTTATTGCCCCGGCCGACACCAAATCATTTAATCCGGCTCTGACGCTATCCTTTATACCTCCCAAACTTCCGTTTATAGATCCTGCTAACTGCTCTGTTATCTGAGGAGCCATTGCATTCACCTGGTCGTATACCTGGCCTTTAATTGCATCCATCTTCCCTGCCACTACCTGATTGGCCCCTTCTCTTGCCTGGGCTACTGTGGCATCCTTACTTGCCAATATAGTTCCCCTGAACTGTTCTGCCGCCTGGGCCTTAATGCCGTTAAACTGCTCGCTTCCGTCTGCAAGCTGTGCATCCACTGCTGCCTGGGCTGCCTGTGACGCCTGAGCCCTGGCAGCCTCTTTCTCCTTATCGCTCATTTTGGCACTCACGGCTTTATTCAATGTCTGTACTCCGTTATTCAAAGTATTCACACTGGTTTTTAACTGGTCAACCCCGCTGATTAACTCACCAGAACTGCTCTTTAATGTGCTGATGCCGTCGGCTAAGGTCTTTGCCCCGTCTGTGTAAGACCTGACACCATTTTGCAAATCATTTAAGCCGTTGGAAAATTCCGGCATTTTGTCATTCAATTTTTTAAGCCCGTCTGCCAGGTCCCCGGAGCCGTCGGATAATTTGTCCACAGCGTCTGTCAAATCATCGATTTTGCTGTCCAGGTCAGAAAAATCAAATGCACCGTCCACATTTAAGCTGGAACTGCTGCTGACAATACTCATAGTCATATCCAGTTCAAAGTCCTCGGCGTCCGCTGTAACTTCCACATAATCGGGTATGGAAATATTGTCGGAGAGATCCTCTTCCTTAATATTTAAACTGTCTTTTAATCCTGGCATTGCAATACCAACCACCATATTTCCCGCACCGTTAGAGATCACTTTTCCGTTTGTCACGTCCACATTAGTAAAATTATCCCCTAACACCATACCGGAAACTACGATAAAGGGAACGTTGATTTCCTCCTCCTTGCCAGCAATAGAAGCTTTTGTCTTCTCGTTGTTTGTATAATCAAATCTAATCTTAACTTTCCCACTCTTTCCTGCAATTTCTTTAGGAGAAACTTCCTTTCCATCCAGGAAATATGTGATTTTTTCCGTGACGGGAGTATCTTTTGAGGTAGTTCCCTGGTAGTAGATGTCGCTTCCCGCCGCATCCCAGGTTATCTCACTTCCCTTCTGGGTAAAGGTTTCGTCCCCCTTCACATTGGTGATATCCTTTAAATCAGAGGCATCTGTCAGCTTCTCCTTTCCGTCGGGATTCCGGAGCCATGCACTTACAATGGTGGAGGTTGCCTTTCCGGTGCTGTCGGCAATGACATACACCGTCTCGTCCTTATCTACTTCCTTGGCCTCCACATTAATATTGTCAGAGAGCATATCCTTTAAATCATTTTCAAACTCGCTGTTGTCCTGGCCCTTACTGTCCTCTGCCGTGTCTACAGCCGTCTTTTTTGCACCGTACACGGTATATGCGGTGGCGCTGCTGCCTAATACGGCAACCGTTAATACACCTGCCACAATGCGAATCACATATTTATTTTTGAATTTACTTTTCAACTCTGCTAATTTCATTTCCTTTACCTCCTGAAAATTATATATTGATTTAATTATTTGTCTGTTTTTCCGGCTTAAATCCGATACTTGTGTGAAGAATCAGTTTGTCAAACACCACAAACATAGCCGGCAATATAAATACTACCACAAAGAGACTGATGATTGCTCCTCTTGCAAGGAGAACACACAGGGAGCTTATCATATCAATACTGGAATATACCCCTACTCCAAAGGTTGCCGCAAAGAAGCTAAGGGCACTTACCATAACGGATGGGAGGGAAGTATTTAGAGATATTTCTATAGCTTCTTTCTTACCAGCCCCCTTGCTCCTCTCACGTTTGTAACGGTTTGTCATCAAAATTGCATAATCCACAGTTGCCCCCAGCTGGATGGTTCCGATTACAATAGAAGCGATAAAGGGAAGTACCGTTCCCGTGTAATGGGGAATGCCCATGTTGATAAATATGGCAAACTCAATCACAGACACCAGTATCACCGGAAGGGAGACGGATTTTAACACTATTGCAATAATCAAAAAGATTAAGATAATGGACACTGCACTTACGGTTTTAAAATCCTGGTCCGTAATTGTAATCAAATCCTGGGTACAGGGCGCCTCCCCGATAAGCATAATGGATTCGTCATACCCTTTTATAATTTTGCGGATGGCGTCACACTGTTCATTCACTTCATCCGTCCCTGTTTTGTACTCAGACATAACATAAATCATCTGATACTTTCCGTTGTTTAACACATCTTTTATATGTTGCGGCACCAACTCTTTGGGAATAGCCGGTCCTACCACTGCGTCAAGTCCCAATGCAAGTTTTACGCCTTTTACATCCTGGAGCTCTTTTTCCATATTGTAGGCGTCTTTGGCGGACATATTGGCGTCTGCCAGAATCACATGGGTGGCTCCCATCTCAAAGGTATCTTCCAGCGACATGCCTGCCTGTACGCTTTCCAAGTCCTCCGGCAGCGTTCCCATAAGGTCGTAATACACTTGCGTATGGTTCTGTCCGTAAAAAGCCGGTCCGATAACCACCAAAAATACGATGATAAACACCCAGAAATGTTTTGTCACAAATTTTCCCAGTTCAAAGTTCGGCAAAAGGGCTTTATGCCTTGTCTTTTCTATAGCCTTATCCATTACAAGAATCATAGAAGGAAGTATGGTGACACAGCCAATCACTCCAAATACCACTCCTTTTGCCATAACAACACCAAGGTCCATACCCAGGGTAAATGTCATAAAGCACATGGCCAAAAAACCTGCAATGGTTGTAATGGAGCTTCCCACAACGGATGTGATGGTCTGGGAAATCGCATGGGACATGGCCCTCTTTTTATCCCCCGGATAACGCTCCTGGTTTTCCTGGTAACTGTGCCACAGGAAAATGGAGTAGTCCATGGTGACCGCCAGCTGAAGCACTGCTGCTAAAGCCTGAGTAATAAAGGAAATCTCACCTGCGATAAAATTACTTCCCAGATTATAGATAATTGCCATTCCAATACTTAAAAGGAAGATAACCGGTATCAGGAAGGAATCCATGGTAATGGCCAATACCAGTGCTGAGAGGCCTCCGGCTATGGCTACATAAATTGGGACTTCGCTTTCGCAGATAATCTTGATATCTGAGACCACAGCCGACATACCGCTTAAGAGGCATTGTTTCTGGGTCAGCCCTCTGATTTCCTTAATGGCATTCAATGTCTCATCCGCCGACATAGATGTGTCAAAAGTGACAATCATAAGCTGGCTTCCTGTTTCCGCATCCTTGAGGGCCTCTCCGATTTCCGTGGGAAGGACTTCTATTGGAACGGAAATGTCTGCAATGGCTCCGTACCACAGCACATCTTTTACGTGATCCACATCTTTCAGCTCATTTTCCAGAATCGTAATCTGCTTTTCCTCCATTCCCTGGATGACACATACCGAAAAGGCTCCTGTGCCGAACTCTTCCAGCAGGATATCCTGCCCTTTCATGGTTTCAATGTCCCCGGGGAGATAGGAGAGAATATCATAGTTGATTCTTGTGTTCAGATATCCTATCCCGGTGGGAATCAACAGTAAAAAACTGATGATCAATATGGGGATTCTTAGTTTTACAATGGCTTTTCCTAACTTAATCATTACGCTTTTTCATCTCTTTCATTTTTATTTTTTCCACGTAAAGTATCATATAAAAAAAGATTGAATTTGTTAATATTCAATCTTTTCCCCGTGTCACGCTCCCATATACAAATTCGCCCTTTTGTATATGGGTCATAACATTCATTTTAAATTGTCATTCCCCAAACAACACGTCATCCATGGAACGGCGCATAATATATTGATAAATTTCCACCAGTTCTTTGGAAGAGATCACAAATCCGCTTTTAATCCAGCTGATAACCACATAGCACATGTCCCTGGCATAATATGTGGCAATCCGCTCCGGGGTAAGCCAGGAAAACTTTGCTGCTCCCCCGCCGGGACTCTTCATAATAATATCCAAAAGAACCCCTGTGACGCTTTGTTCCGCAATGGATTCAAAGGAATTCTGCCCCTCTAACTTTACCGCCTGCCTGTAAAAATCCCTCTCCTTTTCTATATTGGTAAACAACAAGGTCAGAGCCTCTTTTATCATACGGTTTTCCACCAGGGGCTGGATGGGCCACAAAAGGTCGTTTGTGATAATCCATTCCAAAAGCTCATATTTATCCTGAAAATGATTATAAAAGGTGGGGCGGATAACCCCCGCCTTGTCCGTAATCTCTTTAATTGTTATCTTTTCAATAGAACGCTGCATTGCAAGCTCTTTAAAACTCTCTGCAAGTAAAGTGTCAATAGCGCTCTTTCCCTGCACTGTCATATCTTATCCGCTCTTTCTATTTTATAAATTATATCAATACCCTTGTAATGGTAATATTTCTTGCCTTCTCATCCTGCATTAAATCCACTACTTTTTCCGTCTCCATTATTTTTATCTTGGGCCTTAACACAAAATCGCTGTAATTTTCCATTACAACGGCGTGCTGCCCGTTGGAAAGCTCCACTTCACACCCCACAGGGTATGCCACAATCTTATTTAAAAAGGTAATCACCACATTGGGGTCAAACTCACTGCCCATCCTCCCCATGATATACTCCACAATCTCCGAGGGCTGGGCCGGCTCGTGGTAAGGCCGCTTGGAACCCATGGCATCCACCGTATCCGCCAGCTTGATAATTCTGGCATAGATAGAAATATCGTTTCCCGCCTTATGTAAGGGGTATCCCTCCCCGTTGTACCACTCGTGATGCTCCAGCACGCTGAGGCACACCATGCTGGGAAAATGAAAATGCTGTTTTAAAAATTCAAACCCCAGCCTGGGATGGTCTAAAAGAAGCTGCTTCTCCTTTGCCCCCAAAAGCTTTGGGGTATTTAACAATTCCAGGGATAAAAACTTTTTCCCAATATCATGGAGTATGGCTGCCGTAGCCAAAATAGTCAGCTCCTGCCTTGTCATACACATCTGGGAACCCATCATCACGGAAAGCACCGCCACATTTACAGAGTGAAAATAGGTATAGTCGTCATACACCTTTAAATCCAGCATATTGTACATGACATCCCCGTTGCTTAAAATATCCTCTATCACATCCAAAACCAGCTTTTTAATCCGTGCTTCTTCCTCCGCCGCATCCTCATCGTAGGCATTACTGATAAAAAGCTCCCGCACGCCCCGGATTGCCTCCCTGCGCACTTCAGGGCTTACAACCTCCTGAATACGAATGCCCTCCGTAAATTCGTCGTCAATATAGACTCCGGGAAATCCCAGATCTCCCAGAGCCTTAATATAATCCTTATCCAAAATCAAATGCCTGGCCACCAGAAGCTGTCCGTCCCCGTCATAGAGTTCCTGTCCTAATGCCATTCCCGGTTCTGCCAAATTCATCGGAACGTATCTCATACATTTCCCTCACCCAATCTGCCCGCAGGAATCCATTCCTGAAGCTTATTATAGCACAGCCTGCTTTTACTCGTCAAACTCCACTGTCACAAAATACCCCTTGGGCGTTTCCTCCACGGAAACCACCTTTCCCTCCTTAGAGGAAAGCCTTTCGTTAAACTTGTAATTTGCCGACATGGCAAAAGCCTTGCCTAAAGTATAATAGTAGGATGTGGGAAGTTTTCCCTCCGTCACGGGAAGCACATCCCCCACCTTTAAAAGCCCCATGCGCTCCATTTTAAATTCCATCTGCCGCATCTTACCTGGTCTCCTCATAGGGCACGTCTAAGGCTTCCATGTCCTGTATGATGTCTTTTGCCGCTTTCCTCACCCGGCTTAAAATAAAGATACTGGAAATCCCGTCATAAATCAGGGCCAGGCCCACAAGGGTTAAGGCAATGGTAGCCGTTACGGTAAACACCCCGAAACAGTCAATTACGCACACCACCCCGAAAACTGCATTTAGAAGGGATAAAAGCATTAACACAATCCAGCTTCCATACCCGCTTTTTTGGGATTCCCATGCCATCTGGATCCCTTTGATGCCGTGAAAAAATAGAGTGACCCCCACCCCGATAAAAATCAGGCTCTCAATGCTGGCGGGGTGCAGTAGAATCCATACCCCCACAATCAAAAGCAAAAGCCCCAGTGGAAAATCAATGCCGGATTTCACTTTGGAAAGAAGGGTGGACACAAGGCGCACGCCTCCCAAAATGGCAAGAATCACCCCAACTGCCTGGCAGGCCACCGTCACCACCTGGGTGGGAAACAAAATCAGCACCACCCCCATAACAATACAAACCACGGAAGTCACAATCACATCTATCTTTACTGCTCTCATAAACTCTTTCATACCTGTTCTCCTTTATCTCTTTTCTGCCGCTGTCATGGTGGGCAGGGCAATCTCACTGTACTGTGTGGAAATGATTTTCCCCCTGGACACCCTGGAATAAATTCCCTGAAACTTTCCCCCGTACACAAACAACCCCGTCAGATTGTAAACAGGGATAAAATCCGCATCCCTTCCCCCGGAAAAGTCAATATTTAAGGTTTCATAGGGAGTACAGAACTCCTGCAGGAGATAGTCATGGGTTGAATGTGCCTTCACGATACTCTCCCATTCCGCCAAAGACTCATATTCCACCCCCGCATATACTCCTTTGGAACCGTAGGAATCCTGGGGTTTTAAAATCCAGTTATCTTTGCTTTTACAAACGGATTCCATGGGAATGTAAGGCGCATCCATCAGGGCCGTGTAAGGCACATGGGCCTCCACATACTCGCATTCTTCCAAAGTTAAAAATTCCTGTGTCATAGGATGGTGCAGCATGCGGTATATCATCTTATTGTGGACAATCTGGGTTGTAAAATCCCCCAAAAGGCATACCGCATCCTCCTTTACCCCCTGGATAAAATCTCCCACCTCATCATAATGCTTCATAATATCCGAGGTGACAGCCCTGCGGTAAATCAGGTCGATGGGAATATTCCCTTCCCCGTACAGCCTGCCCTTTTCGTACCTTAAATTCCGTATCTCACAAATTTCACAGCTCAATCCCAGTTTTCGGTAACTTTCGGCAAAAATTTCAAACTCATTGTTTGTAGCGCTCTCCATAAAATCCACAATAGCCACATGGGGCCGCTTAACGGCACATTTTGCGGAGTGATAAATCTCAAGGGATTTTTCCGCCCAGGAGTCAAAGAGTTCAAAGGTGGAAAGATCATACAATTCCGATAGCTGTTTATACCCCAGAGTGCGTTTAATACCTATATTTAACTCCCTGTCCTCGTTCATGGCGCTGGAGCCGTCGGTGTTAAACTCACAAAATTTAAAGTCCCCGGTGTCCTCGTTATAAAAAATATCAATCCTGGCAATGGGAATATTGCAGTCGTACCGCTTCTCCCTTAAAATCAGCTCCTCCAGCCTCTCATCAAACCCAAAGAGCTTTCGGTAGGCTTCATCCTCCCGGTACTTTGCTATCACCTTGTCAAAAATCCCGTAAAGGGTAGAAATCAGTTTCTCAAACCTCTCAATATCCTGTTTTAAAAAAATCTTTGGCATATATAGGGTACTGACACATCTCCCATGATACTTTGCCGTGGATTGGCTCATATAGGCGATTTCTTCGGCAGCAGAGAGGGCATGGGCCTCTTTATCCTCCTTTATCCTCTGGCAATACTCCTGATTCAATTTGGTCAGCTCCAAACTTTTTACCTCTTTTCTTTTATTTTTCTTATATTTTGCTCATTCTCTTTTCATTTTAGTATATCAATGTCTTATTAAATACTGTACCATAAAATTACAGATTTGACCACAGGAAATACTTTGCCCAAAAAAGAAGCAGCACTCTTTGCCTTTAAACAAAGAGCAGCTGCTCCATTTTTAAATTTCTTATACACACACATCCACCGCTGTTCCCACAGGGACCGCAAAGCCTGAGGCATCCCCGGACATGGCAATCTCCCCCATCTCCATCGTCCCTCCGGAAAGCTCTACGCTGACCCCGGAAAAATCGGAAAAGGAATCTCCCCCCCCCTCACGCATCTGGCTCTCCAGGTACTTAAGTTCCGCATCGGTTATTTTTTCCAGTTCCTCCCTGCGGTTATTTTTCTTTTTCTGCATAAGCTCCTGGCGCCTTGTTTTTTCCCACAGCACATCATGGCTTTCTTCCAGGGCAATTTTCTGCCTTAACTCCTGCTCTTTTCTAGCCAGCTTCCGCTGTATACCGGCTTTCTTTTTTATGTCCCTTCCCTGGCGTTCCCGCTGGTGCTTCACTGCCATCTGCTCCTCTTCCTTTAAATGGAGCACCTTCATTTTGGAGCACTCCACCATCTTTTTTGCATGGACAAGAGCCCTTCGCACAGCAGCCTCCTCATAGGCGCCGCTGGAAAGAGCCTGTTCCAAAACCGCCACTTTCTCCTTGGCTTTCACCATAACCACCGCCGCGCTGGAAGCCTTGGAGGCACGAAGAAGCTCCCCGGAAATTTCCCTTGGGTTATAGGCATATTTCTTCTTTTTCCCCGCTTTATTCTTATCTTCCTTCTTTTTTCCATAGACTTTTTCAAATGAAAAGCCAGGTTTTTTTGCTGCCGTAAAGCCCAGGCCGCCCTGGGCCAATGTTTCCATAGACATTCCCATAGCCGTTCCTCCCTGAAACTAATTTCGACTCCATTCTTTATCAAAAGGAAATATCTTTGCAGGATTTATCCCCAGAAATTGTAGTGATTTGCCACATAAGATTCCAGATTGGCAATTCCCTTCTCATTATACTGATTTAAGAAAGCATATTCGCTGGCCGAGGCATTTTCCGATACTCTGCCGGCGATAAAGCCAACCTTATCTGTAAACCCGGAAGTACTTCCAAATGCTTTTTTCAATGTCTCCAAATCTGCATTTTTCAGTTTTTCTTCGTCAATCACAAGCTTACCGTCAGCCCCAGCCGTAACGCCTGCTGCGCTTAAAGCCTCCCTGTGGTCTGACACATAGGTCTTTAACTCGTCCATGTAGAACTTATTTAATTCGCCCTCTGTGTTTTTTAACTGGTCTAAGGTATTGTTATAGGCATCCACCATTCCCTGTACATTGGTGACAATATCCTCTGTGCTCTCACTTTTCTCGGCTTTTCCAAAAAGGGAATCCTCCCCTGCCGCATTTAATTTTGTGGCGAATTCATTTAAAGAATCCGCATGTTTCTGAAGCTTCTCATTTTTCCGGTTTTTTAACTGCTGCAGTGCGGCAAAAGTCAAATCATCATCTTTTTTCTTTCCGATTTTGGAGAGCAGCCCGTTTTCCTCAGACTGGTACTGCTTTGTCATTATATTAAGCAGGCTGTTCTGCTGCAGCGGAATTCCGCTTTTCGCCGCTGTTTTTGCTAACATCTGGTTTGTAATACGCATGATATTTTCCTCCTGTTTGTCGTTCTTATATTCTATATCGTCAAAGAACAAAAAATCTAAAGTCTAATGGCATAAACTGACTATGGATACTTTAACCAACTCTTACAGCGCATTTTTCGGACAGGACTTTACACATTCCATACATAAAATACACTCTGTCCTGTTTTCCCGTTTCCTGGAATTATCCGTTACATCCACATCCATAGGGCATACCCTTTTACACTTGCCGCAGGAAATACATTTGCTCTCGTCACATTTAATGCGCATAAGGGAAAAATAAGACATGGGCTTTAAAAACACGGTAATGGGGCATATGTATTTGCAGAAAGCACGGTTATCCTTCAGGGCAAAGGCCAGAATAATTCCTACTGTGTAATATAAAAAATTTCCAACCAAAAAGGCCCAGAACATAATCCGTTCCATATCTTTTACCTGGGCAAGGAACAGTGCGCTGACAAAAAGGAAAGACAGAACAAAGGTTATGTATCTTATGAACCCCCATTTTTTCCTGTGCTGTTCAGGGGTTTTGTAGGGAAGCAAGTCAAGTATCATTGCCGTCCAGCAGGCAAACCCGCACCAGCCCCGGCCGAAAATCAGGGGGCCAAATATTTTTGCCACCGCATAATGGATGGTGGCCGCTTCAAACACCCCGGTAAAAAGATAGTACCAGAATCCTTCTATCTGCATATTCTCATTGGATATCAAACCAAGATACACAAGCATATAAGTTCCCACCAAAAATTGGGCCACTCTCCGGGCGTGTTTGTAGCGAAGTTTAAACAAGAGAAACCCTGCTGCAATGGATGTTCCGATGTAACTGAAATTTAACAGATAAAATAAATTGTCCTTTGTAAGCCACAGGGTAACGGCTATGGTTTCAAAAATTAACCAGAAAACGGCGGGCAGCGCAAATTTTTTTAGATTTTTCATTTGAATGATTCCTCCTCTTTTCTATCTCAAATCAAAGTATATCAGATTTGAGAAACAAAAAAAGAGCCCCTCCGGCAAGCTGCCGGAACGGGCGTCTAAGATGTATGTTTTATCACGTAAGATACTTCCCATTTAACCTATTTGGGGAAGGGATGCAAACCCAGGTTTTAAATCCTCATCCGTGGGAATATAATCTTCCATTTTTCCGTCGTTATATTTCTGATATGCCACCATATCAAAATACCCGGTTCCCGTAAGGCCAAAGACAATGGTTTTTTCCTCCCCTGTCTCCTTGCACTTTAATGCCTCGTCAATAGCTACACGGATAGCGTGGGAGCTTTCCGGCGCCGGAAGGATTCCCTCTACTCTGGCAAACTGTACGGCGGCATCAAATACGGACGTCTGCTCCACGGAGACAGCTTCCATTAACCCGTCATGGTAAAGCTGGGATAAAGTGGAACTCATGCCGTGATACCGAAGGCCCCCTGCATGGTTTGCAGAGGGGATAAAGCCGCTGCCCAAAGTGTACATTTTTGCAAGGGGGCAGACCTTACCCGTATCGCAGAAATCGTAAGCGAATTTTCCCCTGGTAAAACTTGGGCAGGAGGCAGGTTCCACCGCAATAATCCGGTAGTTTTTATTTCCCTTTAATTTTTCTCCCATAAAAGGAGAAATCAAACCGCCTAAATTGGAACCGCCTCCGGCACAGCCGATAATAATATCCGGCTCAATGCCATACTTATCCAACGCCGCCTTGGCCTCCAAACCGATAACAGACTGATGTAAAAGCACCTGGTTTAACACGCTCCCCAGCACATAGCGGTAACCTTCCGTTCCCACTGCCACTTCCACAGCCTCGGAGATAGCGCAACCAAGGCTTCCGGAAGTTCCCGGATGCTCCGCAAGAATCTTTCTCCCCACCTCTGTTGTCTCGGAAGGGGAGGGTGTTACACTGGCGCCGTAGGTGCGCATAACTTCCCTTCTGAAAGGTTTCTGCTCATAGGAAACTTTTACCATATAGACTTTACAGTCCAGCCCAAAATAGGAACAGGCCATGGAAAGGGCCGTTCCCCACTGTCCTGCCCCTGTCTCAGTGGTTACGCCTTTTAACCCCTGTTTCTTTGCGTAATACGCCTGGGCAATGGCGGAATTTAACTTGTGGCTGCCGCTGGTATTGTTTCCCTCAAATTTGTAATATATTTTTGCAGGGGTGTCCAGTTTTTCCTCCAGACAGTAAGCCCTTACCAAGGGTGAGGGGCGGTACATTTTATAAAACTTACGGATTTCCTCGGGGATATCAATGTAAGCCGTGGTATCGTCAAGCTCCTGTCTTGCCAGCTCTTCGCAGAACACACCGGAAAGCTCTTCTAATGTCATTGGATTTAAAGTCTCCGGGTTTAAGAGAGGCGCCGGTTTATTTTTCATATCCGCCCGCACATTGTACCACTGGGCAGGCATTTCCTTTTCTTCTAAGTAAATCTTGTATGGAATTGTCTTGTCACTCATTTTCTTTCTCCTTTTTACATTCAGCTTAAAACATCTTATTTAAAGCTATCATTTTCTGGCATTTCTGTCAATCTTTTACAGAGAAATGCCCACAGTATTTTGTGAAGAATAAGGAGCGTTACCCAAGATATTTATACCCTATGGTCTCCCCCATATGAACAGAAATTTCTCCGTTGCCGTCAATTCTTCCATACAATTCTTCTTTTAAAACCATCCTGTCTTTTTCAAACAAAAGAATAATAGTGGATCCTCCGAATTCAAAATAACCTTTTTCTTCCCCTGCCAGAACCTGTTTTGATTCCCGGGCCGGGCTGTGGTTTTTTATCTTCCCCACAAGAAGGGCGCCTACTTCCATCTGCACCATTATCCCGAAATTTTCTGTTTCTATCAACTCAAACTCCCTGGTATTTTGTACAAACACAGGAAACGTCCGAAGGGCCACGGGCCTGACGCAGTGAAGCACGCCATCTATCCTTCGGGCGGCAAGGATTTTTCCCTTTGCAGGATAACAGTATCTGTGGTAATTGGCGGGAGTAAGCCGGAAGATAAAAGCCATACCGTCCCGAAACCGTTCTGAAAGGCCAGGGCTTTTCAGCAAATCTTTCAGGGAATATTCCGCATTTTTAATATCAAAAACCGTATCCTTTTCTATTTTTACAGGGGTTAAAAATCCGTCGCAGGGGCTGATTACCTCCCCTTCCTTTGTCTTAAACCCCCCCCCGGTATCTATTTTCCTTGTAAAAAAATCATTAAAGGAAGAAAACCCGCCGTCCGGAATCATTACATTTGACATCTTTATGTGATTCTTCCGGATATACCAGGGAATAAAATATTTTGACGCGCCGCTGGAAAGAATGCGCCCTGCAAAAACAGACACCTTTGGCTGTACCAGAAACTTTAATACGCTTCTCCCGGGAACCGTCCTGTATAAAAACCTTAAAATGAACGAATCCTTCATACCATATCCCATCCCATAAACATAAGCATTCCCAGCATCTCCACAATGCCCACAAGAATCAGGCACGCTTTTCCTGCCACTCCAGGTTTCCGTATTTCAATAGGGGATAAAAAACCTGCGCCCATGAAAACCAAAAGCAGTGGAAAACACAGAACTGTCTTACACAGCCTGTAATCATACAAAAGATAGAATAAGGGCAGGGAAACCGCCATGGTAGTCACCGGAACCCCTATGTAGCTTTTTCTTCCCTCATCGGTATGTCTCTGCCGCTCCTCCTCTAACACATTAAAATAGGAGAGACGAATCAGGGTGCACAGGACAAAGAGAGATGACAATATCCCCACAAAGAGATTTTGATTGGAAATCATGTAGACAAAAAGCCCAGGAAGAACCCCAAAGCTGATCAGGTCGCTGAAAGAATCTATCTGGATCCCAAACCTTTTTTCCATCTCCGTCCTGTCTTTTGTGGCGGCCACCGTTCCGTCGAACATATCACATACCCCGGCAAACATAAGGCAGAATACTGCCTCCCAGTAATTTCCCCTTATCACCCGAAGTATGCCTGCAAAGGCAAACAACATTCCGCAATATGTAAGTATCACCGTATAATCGTAGTATCCAAGTACCTTTTTCTTCATAAAACCTTTTCTCCTTTATTGTATCAGTCCAAAGACTATGCTGTATCCCAGGATGCACCACGGCTTGCCCAAAATAATAATCCAGACAAATTTTTTCCAATTCATTTTTATCAGCCCGGAAAAGTAACACAAAAAATCATCAGGAAATAAGGGCAGCAGCGTGGCCACAAAAAGAAAGACGTCATAGGCTTTGCTTTTTTCAATGCGTACACTCCATTTATCATACTGCTTTTTGGGGAACATAGCCAGAACAATTTCCATTCCGTATTTTCGTGCCAGGAAATAGGCCATAATGCTTCCCAGGCTGATGCCGATATAATTGCACAAAAATCCTGTTGTACTTCCAAATGCAACGGCCCCGGCAGCACATCCCAAATACCCCGGCAACACCGGAACCACCACCTGAAACGCCTGAAAGGCAGTGAGGACAAAGGGGGCGGCAATGCCAAACCCTTTCATATAATTCTGCACATCAGCCACGCAGGTAAACTCCTGCTCAAAAAACTCCTTTGCAAATACTACCACAACTACGGTCACAATTACAAGAACCCAGACTTTAATATTTTTCACCATGCATCCACCGCCTCCTGTCTGCCATCCATTTTTCCCCCTTCTCCATCACATTTTTATACCATCGTGAAAATCCGCTTTTTTCCACAAAAAGATAACTCAACTCCGCCAAAGCAACCCCGGCAAACACATCAATAAGCACATGCTGTTTTGTGGTAAGTGTGGAGATACAGATGCTTACCGCAATAAGCAGGGACACCCATTTATACCATACTGGTATTTTTTCATTTTTCCGGACTGCCAGAAAGCAAAACCAGCTTGTGAGGCAATGGATGGAGGGCAGCAGATTATCCGCCGCATCCATGCGATACAAAAGCCGCATAATCTCCTCCCATACAGAACTCCCCTCAATCACCGGCCTGGTATTTGTCGTGGGAAATGCCATATAACAGAACAGGCACACCAACTTTGCGGCGAAATCGGCGCTGATAAACCGAAATGCCCTGTCCCTCTCCTGCCTGCAGCCAATCACATAATTTATAACCCAAAACACATAGCAGCCCAAGTAAATCACAACTGTCCAGGGCACAAAAGGAATCCCGTCATCCAGACGGTTGGATAAATCAAAATGATATCTATTGCTGGTAAACTGCCGGGAACCAAAATAAGTTATGGAATTTAGAGTCAGTGTAAGAATCAGCGGCATCCACATAATCCTTGGTATTATTTCAAATTTCTTTTGCATTGCTTCCTTCCTTTTATCTGATGTTATTTTCTTTCTTTACTTTACCATAGACAGAAAAAAATACAAAGAGCTAAATCCATAAATTTAATTAAAATTTCTTTAAGATAATTATAATTTTAAAGCGTTTCCATATTAAAATTACAAAGGGAGAAAAATATGATTAACTTTAGCAAAAATTCTGTATTTAACCTGAAACCAATTAATGTAAACGAAGTAAGAGAAGAAGTGAATGGTTTGCTGATAGGGGGCGAAGAAATTATAGCTGCTTTCAAAACACTCCGTGACCAGCTTTTATTTACAAATCTTTGTATGGCAAATGGCATCCTGAAGCGCTGACATCACCAGCTCTTTCGTCATCACGATATAAATTTGATTTTCGCAAACCGATTTAAGGATTATTTAATAACTTCTATGCTACAATCAAATCACAAAGCGAAAGGAGCAATAAAAATGTATTTACGAATACTAAAAAAAGACCTAAAGCGCAAAAGGACGATGAACGTGATATTGCTGGTGTTTATTATACTTGCGTCGATGTTCATGTCCTCTGGCGTAAGCAACATCATCACCGTGACGACTGCGCTGGACAGCTATTTTGAAATGGCGGACGTACCCGATTACTGGGCGATGAGCGAAAACAAATCCTCGGACAAGGACATTTGCGGGACGCTTGAAAACGCCTCCGCGATAGACGAGTTCCGTATCGAGGAGTACATCCGTATGTCCCAGTCCAATATTACGCAGGCCGGCGAACCGTTTAACGATTCCAACGCCAATCAAATATTGGTATTACAGAGCGACAGAGATATGGGGATGAATTATTTTCTGGATGACGAAAGTATTCTGAAAAGCGTACCGAAAGGGGAAATTTACGCTGCCCGTTACATAGCGAAAAACATGGGGCTTAAGACAGGTGACAAAATTACTGTCGAAATAGAGGGCGTAAGCCACGAATTTACCTTTGCGGGCAGTTTCAGGGACGCTGTCTGCGGCACGGAATTGATTGGCATTAAAAGGTTTATCATGAACGGCGAGGAATTTGACGAATATATGTCCGACGAAACGATGAAAAATATGTACGGCGGGAAATTCTTATACATACACACCGCCAATATTGACAAGACCCTGTCCCAAATAGCGGATATATCCGACAGCTTTACCTTTGCGAGTGACACGGATACACTGGGGCAAGCCTATATTTTTAACATGATAATCATGGGTCTTATCCTTGCGGTGAGCCTTATTCTTATCATCATATCCTTTGCGGTACTGCGGTTCACCATAGCCTTTACCCTCTCTGAAGAATTCCGCGAGATAGGCGTTATGAAAGCAATAGGCATACGGAACATAAAAATTCGTGGGCTGTACCTTACAAAATACTTCGCCATTTCCGTTGTCGGCGCAGCACTCGGCTTGATACTCAGCTACCCATTCGGGAAAATGCTTATAAGTTATTCCTTGGAGTCTATTATAATAGACAGCAGCAATAACGGATTTGTAAACATTGCCTGCGCGGTTCTGACAGCGGCTGTGATTCTCCTATTCTGTCTCAGTTGTACGGGCAGGGTGAGCAAAATGTCCCCTATCGACGCTGTAAGGAACGGGCAGACAGGGGAACGCTTCCGCAAAAAAGGCGTTATGAGCCTTGGAAGATCGCGGCTTGGCACGACGGCTTTCCTTGCCGCAAACGATATTGTAAGCAGTCCCAAACGCTACGCTGTCATTGTTTTTACGTTTTTTCTGTGTATGTCGCTGCTGATCATGCTTTCCAATGCCACGGCGTCTCTTAAAAGCGGAAAGCTGCTGAAATATTTCGGGAAAGCGGACTGCCACGCCGTTGCGGACATCGGCGACGAAGTTGTGAAATTTATGACCGTGGACGGACATGACAAGGTTAAAAAATATCTTGATGATATGGAGCAGACCCTTGCGGAAAACGGTATGCCCGCGGAATGTATGACGGAATATTATATTTATACGATGATAAGATACGGCGGACAGGAAAGCAAGACAGTTATACTTCAGGGTACTGGGACAACAATGGATATGTACGAATATTTAGAGGGTACTCCTCCCCAAAACAGCGATGAAATTGCAGTGACAACCCTTTTGGCAAAAAAGCTGGGGGCGGAAATAGGCGATACCGTTACCTTGTCCTACCCGACGGGCGAAACGGCGGAGTTCATCATAACCGCTCTGTATCAGGCAATGGTCAATCAGGGCATATCCGTAAGGGTTCATACCGACTGCGATATCAACTATATCGCAGCAAGCGGCTCCGACGGTACGCAGATAAGATTTACCGACGACCCCGACGATAAGGAAGTATTAAGCAGAATTGAAAAGATCAAGGAGCTTTATCCTAAGTTTTCAAGCGTTAAAACAGCGGGCGAAACCGTAAAGGACACCACCGGAGTCGGCGATGCCATAGACGCAGTGAAAAAAATGTCCGCCGTCCTTACGGTAATTTTAGCCGCACTTATCACCGTGCTTATGGCGCGTTCCTTTATCGCAAAGGAGCAGGCGGAAATCGCCCTTATGAAAGCCATTGGCATTAGGAACGCCAAAATATATGGACAGTACACATTAAGATTTTTCATTGCGGTGGCGGCGGCTGTACTTCTTGCGGAGTTTTTTGGTATGCCCCTTACAAAGCTTTGCTTCGACCCTATTTTCGGGACGATGGGGCTTGAAATGGGCGTAGAATATATGCAAAACCCTGTGGAGATATACGCAGTATTCCCCGTTATCGTCCTTACCGCCACAGCCGTAAGCGCGTTTTTGACCTCTCTATACACAAGAAAAATCAAATCCTCCGATACAGCAAGCATTGAATAATGAAAGGAAGAATCAATTATGAATATTCTCGAAGTAAAAGACCTCTGCAAAACGTATATCGTAAACAAACGGCAGAACAACGTATTGAAAAACGTAAATTTCACGATTGGCGAGGGAGAAATGGTCGCCGTTATGGGGCCGTCAGGCTCTGGAAAATCCACGCTGCTGTACGCAGTTTCGGGCATGGATAATTTTACCGCAGGGGAGGTGAACTTCTGTGGAAAAAATATCGCAGGGATAGGAGAAAGAGAACTTGCAGACCTGCGCCTTGACGAAATGGGTTTTATCTTTCAGCAAATGTATATGCTGAAAAACCTCACCATATTGGATAATATCATACTTCCTGCAACGCAATCCAAAAAGCAGCGTGAACCCCGCAGGGAAACGGCGCGGCGCGGCCAGGATTTCATGCGCAGACTCGGCATTATCGGCATTGCCGACAACGACATCAATGAGGTTTCGGGCGGCCAGCTCCAGCGGGCGTGTATCTGCCGCAGTATGATAAACAACCCGAAAATGATTTTTGCCGACGAGCCGACGGGGGCATTGAACCGCACTTCCTCCGGCGAGGTAATGGAGGAACTTGTAAAATTAAATTCTGAGGGAACAACAATCATGCTCGTTACCCACGATGTTAAGGTCGCGGCAAAATGTACAAGGGTCATGTACATTGTTGACGGGAACATAAAGGGAGAGTACGACTTAAGCGGCTGTTCCACACAGATAAGAGAACGGGAACGCGCATTGAATAACTGGCTTTTGGAATTAGGGTGGTAATATGGATATTCTCATTGTTGAGGACAACAAGGAACTTGCCGATCTGCTGTGTGATTTTCTCCGTGCGGAAAATTACACGGTATCGGCGGTCCAAACAGCCGAAGAAGCCTTGCCGCTGTACGAAAGATACGGCGCAAGGCTTGTCGTGCTTGATATCATGCTGCCCGGCAGGGACGGGTTTTATGTTCTGGAAAAAATCCGTACAGAAAGCAATACGCCCGTACTGATTGTAAGTGCGAAAACGGAAAAAGAGGACAAGCTGAACGGATTGAATCTTGGCGCGGACGACTACATTGAAAAGCCCTATGATATTGATATCATGCTCGCAAAAATAAGCGGAATTTTTAAACGTCGTTACGCTCTTGATGAAATTACTGATGGCAATATACGCATAAATAAGGCGAGCCGCACCGTTTACAAAAACGAAAAAGAACTGGAAATGACCACGAAGGAATTTGAACTGCTCCTGCTTTTGATGGAGAATATGGGCAGGGCTTTAAGCAAGGAATACATTTTCGGGCAGGTCTGGGGCAGCGACAGCTTTTCAGAACAACAGACACTGACGGTACACATAAAATGGCTGCGGCAGAAAATAGAGGACATCCCAAAAAATCCTAAAAAAATAGTGACTGTATGGGGGGTGGGTTATAAATATGAAAGCGTTTAACAGAATTTTTTCGGCAGTTACAGTTGCTATAATCCTATTGTTTGTTGTCGTGAATATGATTCTTGCCGCCGACAAGACCGATGGGAGCAGGCAGTATCGGGTGGAGATAAGCCGTCTTGCCCGTGAAATAGAAGCGAATGGTTCTGCCGACATTTCCGAATGTGTGTATGTAACAAATATTGAGCGATACGGAAAAAAATTTTACAGCACGGACAGCGACTATGTGATCTATGAGATAAACGGAGAACTTTACCGCTTCGATTACAGTGCAAATGGTTATTCCAACAAGGCGCATTTTGTGGGAATTGTAAATGCTGTTCTCGGCGTTATAGCAATTTTATTTATCGCAGTTATGCTTTATATAAAATACGCAATTCTTGCGCCCTTTGAACGCCTGAGCAGTCTCCCTTACGAACTTTCAAAGGGGAATCTCACCACGCCGGTAAAGGAAACAAAAAACCGTTTTTTCGGAAAATTTCTTTGGGGAATTGATATTCTCCGCGAAAACATCGAACAGCAAAAGCAGCGAGAGCTGGAAATGCAGAAAGAAAAGAAAACGCTGTTGTTATCGCTTTCTCATGATATTAAAACACCTCTTTCCGCGATAAAACTGTACTCGGCGGCACTGTCGAAAAATTTGTATCCGGACGCGAAAAAGCAGCAAAAAATCGCTGAAAGCATCACCGAAAAAGCGGACGAGATTGAGGGTTATGTTTTGCAGATCATAACCGCTTCGCGAAAAGATTTCCTTAGTCTTGAAGTGAATATGGGCGAGTTTTATCTTTCAGAGCTTATTGAAAAAATTACAGAATATTACAGTGAAAAACTGGCGCTTATCAAAACAGATTTTAACATCGGAAAATATAAAAATTGTCTGCTTTCAGGGGATTTGAACAGGAGTGTTGAAGTGCTGCAAAACATGATGGAAAATTCTCTCAAATACGGCGACGGCAGGCGTGTGGAATTGATTTTCCCCGAAGACGACGAATGCGTCCAGATTGCGCTCAGGAATGGCGGTTGTACGCTCAGCGTGGACGATTTGCCGCATATTTTCGAGAGTTTTTGGCGCGGCGCTAATGCGGAAAGCATCCGTGGCAGCGGCCTGGGACTTTACATTTGCAGACAGCTTATGCGCAAGATGAACGGCGAGATTTTTGCGGAGATTGACGGTGACATCATCACCGTCATTGCCGTTTTCACAAGAGCGTAAATGATTTAGAGATTCGCATTTACTTCTTTCGCCGCGTCCATCCACGCATCCTTGGCTTCTTCCTGCACCCGTTTCTTTTTCCTTTCCTGTAACAGCACTGTTACGCTGAACTCGTTTTTCTTAACTTTAATATCTACATTTCCCAAATACTTCGCCGCCTCAAGCCTGACATTCGACAAGCCTATGCCGTGGAACGGAGCCGGGCCTCCCGAACTCTCCGGCGCTTTCGTGGAAACCGGAAGATTTGTACTTTTATCAAATACCACCTCCCCCTCAAAGGAATTCTTTACAGATATGAGGAAAAATCTGTTTTTCCTGCTGCCGGAAAGGGAAATATACCTTTCCCCCGATGTCATCCTCTCACATGCTTCCAGCGCATTCTGCTGCAGGTTATTTACAATGATCGCAATGTCATACGCATTATACCTGTCTGATGATGAGTGTTCATTTTGGTATAAAGGGCGTTTACTGTAACGCCCCCACAAACTTGTAATAAATCGTAACGATTTTCTCTTTCCCTTTGCGGTAACGCCCCATGTTGGGTGTTTCGTAGATTGTGATTTTCTCAATCAGCTCATGGAGCATGAAGCTGTCGAGTTCCTCAAAACTGGTGTATTTCTGGATTAGCTTTGAGAAACGCTCCACGTCAGACATTGCGGCATTGGAACTGTCAATGCGTTTTTCTAATTCACGGATAGTGTGCTGCAATGTTTCTTTTTCTTCATCGTAGTTCCCAATAAGCATCGTGAAAATATGGTCTGGCAGCTTGCCAGAAAGGTTGTCCTCATATGCACGGCGGAGCTTTGCATCAAGCCCTGCAAGCTGGTTTCTCGAAGCGGTCAGCTCGGATTTCATCTGCGACACTTTTTTCTGGTCGTCGGAACATTTCTTTTCTGTCAGTTCTTTGACAGCCCGTTCCGTATCCTCTGCAAACAGGACGGCGTTTCTTTTTATGTCCTCTTGGACAATGCGGGTAATCGTGTCGCAGCTTATATAATGGCTTGAGCAGGCTATGTTCCCCTGCCCGTGATGGCGACCGCATACATAATAGACGTATTTCCCATTGCCTGTGCGGTGTTTCCGCATCGCCGTCCCGCAGGCTTCGCATCGGAACAGCCCAGAGAAGATGTCTGGCGTGACACGGTGGGGGCTGTCCTTGCGGGTCTGTATCCTGCGGGAGTACATGGATTTCTGTGCCTGCTCGAACAGCTCAGCCGAGATAATCGGCTCATGCGTGTTCGCAACGACAATCCAGTCGTCCTTTTCCTTTTTCACCCGCTTCTTGGTACGGTAGGACGGTGTGTACTGCCTGCCCTGCACCATGTTCCCGATAAACATTTCATTCTGGAGCATCGTTCGGATATAGTTCTGCCCCCAGAACCGTTTGCGGACAAAAGCCCCGTCTTTTTCTGGGTCATGTTTTTGGAAGCGGATGTATTCTGCGGGTGAGAGGACGCCTTCGTTGTTTAAGGTAAACGCTATGCTCCTTGCCCCCATGCCGCCCGCACACATCTCAAAGATGCGTTTTACGATGGGGGCTGTTTCCTCATTGACAAGCAGCTTGTGTTTGTCTTTCGGGTCACGGACATACCCGTAAGGGTCAACCGCACCCAGATACTCGCCACGCATCGCTTTCATGTGCAGCGACGATTTTATCTTTGTGGAGATGTCCTTTGCGTACATGTCGTTCAGGATGTGCTTGAAGGGCGTGATGTCCATGCTGCCCGTGTTATTGATGGTGTCAACATTGTCATTCACCGCAATGAAGCGCACGCCCTTTTCGGGGAAGTAAATCTCGGTGTACTGTCCGCACATGATATAGTTCCGTCCAAGCCTTGATAAGTCCTTTACGACAACCATGTTGATTTTGCCGTTTTCGATGTCGCCTATCATCCGCTTGAAATCTGGTCTTTCAAAATTCGTCCCAGAGTACCCGTCGTCGATATAAATATCCCCGACTTCCCATCCCTGCCTTTTCACATAGTCGCTGAGCATCGCTTGCCTGCGGCGGACTGGTTACCGCTCGGACTGTGGCTGGACGGGAGTATCATTGTCCTCTTTGTGGGTCATGGCGGAATCGGGAGCTGCCCGATATTTTCAGTCGGTATTTTCCGCTTGCCGTCTTTCGGCGGGTCATGGCGTACCGCTGCACACGCTTATGCTTATTACAGCCACAAAGAGAATGTATTTGGTGAATGGGTATTCGGTTTTCAAAGAGCCGTCCCATTTTCTTTTCACAAAGAAAAATGGGGCGAAGGTTTTTGCCTTACACCCCATAGTCCTTGAAAGCACCCGAAATATTAGATGCCTACAAAATATTTTTCAATTTTTTTCTAAGATGCCACATACGGAAATTTACGGCACTGACAGACAGCCCGCACTTTTCGGAAATTTCAGAGCTGTTATAGCCGTCCATTTTCCATAAAGCAATCTGCAAAGTAAGCCTGTCCACGGTAATAAGGAGCTGATAAAGCTGCTGGTTTTCAATGCTGTCCAAAAAGTCCTCAACCGTTCTTATTTCGGGTTGTATTGTGTCCACTGCAACGTCCTCAAGATATGTACCGACTTCTTTCAGCCTGCGGTAATATCTTCTGTCGGAATTAAAAACCGCCCAATCGTAGTTGTGGAGATTTTCTATGGTTTCCTCATCAACGCCTAAGTCCCGCAATTCTTTTTCCTCGGCTTCTTTCCAGAGCCGCCATTTCTTTTCTTCTCTGCCATAATTGAATGACATTTCCTTTACCTCCAATCTGAATTTTTTTGAAAATCCAGATTGGCAGGCGGTGAACGACATCCCACGCCAGAAACAGCCTTACGGCGTATTCCAACAAAAAACGACAAAAGAAAAACCGTAAAGGCTGTCGTACCTTTACGGTTTATAGATATTTTGGTTCTTATATGTAGAGATTTGACTTCTACTTCTTGGGTAGAAAGCCCCCTTACACTGACAAGGATTTTTTTAACAGGCTGTCCACCCATCCCCAATATGATATATGTAAATGGAAATTGCTATTTGCAGGCAATAAAAATCCCTCCAAACTTGAAACAGGTTTGGAGAGTGTTTGTTAAGTCTTTCGGGCATAGCAATGCCGCCCACCAAATCGCCGTTTTTTTTAATTTGGTGGACGTCTACCTTTAGTTATGTAAAAAGAAAAGCCGACAAACTGTGATTGCTCACACGTTCATCGGCTCTGCGTCTTATGCGTCTGGCTCTGTGATGACTGTTATTTTTAAATTCTTCGCTTCAATCAATGTTTCCTGCTTGCATTTGGGGCAATAGAGTGGATAATTTATTAGAACAGTATCCCCTCTAATCCTATTGCGTGTTTTGCTGCCACAAACTGGGCAGCGTACCCATTCAATCCTACTGTTTATATTCATAAAAACCTCACTGATAATACCATCTAAAAGTTCTATCTTGATAAATTCAAATAGATTAAAATATTGTTTTTATCTCTCAGAAATCCCAACAGATTCAATCGCAACACTTCCGCCCCTTACAATCTCAATCCTATTCACAAATTTTCTTTTCAACAAAGCAATCAAATCATCATTTCTGTTTTCTGTCTGGGTACATTGCAAAAGAACAGTAGTACCATCATAGTCAATGATTGTAACCCCAAACACATTTGAAATCCGAAACAGCTCTGTTATATCTTCATCAGAACAGTCATTAACCTTGACAAACAAAATTTCTTTCATGTGGATAGGCGTATCGGTATAGTCAATTAATTTAATAACCTCCACGCTTCTGCTTAACTGCTTCTTTATCTGTTCAAAAGTCTTATCATCACTTGTTAAGCTGATTGTCATCCGTGATATGGTACTGTCCTCAGTAATTCCGACTGTTAAGCTGTCTAAATTATATGATTTAGCAGAAAACAAGCCAGAGATACGGGCAAGAACACCTATTTCATTTTCTACAAATAAACAAATCCATCTCTTTTTCATTTTGTGCTTTCCTCGCTTTCCAAAATCATGTCATTAAGTGAGTTTCCTGGCGGAACAATTGGCATAACATTGATTTCTCTATCTATGATAAATTCAATAACCGTAGGCGTTTTCGTGTTCTGCTTCGCACTTATCAAAGCTGCTTTTATATCCTCTGCTTTTGTAACACGGATGCCTTTCGCCCCATAGCTTTCTGCCAGTGCAATAAAATTGGGCGTATATTCTGGGCAACAATGATTAGGGGTATTACAGCCTGTTTCACAACTTCTTCGGTAACGCATACAGGTACTTGAATAACGCCTATCATAAAACATCTCCTGCCATTGCCGTACATTTCCTAAATATCCATTATTCAATATACAGATAATAACAGGCAATTCATATACAATAGCAGTTGCCATTTCTTGAATGTTCATCTGCATACCGCCATCACCAGAGATAACAATAACATCTTTATCGGGATTGCCAAGTTTTGCACCGATTGCCGCAGGGAAACCATACCCCATCGTTCCCAAGCCGCCAGAAGTCAGCATTTGCTTATTCTCGTCAATATCAAGGAATTGCGTTGTCCATAACTGATTTTGACCTACATCCGTGGTAATAACAGCATCTTCAAAAACATCATTGATAGATTGAATAATCATCTGTGGTGTCAAACCGACTTTTCCCATGTCAATGGGGTATTCCATTTTCCAACGGTTTATTTCATCTGTCCACTCTGAAATATGAAGTGGTTTTGCCTTTTCAAGCAAAGCACATATCGCTTTTTTCGCATCAGCTACAATAGGAACATCAACAACAATATTGCGTGAAATGGATGCAGCATCAATGTCGATGTGGACAATCTTAGCGTTTGCTGCAAATTCTTCGATTTTTCCAGTAATACGGTCATTGAACCTTGTTCCTATTGAGAAAAGAACATCGCAATTACTGATAGCAGAATTGGCTGCATAACTTCCATGAATGCCTATATTTCCAACATACAAATTATTTGTTGTGGGAATTGCCCCTTTGCCCATAATAGTCGTAATAACGGGAACTCCTGTCATCTCTGCAAGCTGTGTCATTTCCTTATTTGCATGGGCAATATTAACTCCTCCACCTATCAGAAAAGCAGGCTTTTTTGCATGGTTCAAAATATCCAATGCCTTATTTAATTGTCCCGCATGAACGGAAGTATTGGGCTTGTAACCTCTAACCGTTATTTCTTTTGGGTAAACATCACTTCCGTAAGCTCTCTGAACATCTTTTGGCAAATCGACAACAACAACTCCTGGCTTTCCTGTTCTTGCAATATAAAAAGCCTTTCTGATTGTTTCTGCCAAATCCTCTCTTTTTCGCACAGTTACCGCATATTTGCTGATGCTTCTTGTGATGCCAACTATATCCACTTCCTGAAAAGCATCATTTCCAATAAGGTTTGTTGGCACTTGTCCTGTAAAGCATACCAGTGGAACACTGTCATAATTTGCAGTGGCAATACCCGTAACAAGATTGGTAGCTCCCGGTCCGCTTGTTACAAGGCAGACACCCACCTTTCCTGTGGAGCGGGCGTATCCGTCCGCTGCATGGACTAATCCTTGCTCATGACGTGGCAAAATAACATCTATATCCTTTTCTCCATATAATGCATTAAACAGGTCTATTGCCTGCCCTCCAGGATAAGCAAATAAAGTTGTAACAGATTCTTCCTTTAATGCTTTTACAAATAATTCAGCACCCGTTATATCCATAATATCATTCCTCCTCTTGTATGCGTGTGCTTGCTTGCATACTGCTTATTTTTTTCGGTACTACCATAAGGCAGTACCGATTTTTACTGTTCTAATCCTTTTATAAACATTTGTACACTGCTTTTTATATATTCATCTTTTTCTACTTTAGATAATTCATTACCAAAGGATGCCTTTAAAAATGTATATCCAAATGTTGATGAAAAAACTGTTAGAGCCAAAGCATCAAAATCTGCTTTTGGTATTTTCCCCATTTCAAACATCTTATTAAGATACTCCGTAAATGACGCTAAAAAAGCCTGTGGAACTTTCATAATAAGGGAAGATGTTTCTTCATATAACTGCGGTGCTCTCAAACCGATAGACAAATTTACAAAATCTGGCGTCATCCTATCCATATATGCCCTCATAAACATCTCTATGTCTGCCTGCAAATCCCATTGTACATTTTCAAAAATCTCTGGCGTGACATTTGCCCTCCACTCAGCTTGGTTTACACCTTGCAACACAATATCTTTTTTATTTTTAAATTTCCGAAACAGGGTACATTCATTCACACCTGCAGCTTTTGCAATCGCTTTTGTAGTAGTAGCAACGTACCCTTTATCTCGCACTAACATCATTGTTGCATCAATGATTCTTTGACTTGTTTCATCCAAGTTATCACCTCCATGCAAGTGAATACTCTCATTATACATAAACTTCGCATATATTGCAAGTAGACAAATAGATAATTAACAAAAAATTGTTTTCTGCATTTATATCTCTGCAAACGAGAAATTAAATCTCCTATATGTGGAAATCATACATCGTTTAAGCAGAACTTTCACTTCTGTAAAATATAAAAGAACAAAATCAACATGAACAGGTGGTGAAAAAATGAGCGAAATTATAGAAAATTTTGACTTTATGGAATTAGGACAGGCAATCCAAGATGCCCGTGAGAAACAGCGGATTACAAGAGAGGAATTAGCCGAGGAGCTTGGTATTTCGGCAAGGCATTTGCAATCCGTGGAGAAAGAGGGGCAGTATCCGAGCTTTCGGCTGTTTATTCAGCTTGTTAGGTCATTTTACAAGGAACTACACGCAGACCGTGAAACGGGCTGCTGACAACAAACAGGCGCTATGCTCCCGGCAAGGGGCATAGCGCCTGTTTGTTGTGGGGGTATCCAAAGGGGGCAACGCCCCATTTGGCACACGACTTTGCGAAGCAAAGTGTAGTGTGTTATACGCTCTGTCGGCGTTGCCGTAAAAATGCCGTTGCCGCCGGGGAGGGCAAGGGCATTTGAAGCGGCAGGAAAACAGGGCTTTGTTTGGGGCTGGGAAGCCAGAAACAAAGGGCTGGTTTCAGCAGCAGACAGGGCGTATATGAAAGCCCTCGTCCACCGTCCTCAGCCTATGGGACAAAATGTCCCAAACCTTTAGACACCGTGACTATATGTGTGGCCACACTCATTTATTTTAGTGGTCGTTCTTTTCTCAAAATTGAAATGGGCGGGAAGCCA
This sequence comes from Roseburia sp. 1XD42-69, assembly GCF_003612565.1. GTDB lineage: Bacteria > Bacillota > Clostridia > Lachnospirales > Lachnospiraceae > Roseburia_B. The sequence continues at coordinate 4,408 of NZ_RAZG01000022.1, read as the reverse complement.
TTTTAGGGCTTTCCCGCCTTGATTGCCCATCAGCAAAAGCAGGCGGGGCTGTCAACGGCGGCGCATTTGTGCGCCGTTCATCTTGACCGTTGACTGGCTCGGCTGCCTTTGCTATCTCCCCCGATAAACTGAAAGTTTTAGATTAGTCCCACACGATTTCCAAACAATCGAAGTTATCTGGAATTGGTGGTACGCACGAATAAGTATTTAATTCAAATGCCTCTATTGTAATTACTCCATCAGAGCATAGCCATTCGCAATTTACTAATTTTTCTAATTCCGCAGGCAAAATGGTTGTGCAAATCACGATTGTATCTCCTGCAAGAACTAATTCTTCTTTCCCATTGTTTTCTACGATTTCTGTATCATCGTGGAGAGCAACACGCACCCATACTATGTCAGGCATTAACTCAATCTTTTGTAGCATATTTCGTATTTCAGAAAGCGTTGGACGGCCAAATTCCCATTGGTTCGGAGCAATGGAATCCTCCTCTGTGTTTCCATCGAAAAATTCATCAAGCGTTAGTAATGGCAAGCGTTCTTCATTTTCTTCCAATATTTTTTTGAATGTATTCAACTCTATCATAGTCACAATTCTCCTCGCAAATCAGAATTAGTTGATTTTATCCTCTCCCCGGATTTTCTTGTTTTTCCGTTCTTCTAACTCCGCAATTTGGTTCATCAAGCAATCTGAAAAAGTCCCCTCAATCGGTGTAGCTTCTCCTGTTGTGTAGTAGTCAAGAAGGACTATGTTATTATTCTTGTCAAAACAAAATATTTCATCACCATTCCCTATAATGGACAAGAATGGGATAAAATCAGTAAAACCTTCATCGTGTAGTTCTTTCGTTTTTTCACGAATATCCAAAGAATCGGGTATTCCATTGGCAATTCCATAGACTATAATTCCTCGACAGAACGACCAAAATGGGCCTATGTCATATTGTTTCGCTTGTGGCCATATTTCTTCTCGAACCTCCATATAAAGCCCACCTAATGGGGACATAGTGAACTCTCTAAAATCAGCAGGAAGATTTATCCCATACTGATTTTCAAAATCCTTTATATCCTGCTCCGATGGCTCATTTCCCATACAAGCTACAACCTGATAAGTCTGCTTATCATAATTATGGAAATAATCATAAACTTTTTCCAATGACATAATATACCTCCTACAAAATGCGATTTTTTATTTTCTTACTTCCGTCCCCGCTGTGGGGTTGGTTTTTTCAGCAAGTCCGACTTCTGTGCAATCTTTTTCAGCCACTTCTTTTCTTCCCCGGACAGCTTCTTAAAGTTCAGCCGCAGCCGTTTGCAGATAAACGCCAAAGACGCTTGCTCCGGGTCACTGTCTGGGTTGGTAATTTCGGTAGCGGCTTCCAATAATCCTTTCAGCGGGTTATCCTCCGGGACGCTGAAAAAATCCTCCCTGTGGGCTTCCCGCAGGCCGGCGGCTATCTCGTCTATGTCCTGCTGGATTATGTAACGGCAAAAGCTGTCATCATCAATATGGGCAGCGATAAGCTGTCTTAACTGCGGGTCGGTCAAGCCGGGATTGTGCTGTTTCATAATCATTGCGCTCATAGCGTCCACAATGGCGTTTGCGCTCTGTACCTGCTTCACCGCCGTTCCGTTCACATAGATTTCAAGGTCGGCCATCAGCTTGATAAAATCCGGGTGCGCCGCCAATTCGCACAGCAGAGCATTGTCCACCTGCCCGCTTTTCAGCAGGTCAATCATTCCGTCACTCAAACGCAGGTCTGCAAGATCAGCGTTTGGGTGACGCTTCATTTCAGACAGCCCCAGCAGATAGTCGGTGGTCACGCCGTAAAACTTCGCCAGCTTGATAAGAGCATAGTGGCTGATGTCCTTAAAATCGTCCGCTTCATAACTGCCCAACGCAGACTTGGAGAGGTTCGTCTGCTCTGCAAGCTGTTCCAGCGTCAAGCCACGCTGCACACGCAGGTCTTTCAAGCGTTCTTGAATGGATAAAGACATTTTCTCGCCCTCCTTGTCTGTTCGATAAATCGGAATTAGCAGATGATTTTCTTGAACTTTCCTTATTTTTCAAGGCTTTTAGAGCCTCATATAGTGAAATGATATGTATTTTCCCTTGTTTTTGCCCTTATGGGTATTTTACAAGGGAAAGTTTTTGTGAAATGTACTTAATCGTTGCCTGCCACTTTATCCAAGAGCCTAGCGGAAGTCCGTTTTGCTTCCCTTGTGGCATGGGCATATACATTCATTGTGGTACTCACGTCAGAGTGTCCTAAGAGTTCCTGCACGTCTTTTGGGGCTGCACCGTTTGACAGAAGATTGCTTGTGTAAGTGTGGCGTAACTGGTGGAAATGGAATCCCTCAAATCCGTCTAACTTCTTTGCAAGCGTCCTGCATACGATACTAAGTGTGCTTGGCGTTTCAAGGCATCCGTCTGGTCTTATGCAGACAAAGGATATTACGTTGTAACCTGCCGGAACTTCCTGCGTATTTTCCAAGCTGTAATACTCATAGTAAACCCTGTTTTTTTCATGTACTTCTTTGTAGTAATTGTGGTGGTACAGTTCTCCGTACTGCATCTGGTTTGTAAGCTGTTCTTTCCTTGCCTTTTTCAGAATGGCGGTAAGGGTATCCCCAAAATCAACAGTCCGTACTTTTTTGCGTTTTGTCGGTCCGATAATCGTTTTGTGCTTTGCACCGTCATAGCGGACACTGCGCTTTACCGTAAGATACTGTTCCTCAAGATTGATGTCCTGCCAAGTCAGCCCGCATACTTCGCCAATCCTAAGACCGGCATAATAGGCTATCTGTATCGGCAGAACCGCAGGGGGATTTTTCTTTTCCAAATACGCAATCAGCTTTTCGTATTCTTCATGGGAAATAGGCTGTGTTCCTGTATGCCCCATATCTTCCTCTGAAAATAAGTCCACTTCTTCAGCTTTGCGTTTCAGTTTGATGTACTGCATTGGATTGAACGTGATTAGTTGCTTTGGGAATACCGCAAAACGGAATGACTGCTGTAAAACTGCTGAAAACGAATGGATATAATCCTTGCTCATGCCTCTCTTTACTGTTCCGTCGGGATAAGTGCCGCCGAAAGTAAGTAAATCGAGGAACGCCTGCAAATGTCCCGCTGTTACGGTTTTCAGTTTACGGTCAGCAATCGGATGTTTCTTAATGCAACGGATAGCGCCGAGATAATTCTCAACCGTACCATTGCTGAGAGTGCCGACCTTTAATTCTTCCTCCGCCCAAATGTCAAGCAGTTCCCCAAGCGTGATATTGTCCGCCTTTGCAATGAATTTCTTGCTTTCGTAGTCCTCCATTGCCTGCCTTAACAGCTTTTCCGTTTCACTCTTGCTTTCTGTTCCTGCACATTCTTTCTGTACCAGATTACCGCTTGCGTCCTCCACATAGAAGCGGTAGTACCATTTTTTTCCTTTCTTCCGTACTGATCCTTTTGCCATAATCGTTTCTCCTTTCAATGAACGCATTTCTGCGTATGTAATACATTGAACAGATATGGCAGTCGGAACTGATGGAATGCTTTCTGCTGATAAGGATAGCATAAAATCTGCTGTCCTTCCATACCTAATCGGGATCTTCCTCTGATAAAAGGCTGGAAAGCCTTGCAGCGGCGGCATCAGGATTTTTGGAATAGAGCCTCACTATGTCGCCCATATCATTAAGGGCATTTACTGTGTGGGTAATCTCCCGGAGGAACATGATTTCATCATATTCCTTTCCCGATTCAAACCCCATTGTCTTTGCAAGCCTGGCGCTTTCCTTACTTCCTTTAAACTTCCTGCACGCAAGGCGGAAAGAGTCCACAAACAATTCATATTCCCGCAGCATCAGCAACAGCAGGTCTTTTGAAAAGTCTGACTCGGAAGTTTCCATGTCATAAGGCAGCTTTGAAAGAATGGAGGACATGGCATCACGGATTAACATTTCCTTTTTATCCGTAATGTCTGATTCGTATTCTTCCGTTTCGCCTTTTAACCACTCTACGGAAACATGGAGGGCATCTGCCAGACCGTCAAGGACGAGTTTCTTGGTGTTGTCAATCGTTCCTGCCTCGTACCTCTGAATGGTGGATGCGGTAACACCCATTTTTTCAGCAACATAAGGCTGGTTGACGCCCAGTTCCAATCTCCGCTGTTTTGCCCTGCCGCCGATTATCCTGCGCAGCTCTTTGTCTTTCATGTTGGGTTTCCTCCTTTATCGGTATGGTCAGAGTATATCATATCAAAAACAATATTGCAATATGCAAGTTGAAATAATTTTAAAAATCACATAACGCTTGACAACAAAATATAATTGGTGTATAGTAAGCATACCAATGTTAACAACCTAACTCAAGCAACTACAACATATTGTGTTTTTCTTTTAATTGGCACGGGGTTCCCTG
>NZ_RAZG01000231.1 GCF_003612565.1 Roseburia sp. 1XD42-69 | reverse complement strand
CACAATGTAGGTAGTCCGGCCAATCTTCTTCACCAGTGCGGGAGCGTCCTTATCTGGTGGCGTGGTGGTAATGTCCTCTGTGATTTTCTCGCTGCCCATAAATTCTCCTTTACATACAATCAGGTTTTGTTATCCCTTACTCACAATCTCTTTCGCCGCCGCTTTGGTCGCTCTGGCTCCTTCCTCCCGGAAATTTTTACCGGAAAAAAGAATCGGCGCACACCGTTCCAGTATGCGGGCATAAATCCTTGCGTGGGCAATGTCTGGCGGGTTCTTGATTTCTTCCAGTTTCAGGTTTGTTGTGACAATCAACGGCTTCTTACTCCGATATCGGCTGTCAATGACGGTGAACATCTGCTCCATGGCATACTCGGTACTGCGCTCCACTCCTAAATCATCAATGACAAGCAGGCTGTAATCGTCCAGGCTGGCGATAAAGGCCGCCCTGTCCTCGGCAAACACGCCGGTCAGCCGGTTCAGGATAGACGGGAAATTTGTCATCAGAACCAGCACGTCACGGTCAAGCAGGGCATTGGCAATACAGCCGGCAAAAAAGGATTTCCCGGTTCCCACGTCACCAAAAAGCAGAAGGCCGGCATTGTCCCGGTATGCCTCCTTCCAATGCTCCACATAGGCATGGGCTTTCTCCATGACGGGATTCTGGCCGTTATCATTGGCAAAAGTGTAATCATAAAGGTATATGTCCTGAAGCCCCTGCGCCTTCCGGCGTTTGACACGCTCCATGCGTTCCCTCTGTTCCTCCATGGCTTTCCGTTCCTCCTGCGCCTTCTGCTGGCAGGGGCAGAGGCAGCGGGGCATGAAATAGCCGGAGCCTCCGAACCTCGGCACAACGGTCTGGCGGCTGCCATGGCATTTCTTACAGTGGATAAGCCCGTCAGCCGGTTCTATGTATTCGTCCCCGGCAAGTTCCATATCCCCGGCGGCCCGGTCAATGGCCGCCCGGACTTCTGCGGTAATCTCAATCATATGGTTTCTCCTTCCTCTACGCTGTAATCCCGGTTCCGGGCAGGCGGTTTCTCCTTC
>NZ_RAZG01000230.1 GCF_003612565.1 Roseburia sp. 1XD42-69 | reverse complement strand
AGTTGCTGGAGAAGGTTTTTAAAAATAATACATCTGCATATGAGGGCTTTGGTGAGATACTGGCTCTTATATGTATGGGGATTATTACAACTGGAACGGCGAATAGCGGGCTGGTATCGAAAAAAGGAGTGTATTATGAGAATAATGAGTCTGTAGAAGATTTTATAAAGAATAATGTTCATCCTGGCTTTCAGCAAAATGTAAAAGAAGCTTTTATGAGTGATGCACGAGTAACAACTTTAAAGCAAAATACGACAGTGTATAGGTATCATGGAGGGGGATCAAGTGGGAATAGTTATTGCTATACGCCGAATCAGACAGCAAATCCTGGAGGAGATTTGGCATTGCCACCTGGAAATACTTATCAATATATGGATACATATATTGTACCCGAAGGAACAACTATTTTAGAAGGTACGGTCGCACCTAATTTTGGACAACCTGGTGGGGGATATCAATTTTACGTCCCAGATCCATCCGTAGTTAAAAAACAGTGAGAGGTTAAGTATATGGAGAAATTTAGAGAACAATTATTAAAAACATTAGAATTGTGTAATGATGAACTTATGAAACGAAAGAAAGGTATACTAGGAGAAAGTACACAAGAGCAGTTGGAAACAGTAATTCTTCCAGAATTAGAACAATTACTAAAAATAGTAGATGACAATACATTACCCCAAAAAGACCAAAGGTATTTGATTTCTTTTGCTAGTGCATTTACTATTTGGGGATGGGATATGCAAAATCCTACAGACATATTTCTTTTGATTACAAAATTAAATAATGATTATAAACATCTTTAATGATATCTCTAGAATAATTTTTTCAAGATGTATTATTAGCAGAATACATGAAGCATGTTATAGATTGTTTTGTTAAGTTAAGAGTAATGTATCATTGAATGAAGTAAATTACATAATTCAGTGGAAACATACATTCTTTTGTTAATTATGTAACTCAAACTTCGCACATAGATTTAGCCTATGCACCTTGAAAATTCAATACTGGCAGTTATTCAGTTATCTTAATTCCTATGCTATGCTGCTTGAAGCTGTGTCCTCAGTAAA
>NZ_RAZG01000229.1 GCF_003612565.1 Roseburia sp. 1XD42-69 | reverse complement strand
GGAGCCGCCTGACAACGGAGGGCATGGAAAATCAGGTTTCCAGCCTTTGCCCGAAGGGGAAGCCTTCCAGCTTGGGCTGCCGGAGGAATGGCTGGAAGCGGGAAAACCGTAGCCGGTTGTCGGCTGGTTGCCCCTCCCGTTGTCAAGCCCGTTGCCGGGAAGCCGCCTAACAAATGCCGTTTTTCAGGGCTTTTTCTTTCCCTGACAACGAAAGCAACGGAAAAACAGAAAGAAAATCAATCAGAACAGAAAACGGAAAGCCGGGTTTTGTGTGCGGAGTTTTTTAACGTCCGTTGTCAGCCCCCGTTGTCAGGCTCCCACCTGCCCGGCAGTCCACACTATCACACCCGGACGGAAACGCTCCGGGTATCTTTATGGAGGGAAATGCATATGGCAAAACAGGCAGAATATCCGGCGCAGAACCGGAAGGAAAATAAAAAAGTACAGTTTATCGTTTCCCGTGAGTTTGCGGGAAGCCAGACCATGCGGGAAGCCTTTGAGCAGCTTATTGAACGGCAGACCTGTGAACGGTTTGAGGAATGGCAAAAACGGCAAGCCAGCTAAAGGACGGAACCGGAGAAAAAACGGAAATCCGGCATAAAACAGTTGAAAGAATGGCGGGGGCATGGTATTATCATAGTATCGTGTCCCTGTTCATAGAAGGAGAAGCCTATGAGCAGGAAAAATCATCTATCGAATCAGAAAATAACCGCCCTCTATTGCAGGATTTCCCTTGATGACGGCAGCCAGAATGAAAGCATGAGCATCTCGAACCAGAAACTTATGCTCAAAGATTACGCTGAAAAGAACGGTATGCCCCGGTACGAGTATTACGTGGACGACGGGTATATGGGAAGGAATTTCAACCGCCCTTCGTTTAAGCGTCTGATTGCCGACATTGAAGCGGGGAAGGTGGGCTGCGTGATAACCAAAGACCTTTCAAGGCTTGGGAGGAACTATATTGAAGCGGGCAGTTATATCGAAATCTTTTTCCCGAAACACAATGTAAGGTATATAGCGGTCACGGACGGCGTGGACAGCCTGACAAGGCAGGAAATGGACATTAC
>NZ_RAZG01000228.1 GCF_003612565.1 Roseburia sp. 1XD42-69 | reverse complement strand
ATGCTTTTCATAATTTTAACATTTTGATTTTCCGTCTAAACAAGTTTGACTGATTTTAAAATATTTAGTTTCCAGTCTGTTACGCTTTCTGTAGCTTTCTCACTTCCATTTCCTTTAAAAAACTCTCCCACCTTCACTATATATCTTCCATTGTCATACATGGAAGTTCTTTTTCTTGTCGAAGCTGTTTATCATTCGTAAAGAACATATCGCATTCTTTTACTATTGCTGTCGCAATCTGTAATGCATCCATAGCTTTAAAGTTTTTATATTGTCCCCTAATTTTTGCCCCTTGTTCAGCTATATTTGAATCAATATCTACTACTTCAATATTCATATACTCAATAAACCTTTTAAAATTGTCCACATATTCCACTTTCCCATTGCTATATGGCAGCACAAGGTATTCTTCAATAGTAAGCGTAGAAGTTACAATCTGTATATTTTCTTTAGTGCATTTTGTAAAAAACTTACCTATTGATTCCATATAACGGGAACTATTTTCCAAAAAATATATGAATGGGGCTGTGTCAATAAATACTTTTTTAAAATCTGTCATTGTCCCTTAACTCCCTTACATACTTATCCGCATCCTGTCCACGCTCTGTCGATTCCATTACAAACTGGTTTATATCTACAATTTCCTTTTCTTTTACATCTGTTGTTCCCAATAGTCCATTTACGCCCTGCATAATCTGAATTACAAAACCCAGTTTATCTTCTGGTACTTTTTCCAGCATTTGAATTGCTTCCTGTCTGATTGCTGTCATATAAAACCTCCTGATTTTCCTTTTTAATCACCCAATGTTCTAAATCTGATTTTAATCAGTGTACTGTTTAAATATTCTGCATACACATAGTATACATTAGATTTTGACATATTACAACTTTATCATTAATAACAGTCTGGCAGAATATTTTCCACCAAAATGTTATGGACTGCCTATATTGTTATTCGTAACTTTACCTACTCCCAATTACCCGAAAATTCTTCAAATTAAAAGAAGGTACACGGGAGTTTGACAGTTTCATATTTCAAAAAATCCTTACAGGCCTTATAAAGCCTGACTTTTTTATGTCAAA
>NZ_RAZG01000227.1 GCF_003612565.1 Roseburia sp. 1XD42-69 | reverse complement strand
ATCCATTCTTCCTTTATTTCGTAACCTCTTTTTTCGCATTCTTGTATTTTCTTTTTATAATCGAAATACCAGATTTCCTTATCTGAAATAAGCCATTTCCCTTCCCCGTTATATATAACATAAATAATCATTTGTTCATTCACATCCATTTTACGCATTATCTAGTTTCCTCCTGATCTTATTCTTCCATTTCTAGCATATTCTTCTATCCACTCAATCCACGGTGATGGAAACTCAACACTTGTTCCTGGAGTTCCCGTATCTGTTAACTTAGGTACACTCCCGCCTTGATTTAACGGATTACTTTGATATCCAGTTTGTGGTATGGTATATTCCTGTACCATATCGTCAAACCATTTTGGCACTTCAAACTCATAAATATCTGCTCCAGGTCTGTTATATTTAGTATAGTATTGTGAATGTTCCCCATTGTCAATACTTAGATTTAAATTTGCATTTTTGTTACTTATATGTACATTTCCCTCACTATCAATTGTAATCCTCATCTGGCTGGATTTATTACCTGTCCCACCTTGCACTCGTCTATATGTAACCATGCCTGTTTCATTTTCCTGCCCAAATTGAACCCCTACTTGTGATTGTCCCCCAGCGCCAGTTGATGCTCCCCCACCTCCTGTATTGCCTTTGCTAGTTCCGGGCTGGCTATTCTGAGTTTTTAACTTTTGAACGGACTGGTTATTGCCCAACGACTGCTTACTGTCCCCTCCCGGCATACGGTTCATGTTCATTGCCCCGTACTCCATATAGACATTATTCCCAAGCATCAATATCATGCCGCATTCTTCATACCTGTCCGTATTGTTGTCAAACACCTTATCCAGCAGGAGGTTATACCCTCCGTTTTTTGCACGGATATCGTTTTCTACATATAACGCCGTCGCACCGGCAAGCCCGTATCCCCCGCCAGTTATTATAGCAGGCACTACTGTCGTTGTAAAGGCAGACGGGCCTATGACTGCCGCTGCATCCATCCCCGCCGCCAGCCCTGCAACAGGTGCTGCCATGACTGTCCCATATAAGACTGCCCCTGTCGTTGCACCTGCCACGCCTCCGCCTGCCACGCCTAA
>NZ_RAZG01000226.1 GCF_003612565.1 Roseburia sp. 1XD42-69 | reverse complement strand
TTAGGCCAAATCGAAAATGGTGTAAACGAAGGGGCAGTTCCCTGCAATGTCAAAACTGCTTTTTCGTTTACCCCATCATCGATTGTAACCTAAAGAATTTGTCGGGTTCTTTACATAGATAAAATATTAATTTTTCTTTCCACACCTAAAAAAAATAAAGTCTGGCTGATGAATAACTCCTCCAAACATATCTGTTCGCTTTTCTCTAATTGATTCTGGTACTTTTGATTCCTGACATTCCTCAATAATAAATCCAGCAGAAACAATATCATTTATTAATGTTGAAATCGTTCTATGATAAAGTTCATATTCATCTACTACCCAATGAATAACACGCTTACCCTCTATTCCGTAATTTCGTAGATTAGCATATAATCTTTCTCCAGTTTCTGTTCTGGTATATCTGTCAAAAGTCCCATCATATGCTGTACTTATTGGGTGTGACATCGAAAAAACACATTTGCCATTTTCATTCAAGTGACTATAAATCTGTTTCATAAGCCTTTCAAAATTTTCTACATAATCAAAAGCCAATGAACTTGTAATAACATCAAACTTTTCCTCTAAATCATCCAATTCTTCAAAAGCCAGTCTTCTGTATTCAATATTAGAGGCAGCATTATTTTTTCTTGCATATGCTAACATTTTTTCCGATATATCAATTCCAAGAACGGATAACGCCCCTTTCTTTGAATATTGAAGTGCATGTTGCCCCATACCACATCCAATATCTAATACTTTCTTTTTATATAGTTCAGGTATCATTCCTAATATTATTGGTGTCTCAATAATATCATTAAAATTGATTTCTTTGCTACGTATTTTCTCGAAGTTTTCGTAAAATAAATCATTATCATAAATATTTTGTTTTGACATTCTGCAACCAGCCTTTCATATAAAAAATTATTTTTTGTTTTCTTCTACTTCCATCTTCTTGTCTTTCGGGCAACAAGCATCCTTCTCTTTCAGCTCGGTCAATTTCGATTGTGATTTGATGATTTTTAAGGGAAACATTAGCTGTTATATTTTATTAACTCAAACTTCGCATTTGAATAAGCGCAGATGCACCTTGAAAATTCAATAAAAACTGGCAATAAAATAGCAT
>NZ_RAZG01000225.1 GCF_003612565.1 Roseburia sp. 1XD42-69 | reverse complement strand
AATGCAACAGCATCTATGGCATTGAAACTAATCCCGAAATCCTTAGAGACGCAGCCCGTTTTTTTATGCATTGATGATACCATTGTGCCCAAATATGGAAAGAAATTTGAGGATGTCTCAAAACTCTTTGACCATTCTGCGCACAACGGCAGCGGCTACCTGAACGGGCACTGCTTTGTAAGTGTCATGCTCTGCGTGCCGGTGTGGGATAAAGACAAGATTGTTTACCAGGCACTGCCGCTTTCCTACCGCATGTGGCAGAAAGAAGAGTCAAAGCTGAAGCTGGCTGCTTCCATGGTGCGGCAGGCCATGCCTGAATTACAGGGGAAGGCGAATGTCATTATCCTCTGCGACAGCTGGTACACAAAAGGTGACCTGGTTTCTGTCGTGGATGAGTACCCAAACCTTGGCCTGATTGGAAATGCAAGGTATGACTCTGTCCTTTATGACCTTGCCCCGCAGCCGACCGGAAAAAGAGGCAGGCCTGCAAAACATGGGAAACGCCTTTCGGTGGAAAGGGATTTTACACTTTCGGACGAAAAAATAGGCGGTTATTATATTGGGAAGCGCCGTATCCTTACAAATATTTTCGGCACAAGAGAAGTCCTTGCCTATGTGACAGCCACAAAGAAGGAGGGCGGTTCCAGGCGCTTGTTCTTCAGTACGGTTTTCCCAACACAGCTGCAGTTTTTTTGTGCATGGCAGGAAAAGGCCCCATTGAACCAGACGGGGAGTGCCTGGATGGATTATATCCCTTTATTCCTGTACGCATTCAGATGGAATATTGAAGTCGGCTATTACGAGCAGAAAACCTTCTGGTCGCTATGCAGCTATATGGTACGCAGCCGGAAAGGGATTGAAATGCTGGTGAATCTGATCAACATAGCTTACTGCGCGATGAAGCTACTGCCATACCAGGATGAAGCATTTTCAAAGTACCGTAAGGAAAGCGTACAGGATTTCAGGTTTGCACTCAGCGAAAGGATCCGGCAGGAGGTATTTTTTGCCACTTTCGTGAAAAAGAGCGAAAATATAATAAAATCATCTGCCCTTATGAGAACATTGAAATATCTTGTCCGACAAAAGGAGCACTATTTATAATAGTTGTAAAGTGGTG
>NZ_RAZG01000224.1 GCF_003612565.1 Roseburia sp. 1XD42-69 | reverse complement strand
TCTCCTTTGCTCTTTCACTTGATAGTATAGGTTGTTCAACTTTTTCTGTCCACACTTATATACTAACACCAATGACGAAAACCAAGATTACCCCGCTGTACGAGAGGCTCTCCCGTGACGATGAACTCCAAGGTGAAAGCAATTCCATCAGCAACCAAGAGAACATTTGTCAAGGGGGATTTCACCATAAAGATGAAATCCCCCCGTTAAACAAGGATTTATAGATTCATTTCGTCAACAATATTTGTGGGTTTTGCGGTCATTTCTACCCATGCTGGAACGAAGCCACTCTTAATGGCGTTTCTGACTGACCTGATATTGGACCATGCCGTACAATAAAATGGTACTTTGTCCCTGTTTATTATTTCTTTTGTAAGCGTACTTGTCAGTACGGAGGCAATTCCTTGTCTTCTGTATTTCGGCAGGACATCCACACCAATCTGCCACATATCTTTGCAATCCGCAGAACAGGCTGCTAATCCAACCAATATGTTTCCATCGTATGCGCCGACGCCAAGTACATCCAAATGCTTACGATCTTTGCAAAGTGCATTGCTCCATTCCGGCAAATACAAATCACCAAAATCTTCTTGCTCCAATATGCGTGTTTTATAGGCACAAGAAAGAACTTGTATCCTGCTTATATCAGGCAAATAGTATTCTGCCATAAAGCATATTTTATGTCCTTTCTCGAATAGACGTTCATTCAGCCAGTGCATATTTGGTGCTTCAAAGCAGTGATAAAATTCAAACTTTCCTATATACTCGGACACTATTTCCAAGGTTTCAGGTATGGAAGCTGCCGCAATATTGTTCCCATAGGAAACAAAGTTGCACGTGATAGGCTTCTTCAAATATTTGCGGGAGTTCTTCCCTAATTTTAAGGGAAAAACAACATTTCGATTTGTCTTAAAATCTTCCTCTCGGCATCCCATATCCTCTGCGGACTGCCTCATGGCAATTTCCATCATTTCACGATTCGTCATAAACTTCTCTCCACATTGTATCGGTTTGGCAAATCCCGATTTGTCAAATAACACAAGCCAAGTATACCACCATTGCAGACGGCTTTCAACCCTCTTTTACAGGCGTTTAGGGTTGTTTCACGAAAGATTCTAATGTGATGTTATATATCGTTTACCGTTGAATTTCATGTATCTCTCC
>NZ_RAZG01000223.1 GCF_003612565.1 Roseburia sp. 1XD42-69 | reverse complement strand
CGGAAGGCAAAGCAGCTTTCCGCATCTGCCGCCTTATCTGCTCCCGCTGTCGGCGTACCCATGCACTTCTTCCTTCTTCCATGGTTCCTTATTCACAGATATCCCTGGCGGAACATATAGAAATCATCTCCTGTCAGGAAAGCAGGAAAGGCCAGGATACACTCATGAATTACAATCCCTATATTGATGAGAGCAACTGCCGTTACATCATCCGCTGCTTCCTTATGCACTGGAAACAGCTCCTCCTTTCTGCACAGATATCCCTTTTTAACAGGACAACTCTGATTCATGACTGTTTTTCTGCTTTTTCCAGGCAGTTTATGCAGATTCGCTGCACCCCAAATATTCTTTCTATGAACACCACATAACCTGACACGACATGTCCTCCATTTTTCTCTATAATGGTCAAAAAACACACAGGAGGATTTCATATGACACAGGAAAAACAGCATGATACCGCCCTGATGCGGTATTCCCTCATCTCACCCATCATAAACGGGCTTCCGGAAGAATACAGTTCCCTGGATGCCTTTTACCGTGATGCCTCAAAAAAGGGCGCTGCCGCACCGGACGGCACAGTAAAACACTTTTCAGCTGCCACCATTGAACGCTGGTACCGCTGCTACAAAAACGGCGGCTTTGATGCCCTTATCCCCAAGGGGCGTGTGGACAAGGGGAAGCCAAGAAAGCTGGATGCAGATTTACAGGAACAGATTAAGCATCTCAAACTGAACTACCCGCGTATGTCTGCATCTGCCATTTTCCGGCAGCTTCATGACAACGGCAGCATTGTTGCCGGTGAAGTTTCCGAGTCAACGGTATGCCGCTATGTCAACCAGCTGGCTCTGGAACTGAAAACCACCGCCAACCGGGATATGCGCCGCTATGAGCGTCCTCATATCAACGAGGTCTGGTGCGGTGATTCCAGTGTGGGGCCTTATCTGAAAACCGCCGGCGGACAAAAGCATAAAGTTTACATCATCGCCCTTATTGATGATGCCAGCCGTTTTATTGTGGGCATTGACGCATTTTTCAATGACAACTTTGTAAATCTGATGTCCGTTATCAAATCTGCCGCTGCAAAGTACGGACGTCCACAGATGTTTAACTTTGACAATGGGAAATCCTACCGCAATAAACAAATGGAACTGCTGGCGGCAAGAATCGGCTC
>NZ_RAZG01000222.1 GCF_003612565.1 Roseburia sp. 1XD42-69 | reverse complement strand
AAATACTCTTACATATCTAATTCTTATCAGGAAAGTCTAAAGTTCATAGACACAAGATTTTTTACAGCCTCCTCTAAAACCTTGTCCGCAAGTTCCTTCCCGATCTGGTGCGCTTCGTCAAAGCTGACCTCACCGGGAGCAAAAGCCTGTATCAGATGATAGGCTTTATTGGGGCTGTTTTCCCGGCAGTGGTCTAAGGTATATTTGAAGTCAATTGCTGCGGTTTCCGGCGCACAGGCGTAAGAAGAAATGTAGATGCTTCCGTCTGTTTTGTCCGGGTTGCATATGTAGGCTACCGCTTTATCAACGGTTGCTGTGATAGCATGGATTTTTGTGATTGCCATACCTGTTTCATCAACTCCTTTACTTCGTCCATATCTTCCTGATAGATGTGATTTGTGCTGTTAATTCTTTTCGCAATCTGGTTCAGACTTGAACTGATCCGTCCAAGCTCCGTATTGTATTCCCGTAAAAAACTGTAATCCACGTCATAGACATATCCGTATAGAATCAGCTTCCGGATAAAAGCCGATTTGCTTTTCATGCCGGACAGCTTAAACTTCTCGTCAAGGATGTACTGCTCCTTGTCATTCAAGTGAAATTCATTCCGGTTGGTGCGTGTCCTGTTTGCCATTTTTACATCGTCCTTTCTAAATTTGGGCATAAAAAAACTGCTGTAACTTGTCCGGTTTACAACAGTCTGGTTTCGTGTCTGTTCAGTTGTTTTGGATAGAATTATCCATGTGTTATTGTAGCAAATCTGCGGGGGAAGGTCAAGGACTTGCGGAGAAAAACGCAAAGAAAACCAAAGAGGGTTAGGGATACTTCCCTATGGAAATTTCATCATACGGACGGTAGGGAAGTATGGGGAATTTCGCCCATGTGTCCGGACATGGGCAGTGCTTGCTAATCTTGTCAATAATTCTTGATAATCATAGTTATACCGACTTTTTTGGTATCATGACTTCTTATCAAGAATGTTGTATTTACGCTGTTTCTTAAAAAAAGGTCATGATAATATGGAATACTTTTTGCTAAATTCTGATTTTTAAAACGGTACAATAGTGGCAAAAAGTCGGGATAATTTTTTTATAAATCACTCAAAATGCTTGATTTATTTAGTGTCTGCTGATTAACAAAAATACAGCCTAAAACTATTGATTTTACTGCATTCTTCCGGCATGTATGGT
>NZ_RAZG01000021.1 GCF_003612565.1 Roseburia sp. 1XD42-69 | reverse complement strand
GGAGGATGAGGAATTAAAAAAATCAGCATGAACTTTCAACTTTTTGTGTCCAAAGTATTGACATAGGTCCATCTTATCCTCCAAAGTGACTATGGTTTTAATGTAGTTGGTGTCTTTCAATGCTTCCAGTTTCATATCGTCATCCACCATCAAAAGCCGATATTCCAAATCTGCCCTTGCAAAACGGTTGTGCTCTACCTTTTGAATATTGCTTACATTCATATTCGTTCCGAGAATTTTTCTCATGACCAGACCAATACGGGATTTTCCCTCCCCGCCTTTTCCTAAGATAATCAATAACTTCTGTGCCTTGTTTGATGGGATTAAGCAATATCCCATATATTCCTGCAAGGTAGGAATATCATCTTCCTCCAACAGTTCTGAAAGAAATTTCAGCCACCGTTCCGGCTTTACTTCTTTCATTTCATAATTTACAGGCAAGCGGTTCAGGCAAAACTCCTTATTTTCTGTAAAATCTCCATTCAAAAAATAAGTTCCATTATTCACATGGATGCGATCCATCTGCACCGGAAGTTCCTCCGAATAAGCTTCCAGTTTTAGAACCTCCGAAAGCTGTTTTACTTTCTTGGAAATCCCTTTCGTAAGAACCGGCTTTACCATTCTGTAAATTTCTTTTTCCACTTCGCTATCTGGCAGCATTCCATCATAGCTGAAAAAGATACCGTTGATACATTTCAATGGCATTCTTTGCAGGAAATTTTCACAAAATGCTACCTCATCAATCTGCCCATCCTCAAACCATTCCTGAGAGTACTCTTTAAAGTTCATTTCTCTCTGATTCAATGCTTCTTCCAGTCTATTCCTTGTTGTTTCGTCTATATTCTTCCATTCGTTCTTCAATTCTTTTCACATTCTTCCCACTATCTAGTAAAAATTCAATTCTGTCCTGTAACTCTCCAAACACCAGTAAATCCAGATAGTAATTTATCTTTTCTATCTGCTGACAGGCTTCTATAAATTCTGCTTTCCATTCTTCCTCTGGTGTTTTTGGTGCATATCTTATTTTCCATTCTTCCAACAAATGAAGATAATCCGATAAAATGCGGATACTTTCCCGTTCCCATTCTTCAAATTTCTTTTCGGTCTGGTACAATGTTCTTTTCGGTTTTTCTTTTTTCTTACTGGCATTCCTTTTCTTTGCGTTATCTGTAAAAATAGGTATCTGAAAATCTTCTGCCAGTTTCTTTGCTGCTTCCAATGGTGCAAGATGAAAGAAATCTGCCACAAACGTGATCACATCCCCTTTCGCACCACAGGCAAAACAACAAAATCCTTTGTCTACTTTCATACTGGGATGCCTGTCATCATGAAAGGGGCAACAGATCATCCCATTTCTACTTATTCTCAATCCGTACTGTTCGGCTGCCTGCCTTGCAGTTACGTTTTCTTTTACTACTTGAAAAATATTCAATTCGACTCCTTTAAAATTTTCGTTGTGTTCTCTCAGAGCCTTTGATATACTGAATTTGCGAGATAGAGTTATCAAAAGCTCTGAGAAGTTGTCCTTGTGTTACGCAAGGGCTTTTTCTTTTCCCTGCTTTTTTACCTCTCCATTGAAATATCCAGTTTCTTCCCATACTTTACGATCAGAACAGTAATAACTGAATTCATTGGAATCGCCCATCTTCATTGCCACTCCAAATTTCAAAATTCCCTGCTGTATTCCGATACGAACGTAATGAGCATCTTTTCCGATTGCTTTTGCAATTTCCGTAATCGGCACATTTCTTCCCGTAAATGGCGGCAATTCTACATATAATCTTTTATCCATTTTCCACATCCTCCTTTACAATCTGACTAAGTTCTTGATCTAAAGCTGTAGCAATTTTATATGCCACCTGCGGTGTACAGCTCTTTCCTGATATAATGCAGGAAATCGTCTGCCTTGACACTCCACTTAACTCTGCCAATTTCTTAATTGTTAATCCTCTTTCTCCCATCAAAATCTGCATTTTAAATACGTTTATCTTCATTTTATTTCTCCTTTCTTTTTTAATATGCACTTTTAATTCGCATTTCCATTATATGCACTTATTCTGCATATGTCAATACTATTTTATATAAATATGTACTTGCAATTCGTATTTTTCTATGATATGATAAGCGTGAGGTGAATAATGATGAGTAATGAGAAGTTACATAACAATCAAATCGGACTTAGAATCCGTACTGCTCGAAAAGAAAAAGGTATCAACCAAACAGAGCTTGCAAATTTGTTAGGGAAATCGCTTCGCACAATCCAAAAATATGAAAGCGGAGAAATCGAAGTTTCCATTGCTATGCTCAATGAAATCGCAAAAGTTTTAGACTGCGAATCCACATATCTTATAGGGTATGATACTGAGAGAAAACCTTTAGAAAATCTTTCTGATATTATGAATTTCTTATTTCAGTTAGATAAGATAAAGGAGCTTGGCTTCAATATCGAAGTCAAACGCCCGCCACATTATGATGGATGGGAATGTGCTATTACTTTTAATGGCAAAGATGTTTCTACGGAGTTAAATCAGGATCTCTGTCTATTCTTGGAAGAATTTAAGGATAAAAGAAATGAAGTCAAGGACTATCAGACAAGTCTTGAATCTTATCAGAAGTGGCAGGATAAAACACTTGCTTATTACGCAAATGCAAAACTGACCGAAAAAGAAACAGAAGAAATCTCAAACGAAGAACGAATCCAAAGATTTCAAAAAATTATGAACGAGCGGTACGGTAAGAAAGAGTCCTAATTTTTAAGGAGGATTTTTAGAATATGAAATTACCGAACGGCTACGGAAGTGTAGTAAAACTATCTGGAAAAAGAAGAAAACCTTGGATGGTTCGTAAAACCACAGGCTATCGCATTGATCCAGTCAAAGAAAAGAAAGTAAATGAATATATCATTATTGGATATGCCGCCACAAAAACTGAGGGGTTACAAATGCTGGCTGATTATAACCGGAATCCTTATGATACGAAGGCAGCCAAAATGACTTTTGAGGATGTGTATGAGGAATGGTCTAAGAAAAAATTTCCTACGGTATCCGAAAGCAATATCAAAGGATACAAGGCATCTTACAAAACCTGTGGCATTCTTTACAATCGAGTTTTTAAGGATTTAAAACTGGCAGACTTACAACAGGTTATTGACACCTGCGGAAAGAATTTTCCCACATTGAAGAAAATCAAAATCCTGTTTAACCAGTTATATGAATTTGCATTAAAGAATGACATCTGCAACAAAGATTATTCTACTTTTGTTGAGATCGCCCAGTACAAAGACCGCAATCCAAACAAGCATACACGTACAAAATTCACAAAAGAAGAAGTTGCAAAAGTCTGGACAATGAAAGAAGATAAATATTATCAGATTATCCTCATGCTGCTCTATAATGGCACACGTATCTCTGAATTTCTTGATTTGAAGAAAGAAAATGTGCATTTGGAAGAACAGTATTTTGATGTAATTGACAGCAAAACAGAAAACGGAATCCGAAAAGTTCCGATTGCTGATAAGCTCCTGCCTTACTATAAAGACTGGTATAATTCTTGTCCTGATTGCGAATATCTTCTTCATACAGAGGATGGCAAAAGATTTCTTTATCGCAATTACTATGACAGCTATTGGACTCCTCTTGTGGAACAGATTGGAATTGACCGTACACCACATTGTACCCGACATACCTGTATTTCCATGTTATCGGAAGCTGGTGTTCAGGATACAACCATCAAGAAAATTGTGGGGCACTCCGGTGCTATGACTCTGACAGAAAAAGTTTATACTCACTTAGATATGCAGATTCTTGTAGACGCAATCAACAAAACCTTAGAAAATGAGGACAGCGTAACTGCCGATACAAAATCTGCATAACAAAAAGGACACTCTCCAGTGCCTATCACCGAAAAGTGTCCTATATTTTTTAGATATTTTTGTTGCAAACGTGTTGCAAATGCGTTGCGAACTGAGTAAATTCCACCGCTTTTCACCACATCTGACAACTCCACAAACCCTTGTAAAACAAGGATTTGAACGTAAATCCGAGTTCCGAAGATTATCTCTTGCCGAACTGAAATTAACGTTTGGAGAACTGCGGTGCTCTTCTTGCTGCCTTGAGGCCGTACTTCTTTCTCTCTTTCATTCTCGGGTCACGTGTCAAATATCCATTGGACTTTAACACCGGCCTGTAATCAGCGTCCACCTGGAGCAGAGCCCTTGCAATGCCGTGACGGATAGCGCCTGCCTGGCCCGTATAGCCGCCGCCTTTTACATTAACCAAAACGTCAAACTTATCAACGTTCTCAGTTGCAACCAATGGCTGGCGAACGATAACCTTCAATGTCTCCAGACCCAAATACTCATCGATATCTCTTTTATTTATGGTAATTTTACCTGTTCCCGGTACTAAATATACTCTGGCAACAGATGATTTTCTTCTTCCTGTTCCGTAATACTTTGTGTTAGCCACTTTTCTTTACCTCCTAACGATTAAAATGCTAAAACTTCCGGTTTTTGAGCTGCATGTTTGTGATCCGGCCCGGCATATACAAAAAGCTTTTTGTACATCTGTCTTCCCAAAGGCCCTTTGGGGAGCATACCCTTAACCGCCATCTCAACAACTCTGTCAGGATGCTTTGCCAACATTTCTTTTAAAGTAGTCTCTTTCATTCCGCCTACATACTCGGAGTGGTGATAATAAATCTTCTGATCCAATTTCTTTCCGGTGACTTTTACCTTCTCGGCATTTACAACAATCACATAATCACCTGTGTCCATATGGGGGGTGAATATAGGTTTATTCTTTCCTCTCAATACTTTAGCAATCTCAGATGCCAAACGTCCTAATGTCATTCCATCAGCGTCAACTACATACCATTTTCTATCAATAGTAGCAGGACTTGCCATAAATGTTTTCATTGGTTTTCCCTCCTTAATATTTGCCCGCGAAGCGCAACATAGTCTATGCCCTGCGGGTACTCCTAAAAATCACTGTGGGCAAAAGAATCTCGTATGTCCGGACGCTATCCTTCCGCCATTTTTATTCTAAAATGCTTGCCGGGGCTTTGGCTCGCATTTTTATACTTTTCACAGACTTTTATAGTATAGTACACGTTTCCCCGTGTGTCAAGATTTTTTTAAATTTCCGTTCTCTCTTAGATTCCTATTTTATATTTTACATTTAAAATCCTTGTCACAGCTTCGTCCACTCTTGCCTCCTCCAAGGTTCCCTCCTCCAATGCAGTGAGGACGCCCTGGTAAGCTTCACTAAAATTTTCAGGCATCAGCACCATATCTGCCCCGGCCTGTATAGCCATAACAGCCGCTTTTGCGCTGTCGTAACGGGATGTAACAGCCCCCATATTCATGGCATCAGTGATCACAATCCCCTGGTATCCCATTTCTCCCCGGAGAATTTCTGTTATCACTTTTTTAGAAAGGGATGCGGGAACTTCACTGTCTGTTACCTTGGGAAGGGCGATATGGCTTACCATAACAAAAGGCACATTGCTGTCAATACAGGACTGAAAGGGTAACAGCTCCGTGGCGGTAAGTTCCTCTAAGGTTTTATCCAGAGAAACATATCCGCTGTGGGTATCCCCCACAGAACTCCCGTGTCCTGGGAAATGTTTCACACAGGGTAACACATTTTCATCCTTTAATCCCTCCATCACAGATAAATCCATCAGAGCCACCTGTTCCGGCCTGCTGCCGAAAGAACGGCTGCCAATCACTGTATTTTCCGGATTGGTAAGGACATCCGCCACCGGTGCAAAGTCCACGTTTATCCCCAAATCCCAGAGATATTTCCCAATAGTTTTTCCTGCCTGATAAGCTTCCTTTACATCCCCCGTCTCACCGATGGAAGCCATATCCTTTACATGCTCCACGCCAAAAGCGGAATTTTCCCCGATTCTTGCCACCCGGCCTCCCTCCTCGTCGGTGGCGAGAAACAGTGGAACCCCGGAAATCTCTTTTGCATAACCCTGTACATTTTTTGTCATTTCCCGGGTCTGTTCCGGATTAACAAAATTTTCGGAAAAATACACAAGACCTCCCACGGGATATTTTTCCAGGGCTTTTTCCGTAGCCTCCCCGGCTGCCGTCACCCTGCCGCTCTCAGTCAAAGCCTCCGGCGTTACCATAAAAAGCTGGGCCGCTTTTTCCTCCACCGTCATCTCTGCCAACATTTCCTCCACCGTCTCTGGAACTTTCCCGGATTTCTTATCCGCTGCTTTTTCTGTGGCTTCCTCCTCCGAATCTGTTTCTGTCTCAGTTTCTGTTTCCGTTTCCTGTTCGGTTTCTGTCTCGGTCTCGGTTTCCGGTTCCCGGCTTTCTATCTCTTCCTCCGTAGGAATCTCCAGCACAAAATCCTTTAAAATATCCTGCTCCGATTCCCTCTCCGGCTCCGGCGCCTGTTTTGCCGACGCTTCCTCCGCCTGTGCATGTTTTCTGCTGTTTTTCACTGCGGTTTTTACCGTGAGGGCAAATACGCACAGGAGCATCAAGGCAAACAGACATATCAGTCCGGTGAAAAGCTGTTTATCTCTTTTTCTTCTTTCTTCTCTCTTATCACTCATAGGCACACACTCTTCATCTGTTCATATTCTATCCCCAGCATGGTAAGGCCGTGGGCCGGGGCAGTGGGGCCTGCTGCGCTGCGGTCTTTTGCCTGTAAAATTTCTTTTACCGCCTCCGGCTCAATTTTTCCTCCGCCAGCCTGGATTAAAGTACCTGCAATAATTCTCACCATATTGTATAAAAAACCGCTTCCTGTAATTCTGATTTTAATAATGTCCTCCTGCCTTGTAACCTCCAGGCCATAAATGGTGCGAACAGTAGTCTCCGCCGCAGTTTTCACAGAGCAGAAGCTTTTAAAATCATGTTCTCCCACAAGGTAAAAAGAAGCTTCCCGCATTTTTTCCACATCCAGGCTGTGATGGTAAAAATAAGTATCTAACCTTCGTGCAGGATCGGGGAATTTCCGGTTTAAAATCCTGTACTCATAAGTTTTTTTACTGTTAATGCGCCGGGGATGAAAATCCTTTGGCACTTCACAGGAATCCTGCACCACAATATCCTCCGGAAGCCTTTGATTTAAGGCATAGGAAATTTTCTCCGCCGGAATCTTTGTGTCCGTATCAAACACTGCCACGTTTCCCCTGGAGTGTACCCCTGCATCGGTACGGCTGGCCCCGGTCACAAAAATTTCCTCTCCTAAAAGCTCCGATAAAGCCTGATTTAACACGGATTCTATGGTAACGTTATTGGGCTGAAGCTGCCAGCCATGGTATCTTGTCCCGTCATAGGCAACAATAAGTTTTACCCGCATTTTAATCCCTCACACTAAACTATGAAAAACCTCAGGAAAATAATTCCTCCCAGATAGGCAAGAAGCAAAACATACGCCCCGTAATCCAAACCCTGATATTTTAAAGGCCGCATTTTCGTCCGCCCCTCTCCCCCCTCATAACATCTGGCCTCCATAGCCATGGCAAGGTCGTCCGCCCTGCGGAATGCGCTGATAAAAAGAGGAACTAAAAGAGGAATCATATTTTTTGCCCGGACAATTAAACTGCCCTCCTCAAAATTTGCCCCCCTGGCCATCTGGGCTTTCATAATGATGTCTGTCTCCTCGATTAAAATAGGGATAAACCTTAGGGCTATGGACATCATCATGGACACGGCATGTACCGGAACCCCTATTTTTGACAGGGGTTTTAAGGCTTTTTCCAACCCGTCTGTAAGCTGGTTGGGGGTAGTGGTTAGTGTCATAACAGAGGTGCCCACAATCAGATAGGTCAGGCGGATTAACATAAAGGCCGCATTTTTAACCCCCTCCATGGTAATGGTGAAAATCCCATAATGAAAAAGGACATGTTCCCCCGGTGTTAAAAAGAGGTTAAATACTGCGGTAAATGCCATTAAAATCACAATGGCCTTTAACCCTTTTACCATAAAACGGAAAGGCACCTGGCAGATTTTAATTACAAATATTAAAAACACAGTGGCCAAAAGGAATCCCAAAATCCCCCGGAAAACAAAAAGAGACACAATATACACAAGAGCCCCGAAAAGCTTCACCCTGGGGTCTAACTTATGCACCGGGGAATTTCCCGGGTAATATTGTCCTAAGGTTATATCTCTAAGCATATAAATTTCCTCACTGAAACAGTTTTAAAATACTCTGTTTGGCTTCCTCCACCGTAGTTGCATCCCCGTCAATGGCCATTCCCCTGGCCTTCAAATCCTCCATGAGATAGGTGACTTCCGGGGCACAAAGGCCGATTTTTTCCAGCTCTTTATAGTATTTAAAAACTTCCCTGGGAGCGCCGTCTAAAAACACCTGGCCCTCGTCCATCACAATAATGCGCTGCACATATTTTGCCACGTCCTCCATGCTGTGGGATACTAATATCACCGTCATTTTCTTAGACTTATGCATCCCGGCAATTAAATCTAAAATCTCATCCCTGCCCTTAGGGTCAAGTCCCGCCGTGGGCTCATCTAAGATTAAAACTTCCGGCTTCATGGCAAGAACTCCCGCAATAGCCACCCGGCGCTTCTGTCCCCCGGATAAGTCAAAAGGCGGCTGGTAATAGAGCTTTTCCGGCACCCCTGCCATGCGCAGAGCCTCAAAAGCCCGAAGCCCCGCCTCATTTTTATCAAATCCCTGATTCATGGGGCCGAAACACACATCATTAAAAACCGTGGTTTCAAAAAGCTGATGCTCGGGATACTGAAACACAAGGCCCACCCTGGTGCGAAGCTCCCTTAAATCAAAATCCTCCTCGTAAATATCCCTTCCGTTAAAATAGATTTCCCCGGACACAGCTTTCATCAGCCCGTTTAAATGCTGGATTAAGGTGGATTTCCCGGACCCCGTATGGCCGATAATCCCAATAAACTCCCCGTCATCAATTTTTAATGTGACATTTTTTAGGGCCTGCATCTCATAGGCAGTCCCCTCCCCATAGGTAAAGCTTACATTATTTAGAATAATTGACATAGCACCTCTCCAGTTCCTCCGCCAGCTCCTGCCTTGTTAAAATCCCCTCAGAAAGGGGCAGTCCCGCTTTTTTCAGTTCATAAGCCAAAAGGGTTGCCTGGGGCACATCCAGGCGGTGGCGCTTTAACTCTTCCACCTTAGAAAAAATTTCTTTGGGAAGTCCCTCCATCACCACTTTCCCCTCATCCATCACATAGATATAATCCCCGTCCACCGCTTCCTCCATATAGTGGGTGATAAGAATCACAGTGATTCCCTTTTTCCGGTTTAATTCATGGACAGCGGAAAGCACCTCTTTCCTTCCCTTTGGGTCAAGCATGGCGGTTGGCTCGTCTAAGACAATGCACTTGGGCTCCATAGCCATAACCCCTGCAATGGCCACACGCTGCTTCTGTCCCCCGGATAATTTATTTGGAGAATGCCTGCGGAACTTTAGCATCCCAACGGAAGTAAGGCTCTCCCCCACCCTCTTCCAGATTTCCTCTGTGGGCACGCCTAAATTTTCCGGCCCGAATCCCACATCCTCCTCCACCACACTGGCGATAATCTGGTTGTCCGGGTTCTGAAAAACCATTCCGGCCTTTCTCCGCACATCCCGTACATTTTTCCGCTCCTTCGTGTCCTTCCCGTCCACCCATAGGGTTCCCTCACTTGGAACCAAAAGAGCGTTTAACTGCTTGGCCAGGGTGGATTTCCCGGAACCATTGTGTCCTAAAATGACAACAAAATCCCCTTCTTTTACATCCAAATCCACATGGTCAACGGCAGTCTGGATTGAGTCTACATTGCCCTCCTCGTCCCGCCGGATATACTCAAATACTACTTTACTTGCCTTAATAATTCCCATATTACACCTCGTAAGGAAGCACGCTGATGCGTGCGCAGGTCATCAAAGGTCGCTTCGCGCCTTGTCCTCAAAGCAGCACATAGTGACCTTTGGGGACGGCGGTCATCAAAGGTCGCTTCGCGCTGCTTTGATGACAACTACCACCTCAGTCTGTGCAGCTCCCCTTCCAGTTTCATATCTCTAAACTCATTCTGCCGCAGAGCTTCATACAACATAATGGCCACGGAATTTGCCAGGTTTAAGGAGCGTGTCTCCCCCACCATGGGAATCCGCACACAGTTTTCCGGGTAATTTACAAGTATCTCCTCCGGGATTCCTGCGCTCTCTTTTCCAAACAAGAGATAACAATCCGGCTCATAGGATACCTGGGAATATACATGTTTTCCCTTTGTGGTAGCCATATAAATTTTTGCGTCCTTATTTTGGGAAAGGAAGTCCTCCCAGTTTATATATCTTGTCACATCCAAATCCTGCCAGTAATCCATCCCCGCCCGCTTCAGTTCTTTTTCCGTAAGGCGGAAGCCCAAAGGCTCAATGAGATGGAGCCTGGCCCCTGCCGCCACGCAGGTACGTCCTATATTCCCGGTATTTGCAGGGATTTCCGGTTCAAATAACACGATATTAATTTTTGACATAGGTTCACTGCTCTCTCTTTAATGTACATACAAAATTCTCAATGCGCCCTAAAGCCGCTTTTAAATCCTCCAGGGAGTAGGCATAGGAAATCCGAAGGAATCCTTCCCCGCTCTCCCCAAAGGCCGTTCCCGGTACAACCGCCACTTTTTCTTTTTCCAAAAGCTGTTTGGCAAATTCCTCGGAAGTCATGCCAAACTGTTTGATGTTTGGGAACATGTAAAATGCACCGTAGGGCTCAAAGCACTCAATGCCCATTTCCCGAAGCCTGTGGAGGAGGTAACGCCTTCTGCCGTCATACTCCTGGCGCATTTTCTCCACATCCCCGTCCCCGTTTTTTAAAGCTTCCACTGCGGCATACTGGCTGGTGGTAGGGGCACACATAATGGCAAACTGATGAATTTTTAACATCTGCTCAATAATTTCCTTTGGCCCGCAGGCATAGCCCAGCCGCCAGCCTGTCATGGCATAGGACTTGGAAAAACCGTTTATGGTAATGGTTCTCTCCTGCATTCCCGGCAGAGACGCAATAGAAACATGGGAAGAACCGTAAGTCAGCTCGCTGTATATCTCATCGCTGATAACAAAAAGGTCATGGTCGATCACCACTTTTGCTATCTCCTCTAAATCCTTCTTTTCCATAACGGAGCCTGTGGGATTATTGGGGAAGGGAAGCACTAAAATTTTTGTCTTTGGGGTAACTGCGGCTAAAACTTCCTCCGCTGTCAGGCGGAATTCGTTTTCCTCCTTAAGTTCAATCACCACCGGCTTTCCCCCTGCCAAAAGGGCACAGGGAGGATAACACACAAAACTGGGCTGGGGAATCAAAACTTCATCCCCCGGATCTATCATGGCCCGCATGGCAATGTCTATGGCCTCGCTGCCCCCCACGGTTACAATTATTTCATGGTTATAATCATAATCCAGATGAAATTTCCTGTCCATATACCGGGAAATCTCTATTTTCAGTTCTTTTAACCCCGCATTGGAAGTATAAAAGGTCCGTCCCTTTTCCAGGGAATAAATTCCTTCCTCCCTGATATGCCAGGGGGTGTCAAAATCCGGCTCCCCCACCCCTAAGGAGATGGCGTCTTCCATCTCGTTTACAATATCAAAAAATTTCCGGATACCGGAGGGCTCTATCTCTACAATCTGTTTGGAAAGTGGGTTTCTCATGGTGCAATCTTCATCCTTTCATCTTTTGGAGGCTCTGCCATAATCGTTCCATGGTCTTTGTATTTCTTTAAAATAAAGTTTGTTTTCGTTGACAAAACCGAATCTAAGGTAGACAGTTTTTCTGACACAAACTGGGAGACCTCCCTTAAGTTTTTCCCGTCCAAAACCACCATAAAGTCAAAACTTCCGGAAATCAGATACACGGATTCCACTTCCGGGTAATTATAAATTCTCTCCGCCACTTTGTCAAATCCCATGCCTCTCTGAGGAGTAACCCTCACCTCAATCATGGCCATTACCTTTTCCACTCCGGTTTTCTCCCAGTTAATCAGGGTGTGATAA
Organism: Roseburia sp. 1XD42-69; assembly: GCF_003612565.1. Classification (GTDB taxonomy): domain Bacteria; phylum Bacillota; class Clostridia; order Lachnospirales; family Lachnospiraceae; genus Roseburia_B. The sequence continues at coordinate 53,184 of NZ_RAZG01000021.1, read as the reverse complement.
CCGCAGATGACATGTTCCTTTTCCATCGCCGCCAGCTCGTTTAAAATGGCGGCCTCATCCACCCCTAAAATAATGGCCAGCTCCTTCAAATCAATCCGGCTGTTTTTTTCAATTACCGTTAAAATTTTTTCTCTCATTCTATTCTCTCCCTAATGCCTGATAGAGCTCATCCACCTTGGGCGGCTCCAAAAATCGCCGCTCCTCACCGTTGATAAGGATGCGGTCATTGCCAAAAGTTGCTTTCCCTAAGACTGCCGCTGGGATCTTCGCCTTCTGCAGTTCCATCACCAGACGGTTTCCATCGGAAGATGCCATGAGCATGGCACCGCTTGAAATCAGCCCATAGGGATTGATACCGAAAAATTCGCAGATCTCCACCGTCTCCTGCTTTAAAGGAATTTTCTTTAATTCTATTTCAAGCCCCACACCGGAAGCCTCCGCCATTTCCCACAATGCACCGAAAATACCTCCCTCCGTCACATCATGCATGGCAGATACCCCATTCTTAACTGCCACAGCCGCCTCAGGCAGCACAGATATCATTTTGTCAAACTCTTTGGCCTTCCGGATAAATCCAGGGGAAAATCTTGTCAAAAGCTCCTGCTCTTTTTCCTTTGCCAAAATAGAAGTCCCCTCAATGCCCGCCCATTTGGTGAGCACAATATCCATCCCGGGCAAAGCCCCGGCAGTGGAAATCAGGCTTCCCTCCTTCGCCTTCCCGATTCCGGTGACGGTAATCACCGGTTGGTTTACCGCTTTTGTAACCTCCGTATGGCCTCCTGCAATCTGGACATTGGCCTTTTCGCAGGCTTCTTCCGCCTGCTGCATCATCTCCCTGATTTCCGGTTCCGTAATCTCCGGGGGAAGCAGGACAGATAGCAAAACCCCCAAAGGCTCCGCCCCCGCAGAGGCAAGGTCGTTTAGATTCACTAAAATTGCCAGTTCCCCAATATCCTTTACCGTCCCGGTAATGGGGTCTGTGGAGAGCACAAAGACCTCGTCATCCTTAAGTTTTATAGCCGCACAGTCCTCTCCCACACCGGCGCCGAGAATTATTTCTTCCCGCTTTGTATGTATTTGTCTTAAAACGGAACGCTTTAACACGCTCTCCGGCAATTTCCCTGTCTTCATGAAAAACTCCTGTTGTATACAGTGCAAGGCTGTCCGCAAAAGACAGCCTTACCGTATATTTAACTGTATATTTATATTTACTATTATTTCCTGGCAGAATTAATCATCATCTCCGCCGTCATCATCCCCGCTGTCATCGCTCTCATCCCGGACAACTGCTGCAGATAAATCCTCTTCGTCTGGCTCATCATCATGATGGTCTGGCGGGGGTGCCTCCTGCTGCGGCGGATTCTGAACCAACCCGGCTGCAACAGCCCTCACCGTGCCCTCGTCCCCTGTGGCAATGGCCGCATGAATCTGGTTAGACGCCTCCGGATTATCCGTACCCACGCCTACCACCAAAATTTTATTGGAAGGGTTATATCTGCTCTTATTAAACTCTGTGCGGCTTTGCTCCACGCCATTTACCGTAACCACTTTCCACAGCCTTGCCGTGTATCCCGTATGGGAACTCTGGGCCTGGGCAATATATCCGATAGGATAGCCGCCGTTTGCCTGGAGAGTCACTCCCGGAGGTGTCTCGCTCAAAGTCTCAGACTCATAGCTTACCACCCGGTTGGAAGGTCTTGTATCTTCCCCGAAGACAGTAAAATAAATCTGTCCATTCTCCGTATACCCTTCGATATAGATGGGAGCATCCGTATTGTTAGAGAACTTAAAATCTTTTGTTGTCCCTGCAATGGCCGCATCCATGGAAGGCTCCACATAATTTACAATCATGGAATGGTTGTAACGCTCATCTATCTGAAGTTCTGAAAGAATCACTGCATTGTAAAGGGTGGTAGACACCTGGCAGATACCGCCGCCGTAAGTCTGCACTGTAGTTCCGTTTTCATAGGATCCTGCCAGCTCATACCCGTTTTCCGCAGTCATGGGATTTAACGCTTCCGCCACAGAAAGCTGCTCCCCCGGATACAACAGCGTTCCGTCAATTTTGGAACAGCCGTTTTTCACATTCGTGGCACGTCCCGCTGAAGAGGAACTGAAATCCGTGTGGAACGTTCCCAGCACATCCTTTACCTTAGAAAGCTCTTCCCTGGTGCCCTGGGGCTCCGTCACTTCCACTGCCAGTTCAATGCTGGCATTTTCCTTGTCCCACTCTTTGCCCACAAACTCGGAAATGTTTTTTACGGAATCTGAAACATTTACCTTGATTCCATTGGCTCCGTCAATAATGCGGAAACTTCCGTTTTCCCTGGTAAGGCTGCAGTTCACTGCCTCCTGTCCAAGATTTTCCTGATTTGAACCTAAAAGCCTCTCCACTTTGTCCTGATCCACGCCAAAGACAAGTTCAAAAACCCTGGGCTCTTTTTCCAGATCCTTTTTATCTTTATATCTGGTGATAAGGTTTCCTGTCTTTCCAATATTTAAGGCTTCCTCCACCACTTCCTCATTTTCCACCTGAATCCCTAAATCCTGGGCGGAAACACGAATGCTGGTGTCCCCTGTAGTCAGGGTGAACACGGTATTCTGCAACTGTCTTACATAAGAGTCCAGTTCTTCCCGTGCCTCCTCCTCTGTCATTCCGCTCACATCTCTGTCCTCAATGTATACTGTTTCTGGAATGACAGCCTCGGATTCCCCGGCCTGCGCCGTAATCACGGTATGCCCAAACACGCCTGCTGCAACTGCCAGTGCAAAAGCAGGGAAAATTTTTAAATATTTCTTCATTTTTTTTCCTCTCTGAACTATTCATTAACCCCGTTTTTCTAAGATACAACATGTATTTTAAAACATCTCACACCTTGTTTTCAAGATGCATATCCACGAATATAATTGACAGAATTTCTTTATTTCTGTATATTTGTACTATAATGTTGTATTTTACAGGAAAACAGATAAAATAGTAGTTAAAACCATGCACACAATCAGGATAATTACAATCACCCCTGCAATGGTACGGTTTCTTTTGGAATTAAAAAAATTAATCATATTTATCACCTCTTTTATATAAAACTACTGTTACAGAAAGGATACGCCATGGATTTTTTAAAACATATCAGCATCCCAATCGGACTGCCCTTATTTCTCATTGTGGGCTCACTCATCGCCCACAGCCGCCACAAACACAAATCTTCCCAATCCAAAACTATGGAAGATTTTTTTGAGCGGGAGCGCCTAGCCAATTCCACGAGGAAACAGGATATTTCACATCTGGACTACATGGTTTTGGATTTATCCCTTCTCCCTATGGGCAAAACACAGGATCCTTCTATAAAAATACTGGAGGACACCTTAACAGAGCTGTCCCAAAAGCAAATCCTTGACTTGTCGGATAAATCCAATACCGATTTGAAAATGATGTACGGCCCGGCAAACCTGGACACGCTCTGGGAATGCGACGACAATTACCACGCCCTCTCCCTGACGCTGTTAGAGTATGCCAAGGGGCTCTCGGACCTTGGCTTTTCAAGAGAAGCCATCACTGTTTTGGAATATGCGTCTTCCCTGCAAATCGATATCAGCCAGATTTATCTTCTCCTGGCAGAACTTTATCAGAAAAATGGATGCCCGGAAAAAATATCAGGCATCTATGCTGCCTTGGACGCTATGGATGAAAATTTCCGTTCCTATGTCTTAAAGCATCTGGAATCTTCCCATGCTGGCGAATAATTTTATCTGCCAGCCTGGAAGCTTCGCTCCTTGTAAGTTCCTCTATCGGTATATCAATAGTTATTTTATGATATTCTGACAATTCCTTCAAGTAGTTTTTTTGGGAAAGAGTAGCTTTTGTCTGCTTTTTTCCGTGATATTGAAGTTCCCGGGGCAAGAACAGTTCTTTCTCCCCCTCATAAAACTCCTTCTTTAGAATTTCATACAGCCTGTGGGCGGCCAGGGCGTCCATATAAGCCCGGTGCCTTTCTTCCCTTTCAATGTGGTAAAACATACACAGGGAATCCAGTGATTTTTTTTCCGGGAAAACCAAACATTTTCTGGCAATTTTTAATGTGTCCACAGCCCTTTTTTCCAATGGGATATTATGGTTTACCGCCCACTGTTTTACAAAGCCGTAATCATATATTACATTGTGGCCAACCCAGGTAAATTCCCCGGCAAAGGCTAAAAATTCCTGCATCACTTCATCTATGTCCCTGGCAAGCCCTGCCATCTCATTAGAAATCCCGGTCAGCTTTACAACAGTTTCGCTGACCGGGATCTTGGGATTCACCAGGTGGGAAAAGGTATCTTTCACTTCCCCACCCAGCACTTTCACTGCTCCGATTTCCAATATTCTGTCTCTATTGGGATTTAATCCCGTCATTTCTAAATCTACTGCTATATAATCTGTAACCATCTGTTACTTTAAAACTGCCTTTCTTTTTGATGCTATTTTCTTTGCAAGGTTCTTTCCCATAACCTTGCCCCCTTCTGTATTGGGGTGCAGGCCGTCTGTATAAGAAATTCCCCAGGATGCCGTCTCTACCACCGTAACATATTTTAACCCTTTTGCAGCATCTTTGATATCCTGGGCATGTCGCTGCTTTAAGGGAATCATGGCCATAATGTACGCCTTCGGATGGTCGCTGTGAAGCTTTGTCAAAACCTTCCTGTACTCACTGGTAAATACGGAACCGCTCACATCCACATCATTAGTGCCGTGCTCCACCACAATCACATCTGCATCAAACTTTTCCGCTTTCCTGCCGGAGGAAAATGATGTGATGGCGTTATAACAGGTGTTAAATGAGCCTGTTTTAACGATACCGGAACCGCCGTACCCGGCATAGTAAGGAATCATATCCAACTGTTCGGCGCAATACCAGGCATAACTGTGGGTAGCACTGGTCCCGGAGGGCAGAAGCGCCATGTTTAATGCCCTCACCCCCTCGGTGATACTGTCACCGTAAAAGGCAACCGTGGGATTTTGGGGCTGTATGGCCGTCACCACTCCTTCTTTCGTAACCGGTTTTATACTCTTGATCCCCACACCGGATTCTCCCCAGCGGTTCTCCTGCTCTGCTATGGCATCCACAACAAGACGGACATAGTGGGTTTTTGTATTGCCCACGCTGATTTTACTGTTGTTTATCTTCTGGCGTTTCATGGCCTCCCCGTCCACAGAGTAGGCAAAATAGGGAGTCGCCACACCGATTTTCTGCACAAAATTTACATTGATATACTTGCTTCCTGTAACCTTAAAATAGATGGCGCTTCCCCCGGTGTTGGTAAAATAATATTTTCCCCCGGCGATACTTTTCTTAAACCAGCGCCCTGTGCGGCCAAAATCACCCTTGACATCTTTGTAGGTGATACCGTCTTTTGCCGTGTAAGTTTTATACTTTACACTTACTTTACACTTATAAGTCTTTCCTTGGTAGACAGCTCTAATTTCCGCCGTCCCCTTTGCCCGGGCTGTCACCTTGCCTTTGTTATCCACAGTGGCAACCGTCTTTTTGCTGCTCTTCCACTTTACCTTTGTGGCGGATACGCCTTTCAGTTTCAAAGTGCTGGTGGTGGCGGGAGCCATGGTAAGGCTGGTTTTGCTCAGTGAATACTCTGGCTGAGGTTCCGGCTCCCCCGGCGTGTCCGCAGGATCCGTAATCGTTCCCGTAATGGTGGTGGTATCCCCGGCAAAAGCCGTCAAACTCCCCCCGGAAAATGCTGCAACTATAAATGCCAGCAAGAATACTACCGTGCGTTTTCCCCAATCTGATTTTTTTCCTCTCATACTTTATTCTCCTATGTGCCAAACTGATTATTTGTTCTATTATAACACAACATCTTCCACATTCAAAATAATATATGAATTTTTTGTGTTTTTTTCTTTTTTTCTTCCATAGTATGGTACAATATTATACAAAAGAATTTTCAAGGAGCAATATATTATGAAAGAACGCATCGATTCCTTTGATTTTATGAGGAGCATCACAGCATTTATTATTGTGATTTACCATTTTGCAGGAATCTGCTACAGCACCCCTCAGTTTGCAGATTTCCCCCTGCTCTATGAACATGCCAACGGCGTCTGGGGTGAGAGCACAAGTGTGAATATATTCTTTATGCTCTCCGGGGCCTCTCTCATCTACAACCACGAGAGAATCCGGGCAAAAGATTTAAAAAAATATTATTTCAGCCGATTTAAGGGCATTTTTCCCATGTTTTACATGATATGGCTTTTTCTCTTTTATCAGCGGGCAGCAGAACGGCACAATCTGTTTTACAATGGAAATCCAAAATCCATGGTTTTAACCCTCTTTGGCATGGACGGCTATCTGTCCTACCGTTTCCCGGAAAATTACTACCGCATCGGGGAATGGTTTTTAGGGGCTTTGGTGCTTTTGTACCTCATATACCCGGTGCTCACCTGGTGCATCAGCCATTGCCAGATTATCACCACCTTAGTTTTAGGCGCAGGCACTCTTGCTCTCCACTGGTCTCCGTCTATCTTTATGATTCAGAGGGAACGGAATTTAATCACCTGTCTCTTTGCCTTCTGGCTTGGAATGATGTTTATGACGCACCGGGAAATGCTAGATAAACTCTGGCTTGGAATATTATCAGGAATTTGTGCGCTGTTTTTGCTTTTGGTGCATATTCCCATAGATTCCTTCCTGGTTGTGCAGGCCATCTACATCACACTGTTTTTGGCACTTTACACCATAGGAAAATATGTGATGCAAATAGGGGCTGTCACCGGATTTTTCCGCTATACCGGTAAAATATCCTACGCCATATTCTTACTGCAGCATGTAGTGATGAGCCAGGTCCTTCACATGTTTGACAATTATGAGCTTACTGTACTCCACGAATTTGGACTTTTAATTGTAACCTTTGTGGTCATCTACATCTTTGCAGGGATTTGTACCTATCTGAATCAGGCGTTTCTTAAGACGAAATTTTTCCAAAGCCTGCAGAAGTTTTTTATACCGGAAACATAGATACATTTTTTATAGAAAGGAGTCTTACCGTGAAATACACATACCACACAAAAGGAACCTGTTCCACCTTAATTGAACTGGAACTGGAGGGCAATGTTGTCCACAACGTAAAGTTTACAGGAGGGTGCAACGGCAACCTCCAGGCCATCCCAAGGCTTGTGGAGGGCATGACGGTGGAGGAAGTGGAACAGCGCATCAAAGGGATACAGTGCGGATTTAAAAGCACTTCCTGCGGCGACCAGCTTGCAAAGGCCTGCCGGGAAGCTTTAGAACAGAGCAATTCCTAAAAAAGGAGCCTCTCAACTGAGAGACTCCCTTTTTTTAAACCCCAAACCGAATCACATTCCAGGAGCATTTTTTCATCTCCACTGTAAAGATTCCGTCCTCCATCACATAATTCTTCTTTTCCACGGGTGTCACAGGACTTGCCCCGGCACCGTTCACAATTTTCATATCCTGGCTTTCCAAGGCAAGATACTCTTTCACCTTATACCCTTCAAAGCCCCGCATATCGCTTTCAAAGAAAATATCCTCCTCTGTGTTGCGGTTTACGGCAAATATTGTCACTTCCTGTTTTTCTTCATTATAAACGGCCACCGCCTCTATATCCGTCACATTCTCATGTTTGGCGGTATCATGCACGCCTGTAGAAATCACAGGAGTAAGAGCCGTGCCCCTGCCGTATTTGGATGCATGGAGGAAAGGATAAAAGATAGTCTGCCTCCAGGCCGGGCCATCTGTCTCTGTCATAATAGGTGCAATTACATTGACAAGCTGGGCCAGGCATGCCACTTTCACCCTGTCCGCATGTTTTAAGAACGTAATCAAAATCAGACCGTTTAAAATTGCATCCTCAAAGGTATAGATATCCTCCAGAAGATGGGGAGCTGTCTGCCAGGGACGTTTTTTCATCTCCTCATCGTCGGACTGGTTGGTGTGATACCATACATTCCACTCGTCAAAACTTAAATTGATATTCTTATTGCTGCGCTTTTTCGCTTTCACAAAATCACAGGTGGCGATTACACTATGAAGAAATATCTCCAAATCCTGGGTTTTTGCAAAGAAATCGGCGGTATCGTTTTTGGCATTGCCGTAGTACTGGTGCAGGGAGATATCGTCCACATACTCATAGGCTTCCTCTAAGGTAGACGCCTCCCACTGGGGAAAGGTAGGCATATCCACATTGGAACTTCCGCACACCACAAATTCTAAAGAGTCATCCATAATCTTCATGGCCTTTGCCGTTTCAGCCGCCAGCCTGCCGTATTCCGTTGCTGTTTTGTGCCCTACCTGCCAGGGACCGTCCATCTCGTTCCCCAGGCACCATACTTTCACATTATAAGGATTTTCCCTGCCGTGCTTTCTCCTTAAATCCGCATAATAGCTGTTGGTATTTAAATTGCAGTACTCTAAGAGATTCAAGGCATCTTTTGTACCTCTGGTGCCTAAGTTTACCGCCATCATCATCTCAGAGTTTACTTTGTCGCACCAGTGGGCAAATTCCCCCAGCCCCACTTCGTTGCTCTCCATAGTACGCCAGGCCAGGTCAAGACGTTTTTTCCGCTGGTCTTTCGGCCCCACGCTGTCCTCCCAGAAAAAATTGGAGACAAAATTTCCTCCCGGATAACGGATGATTGGAACGTCAAGCTCCTTCACCAACTCAATCACATCTTTCCGAAACCCTTCTTCAGCGGCAGATACGTGCCCTGGCTGATAGATTCCTGTGTAAACCGCCCTTCCCAGATGTTCAATAAAGGAGCCGTACACCCTTTTGTCAATTTCTCCGATTTTAAAATCTTTGTCCACAATCATTTTTGTTTTTTGCGCCATAGTACTTTCCTCCCATACATTATTTTAAAAAATTGGGAATTGTTTTATCAGCATTTTCCTGTATCAAACAATTCCCAGACTTTACCTATATTATCTTTCCAAATCTGAATGATAATTAACCTTTTACTGCACCCACTGTCATACCTTCAATAAAGTATCTCTGGAAGCACAGGAACACTACAAAAATAGGAATAATTCCAAACATAGAGCCTGCAATCAGAAGATCATAGTCATTTCCGTAAGGTGTCAGCAAAGTATTTAAACCGATAGGCAGTGTAAATTTATCTGCATCGCGGAACACCATCATGGGCCAGAGCATGTTATTCCATGCACCCATGGTACTTAAAATTGCCATGGAAGCAAATGCCGGTTTTGTAATGGGAAGCATGATTTTTAAGCAGATCCCATACTCTGTAGCGCCGTCAATTCTGGCCGCATCCAAAAGTTCTTTTGGCAGTCCAATCATATACTGCCGGAAAAAGAATATGGTGGAGGCCCCGCAGAGTCCCGGTAAAATAACTCCGGCTGCAGTATTCATTAACCCTAAGCTCATCATTTCCCGGTACAGGGGGAGCATTAAGATTTCAAAGGGAACCATCATGGTTGCGATTACCAAAAAGAACAGCAGGTTCTTTAACCTATACTCATACATGGAAAGTCCGTATGCCACAAAATAACAGATAATTAAAGTAAGCACTACGGTAACCAATGTCAGCACCATACTGTTTTTAAACCACATGAAATACTTTTGAGAAGATGCGTTTTTGGTAAACAACAGCTTCCAGTTGTCAAGATTCATCGTGGAGAAGTTTAAGTTGATGGACAAACCTCTTCGAAGCAGCTCCACGCCGGGTCTAAAAGATGCCAGAGCCCCTGCCAGAACCGGGAAGATTACTAAAAATCCCAGCACTGCAAACAGAAGTGTCGCCAATATAGAAGCAAACGGATTGCGTCTTACCATGCCGCCTTTATTCTTTTTTCCCATATTACCTCTCCTCCTTCTTGAATGTTCCGTTCAATATCAACTGTACAATATTGATTACCAGTGCAATGACAAGCAGCACAAGACCTACGGCGGATGCGTAGCCAAGCTGGTTCTTCTCAATACCACGTTTGTACAGATAACCTACAATGGTCAGACCGATATTCTTCGGCGAAGTGTTTCCTGCCATAACATGTAGGACTCTAAGAACATTGCCAGTCCGGCATACACGCTGATGGTCAACACATAAATCGTAGTGGGTTTCAAAAGAGGAATGGTTATGTAGCGGAATTTTTCCCATCCATTGGCGCCGTCAATCTCTGCAGATTCATAGAGGGAGGTATCAATTCCCTTTAATCCGGAAAGGAAGTAAAGCATATTTACCCCGGTCCACCGCCAACAGGCCAAAAGCAGTAGCGCAAACATAGCCGTGGTGCCGTTTTTCAGCCATGCCATCGGCTCCTGTCCAAAGAATACAAGAAGCTTATTCATCTGGCTGGTGGGATACTCGGTAAACATCAACCGGAAAAGGATACCGGAAATAACAACGGATGTCAGGGAAGGAAGGTATAAAACCGCTTTCCAGAAACCGGAAGCCTTTACCAGATTACTGTCTATAAGAACCGCAAACAACATTGGAAACGGGATCCTTCAAATACCGGACAGGGAGCGATAGCCCATTTTCCTGGTGCATCCATTGTGTCAAGTTCGCCGTTAGAATAGGATAAGAAACGGTTCATATACCAAAGTGCCTTGGGGAAGGAAGCAATCTTCTGATCCATGATGATCTGGCGTCCGCCCTCTGTGTCAAGCTGTCCGTCTGGGGAAACAACTGCAAGACCGTCGTTGATCCATCCCTGCTGCATGGTAAGCATTTTCTCCCAGGATGCCGGAACAGTTACTTTTCCGTCTGCATCTGTGTAGTCCTCGCCATGCTCTGCCATTGCAACCCATAACCAGTCGGTTCCGCCTGTGTCAACACTTGTCATTGTCACTTCACCGTTGTGTAGCTCCAACATGGGTAGGCGCTCCGTAGTAGGTGCCGTCTTTTGCGTAAATGTCAAAACGGGACTCTACCAGGTCTGCCTGATAAGGCGCAAGTGCATCATTTAAAGCGTACAACTGGGGCTCACCCTGTAAAAAGTTGGGGAACTGGCTGCGCTCGATATCACATAAATCCGGTGCGCCGTCCCCGGTCTGTAATGCCATGATCAGGAAGTTGCCATTGCTGCACAAAGCACTGCACTTAAAACTTTTCTCTTCATACTTTTTTCTCCTTTTCCTCCTGATTTTTAACCAAAATAATTTAGTTAAACCTTAAAAGAAACCCTCTTTAAAAAAATTGCACACAACCGAATTTTACCATAATTTGGTGAGTTCGTCAGATTGCACATTTTTTTGATTTCTTTATGGTTATATTGCACAGTTATCTTTTTAAAATGTCAACAGTTATTTTATATTTTTTAATTTTTTCTAAAATATTTTTTGTTTTTGTTTATATTTAGAATAGGCATAGAAAATATTATATTTTTTATTGCCATTTAAACACTGATTCTAAAGCTAAATTGAAAACACTTTGACATTCCCTATTGTTTTTCGTATAATTAATATAGTTTCCCTTTCGTTTGAAAGTCAGAAGAGAAAGAAGAGGTGAATCCTTTGCTGCACATCACTTCCCTAAGTGAAGGCCTGGAAATTTTTAAGGCCCTAGGCTCCGATGTACGAATCGAAATCCTTAATATTTTGCTGGAAGAAAATAACATCAACATGAACGAACTGGCTTCCAGATTGAATATTACCAACGGTGCCTTAACCAACCATATTAAAAAATTGGAAAGCTGCGGACTAATCACCGCATCTGGTGAAGCTGCGGGACATGGAAATCAAAAAATTTGTTCCATTATTCAGGACAAAATTTTAGTGGAACTGGAAAAATCCGAAGACTTTGAAAATGTCTACCATACGGAAATTAAAATAGGACATTATTCCAACTATCAGATATCCCCTACCTGCGGACTGGCCACAGACCACACTTTAATCGGAGAAGTGGATGACCCCAGGTATTTTGAGCATCCCAGCCGGTATAATGCGGACATCCTCTGGTTTTCCAAAGGTTATGTGGAATATGTCATCCCTAATTTTATTCCAGGGCAAAACCGCATTAACCAGATTTATATATCTTGTGAATTAAGTTCGGAAGCCCCGGGCATCAATGAGAACTGGCCCTCTGATATCCGTTTTTATCTCAATGACATATGTATTGGAACCTGGACTTCTCCCGGAGATTTCGGTGACGTCAAGGGGATTTTCACCCCGGAGTGGTGGCCCCCAAACTGGAACCAGTACGGGCTTTTAAAATTAATTATTATAAATAAAAAAGGAACTTTTATTGACGGACTAAAAATTTCTGATGTTACCATTAATGATTTTAATCTGGATTACCGCAGTTCCTTAAGGCTTAAAATGGCCATAGAGGAAGATGCGGACCATGTGGGTGGTTTAACCTTATTTGGAAAAAGTTTTGGAAACTACGGTCAGGATATTCAGGTAAGGCTTTACTATTCTCCCATGAATGATACTTAACGGTGCACATAAAAACAGACGGCATATCCATTATGCCGTCTGTTTTTCACCACTTTTTTGCCGGACAGCGGCTCACTTTCCCCGCCGCCCGAAGTTCTACATAGCACCCGCACTTTAAGCAGGTGCCCGCATTTAAAGCTTCGCAGGATTTACAGATGGAAAGCCTTTTCTCATAAAGTTCTTCCTCCGCCGCATCCTCTTTCTTTATCGCCGCCTTATACCGGGCAATCATGTTCTGGTCCGCCTGTGCCATTTCCCGAAGCAGACATTTTTTACAAACAGAAGCCATTTTTCTATCTTGCCAGACGGATTTCCACTACAGAACCCGCCGGAAGGGTAAGTTCAAAGCCTCTTCCCATCTCTTTATATTCTTTAAAATCCTTCTCCGTCACTTTTTCCGGTGCATCAAAATCATTGTAATCATGCAAATCAGCCCCGGTTACAATCTTTGCTTCCAAAACTCGATATCCCTCTCCCGCAAGGAGCATTTCCACCTTCTCCGGCTCTTCTATGGAAAGATTGTTCAAAGTTACGGTAATCACCCCGTCCTCTCCCAAAGATACAGATTCCGTCACTTTGGGCACTTTCCATTCTTCCGTGCCGATATACTCCGCATCTGTCAGTTCGCTGGCCAAAAGGCTGGCCCCCTGGTGATGACGGTACATATGCATGACATGGTATGTGGGAGTCTTCACCATTTTCTCCCCCTCGGTAAGAAGCACTGCCTGAAGCACGTTTACCATCTGGGCAAGATTAGCCATCTTTACCCTGTCGCAGTGCTTATTAAAGATATTTAATGTGATTCCTGCCACCAATGCGTCCCTTACCGTATTTTGCTGATACAAAAATCCAGGATTTGTCCCCGGCTCACAAGTAAACCATGTTCCCCACTCATCCACAATCATTGCCACTTTCTTTTGTGGGTCATACATGTCCATAATCGCCCCGTGACGGGTGATTAATGTGTCCATAAACAGGGCTTTTCCCAGGGTCTTGTACCACGCCTCTGCGTCAAATTCCGTAGCGCTTCCCTTTATCTCAAAGCCCTCCGGGTGGACATAGTAATGAAGGGACAGACCGTTCATAAATCCATCAAACTGCTCTGCATGGGAGAATGCCGTCTCCATAACACCCTTGGTCCAGAAATAGTCCTCCACATTAGGCCCGCAGCAGATTTTCTTTATGGGTTTCTCTTCGTTATAATTGCGAACATAAGTCTGGTAACGCCTGTACTCATTGGCATAGTGCTCCGGGGTCATATTACCCCCGCATCCCCAGTTTTCGTTGCCCACGCCAAAATAGTCCACGCTCCAGGCTTCTTCATGGCCGTTCTTTTTCCGCATATCCGCCATGGGGCTTACCCCGCTAAATGTCATGTATTCCACCCACTCCGACATTTCCTGCACGGTTCCGCTGCCTAAGTTTCCGTTCACGTAAGTTTTACATCCTAACTGGCTGCACAGCTCCATATACTCATGAGTTCCGAAGCTGTTATCTTCCACAACCCCTCCCCAATGGGTGTTCACCATTTTTTTCCTTCCCTCTTTGGGTCCGATGCCGTCTTTCCAGTGGTATTCGTCTGCAAAACATCCCCCCGGCCACCGCAGCACCGGTATCTTTAACTCCTTTAACGCTTCCACCACGTCAGTGCGCATCCCGTTTTTATTAGGGATAGGAGAATCCTCTCCCACATAAATTCCCTCATAGATGCACCTTCCCAAATGCTCGGAAAAATGTCCGTAAATCTCCGGCTCAATTCTGCCCAGTTTCTTATTATCGTTGATTACCAATTTTGCCATATTGTTTTCCTCCTGTCTTTTTTTGCTGATTTTTATTCATATTTCACGCCCCAAAGGCTCTCATTGTCCCCTGCGGCAGAAAATGACATCACTTCTGTCCCCGCCTCGTCATTCATTTTACAGAACACGCCGCTGTAAGAAACACCGTCTATGGTAATATTCATATAATAGCTGTTATCTTTTGCCTCCCAGGTTCCCTTCACGTCCTTTCCGTAAACTTTTCCCCGTTTGGACAGCACCAGTTTGTAAGGTTTGGCAATTTTTTCGTTTATCTCTTTCCCCTGGTTTATCACAAAATACTCTCCCACAAGTTCCTCTTTATCGTATCCTGTCTCCGATACCGTCTCATCTTCTGTGGCGTAGGGCAGCATACAGGGCCATCCCTCCTCGTTTGGAAGCATTTGGTGCACTCTAGGCTCATGCTCCTCCCCTCTTTTCTCAAAGCGGGTATGGAACACCACATATTCCCTGCCATCGTCATCTGCAAAAGCCGAGTTGTGCCCCGTTGCCATATAGGCCTGCTCCAAACTTGGCAGCATGTAATTGCCGGAAAGCTTCAGGCCAAATCCCGCATGGTCCTTATCCTTTGCCCAGGGCGTGTTTCCGTTCATATCCACATAATCTCCGTCCGGTGTTTTAGAGCGGAACACACGAATCTGATACCCTCCTTCTCTGGTGAGGGCACCGTAAGATACAAACAGATAATAGTAATCACTCTTTGCATCATACATAATATAAGGCCCTTCAATGGATTTGTGGCCTCCCCCCAAAAGACGTTTGCCATAATATGTGTCCACATTATTTTCCGGATCATTTTCCGGGTGGATAGGAAGCCCCGTCTCCGATAGACTCCCAATTTTTCAAATCGTCTGTCACTGCCCCGGACATATGGGAACCAAATATGTAATATCTTCCATCCTCTCCTTTTATGATGGAAGGGTCATGGACACTGACTCCCGCATCTATGCTCTTTGCCGTAATGCCCTCGTAGCTCACAGAAAAATCGCTGTCAATCTTTTCCGGGAAAATCTTGTCCGCATTGAAAGCAACGGCCCCACGCCGGCTGCGCACAGAATTCCCGCTGCTGCAAGAATAATTATATTCCTTTTTTTCATAGCCTTCTCCTTTTTTCACAAAAATCGGTTGCTTTTTGCTGATTTTTCATCACATTTATACTATAACAAATCCCTTCCCACTTGGCAATAGGTTTCTTTAATATTAGTTAAAGTACTTTATTTTTTTTAAAACTAAACTGCGGAGCACAAAAAAATGGCCATCACGCCATTCTTTTATATTAAGTACTAAAACAATCTAAGACTCACAATTACTGTCAGAATTGCAAGTAACGCTAATATTCCAATGTAAATCCAAACTGTTTTTTTTATTTTCCGGCTTATTTATGAATATTAAAATCAATCCCAGCATTATCACAATACAAAGTGCCAATGTAAGATTCATAACCCATATATATCGAAAATCAACTGCTGCCTGTGTAAATGCCTGATAATTAATAGTAAGCAGGGCAAATATAGCAACCATTATTCCCATAATCGTAAGTACATTCGCATAAATTTTCTGAGACAATCTTTCAATGTCTTCCTTTGTCCTCTTTACTTCCTTTCTGGTTTCCTTTTCGTAATCTTCCTTATAATTTCCCAACCCTTTATAACGGACTTCATCCTGAAAAGCCGCTTTAGGCTGCGCACTATAGGGAACATCTGGAATCTGAGTTAACTGTTCAAAAATAATCTGGGCAATCCGCATTCCCTGAGCCAAAAGAATTATTTGAGAAGATATGTTTTGTACTCTCAAAAAAGCATATGTCACATGCCCTGGCTGATAATGTGGGCCGTCCACTTTCAATCCCTGACGCATTCTTGAATTCTTTTCAGCAATTCTTCCTAAAATCATATTATCCCCTCATTTCAATACGCTTATTATAGCATGCATTATAAAAACGGGCAAGCGAAATGCTTACCCGTTCTTCATCAATTTATTTTTCACAATGTAATTTTTTACTGTAAGCGAAACATGCCCCGCCCACTAAGAGAATCGCTCCAAAAAGGAAATAAATTCCATAATCTTCCACACCAGTTTTTGGCGTAGCGTCCTTGATATGAGGAGCAGCTGCAGTCACGGTAGGCGCTCCGGTACCAGAAACTGTAGTGGTTCCGTTACCCCAGGCTTTTCCGTTACCGTTGTTATTATCACCGCCATCTCCCGGATCTTCGGTGGGATTCTCTCCCGGATCTTCGGTGGGATTATTTCCCGGATCTTCGGTGGGATCCTCTCCCGGATCCTCCGTAGGCTGTTTCTGATCCAGAGCTTCAAAAATATAATTATTTTCATCTGCCCAGGTTTCCGCCTGAGAACCGGTATATCCGTATACAATATCCGGCGTCCAGTTACTCTGGACTCCAATAGAAGTAACACCTTTTGGTATGGTAACTGCCTGGATATTGCTTCCTGTAAAGGCATCTGCCGCAATACTTGTGACAGAGTCAGGCAGTTTCACATTTGTAATATAGTTACAGCCGGCAAAAGCTCCTGCCGCAATACTTGTCACACCCTTGGGAATTGTGGTGGCTGTCTTCCCTGCAGGACACAGTATAAACTGGGAACCGTCAGAGGAATACAAACATCCGTCACTGGAAGAATAATTGGGATTCCCGTCCGCCACAGTAATATTGGTTAAGTTCACATCTGAATCAAAGGCATTTAAATCCAGGCTTACAAGGGATGCCGGAAGTGTAACGCTTGAGAGATTGCTGCACCCGGAAAACGCCCCTGCATAGATACTTGTAATTCCTTCAGGAATATCTATCTGAGACAGACTAATACAGTTATAAAACTGTCCCTGTGCAATGGTTCCCACCGCACCGTTTATGGTGACAGAGGAGAGACCTGTACAATTTGCAAAAGCAGATACTCCAATGTCTGTTACACTGGCAGGAATTGTCACAGATTCCAAATTACTGCACCCGTTAAAAGCAGAACTTCCAATACTCTGAATCGTATTTGGCAGTGTAATGCTGATTACACTGGTATTTCCATAAAATGCGTTATCTGAAATAGATGTGACACCGTCTGGAATCGATACATATCCCCCTGGTCCGGTATAACCTGTAATCGTTGTTCCATCCATGACAAAGGAATCTGCACCGTCATTTACCTCAAAGACATCCACCGCATCTCCTACGGGTGTGACAGTCTTTGTTGCCACTGTATTCCAAACAGGATCTAACAGGCCCAAATCATCCACTTCAGACAAATCTACAGACTCCGTGTCCTCCGGAACCTGGGCTGCCTCTGTGGAGGGCTGTCCTTCTGCCGGTGTTTCGGGAGCAGGCTGGGGTGTTTCCGGGGCAGGCTGACTCTCTGCCGGAACTTCAGGTGTAGGTGTTTCCGGGTTTCCAGGCTGTGTTCCCTCTGCCGGTGTCTCACTGTCTTTTACCGTGTCATCCTGGTCAGATTTATCCGGCACATTTGGAGTTTCTGTGTCTACTGGTGTCTCAGACTCCGCCGGAACTTCCGGCTCTGCTGGTGTCTCTGACTCCGCCGGGGTTTCTGATTCCGCCGGGGTTTCCGGCTCTGCCGGTGTCTCTGATTCTGCCGGGGTTTCCGGCTCTGCCGGTGTCTCTGATTCTGCCGGGGGTTCCGGCTCTGCTGGTGTCTCTGGTTCTGCGGGAACTTCCGGCTCTGCCGGAGGTGCCGGCTCCACTGGTGCTTCCGGCTCCGCCGGAGTTTGCTGCTCTTCCGCAACTTCTACTGTTGGTTCGCCCTTTTCGTCTCCGTCTGCTTTTACCAGATTTGGTAAAACCATAGCCAAAGCCAGCGTCAACACTGCTGCGATGGCACTTGCACGTACCGCTAGACTTTTTTTCATTTTCACCCTCCTTAAGCATTATAGTTTTCAGGCTATTGTATCTTTTTCGCCACAACAAAGAGTCTTCCGTCTTCAATGTAGCTGTTACAGGTAGATAATGTGAGGAATTTGTCTTCCTCTGTCACCTCCTGCTTACTGTCATAAACAGCGCACGCCCTGATTGTCTCAAAGTATGCATCAAATTCCTCCGGGGACTTGGGCTGTATAAAATTATAATATTTATACTCCGGCTCATCCTGATATCCCACTTTGGTGAGACACACATACAATACTTCATAAGTCCCTTTTTCATATATACTGTCAAATTGTATCTGCTTATGCTTTGCCACAAAACCGTCATCCAAATACTGTTTCAGGCTTCCAAACATGGCACCGCTTCTCATGTTATGTCCGTAGACAATCAGATTCATGCTGTGGCTTACATCATCCCGGGAATCCAAAAACAATGTCCCGTTAATGTCTTCCTCCCCGTCTATATTATTGTGGAGATAAAAATCGTCTACCGTCTGCATGACCGGCAAATCAATAGAAGTTCCCTCTATTTTCACCCATCCGATTAAATCCGGATACTTTTTGTGCAGTTCTTTATATTCCGGCAAAATTTCCAAAGGCTTATCTATCTCCTGCATCTGAAGCTTAGACGCATCCCCCTGAGCGGAATTCTGTCTTGGTTCTTCCTGGTCAATGCGCTCCATAAACCAGCCCATAACCTGGTTTTCTTTTTTCAGACTCTGCACTTCTTCCAATTTTCTTGTTGCCCTGTTTTCAGCAAATACGGAAAGTCCGTATACGCCAAAGCAAACCAGGGCAAGCACCACGCAGACAACTCCCGCCAGCTTAAAGATACTCTCTTTTTCCAACGGCCCGCCTGGGGTTTCTCTCTGAATCAAACTTGAAACATTCACCTTCGGCCAAAAACTTTTCTTTGAACCCTGTTTGATTAATTCCATAGAATTATCTGCCACTCTGTCGGATATATCACAAAAAAAGGCATCTCCCAGTTCACTGTCAAAGGTGACATCTCCATTGCGGAGCAGCTGGTAGAGGACCAGAGTGTCCTCTGCATCCTCTATATCCAGCTGTTCTACAAGGTCTCTTATTTTTTTTAAATCTTTCAGGGCATTTTCCCATTCTTCCTTGGAATCAAATTCATGCCTGCCAATTTTGTACTTTTCCATAAAGGCAATCCCTTATTTCACTTTTACCTGCTTTGGAGAAGAATAACTGCTGTAAAGCTTTTTCCCATTAACAGTTTTGTATGCTCTGACTTTAAAATAGTACTTCTTGTTCTTTGAAAGCTTCTTATTTGTATAGCTTGTAGTATTTGCTTTCTTAATCGTGGTCACTTTCTTGTAACCTCTGGATTTCTTGGTGCTCCTGTAAACTTCATATCCGGTAACGCCTTTTATCTTAGCCCAGCTGATTTTCGCCTGCCTGCTTCCCGCTTTTACCTTTACTTTAGAAGGCGTGGGCGGTGTTGTGGTAACTTTTACGGTATTGGCAAAATCACCAAAATAGGTAGCCCCGTCAGATACCACATATGGGCGCACCCTGTAGCTGTAGCTCTTCATAGAACTGAGCTTCTTGTGGGTAAAGGATGTAGATGATGTTGTTCCCACAAGTCTGTTTTTGTCGTTATAAACGGCATAACCCTGAGCACTGTCCACTGCAGACCAGGAAAGTTTCACACTGTTGCTGGTTGCAGAAGCCTTTGTATTTGTCATAGGCTTCACTTCAATGTTGTAACGGATTGTTTTCACTCCGCCGTAATTTCCCAAACCGGAAACCTGAATTGTCGCGGTTCCAGGATTCGTATTGTTCACGTAAGCAATGGCGTAATCCTGGTTCTCAACCAATGTCCTGCCGCCGTCTGTCAGTACCAAATTCTGGCTGGTGGCCTGGTTGTTGTAAAGCTTTGTCTCCACCTCACTGAAACTGCATCGTGTCACATTCTTTGCCACAATGTCGAAGGTACGCTCAATCCTTCCAGTGTATGCACCCATTGCTGTTACTGTCACAGTGGCAGCTCCCACATTTACATTATTGGAAAATACCACCGTATAATCCACGCCCTCTCTTAAAATATCATTGCCATATACCACAGCAATCTGAGGTACAATGGGATTTCCGGTATAAGTAAAGGCATCTGCTATAGCCCGAACCTGGGCGTTTGCCAAATCTCTTCCGATTTCAAAGGTCGCCGTCTTCTCCCCTGTATACTTACTTAAGGGAGCTGCAGTAATCGTTACTGTGGCAATACCTCTGTCCACATTATTCTGGTAATTTACAATGAAGTCCACGCCTTCCACAAGCTTGTGGCCTCCAAGGGTCACTGTAAGAGGCGGGGTCACCGGCTGGCCGGTGTAAGGCTGCGCCGGTATAGGTGCAATTTCTGCCATAGACAAATCTGCACTTATAGTAAATTCACGGATAAGCTTTCCGCCGTAATTGTTTCTGCCCTCCACGGTAATCTTTGCCGTTCCCGGATAGATATTGTCCGTGTAAGTAATGGTGCAGTCTTCCGGTTTCAAAACATAATCCCCTGTTCCGGCTGCCACTGCAAATCCGGCATTATTTCTTGCCGTATCCGTAATGGTAAAGGTGGGACGTATGGCTGTTCCCGTAAATTTCTGTTCCTCAATAACGGAAGGATCAAATTTCACGGTAACATCTGTAACATCCTTCGGCGTAATAACAAAGTCTTTTTTCAGCCGGCCTGTGTAGTTGCCTGCTTCCACTGCCCAGATTTCAATAGAAACCTTTCCTGCATTTACCAGATTCTCCGGTATCGTCGCCAAGTATCCGTTGGGTTTTCCCACGGGCTGATTTCCAACCGGAACCACCAGTTCCAAATCAAGGTCAATTTCTTCATCTCTTGCGGTAATGTCAGGCTTTAATGCACTGCCTGTAAATGCCTTATCCGGAATTGTAAAGTTCACCTTGCTAAGATCTCTCTGCCTGATGGTGTAGCGCAAATCTCCCATACGCCCTGCGTACTTTCCGATTCCCTTCACATAGGCTTTATAGTCTCCTGCGTTTATACATTCACCGTCTCCGTTGTCAGATACAGGCTCATAGACAACCTTATAATCGTTGCCTTCTGTAAGGCCGTAATGAATCCCGCTCTCATTTAATGTAACGGCAACCTTGGGTTTCTGAGCCGCATTGTTAAACTCTAAAGAAGGTTCTCCGTCTTTCCATTCAACACTGTGAACATAGTCATTGATGTCTGCCCCGATGTCAAATTCCACATCCCTGACACCGGTAAAGTTATTCTTACCTGTAAGCTCTAAATGTCCCTTTTCACCTATCACAGTATTGTTATAATACCTGTAGGTATAGGCAATTTCCCTAACGGAACCTTCCGGGTCTCCCTCGCCTTCGGCGTAAACCCTGGTTTTTGTGCCGTCTTCCTTGATCCAGTAAACCGTAAACTCCGGTTCAGCATTGGGCTTTGCAACGGTAACGACACCGGAATCCACCTGCACCTCCACATCGGCGGAAGTAATGTCGATAGGAAGAATGTCAAAGGTCAGTTCCGTTCCCTGTTCAAAGTTATTGATACCTTGTATATCAATGGTTCCAAGACCTACATCATGGTTTTCTCCATAATTAATGGTATAATCTGTGCCTGCGGCCAGAGTAGTTCCGTCACAGGTAATCGTAACCTTGGGCAAAATAGACTGCCCGGTATACTTGTATTGATTTCCCTTTTCCAAGGTAATATCAACACCGCTGCTCAAAATAGATCTCCTGCGGATCACAAAGGGTCTTGTCACACTGCCCTCATAGTTCCCTTTAAAACGGATCAGCGCTTTCGCATCCTCCGTAATATTGGTAAATCCAGAGGTAACCTCATAGTCCACACCTGATGTCAATACGGTTCCGTTATATTCTATGGACACCTGAGGAATTACTTCCTTTCCTGTGTAGGTGTAAATCCAGTTTCTCTCATCTAAAACCTTCAAAAGAGAACTGTCCTCATCAATATGGATTGGATTAATGGTAAAGTTCAAATCTCTGCTGCCTGTAAAGTTCGGCTCGCTTCCTCCTGACTTCACATCCCCCGGTCCCACCGTAATCGTTGCTGTTCCCGCATTGATATTGTTTTGGTAGGTGTAGGTAAAATCTCCGTCCTCCTGGGAAAGGAGAATCTTTGAAATAATACCGTCTTTATCCCGCATCCAGTTGACGGAAGGCTCCGGCCGGTGTTCCCTGCCGAAATATTGATACTTATACTGCGCCGTATCTTTTAAGATTCCTTCCTCATCCATCACAATTTCCGTTGCGTTTGCGGCACTTAAATCAATTGGAGTAATGGTAAATTCTTTCGTAATATCTCCCACATAGGGATGATTTGTCTCCAAACCGTAAATTCGGAAAGTTTTCTTTCCAGCATTGATATACTCCGGATTATCCTCATCAATGGCAACCTTGTAATCCACGCCCTCTTCCAAAGGCTGCGTATACTTCTGGTCTCTAACTACAATCTGCGGGATAATTGTATCCCCCGTATACTTATAGCTGTCCTTCCGCAATTCTACGCTGATACCATTTGCCTCTGAGAAACTGTTACCTACTTTATAAGTAATCTCATTCTGATATGTACCTGTAAAGTTTCCGTCAGGATTTGCGGTGACTCTCACCTCATAATATGGCTTTGTCTCATCATTGATAGCGCTGCAGTTTTCTTCCCAAGTACAGATATAATCCAAATCCGGCCTCAGCAGCACACCGCCATAGTAAAGCTTTGGCACCGGTTTCACATTCTCCCCGGTGTATGCAAAGGATCCCAGATTCTCCACCGTAGCGTCATTGATATCTCGGGGAACAATCTTGTAGTCTATTTCAAAATCCCCGCTGTCCGCATAGGCGTTCATTCCATGGATAATGATGGTTTTTCCCTCGCCTACATTAATACAGTCTTCGGGATACTCGCACCAGTAATCCGCCTTAATGTCATTGGGCCCTTTTCCTGCTAATAAAGGCTCATTTGCATGATTTCCAAAATAAATCTTAAGTTCCGGCTGAATTCTCTTTCCTGTATACTGGAAACAATCTAACCTGTTGTTATCATTGGGGAAATCCGGTTTTGCAAACTCAATGGTGGCCCAGTTTAAGGTTCCTTTAATCTTAAAGGTTTTGATAATTCGCTCCGTACTTTTATAATTTTTATTACCAGTAAGGACAAGCTGTGCTTCTCCCGGCCTGTCATTATTTCGCCATTCTAAAGTATAATCAGCAGCTTCTCCTGCCTGCACATCCTTTGGTGACTTTAACTTATAACAGGATGAAATGTTTTGTGAACCGCCGTCTTTCTTATAACTTCCGTCCAGATTACGCTTCAAATCCACCAGTGTATAACCCGGTGTAATGGGCTGCCCCTCATAATTGTACTCGGTCTGCTGACCGTTCCAAGCAAAATAAATATCTCCGGGATCCGTCTCATCATCCGCATCCTTAAAGGATTTAGCCACGATAGTAACGGAAATCTTGGGTTTCTCCCCGGGAACAGAATACATAAAGTTCCCCCTGAAGTCCACAGTGGCATCCTTATTATCCCCCACGCCTATTAAGTCCCCTGAAAGTTCCATAATGTAATCCTTTCCGGGTATCAGGGTATAGGGCTGTTTTCCCGGCCTGTTGTATACAATTTTCAAATCCGGCTCTACCTGGCTGCCTGTAAACTCTGCTGTCACACTCCTTGGAATCACTACAGAACCTCCCAAAGAATTTGCTGCGTCTTTATTTGTAATCACAAAGTCTACAATCTTTTGTCCGCCGTACTCTCCGGCACCTGTAACTATGGCCTTCGCATTTTTGTGGTTCTGTGGATCTGAAAAATCACTGATATCCACATTATTTTCATAGGAGAGGGTATAATCCACATTGGGCCGCAGGGTCTTACCTTCCAGTTTCACAACTGCATCCGGAGTAATAGGATCCGCCTGATAAATATAGTATCCATTGCTGTCCACCGCATATCCCGATGTGGAAAGTGTCACCTCTGCCGCAGCAATACTCTTTCCTATTCCAAAATATTCTGTTCTTGTACCTCTATAGTTTTTATTATCTCCTGCACTCGCCGTAATCACCACATATGGTTTTTTCCCTGCAGCGATATCCGCCGGCTTATTATCAAATACCTCGTAAGTATAATCTGTTCCGCCGGTGAGTGTCATACCGTTGTAAGTGATAGTCACTTTTGGCTCTAATGCACCGTCTCCGGCTGCCTGGTTCGGTATGGAAACTGACACATCGGAATCCGCAATATTTTTCTTGGCAATACTAAAATTAAATCGGTCTTCCGCCAGAGTCCCGGAAAATTCATTGCTGATAAATTGAATCTGGAATTTTACCGTCTCTCCAGTACAGTTTGTAAACTGGTCATTTGTGTAACCATCGGCCGCTATTACCCTGTAATCCACACCTCTCACAAGAAGCTTTCCTGTATCTGTTTTTCGAACCACAAGGTCAAATGCCGGATCCTCCAGCACACTCTTTCCTGTGTATACAAAAGTCTGCCCGGAAGAGAAAGTAACTGTCACGTCAGACTGTACAATCTCCTGTTTTTCCAAGAGTACGTCAAAGGATATCTCTCCTTCATAATTTCCTCTTCCGATAAATGTAAGCTTACCATTATCCGGATCATCCGGCCCTGCACCTGCGCTTACAAATTTGCAGTCCACCATATAGTCTGTACCTTTGGAAAGCTGCTTATTCCTGTCTGTATCCTTAAGAGATACGGAACTGTAATCATAGGAACCATTATTTCCCTGGATAGCATCTGGATCCTTTGGGTAAGTGTATTCATAATTTGTCCTGTTCAGCTGTTTTGGATAAATCGTGAAATAAACAGTCTTCATATTACCTGTTATTCCTCCGACCCCGTCAAAATTACCGCCTTGTTTGGCGAAAATCATAACCTGGGGCGCCTTGGCTTCCCCGCTGGTCTCTTTGGAACCGGCATTAATATTGTTCTGGTACCTGACAGTATAATCTACGTCTTCCGTAAGGGTTGCGCCATTGTAGCTGACTGTCACATTTGGCTCAATCTTTTCACCTGTAAAGTCAAACTCCGTATTGTCCAGCGTAACATCCACATTGGCGATGGAATTTGTGGCGATGGTGAAAGTTAGTTCCCGGCTTCCCCTATAGTACCCATCTGTTTTTCCTGTAACAGTTACCGTTGCTTCCCCCACAGCCGTATTGTTTTTATAATTTCCCAGTGTGTAAGCGGAACTGTCAATGGCTTTCTTCCCTCCGCCTTTAAGCACATCCTGAAGGCTGACATCCTCGGGCTTAAGCTCTATGGCAGATCCCGTATAATATTGCTGGGGAATGGGGTTTGCCAACTCGATGGTATCCGCATAATCCTTCGTGGAATCCAAATCTTTATAGATAACAAATTCCGCCTTGTTGCTTCCGGTATAATTTCCCTTTCCGGTAATAACCACCGTCGCTTTTCCAGCCTCTTCATTATCCTGATAGCTCAAAGTATAATCCGTATCTTTTGTCAATACAATCGAAGGATCGCTTGCAAGTTTTACCACAGGTTCCGGCGTTGCCGCCGCATCTTTCCTGTATTCTACTTCGCTGACAGGGTCAATAACCACATTGCTGCCGCTGATATCGCAGGGCATTACTTCAATTGTCGTATAGTAGCCGCCTGTATAGTTCCCCCCATCTTTTGCGTCCCAAAAGACCATTACCTGATTGCCGCTTCCCTGCATGGTAATCTTAAAATTGTCCTGGCAGAATTGCTGCAGCGCCGCATCTGTACCGGAAGCTTCAGAGAATACAATGTCATTGTGCTTTACATATGCGCCAAGATCCGCTACAGTGAGAGGTTTCCCCGCATAGACTGGTGTCTCGCATCCAAACTCCAGCACATTCCCCGTTTCCTGCTGAGGCTGACTCAAATCTCTTTCTTCAATTGTATATTCCAAATCTGTCGTGCCTGTAAAGTTTCCATTTCCTGTAACGGTGATGGTCGCCGTACCTGCATGATCGTCATTATTATATGTAACAGTGTAGTCTTTCTCCTTAACCAGGGTATAGTTAAATTTTCCGCTTTCGCTGTTTCCGGAATATTTCCCTGTGATGCTAGGTTTAATAGAAGTGTCTAACACTCCGTTAGTCATTTTTACATTAAAGAGCGCAGACTGCTCATAATCGTATGTCAAGGAACCTACATCCACAGGTGTGATTTGAAATGTAAGCTCCGCCATACCTCCGTATGAGCCCTCATCCGCACCTGTGATTTTAATCTTGGCTGTTCCAACTGTTTTGTTATTGCTGTATGCCAGAATATATTCTGATTTTGGCACTTCCGTACCGGCGGTATCGGTGATAACAATCTCCGGTTTCACCTCGTTTCCGCCCAGATAAGGCGTACCGTTAGTCTCCACGGCGGAATGCTTAAAATCAATATTCATGGAGGCGATATCAATTCCCGCTCTGGCCTGCACCGTTTTTGTCCCTGCAAAGTTCCCCTGGCCCTGTACAACAACATCCCATACAGAAGGATCCAAGGTAGCGTTTATTGTAACAGTATAATCTGTTCCCTTTGTGAGTACTTTCCCATCAAAAGTCACTTCCATCTTTATATTGCCGGCATCAAATCCCGAAACCTGCTTCGGCACGGTTATTTTCACATCGCTGTCGGCAACATTTACTGGTGATACGTCATATTTCTGCGCTATTTTAACAGGATTGCCCGAACCATCATCAGAAGCATAGGCGCCTTTACCTCTAATGATAACATACTTATTTCCTGCGTCGGCGGTAGCCGTAACAGTTCCTGTCTCATCATTATAATATCCATCAACGGTATAATCCCTGTCTTTTACCAGAGTTGTTGTCCCGTCCTTTACCACAATCTTAGGCTCGATCACCTTGCCTGTATAGCGGTAGTGGAAATTATACAACGAAGATGCATCTGTCACCTTGATATCCGGATCGTTGATACTCTTTTTTATAGGAATGGAAATCCTTTTTACATCCTTATAGTTCCCCTGTCCGGTAATTTCAATATAGGCAGAAGCCCCTGCCACATTCAGCTTTCTTCCGGTAATGGTATAATCTTTCTCCGGCACAAGTTCATTGACCTGTGAAGTATATGGTGCATAAATAATCTTTATGTTTTTATGCTTTAAGTCATCTAATATCTTTGCCTGAAGGACGTCTTCCCCTGTTGCTGAAGCATTCCCGGAAGATGTCTGGAAATCATCAATTTCATCCTGGGTGGGAAGGGTATAAGAAACATTCTCCAGCCCCTCCAATGTGACTCCGTTCAGAGAAGCAGGATCAATTCTAAATTCTACTTCCTTCGTTCCCAGATATCCGTTTGCCAAAACTCCTGTAAGAACAACTTTTGCCGTCCCCGCATTGGTATTATTGTCGTAGTCACTATTGAAATGTGTTCCTTCCACAAGCTTTGTGCTTCCGTCCGAAACCTCTACCTTAGGCCGTGCCGGCAGTCCGGTATAAGGCTGATTTGCTATACTGCTCACAGTAATATCCCTGCTGTCCATATCCTTGCAGACACGGAGTGTATGGGATGCGCTAATATTAGGGTCAGCCTTTAAAGTTGCGGTGATGGTTACCCTTCCCACTGCGGCGCCGCTAACCTGTCCGTTTTGGTTCACCGAAGCCACGCTGGTATCGGAAGAGGTCCATTCTACCTCTCTTTGGCCTGCAGTACTGGGAGTAAACACAAGCTGTAAGCCGGCCTGTTCCCCAACTTTTATAGCCTCCGGAGAATCCCCTGCGAAACGGATTCCTGTAGGCAGTTCCTGAGAAGCCGCTTCCTGGGTCTTGATACGGATACATGCCGCTTTACCTCCCAGATTCCCCGCATCGGAACTGCTGCTGCCCTGTTCCCCGTTGCGCTTTGCAGCCAGAAAACAGATATTGTCCTTACCGGATATCTGCCCGCCGTTTTTATCCCTCCACACGGCATTTTTGAGAGTTAATGCAACACTGATCTCATCTCCCGCTCCCGCCTGTATGGTATCCCCTGTCAAATTTGTGCCGGGAATCTCAGCCCAGCCGCTTGGACTCTGCCGATATTTGCCTGAATCCGTGGCTGTCTTTCCCCCGCTTGAAACAGTAAGGGTATAATCCGCTTCATGGATATGGTCTCCGCCCTCTCCATTGTTCACGCCAAATGAAATGAGCCCCACTTCCTGCACATGCATGCCGCTCACATCATTTCCGTCCATCACAAAGGTATTGGTGATGGTGGCTGTCTGGGCGCCGGTATCAATCACTTCCGTAAATTCGCCATTCTCAAGCTGATAAGAATGTCCCCCGCCCCCTGTGGAAGCTGCCCACAGGCTAAAATCCGGGGTGCTCCCGATCATACAGCAGACTAATACCCAAGCTAACACTCTCTTCACAACGTCCTTGTACATAATTATCGCTCCCTTTTCCTTCCTTAAGACTATCTACATTTAGTGGAAAACCACTTTAACGACACGAAAAGCAGGTATCATCCATGGCTGCGGCATAAACGTACCTGGTTACACTTATGTCATATATATCGTATCAATCTCACCAAAATATAATAGTGCCAAAGTACTACCTTCCCATTTTTTTATAAAAATGGATATAAAATGGCACACAGACAAAAAATGTCGCCACATCCGCTATGGGCTGTGCCAATTCTATACCTATTATACCAAAGAATTTTGGAAAAAGAAAGATGGCTGGCAAAAAAAATACCCCCTGTCGGCAGGCTGCCAGAAATGTGCTGATTCCAGATTTCCCCACTGCCTGGAATACCATATTGCACACAATCCCCAGAGGCATAAAAGGCATGGCAGCACTCTGCATACGAAGGGCCGGCACTCCGATTTCCGCTACTTCCTTTTCTCCGGTGCCAAACCACTCCATAAGCCAAGGCGCAAGAAAAAATACTGCAAAGCCCATGGCCGCCATCCCAAAAGTTCCTGTAACAAGGGTAAATTTACAGGCAAGTTTTACCCTCTCCGGCATCTTGGCCCCGTAATTGTACCCTGCCACCGGCTGGAATCCCTGGCCAAAACCAATCAGGGTGCAGAATACCACCATGAAAATTTTTCCCACAATGGACATGGCCGCCACCGCCGCATCCCCATTTGCCGCTGCCGTGCGGTTTAAGGCAATTGCCGCCGCACTGGCAAGCCCCTGCCTGAAAAAGGAAGGCATTCCGTTTAACACAAACACCTTATAAATAGAAAGTTCCCGTGCAATTTTTTTCAAAGAAAAAGAAAGTTCTGTTTTTTTTAATAAGTAAAAGGACAAGAGAACAAAAAAACCCACTGCCTGCCCCAGGGCAGTGGCGAGAGCAGCTCCTTTTATCCCCATTTGAAAATAAAAAATAAACAGAGGATCAAGGGCCACATTGAGTATTCCCCCCACCCCGATTCCAATCATGGAATACCTGGTTTTTGCCTCCGCCCGCAAAAGATTGTTCAATACAAAAGACGCCATCATCACCGGACAGGCATACAGTATAATCCTGGCATAAGAAAGGGCGTAGGGCAGTATGGTTTCACTGGCCCCTAAAAACACCATAAGTTTTTCCAGAAAGGCAATGGCAAGTATTGCCAGGATAATTCCCGAAATAACAGACGCCGCCAGGGCAGAGCTAGCCACTTTTTTTGCCTCTTCTTCTTTCTTTTTTCCCAGAAGACGGGATATGGTGCTCCCAGCCCCCATCCCCAGGGTAAAACCCACCGCCTGTATCATTGCCATAATAGAAAAGACGATACCGATAGCGCCGGAAGCCGCCGTTCCAAGTTTTGCCACAAAATAAGTGTCAACTACATTATATATAGAAGTAATGAGCATGCTGACCACTGTGGGCACAGCCAATGCCGCCACCAGCTTTGGTACAGGCTCTTCTGTCATTTTCCGATACTGGGAATCTTCTTTTTTCATCCTGTTCTCCTCTCAGATTTCTACCTGATAGTTTAACCGGATTTTGTCTGTTTTAATCTAAGGGCGGGGATTTTT
The DNA here is from genome assembly GCF_003612565.1 of Roseburia sp. 1XD42-69. Lineage (GTDB taxonomy): Bacteria > Bacillota > Clostridia > Lachnospirales > Lachnospiraceae > Roseburia_B. Next base: position 23,088 of record NZ_RAZG01000021.1, on the reverse strand, counting down.
CATATATAAAGCGGGGAAACGAAATTTATATAAAACTCCCCATAACCCCGGACATCATACAATACCCCGCCGCCCCGGCATCCATTACTTCCTTCCTGTTTTCCAGGGTTATCCCCCCAAGTCCATACACCGGGATATTTGAGGCCCTGCATACTTTACAAAGCGCCTCAATCCCTTTGGGGGCAAGCCCCTTTTTACAATCCGTTTCAAACACATGCCCAAAGGTCACATAGTCCGCCCCCAAAGCTTCCGCCTCTTTCACCTGCTCTATAGAATGGGCGGAAATCCCCAGGCTTATAAAATTTTTCAAATAATCTTTATATTGGCGAGCCCTCTCCAAAGGCAGATGGATACATTCTGCCCCCTGTTCTGCGGCCTCTTCTACAAAGAAATGCCAGATAAGCTGTACATGATATGCCAAAGAAATCTCCTGCACCTTTAAAGCCAGGGAAACATAGGCTTCGGGGGGCAAATCTTTTTCCCGGAGTATCAATTTTTTCACCCCCGACTGATATATTTTTTCTATCTGCCCTAAAAAATCCCCCTGCACCAGCTTTCTGTTTGTAATTGCTATGATATTTTCATCAAACATACACATAATCACTCATCACCGGCTGCATCCCTGCCTGCTCAATGGCATGGTACACCTCCTCCACGCTCCTTCCGTCGGAAATTTCAAACTGCTTATCCCCCTTTGAACCCTCATCCTCCAAATGTTCCCCGATTCCCACGGAAACTCCTGCGGAAATTTTCGTAGCGGCTATACCAATCAGGTTATCCCGCACCCTTTCACATTCCCGGGTGGATATGGTGATGCCGGCAAAAGGCATAAAAATCCGGTAAGCGCACACCACCTGCAAAAGCTGGGCTTCATGCACATCTTTGGGATTAATTTTGTCATTACCTATAATGGGGCGAAGCCTTGGGCAGGAAAAGGCGATTTCCGCATGGGGGTATTTCTGCTGCAGAAGATAGGCGTGATACCCGGCTGCCAGGGCATCTTTCCGAAAATCGGAAAGACCCAAAAGGGCCCCGAAGCCCACCCCTCTCATACCTCCTAAAATAGCCCTCTCCTGGGCATTGATGCGGTAGGGAAAGCATCTTTTATGGCCGGAAAGATGCAGCGTTTCATATTTGTCCGAATCGTATGTCTCCTGAAACACGGTGACGTAATCTGCACCGCACCTGTGGAGATAGGCATATTCCTCTGCATTTACAGGATAAATCTCAAGGCCGATTACTTTAAAATATTTCCTGGCAGTTTTACAGGCTTCCCCAATATATTCCACATCCGACATTTTTCGGCTCTCCCCTGTAAGAATCAAAATCTCTTCAAGGCCCGATGCGGCAATCTTTTCCATTTCCTCCTCTATCTCCTCCGGTTTTAACCTGGCCCGCCTTATCTTGTTCTGGCAGTTAAAGCCGCAGTAAATACAATGGTTTTGGCAGTAATTTGCTATGTAAAGAGGAGTAAACATATACACGGTATTGCCAAAATGCTTTCTCGTCTCCGCCCTGGCCTTCTGTGCAATTTCCTCCAAAAACCTCTCTGCCGCCGGGGACAAAAGCGCTTCAAATTCTTCAATTCCGCAGGTTTCCTTTGCCAGCGCCGCCTTTACCTCTTTTTCCGTATAAACGTGATAATCATAGGCTTCCATCCTATTTATCACTTTCCGGGGGATATCCGTATCAATCCGTTCCATCCCCTCCTGATAAGCCATATGGTCTGTCCTTTTTTCCATTTTAATTTTCCTCCCTTAAAAATCCTGTGAGGGGAGAAGAAGGGGACGCCCCTTTGAAAAGCACTCTCCCCATCCCGGCAAGGTGCGCTTTCCTCCCCGCCTCTATGGCCCGCTTCATGGCCTCCGCCATAAGGGGGATATCTCCCGCTGTGGCTATCGCCGTGTTGCACATCACTGCAGCCGCCCCCATTTCCATAGCCTCACAGGCCTGGGAGGGTGCGCCGATTCCTGCGTCCACAATAATGGGTAAATCTATCTCATCAATCAGAATCTGGATAAATTCTTTGGTGCAAAGCCCTTTGTTGGAGCCGATTGGCGCCCCAAGGGGCATGATGCAGGCCGCTCCCGCATCCTTTAAATCTCTTGCCACATTCAAATCCGGGTACATATAGGGCATTACTACAAATCCCTCTTTAGAGAGAATTTCCGTGGCCCGAACCGTCTCCTGATTGTCCGGCAGAAGATATTTGGAATCCCGCATAATCTCTATTTTTACAAAATTCCCGCAGCCAATCTCCCTCGAAAGCTTTGCAATCCGCACAGCCTCATCTGCATTCCTTGCCCCGGAAGTATTGGGCAAAAGAGTGACGCCCTTTGGAATGTAGTCCATAATATTTGCCATCCCCCCCTGGTTTGCCCGCCTTAAGGCCAAAGTTACAATCTGTGCCCCGGCCTGCTCCACCGCCGCTGAAATCAGCTTTAGAGAATATTTCCCTGATCCTAAAATAAATCTGGAAGAAAATTCATGCTCCCCCAAAAACCAGGTGTCTTTTTCCTCTCCCCCTCCCATAAACGTCACAATCTCCACCGTATCCCCTTCCTTTAAGGAATATGCCCTATACCCCTCTTTTGCAATAATGTCCTCATTTACCTCCACCGCTACAAGTTCCGGGCGGTAGTTTTTTTCCTCCAGCAGAGAAATGATGTTCCCCGCATTTGTGTCACAGGGTTTTCCGTTTAATGTAATGTTCATGCTTGCTCCTCCTTTTTTCCCGCAAAACAAAAAAGGTTCACGAAAAGATACACCCGCGGTGGTGTACCCCTTCGTGAACCTTATGGTTTCACTCTGAATTGCTGTATAAAGTTTCTATGTTAAAAGTTTCTGCAAAAATGATAATAGCACAGGAATTGTGAAAAGGCAAGGGAAAAATTTACGCTAATCTTTGTAATTGATTTAAATGCTCTAACTGCCTACAAAGTATACAGCCTTAACACATGCAGCGCCCTGGTGGCATTAATGTAAAGCGCCTGTCTGTGCAGGGGTTCCTTATAATCCTGAAGCTCCGGCACAAATACCCCGTCAAATTCCAGCCCCTTTGCCAGATAAAAGGGCATAACGGAAATCCCCCTGTCAAATTTCATGGAATTCTTGGTGAAAAGATGCACGTTAAGTTCCGTATCTTTTAACCTGTCATAGGCTTCCTTTGCCCTGTCTGCGTCCAGGCAGAGCACAGCTAAGGTGTCATATTCCCCAAAATTTTTTAAATCTTCCGAAAGCTTTTCATACATCTCATTTATTCCACTGCACTTTAAGGATAAGGGCGCCTCCCCATGCCTTAAAACATTCTGAGTATTTTCCCCTAGAATCTTATTGGCAAAATCCATAATCTCTGTGGTGGAACGGTAGCTTTTCTTTAACTCCAGCGTATATACCTCTTTCCCGAAAATCTTTGGCAGAAATTTAAGCACGTCCTGATAAGTGCCTGCCATGGTCTGCACCTTATCCCCCAGAATTGTCATGGGACAGTGGAACATTTTTTCCAGAAGGACATACTGCAGATAAGTATAATCCTGCATTTCATCTATCAAAAGATGTTTTACCTCCCGCCCCGGCTTCTGCTCAAACAGTGCATAAGAAAGATAAAGCATGGGATATACATCCTCATACCGCAGTATTCCGGTTTTTAAGTCCATGGGCTCTCTTTTGGATTCCTTCAGAAATAAGTTGTAAAGCTTTGCCAGATTTTTTGTCTCATACATGGCGTCAAACCGTGCCAATACTTCCTGCCGCTCTTCCTCCTCCATGTCCTTATCATTTAAGGTCTCCGCAACATCAATGAGGTATTCCCCGATTTTTTTCATCCGGGATAAAATAGGAATATCCGCCATCTTTTCATAAAAGAACTTTGCGATTTCCTCCTCTTTCATCTCCATTTTTTTATATTTAAAATCGGAAATATTCACAATCTCCCATTCCAGGGCAAGGACAAACCCGTTTAATTCCTCTATATAGCCTTTTGTCTGCTTATACTCCGCCTCTTTTGTGGAAGGAATGAGTGATTTTCCCAGAAAGTATTCTTCCGGTTCATTTTTGTGCAGCACTTTTTCCAGTTCGTCATACCGGTCTTCCGCCTCCCCGTACTGCCGCAGCTTTTTATATGCAAAATCATCCAAGGTCATCTCGCAGATATTTTCTTCCCCAAGCTCCGGCAAAATCCTGGATATATAATCCGCAAAAATATGATTTGGGGACAAAATCAATATCTGGGTTGCATTTAGGCTCCCCCGGTTATGGTACAAGAGATAGGCTATCCTGTGGAGCGCCACGGAAGTTTTCCCGCTCCCGGCGCACCCCTGGACCGCAAGAATCCTGTGGCTCTTATCCCGGATAATGCTGTTTTGCTCTCTCTGAATGGTGGTAACAATACTTTTAAGCTTTGCGTCTGTATGTTCCCACAGTGCCTGCTGCAAAATCTCATCATCAATATTCATCTCATTTTCCAGGACAAAAACCAGACGGCCGTTTTTTATCTTATACTGCTTTTTCTTTGTAATTTCCCCTTCCATCACCCCTGCAGGGGCCGTAAACTTCGCCTTTCCCTAGTCATAATCATAAAACAGCCCGGACACCGGGGCGCGCCAGTCGAAAACGTAAGGATTGTCCGCCCGTCCCTTTGCCAGATTCCCAATGCCGATATAGTACTGCTCCGGGGTATCCTCCCCCTCATAACAAAAATCCACCCTGCCAAAATAAGGGGAGTACAGCATTTTTTCATAACGGCACCGCTCCCTCACATAATCCCCCTGCTCTTTAAGTCTTGCCTTCACCGCATTGGTATTGTCAAAAAGCTCGTATCCATACTCGTCAAACTCATTATAGTTTTCCCAGAAATACTGATGCATACTCTCAATGTCTTTTTCGTTCCCCGCCATTTTTGCATCTATCCCGGCAATTTTTTCGTGAAGCACTTCTAACACCGATTCCAAATAGGCTTCTTCTCTCATCTTTTCCTCCTGCTTTTGGATAAGTCTGAATATATTATACCCACAATTCTTGTACAAATCAAATACAACGTGTATACTGAAAAGCAGAAAAATATTTTATAAATGAAAGAGGTCTTTTATGTCCATAGAAATATACACCATCACCCACAAACCCTTTACCCCTCCAAATGACCCCATGTACATCCCGCTGCATGTAGGACGGGCCATTAGCAATAATCTGGGATTTTTAGGAGACGACACCGGAGATTCCATATCAAAGGAAAACCCCTATTTTTGTGAGCTTACCGGAATGTACTGGATTTGGAAGAACCGCTGCAGGGCGGATTACATTGGAATGTGCCATTACAGGCGTTACCTCATTAACGAAAAGGGCCGCCTGTTTACCCAGGATGAACTTCAGGATATCTTAAAGAAATATGATATTGTCACCACGAAACTTCTCACTTTAACCTGCTCTTATGAGCAGGGATTTTCGGAAAACCACCATGGGAAAGATTTAAAAACCACGGCGAGAGTGATACAGGAAAAATACCCGGAATACTATGAAACATACCAAAAACTGGTAACTGGCCCCCACACCTATTTTGGGAATATTTTCATCACCTCAAGGGAACTTTTTTCGGACTATTGCCAGTGGCTGTTTGACATTCTTTTTGAGGTAAAAACGGACACGGACTTTACCGGGTACAACAGTTATCAAAAGCGGCTGTTTGGATTTTTATCCGAATTTTTACAAACCCTTTGGATACAAAAAAACGGCCTAAGTACCTGTGAATGTATGGTGGGAATGTCCGGGGAAAAATATGAGACAAGGCAGTTAAAAGAAAAACTGGGAACCTTTTTTGCCGCACGGGACTATGAAGGGGCGAAGCAGTATTTTTTAGACTGCTACAGGAAACGTCCGGATGTGCTGATGGAAGCTTCTGATATTACAGGAGAACTTCGGCTCTGTATGCAGATTATTTCCACCTGCAGCTTTGAGGATGAGGCAACGGGCACCTGCATTTTAGATTACATCAAAGATTACCAGGGCCTGATTTCCCATTTTCACAGATTAAACCAGGCAACAGCCCATGATCTGGCAGGAAAGGCTTCCCCCAAGGAGAAGCTTTTCCTGTCCGACAAAAATCTGGCAAGCCCTCAGGCTGTAACTATTGCTAAAATGCTTTTAGAGGAAAAAAGCCGGGGAACATCAGTCAAATAGGGGGGTGGAAAAATACCGCTCCGCTGTATCAGGCAAAACGGTAACCACCCGTTTCCCTCTTCCCAGTTTTTTTGCAAGGCGAAGGGCTGCCGCTACATTTGTCCCGCTGGAAATACCGCACATAATCCCCTCTTTGGAAGCTAAATCCTTTGCCGTCTGCAAGGCTTCCACGTCTGAAATAATACAGATTTCCTGATAAATCTGCTGGTTTAATATTTCCGGTATTACACCGTCCCCGATTCCCATCTGCACATGGGTTCCAATGGAGCCTCCGGAGAGAATTGCCGCATCCTCCGGCTCCACCGCCCAGATTTCTATATCTGGGTTTTTTTCTTTTAAAACTTCCCCAATCCCTGTAATCGTCCCTCCGGTTCCGATGCCGGAGCAAAATCCGTGGATTTCCCCGTCCACCTGCCCTAATATCTCCTGGCCGGTCTGAATCCTGTGAATCTGGGGATTTGCAGGATTCTCAAACTGCTGTGGGACAAATACGTTTTTATCTTCTTTCGCCATGGCAAGAGCCGTATTTAAACACTCTTCGATGCACTTTCCAATGTTCCCGGAATCATGGATTAAAATCACTTCCGCCCCGTAATGACCGATTAACTTTCTCCGTTCTTCGCTGACGGAATCCGGCATAATGATTTTCACGGGATATCCCTTTACGGCCCCCACAAGAGCCAGGCCAATACCCTGGTTTCCGCTGGTGGGTTCCACGATAATGGTATCCTTTGTGATTTTCCCCTGTTTTTCGGCATTTTCTATCATATTGTAAGCCGTCCTGGTCTTTATGGATCCTCCCACATTTAAACCCTCAAACTTCACCAGTACCTGTGCCATATCCTCTGTCACCATATGGTTTAACCGAATCATAGGCGTTTGCCCCATAGCTTCCAGGATATTGTTGCAAACCATAACTTTTCCCTCCATCTAAAATAACCTCACAGAAACCTGTACCAGAGCTTCTATTTTACCTCTGCACACAAAACAGCAGAGCGTATCTTTTTCTGATTCGCTCTGCTGACATCAGCTCATTTTCACTTTCGTTAAACCCGATAATCTATGTTGCTCCCAAGGTAAGGTGTAACGGAACTTTCCATTGCGGATGCATCCAGTATCTCTACCATGCCTTCTCCTAATGTCTCTGTTAAATCCAAACTCTTGCTGAGCATTAACACTCCTACATCATTCTGTGTTTTTGTCTGAGCTAACGCTGTGGATAAACCTGCTATGTCCAATGGAAGCACCTCCTCCGTCACTTAAGAAACCTGGTTAATAGTTTCATCTATGTGATTTGTTTTGTTAAATGTAGTATACAACAGTTTCCAGAAAAATGCAAGACCTAAATTAAATATTTTACCAATATTTTACCCACACTGCCATTTCCCCAGTTTTCCGGTTTCCCCAATGGCAGTAAGGCACAAATTTCATACGTGTCTCTTCTAACTCCACAGGAGCCAGACGGTAAAGGCTCTCTTTCTCCCAGTCCTTTTTCACCACACGTTTTCCCCGGGCGGTAATTTCCATCGCACCTCCCAGCAAATCTTCCCGGAAATTTTCCTTAAGCCCCTCTTTTACATCCACAAAAATCCCGGAAAGATTTTCTCCGTTATCCGCTTCCTCCAGACAATATACCAAAGGCCCTTTCACCACTGCCGCTTTTCCCACATCTGCCCGCACATTGGGATTCGCATAGGCAAAATGGGCCTCCATGGAAAATTCCAAAGTAATCACCTGATTTTTCCAGTCTTCTTTAAAATGCGCATATCCCTTTTCTATCCCTGGAACCGCTTTTTTTCCATCCAGGGTAAATATGGGATTCCTCGCATATTCCGGCACCCGGATATAAAGGCTTCCCTCCGCCGTTTCTTTTGCAGAAATCTGTAAACGGATTTTTCCCTCCCAGGGCATGGAGCTATCCATTTTTATATTCACTTTTTTCCCTTTTAACTCGGTGGAAATTTCTGCCCCGGCCAGAAGGTTTATCCACAGGGAATCTTCCCCGGTAAAACAGATATACTCCCCAAGGGACGCCAGCGTCCTTGCAATGTTGGGAGGACAGCAGGCACAGCCAAACCACTTCTGCCGCACAGGTTTCACATGCTCCATGGAAGTTTTTTCCATACAGGCATTTGGCCACACTTCCAGTGGGTTCACATAGAAAAAGCTTTTTCCGTCCATGGCAATTCCCGCCAGGACCGTATTCATAAGGGCAGTCTCCATAGTTTCAATATATTTGGCATCCCCGGTAATCTGAGCCATTCTCCGGCAGAACAGGGCCAGGCCGATGGAAGCGCAGCTCTCCGCATAATTGCTGGCGTTTGGCAGATCATAGTCCGTGGTAAAGCGCTCTAAAATCCCGGAACTTCCGATTCCTCCAGTGATATACATCCGCTTTTCCACTATATTTTTATAGAGAGTCTCACAGGCGTCAAATAGGCTTTTGTCCTGGGAAAAAAATGCCAAATCCGCCATGGCGCAGTAGAGATATACCGCCCGGACAGCATGTCCCTCCGCTGTTTTCTGCTGCCGAACCGGGAGATGGGCCTGGCCGTAAGGGGGATGGTAGGGATTTGCATCATGCCATACGTCCACATACCAGTCTTTGCCGCTCTCCTCCTCTAAATAATTGGGCTTTGTGCCTCTGCGCTCCACAAAGTCCTTTGCCATGGAAAGATATTTCTCTTCCCCTGTAACCTCGTAAAGCTTTACTAAGGCCAATTCAATCTCTTCATGCCCCGGCACTGCATTTTCGTATTTTTCCCTGTGGAATACCTCACAGATTAAATCCGCGGTTCTTTTCATGATGTTTAAAAACTCATCTTTTCCTGTCACTTTGTAATAGGCCACTGCCGCCTCTATCATATGCCCTGCGGTGTAGAGTTCATGTCCTTCTTTTAGATTGCAAAACTGCTTCCCAGGCTCTAAAATCGTAAAATAAGTATCCAGATACCCGTTCTCCTCCTGGGCTTTTCCGATTAATTGGATAGCTTCATCCGCCAGCTTTTCCAACTCTTCATTTTTCTCATAGGAAAGGGAATAGGCCACCGCCTCCAGCCATTTTGCCAAATCCGTATCCTGAAACACAAAACCTTCAAACGTCCCTTCTTCCAGGCCTGCCGCCACTTTAAAATTGGTAATGCAGTGGCTTTTCTCCGCATCTTTCACCTCATCATTCAGTGCGCTCCACTGATAAGGGATAATTTCTTTTGTCACCAGGGAAATATATTTACCCCAAAAACTGTCATCTACCCCGATTTTATTTAGGCTGATTGTCTGTAATTTTTTCTTCTCCATTTGTAAAATCCCCCATTTTTATTTAATGAAAAGTACCGCCTATTTTAGGCTGATTCATTATACTCATATTGTAAATTCCTATTATGTGTAAGTCAATAGAATTTCCATTCTGTTACTGATTTTCACTAGATATCCTGTTATAATAATCTTAGGAAACGCTTGAATCAGCATTTCCCTTTATAAAAAACAGAAAGGATGATTCCCATGAATAAAAACAAATTCGCCCCCGTCCCTCCTATGGGATGGAACAGTTTCGACTACTACGACACCACCGTAAATGAAGCACAGGTTCGTGCCAATGCGGATTACATGGCCGCCCACTTAAAGGAATACGGCTGGGAATATATTGTGGTGGATATCCAGTGGTACGCCAAAGGTGCAGGAAGCCGCCGGGAGGAATACCAGTATATTCCTTTTTCAGAACTCCACATGGATGAGTATTCCAGGCTTCTGCCGGATGAAAATCGGTTCCCCTCCTCCAAAAACGGCGCAGGTTTTAAACCTCTTGCCGATTATATCCACAGCCTGGGGCTGAAATTCGGCATCCACATGATGCGGGGCATCCCAAGGGCTGCGGCCCACAGCCACGGGAAAGTAAAAGGCACTGCCTTAACCGCAGACGAAATCGCTGACCCCTATTCCATCAGCCGCTGGAACCCGGATATGTACGGCGTAAAAAACACACCCCAGGGGCAGCTTTACTATGATTCCCTGCTGGCACTTTACGCCTCCTGGGGAGTAGATTTTATCAAATGTGACGATATCTGCAACACAAATATGTACCCCCACAATCCTTATTCCGCCAGGCACGAAATAGAAATGCTCCACAAAGCCATAGAGAAAACAGGACGGTCCATTGTACTCTCCCTCTCCCCCGGCCCGGCTCTTATCGAGGAGGCATGGCACTATGAGACTTACGCAAATATGTGGCGGATTACCGATGATTTCTGGGATAACTGGGACTTGTTAAAAGACATGTTCCATCGCTGCGAACTGTGGCAGGACCATGTAAAGCCCGGCTGCTACCCGGACTGCGACATGCTGCCTTTGGGACATATCGGCCACGGTTTTAAGGATGACCGGGAAACCAATTTTACCAGGGAGGAACAGCGCACGATGATGACACTGTGGTGCCTCTTCGGCTCCCCCTTAATGCTGGGGGCTGAAATGACCCTGCTGGACGACTGGACCCTTTCCCTTCTCACCAACGGAAAAGTTTTAGATATGCTGACCCCAGCCTGCCGTCCCCACCTGTTAAAATCGGAGGAAGATTGTGTTATCTGGACTGCCTTTCATGAAAAGACGAATTCCAGGTACCTTGCCCTTTTTAATTTAAAAGACCAGGAGGATATGATTTCCTGTGACCTTAATACAGCAGGGGAAGAATTTGAAAATAGTTCTCTGACAGAGCTTTGGACAGGGGAGCAGGCCGCATTCCAAAACGGAAAATTGGCCTGCTCCATAAACGCCCACGGCTGTAAAGTGTTTGGTTGTTTCACGCTTCCCTAAGCCGTTCCACAATACTCTGCTTCTCTAAATTCCCAAAACAACGCCAGGAGATGAGTACCGCCTCAAAAATCAATACCGGGGTACAGATTTCTAAGGGAAGCAGAGTAAAATGAAATGTAGAATATCCCCCTGCCTGTCTTTTCCCTTCTTTCTTAATTCCGGGCTCCCCCTCTGATTTGTCCTTTAGCCCCAGCATCCTTACGATTTCCTCCAAAAATCCCTCCTCCGGCTTCTTCCCGTCCAGCATAATGGGCATTACAATATTCGGCTTTCTGCCATACTGTTTTGTCAAATGCTCCGCTCTTAAAATTTCCATATTACATACCCCGCTTCTTTATTTTCCCTTAGGAATTAACCAGGTCATGGCTAATTAGAGGTAATCAAAAGAGGAAAGGAAAAGCACAATCCAGACGGAACCGGCGATACCGTCAAGAAATGATAGAGTGCAACATGAGGAAAGAGGATTTAAGGCTTGCCGCTGGCCTGACCACAAATATGATAGCCAACATGGGCAAAGAACTTTTTGATTTACTGAACGACAGCAAGGGAATGGATTTTTTGTAAAGTCTATTCCCTTTGGAAAGCGATTGCGGTATAATGGAGCCATTGACAAGTCGAAATGGAAGCGGCAGCCTTTTTTGCGGTGTCCCAGTATTACAATATTCCGCTTGCCCAGTTATTATATGCTGGTGATGATGTAAGCGGTGAGGAGTGGGATTCCCGAAATTGGAATACGCAAAACAATATCCGATATGATTTAATTATCTCTGCAATCGAAATTGTAAAGAAATTATAACGGGTTATGTGGTGATAAGTTTAAATCGAAATTTTGAAGGAGGAATGAAGTATGGTTAGTGATTTTTTCGGAGCAGCATTTCCGTGGATTTTAATTGGTTTATTTGTAGCTATCAGTTGTTCTCTTATGAGCAAAAAAGAGAAATAAATTCCAGTTTATCGATCCACACTCCCAACTAAATAGCACCAGCATAAAACCGCTGCTACATGGAAACATATACCATGCAACAGCGGTTTTCTTATTTCTGTTTCTTTCTCTGGCTGACATAGCTTTTGAAGAATTTCGATTTTCAAGGATATGTACAAGCTGCCGGAACTCTACATCAGACAGCTTCTTCCCCCGTCCCCTAGAATACCTTAAAAGAAGTCCCTTTAAATGTTCCACAAAATCTTTCTCGTCATCACATATGGCGATATGTATCATGATGGTTCCGTTCACCCGGCAGCTTTAATCATAAGAAAATACCGGCCTGTCATTCTCGTCCCACCGCACTTTCACAAATGGGCATGGCGGTTTGGATTGTAGAGAGGGTTCCCCTCTATTTTAGCCTCCAACCTGGCATGGTACACCATAATGTCATTACCATCCTCATCCACGGTAAAGGAATTGTGCCCCGGCCCGTAGACTCCTTTCGACACATCTGTCCTTAACACGGGATAGCGGTCTTTTTTCCAGGAAAGGGGGTCTAATAAATCTGTCCCGCTCTTTGCCGAGAGCATGCCGATACAGTAATCCGCACCTGTCTCGCTGGCGGAAAAGGTGAGGTAAATATTATCTCCCCGACGGATAATCCCCGGCCCTTCATTCACCCAGAATCCAACTCTCTCCCAGTCGTAATCCGGCGTAGTCAAAAGCACTTGAACCGTCTTTAACGTATAAGGGTTTTCCAACTCTGCTATGTAAAGATTAGAAATCTGTTTGCCCACTCCCACTTTTTCTGCCCATACATAGTAAAGCCTTCCCTTATCCTCAAACACAGTGCCGTCCAGTGAAAAAGCTTCAAAGGAAAACTCATCCTCTAATGCCCGCTGCATTTTCCCTTTTTCCACCCATGCACCCCCTATGGGGTCCTGTCCCTGACATTCCAAAACATAGGGACGGATTTTCCACACATCATCCTTTTCCCCCCCTGCATAGTAGATATACCATTTCCCCATGACATAGTGGATCTCCGGGGCCCAGATATGCTCACTCATAGGACCGCTCTCATGCTTGTTCCAAATCGTAATTTCCTCTGCATCCGGCAGTTCAGAAAGGCTTTTTGCCCTGCGCAGTACGATTTTATCATAGGCCGGGACGGATGCGGTAAAATAATACCACCCGTCTGTGTGACGGTAAACATAGGGATCCGCCCGCTGCAGAATCCAGGGTTCGTTATACTTTAATGTTTTGTCCATGTCTCATCTCCACCTTTCTATTTATTTTAAATTATTTTAACTATATCTAAATTATAAATGGAAAGAAGTAATTTGGCATCCTCTTTATAGAAAATTAAATGTATCCTCTTGCCCTTTTTGCATGCTCTGCCAAAAGTTCCTGAATCCCAGGAATCTCCCCGAGACCTTTTAAGACACACCGCACTTCATAACCCTCCCGCAAAAATCTTGTGTACCAGGAATCCTCTGACGCACCGGACAAATCGTTTTTTGCATGGTCCCCGGCCACTATCATAAAGGGGGCAAGGCATACACGGGTATATTCCCCCTCTTTTAATATACGAAAAATTGAAGTAAGGCTTGGGTATGCTTCCACTGTACCTAAAAACATATTTTTGTATCCCATGTCTTTCATCTCATAGTCTAATGCCGCATAAATGGCGTTGGCATAATGGGTTGTACCGTGTCCCATAAAAACCAGCGCTTCTTTTTCCTTTAAATCTCCATATTCCTCCGCCACAGCCTGTATCACCGCCCGGTTATCCTCCCCGGTTGTAAGCAGGGCATCTCCAATTTTAAGGGAAGAAAACCAGCCCTTTAATTCCATTGCCTCCTCTCTCATCTTATCGTTCTCCACCCCGTTTATCACATGGGTGGGCTGGATAACCACATCTCTTATGCCATCACTGTGCATCGCCTTTAACGCCTGCCGGACTGTCATTACAGAAATCCCTTCCCGCTCTTTCATTTTTTTTATAATTATGCCGCTGGTAAAGGCCCGGTAAAAGCTGTAATCAGGAAACGCTTTCTCTATGCGCCTCTCAATGGCCTCAATCGTTAATCTTCTTGTATCCGGGTGTGTGGTTCCAAAACTTACCACTAAAATTCCTTTTTTCATGAATCTACCTCCCGTCAGTATATGTATCTGTGAAGTTTTATCAACTGTATTATACCCCGGGAGAAAGGAATGGGCAAGGCAAACCTGCGTATTCTTGACATAAATACAAAAATTTACTATTATATAAATATAAGAAACTTACAGAATTTAGCAATAAAACCATTCTTTGAGACATTGACGTTTAAGAGATTCAGACAGGTGGAAAAATCGTATGTTTAGCTTTGTCATTGCATTGGAGTTTTTTAGCATAGGACTGATTTTTGTGGCCTTGCTCCTTCTGCTCAATGGAGATGGAGCCCATGAACAAAAATTATTGATTTTCTGTATGTGCAGTTCTCTGGTACAGAATGTAGGGTATTTACTAGAGCTGACTTCTCCCACAGTAGACGCCGCCGTTACGGCAGTGACAGTGGAAAATGTCGGCTCTGCTTTTGTAGCCTTTTGCTATTGCTGGTTTATCTACAGCTACTGTTATACGGTTCCCCCGAAAATTTTTTTAAGAATTCTAGGGGTTATAAACTTTTTCTTGCTCCCCACGGCAATTTTTAACTGGAACGGACTATTTTATAAAAACATTACCTGGATGAAGGCAGCAGAAGGTTTTCACTATATCCGCATCACCTATGGCCCTCTGTACACACTGTTTATGATATCCCGTGTGGTCATCCCTTTTATCCTTTGCATTTACACCCTGATCCGCGCCATATTGCGGTCAGATCAGGAAATCAACCGTCAATACTGGACCATTCTTATTATTTCCACTTTGCCTGTGCTGGTGCTGACAGCATATATTTTTAAAATTGCCAAAATTTTTGATTTTACTCCTATGACCCTGGGCATCTGCATGTCCATGGTGGTTATTGTTGTGTGGAGCCGGCGCAACTACGATTTCCGGCATTTAGCCGCAGAAAAAGTATTGGAAAGCCTGGGGGACGGCGTCATCGTCCTAGATGACCATGAAAGGCTGGTAAGCTACAATAAGGCAGCGGCTAAAATCTTTACCCGCCTGCCTTCCCACAAACTTGGGGAAAGCATCCGGATATTAGAAGATTTCCGGGAGGAAATCCTTGAGAATGATACGCTTCAGCGCTTTTCCCTGAACGAACATCAATATGAAAGCCACAGCAAACTGATAGAAGATGAATATGGACGAAAACAGGGATGCGTAATTCTTATTTTGGACACAACGGATACCACTGCCTACATTAATGAAATTAAACGTGTGCGGCTGCAGGCGGAGAAAGCCAGCATTGCCAAAAGCGAATTTCTGGCAAATATGTCCCATGAAATCCGTACCCCTATGAATGCGATTATCGGGCTGAATGACATTATTATGGAGAAATGCCAAGATTCCCAGATATATGACCACGCAAAAGATGTGCAGTCAGCAGCTAAAAATTTGTTGACGATAATCAATGATATTTTAGATTTGTCCAAAGTGGAAGCCGGAAAAATGGAACTGGTAAATACAAATTACCACTTGAAAACCCTGGTAGATGAGGTTGCAGGCATGATGGATATGGCGGCCTCCCAAAGAGGGCTGATTCTCAAATGCAAATGTGACGACAGCCTTCCCTGCTGCTACTGCGGCGATGAAGGGCGGATCAAACAGATACTCATAAATATTTTAAACAATGCCATTAAATTTACAAAAGAAGGTTATGTCCATGCCAGTGTTACCGGGCAGCCCGGAAAAGATCAGGATGAAGAATTACTCACGTTCCGTATACAGGACAGTGGATGCGGGATTCAGGAAAAAGATCTGGAAAAAATATTCGAGGACTTTAAGCAGGTGGACTCCAAGCGCAACCGAAGTGTGGAGGGCACCGGCCTTGGCCTCTCTATTGTCCGTCATCTGGTGGAGCTTATGAATGGCCAAATCTCAGTGGAAAGCGTCTATGGAAAAGGAACTGTGTTTAAAATCACCCTTCCCCAGAAGATTACAGACAGACGCCCCATTTCCCAGGTGCCAGCCCTCCCCAAGGACTCCCAGGATTTTACAGAGACTTTCACTGCCCCTGATGTAAAGGTACTTCTTGTTGATGACAATGCAATCAACCGGAAAGTTGCCCGGGGCTTTTTAAACAGATATGGAATGGATTTAACAGAAGCGGAAAGCGGGCCAATGGCCATTGAACTGGTAAGGCAGAACAAATTTGACATTATTTTTATGGACCATATGATGCCTGTGATGGACGGCATTGAGGCGGTGGAAATCATCCGCAGGGACTGTGGGGAAAACGGGACTTCCCCCACAATAATTGCCCTGACCGCCAACGCAATGGAAGGGATGCGGGAGCGTTTCTTAAACTGCGGTTTTCAGGATTTCATCCCCAAACCCCTGGACAGAAAAGCGCTGAACCTGCTTCTAAAACGCTGGATACCAGAGGAACACAGACAGTACCAGGTGGAAGATGACGTTTCTCCCCCTTTAAGTCCCTACAGTTTCCAAATAGAAGGAGTGGATTTAACCACTGCAATGGAATATTTTTCCGGTGATGAAGCGGGCTTTATTGAATTACTGGAACTCTACTATACCGATGGCAGGCGCAAAATTGGCCTCCTTCAAGGATTTTCACAGTCCGACTTAACACGTTACCAGGTGGAAGTGCACGGCCTAAAAAGCGCCTCCGCCAATATCGGGGCCATGGAAGTCTCCTCCCTGGCCCGGGCCCAAGAAAATGCTGCCGCCCAGGGGGATACGGAGTATATTGCCCAGGAACTTCCCAAACTTCTGACAGAATATGAAAAACTATTAGAAAATATCGGACAATTTTTAAACCGGCGCCAAAAGAACACGAAAAAATCCGAAATGCTCCCCTGCCCTTCCCCCGGGGAATTGTTGGAACAGGTGGAAAAGGCTTTAAGCCTGTTGGAAGATTTTCACTCAAGAGAATGTGCCAAAATTGTAGAAGACCTGCTTCTCTGCAGCCTGCCCGAAGACACGAAAGACAGCCTGATGCAGATACAGACACAGCTTAAGCTGTATGAGGATGACGAAGCCGAAGCGCTGTTCCGACAGCTTTTAGACACACTGAGGAAGGAGAAAAAGTGACAATGCAAAAAAAGCTTATTTTAGCGGTGGATGATGCAGCTATTACCTTATCCAGGATAGTGGATACCCTTCAGAATGATTATGAAGTAGTTACGGCAAATTCCGGGCCCAGGGCCTTAAAATTCCTGGAAAAACAGAAGCCGGACCTCATCTTGTTAGACATTAAAATGTCCCCTATGGACGGTCTGAAAACCCTAAAAGAAATCCGCTCTATCACAAACAGGTCTGACATTCCGGTGATTATGCTTACCGGTATGGAAGATAAAAAATCTGTCCTGGACTGTGCCAAACTGGGTATATGCGATTATGTTTTAAAACCCTTTGCGGAAGAGGATTTGCTGTCCCGCATCCGCCGTGTCTTTGAATCAGGGGGCATGGCATTGGGACAGGGATTTATCAAATAAACACTCATTGGGTATTCCATGTAAATTTCTTTACCTGAAATACCCAATGCCCTTGTATCGTTTTCAATAGAAGGATACATTTTCTCTGTTCGCTTAATCAAAGAGATCATCCCCTGCTCATATTCCGGGTCTTCCTGCATCTTACGGATAACAGAAATATCCAGGTTAATGCTGCAATGTCCCACTCCGCTAAAATTCTCTCCGATTTGATTCATACTCCCGTTATAGCCAAGACATATTTTATCAGTATTTTTGGCTCCTGTTTCTTCATCTACTAATCTAAATGATATATTTGGAAACTGTTCGCACAATTTTCTATAATACCCCAATGGATCAGATGGCACAGATTCTTCTTTCTTTTTTGTTTTCGCGGAAAAAACAGCCTGGTTTTTATCTGCCTTTTTCCTGTAAAATTGTAATCTATATTTCTGTTTAAGGCTCCTACTTCCATATTTCATTCCCTCCTGAATCGTAAATTTTTTCTTATTTCATTTTTTAACTGAATGATCTGAATAGGAATTAAAGAAATATTCTGTATAGACCCTGTCTGGAGTGCTGAACCCTTTACAATCATTGCTGTTGCATAAAAAATAATGCAAGTCATAATGCACAACATAATTGACATTGTTCTCTTGATTCTTAATTTCATACTGGTTCATCTTTTCTTCAAATTTTACTATTTACCTATACATACTACAAATAGCACTGAAAATGGATATCCAGGCAAAATTAACAAGATAAATGGTAAAAATAGATATATAACCAGATTCAGAATTTCCTGCTTTCCCCTTTTCC
Source organism: Roseburia sp. 1XD42-69 (assembly GCF_003612565.1). GTDB lineage: Bacteria > Bacillota > Clostridia > Lachnospirales > Lachnospiraceae > Roseburia_B. Next base: position 4,787 of record NZ_RAZG01000021.1, on the reverse strand, counting down.
TCCAAATTTTACTGCACAATCCGGCCATTCTCCATCTTAATAATTCTATCGCACTGGTTTGCAATCCCCATATCGTGGGTGACCAACAGCACTGTCAACCCCTGGTCATGGGCGCATTTTACCAAAAATTTTATCACGCTGTTTCCGGTCTGGGAATCCAGCGCCCCGGTAGGCTCATCCGCATAGAGAATATTAGGTTTATTAATCAATGCCCGGACAATAGCCGTCCTCTGCTGTTCTCCGCCGGACATCTGTTTAGGGTAAAGCCTGCGCTGTTTCTCAAGCCCTACGCTTTTCATCATTTTTTTCACCCTGCCGCTCTCGGCTTTTTTATCGGAAAAAACCAGGGGCATCCGGATATTTTCCTCACAGGTCAGTTCGGGAATCAGGTGATAATTCTGAAACAGAATCCCGATATTTTCATTGCGGAACTTTTCCTGCTCCTTCCTGTCCATGTCGTAGTAATCCTTTTTGTCCAGATATACTTTTCCCCCGGAGGGCTCATCAATCCCGCTTAAGATAGAGAGCAGGGTGCTCTTCCCGCACCCGCTTTTCCCTACAATGGCTGTTATAGTATTTTTATCCAATTCAAAAGAAATATCCCTTAAAATGTGTTCCGTTTTATCCCCAACCTCAATACTCTTACTGATATGTTCTGCTTTAATCATATGAAACTCCTTTCTGTCACCTGTTATTCGTCACGAATAATTTCCATTTTTTCACCTATAAAGTTTATCCATTGGGCAATATAACAGCAGGCCAGCACGAAAAAAGTCACCATGATACTGGTTATCAAAATCACCGGAATTGACATAGGGTAATGTTTATTTAAAAGAAAGGAAAAAATGCCCTCACCTGCTATCATAGCCACCAAAACCACACTAAAAGACGCAATCCAAGCAATCATGAGATATTCCAAAAATACAACCCAAAAAGCTTTTCTTCTGGAAGCCCCATATATCTGATATAAATACATCTCTCTCTTTCTTGCCAAAAGGTCGCTGCGCACCATTGAATAAAAAAAAGTTCCCGTTACCAGAATGAGCATAATCCCTACAGCTGAAATGACACTTAAATAATCCGACAATAATTCCACTATCATATCTACAAACGATGATGCTGTTTCTATGGAACAAACTTCCCCCTCTAACAGTAATTCTATATCTTTTTCTTCTTCTCTGCTGATATCCAAAAGAAATACTGTTTCCCAAGTATCATCTAATGGCAGTTCCCAATCACTTCTATTGACTTTAAAATTGTAAGTTACCGGAGTAAATACCTGCTTCTCACTTACAAATTCAGAGCAAATTAACTCTCTTCCTAAAACATTTGTTTTTTCTCCTCTCTCTAAACCACACAAATATGCAAAATAATTTTCTGCAATAAAAGTTCCTTCCGGAATCCTAAAACGATTATTGCCATCCGTCTGTTTCCCTATCAGCATTGCGTCAAAGGCATCTGATTCTCCACTGGCAGTAGATACACCTATATCAGCATACTTCATATTTTTACAATAAACAGTTGTATAGAAATATCTGTTTTTATCTAACAGTTCCCCTATCCACTCTCCGCTCTGGATACCCGAAACCTCTACTGCAGTTGAAAAACCCACATTATCACTGTAAGAAGCCCGCAGTACCCCTCCAAAATCCAATATAAAATTAAGTGCAATACATATGATAATTGCCCCTACCGACACCGTAGCTGCCAGAAGTGCATCTCTTTTGTTTCTAGTACACAAAAAACGCCAGCTTATGCCTGAAACTTTATCTAAAACCTTATTTCTTTCATTGCGTTTTTTTCTCCTTCCAGAAAACACGAGATAGAATACTGCAAACAGCATACCAAGTATCACTCCGCAGATAACAAGCATAATATTCATATATTTCCAGTTTTTTAAAAACAGCACAGTCATAGCAGCATATAACAGCACGAATTCAAGTATTCCATAATAGAAACACGTCTTTTTTTCTCTATTTGTATCCCTCCCGTAAAACATTGTCACAACGGGAGTTTCATAGATAAAAAGCCCTGAGACAAAACTCCCAAAAAATGCAATCAATGTAAGAATTCCCATAACTATAAGCAATATCCCTGCTGTTTCCATAGAAAATATAGAAATATATTCTTCTATATTACACAATTTTCTGGACAAATGGACAAACAATCCATACCCGCCTACACAACCCAAAAAACTTCCTGACAGCCCGAAGGAAATCCCTTCTACACATGCCCGGATAAAAACATCTTTCTTTTGCATTCCGAAAATCCTAAGCATGGCAAAGCTTTTCTGCATGGAAATATTCTGAAAGAAAAGAATACTGGTGCATCCCCAGACAACAATAAGAACACTGCCCAAAGAAAAAATCGTCATTACTTTTTCCATAATTATAAAAACTCCATCAAAGCCTTCATCGATTACGTTCTTATCATTCAATACCTTCATCTGCACATTTGCATAATCATCATTGTTACTTTGCACCAAAAGGGAACAGGAAAGGATTGCCCCTGCAAATGTAAAAATGAAAATCAGAATTAGAAACCGAATCTTCTGAGTTCTGTAAAACTTTAGAAAAAATGCCAATTTACTCACACTGTCTACCTCCATGTCTCAAAAACATATAACGGAAACTCTTTAAAATCCAGCGGTTACCGTTTGCATTTTGTCAATTTTAACGGACGGATACGGAATTTATTTTATACCAGACAAATTCCGATATATCTGGCAGGATTTTTCCAAATCCTCCCCCCTTCCTTCCGCTACCACCCTTCCCTCTTCTAAAACCAAAATCTCGTCGGACGGTTCAATTTCTGACAACCGATGGGTAACAAAAATAACGATTTTATGTATACTTCTCAATATTTTCATTATTTGCTGTTCATTCTCGCCATCCAAATCTGATGTCACCTCATCTAATAAATAGATATCTGCATTTAAAACCAACCCTCGCGCAATAGCCAAACACTGAATCTGCCCTCCGGAAAAATGCGTTCCATCCTCTCCCAATTCCGTATCATACTGCTTTGGCAAACTCATAATATGCTCATGCATGCCAACCATCTGACATACCCTGGATACCTCGTCAAAACTTATCTGCCCATCTATCAACCTGAAGTTTTCTATGATACTCATATTAAAAAAAAAGGGCTTCTGCCTGATATACACTATTTTACTGTACAAATTCTCCGCTTCCAACTCCCTGATATCAATATCATTAATCAAAATGCTCCCCTCATCCGGTGCATAATAGTTCATCAGCATATCTAACAGGGTGCTTTTCCCGCTTCCGTTATGTCCCACAATCACCTGAAATGAAGGCACTGTATACCGAAAATTAACATTCTTTAACACATCCTTTTCCATACCTTTATACTTAAATTTTAAGTTTTTTACCTCCAGGGATTGAACAGGTACATCCATTTCATTCTTAAAAAACTGTGGTTTATGCAAATCTTCCTGCAAAAAACACATGATTTTATCCACAGATACAATAATCACTGCAAACTGCGCCTGAAACGTAATTAATTCCTGAACTAAAACAGAAAATCTCGAAGCATACGAATTAAAAGAATAGTACATTCCCACTGTCAGTTTTCCTATAATAATCTGCCAACAAGAAATCAGCAATATAATAACCTGAAAAAATACAGCTAGCAGTGAATACCCGCTTTCCCAAATTGCAGATAATTTCCCCCTGGATATCTGCCCTGTCACAAAATCATCATGATTATTTTCAAATACTTTCCTGACGTTTTTTATCATGCCAAGGCTTCTTACTTCCCGGGTTCCCTGCATCACGCCAAATAAAAAACTAAAATGTTTATCTCTATCCTCAATCAAACTATTCTCTGCTTTTTTAGCCGCTTTACTGTATCTGCCGGATATTATCATTAAGAATGGAATACTGATAAAATGAAATACTGCCAGGGGAATAGATATTTTTAAAAGTATCCCTGCCAAAAAAACAGTGATACAACAATTTAATATTATACTGTTTAGAACTGTCAGCAAAAAAGATACTATTTTATCCACATCTTCAAACCGGGAAAATAATTCGCCATTTTTATACTCATCTATTTTTTCACCGGGAAAGTTTAAAATCTGAAACACTATATGGTTTTTCATGCGTTTCGATGTATCGATGGTGATACTCATATCAAGCCATGACCTCATGTAATTTAAAAATGTCATTGACAAAAACAATAAAACCACCATCAAAATAATATGTACTACTCTCGTAAAATTCTTGTCAATAGCTGCATCTAACACATTTCCAAACTGCAAAGGTATCACCAACTCCACCATGGAACATACGCATTGCAAAGCTATATAAATTGCAATGCAGCTTTTTTTTTAACAAATAACTTGTATATAAGCTTTAATTTTTTTACATCTTCTACTTTCATCTTTACGCTCCGCAATCTGCTTTCTGCAAGGTGATTTCACCTGTATCAAAATCAAGAAACAACTCCTCCCCTTGCTTTACGGTTATATTATATTTTGCCTTTATCTCATCCCAAAACGCTTCCAATGCCTGTGCACAGGATAAATTGTCATTTAGCAAACGCTCATAAAACAAATTGCCCTCTTCCACTAATTCATTTTTACTTGCCAGTACAACACATAAATCCTGAATGGCGTATTTTCTCTGATAAAGGTTTTGTATTTCCTGCGTCTTTTCTTTAGAAATTTTTACATCCTCCATTCCATATCTCGAGCGGTCTCGGAAACTCTTTAAAGCCCGTATTTCCGTTCTTTTTCGATTTCTCTTTCTTATTTCATCCTC
>NZ_RAZG01000221.1 GCF_003612565.1 Roseburia sp. 1XD42-69 | reverse complement strand
ATTGATGGTGAATCCCGTATTGTCATGGAACACACAGGCCGTTATTACGAACCCCTTGTCCGTGAACTCTCACAGGCAAATCTTTTTGTGAGTGCGGTAAACCCCAAACTTATCAAAGACTTTAGTGATAATTCTCTCCGCAAAGTCAAGTCCGACAGGGCCGATGCTTTAAAAATCGCGCGCTATACTCTTGACAGTTGGACAGAACTTAGACAGTATAGTCTTATGGATGAAATTCGCAATCAGTTAAAAACCATGAACCGTCAGTTTGATTTTTACATGAAACACAAAACAGCCATGAAGAATAATCTCATCGGTATCCTTGACCAGACTTACCCGGGAGCAAACACCTATTTCGACAGTCCTGCCCGTGATGATGGCAGCCAGAAATGGGTGGACTTTGCAATAACCTACTGGCATGTGGATTGTGTTCGTAAACTATCCTTAAATGCATTTATTGACCACTATCAAAAATGGTGTAAACGCAAGAAGTATAACTTTAGCGAATCAAAGGCTGAAGAAATCCACAGAACAGCAAAGGAACTTGTTCCCGTACTTCCAAAGGATGACTTAACAAAACTTATCATCAAACAAGCGGTTGAACAGTTAAACACCGCTTCACAGACCGTGGAACAGCTCCGCATCATGATGAATGAGGCTGCCTCCAAACTTCCTGAATACCCTGTCGTAATGGCTATGAAAGGTGTTGGAAAATCCCTTGGTCCCCAGCTCATAGCTGAAATTGGAGATGTCTCCCGCTTTACCCATAAAGGAGCTATCACAGCCTTCGCAGGCGTTGATCCGGGAGTAAATGAATCCGGATCCTACGAACAGAAAAGTGTTCCAACGTCCAAACGAGGTTCCAGTACCCTCCGTAAGACTTTATTTCAAGTCATGGATGTTCTTATCAAAACAAAGCCGCAGGATGATCCTGTCTACTTGTTTATGGATAAGAAACGAGCACAAGGAAAGCCTTACTATGTGTACATGACAGCCGGTGCGAATAAGTTTCTTCGCATCTACTATGGGCGAGTGAAGGAATATCTGTCTTCGCTCCCAAAATAACCATCCCATCAATACCTTTATTTTAGACCAGCGAATATCGGTGGTCTTATTTCAATGCTCAAAATCCTACATAAAACTTTTTACCTGAAATCATCAATTTTCTATTGACTTTTTATTTGCAGGCTCGT
>NZ_RAZG01000220.1 GCF_003612565.1 Roseburia sp. 1XD42-69 | reverse complement strand
TATCACTTTTTTAGTATTGTGTTAAGCAAGTTACGATGCAAGCATCGGGGAATGTACCCCCCTATGATTCAATAAATCGTGTTATACTAACCCCACAGGCAAAGAAGAGAAGAGTAAATAGTTAGATATGTTACAGAAAGTCTGATTAGATGAGAGCAGGCACAGAAGGAACTATTGAACATGGTCTCGGAGCTGCGCACCGAAGCATTTTACAAATGCCAAGGCTGCGACGGGTTCACCCGTTATCGTGATAGACTATCGATGAATCATTTCTCATCCGTAGTTGACAAGGCTTATGCTGTGAAGTATAAGTGAATTTAGGGTGGTAACACGAAGCATGCGCTCTCGTCCCTGAAAATTTTTTCAGAGAGGAGGGCTTTTTGATTGCAAAATTTTATGCCGCATGGCAAAAAGATCTAACTTACAGTTCACCACTTTAAAACAGAAATGAGGTTTATCATGAAAAATATTTTAATCGGCGGGGCCTGGCCCTATGCCAACGGTTCCCTGCACATCGGGCATATTGCCGGGCTTCTCCCGGGAGATGTCCTTGCCAAATATCACAGGGCGGCAGGGGATAACGTATATTTTGTCTCCGGCAGCGACTGCCATGGAACGCCTGTGGGAATCCGGGCAAAAAAAGAGGGAAAAAGCCCCCAGGAAATCAGTGATTTTTATCACGAAGAATTTAAAGAAAGTTTCAAAAAACTAGGATTTTCCTACGACGTTTATACGAAAACATCTTCCGAAGAACACAAAGATTTTGTAAGGGATTTCCACAAAAAACTTTATCAGGGCAAATACGTTTACGAAAAAGAAGTCCCCCAGGCATACTGCAGGACTTGCAGAACATTTTTGGCAGACCGTTTCGTAACCGGAAAATGTCCCGTTTGCAGGGAATTTACCCGGGGCGACCAATGCGATGCCTGCGGTGCTGTGTTAGAGCCGGAAACGCTTACAAATCCATGCTGCGCCCTGTGCGAATCCCCCATTAGATTACCAGAACTTCCGATGAAACCGCCTGCAAAGACAGCCTGTACCAATGCGTGCAAATCATTGCCAACCTTGCGGTTTTGCTCTATCCCTTCCTGCCCTTTTCCTCTGAAAAAGTGTGCGGATGGCTTAATATCAGCCCTATGGTGTTAGTATATAAGTGTGGACAGAAAAAGTTGAACAACCTATACTATCAAGTGAAAGAGCAAAGGAGA
>NZ_RAZG01000219.1 GCF_003612565.1 Roseburia sp. 1XD42-69 | reverse complement strand
TGAGCTACAGGAAGAGTCAGAAAAACACTGGGATTTTCTGGCTTCTTAGTGGTACAAACTTTTAACTCACAGGCATTATACATAGGGGATTTTTGATTTCTGTATCTTGATTTTATTTGATTCTACATCTCTAATATACATATACTTTCTTAATAATATTTTCAAATCTTTTTCCTCAATCTGACATTTTGGTCCTAAAATTATCTTTTTTATAAAATCTTCTTTACATTTTTCAAATCCAAACTCAAAATATGAACAAATATTATTTTGTAAACTTCTAAATTTTAAATCACTACATGAAAATGAACCAAATATTTCATCATCAGCATGGAATGCCCCATTGAAAAATGGCTCATTTTCCCCGGTATCTTCATCAAAGTTTCCTACTTGTTTTCGAAATAGACGCCATTCTCTTTCCTCACTAAATTTAGGATGTTTAAATGCAAATCTCTCTTGTAAAATAGGAGTCATAATTGGAGCAAGATTAAACATTATATCTGCTGGATTTAGTTCTTTCTCAGTTATATTCTCGAATATATATTTTAAGTGTCCTTCCATATATTCTTGAATATTTTCTAAGACAGATTTTTGATTATAGATAACCTTTACAAAGTCATAACTATACATATCATCAATCTTTGATAACAATTCCGCATTAAATCCTATTGCAACCCCTTGTCCATCATTACCATATGCCCTCCACTGACTTAACAAATCGGAGCTTTCAGAAAAGCAGCAAAAATAATTCTTAGTATTTTGAACGGTATATGCTGAACCTAAATAAACACTTTCTATCGCTTTTTTTAAAACTGTTTTTATTAAAGTCAACAATTCATTATTAACTTCTCCTTTGTATGATTCAACTATATTTAAAAGCATTTTTTCCATTTGTTCAGCAAAATACCTTAATTCACTTTTATCATTTGTTTTCTCTGCATCTGATAGCCATATACAATAATTCTGCAATATTTTAAGCATAGTATCAATAGAACAATAATGATATAAAATATTGGGAGCTTTAGGCTCATATTTTCCACATTCTTTCAAAAATGTGTGCATTCTCATACCTCCTCAAATCCTGATTTGTTCACTTAATTATATCACCTCCGTTCCTCATTTACCACAAAAATATAGGGCGCAGCTAGGGTTGTTTCACGAAAGATTCTAATGTGATGTTATATATCGTTTACCGTTGAATTTCATGTATCTCTCC
>NZ_RAZG01000218.1 GCF_003612565.1 Roseburia sp. 1XD42-69 | reverse complement strand
AACTTTCCGGAGAACAGCTTGAAACTATTGTTTTTACTGGTTTTAGATGTTGTTATATGGCTTATATATGCGGTTATCTGACATTTTATTTATACTTCTCGGTCGGTGTGGTTTTGAGGTTATGGAGATTGAGATAAAGCGTACTGCTGCATTTATCATACATACATTTCCCTTTAAAATAAGCACATTTTCAACAGAATAAATGCAAAAACCAAAACAATACCACATACAAAAATCAGATAAAAACAACTAAAACAGCAAGAAATCCCATTAAATTATCATGAAACAAACTAATTTATCTAAATATTTTGTCAAATAAAGAAAATATAGCAAAAAATTTATCAATTATTTTTTATGAATATTTATACACAATATCCATTATAATATACACATTTTATACAATGCAAGCTAAACAAAAAAACCTTAATTTAAGTGCAAAATATGGAGTAGCAAGCTAATATTCATGCGTATTTCCATGATTTTGTAGGGTTTGACATATCTAAAATCATGCTGTATAATCATTCGTATTGCAAGGATGAACCTGATTCTCGGATAAATGATGTTGTATAAGATTTGTTCTGAATATATCAGGTAAATTCCAAAAATAAAAAAAGGAGGTAGCCATTATGAAAAACAGCTTAGTCACAATCAAACAATCTGATTTGGTGGATGAAATTGTTTCGGATTATTCGGGGATTTATTCAAAGGACTGTGTGAAAAACATCCTTGATTCTCTTGAATCGCACATAACAGAGCATTTAACTGAAACAGATGAAAACCATCCGCAAAAAATAAAACTGTTTTACGGTTTGAACCTGACAAGTAAAATTGAACCAGCAAAAAGCAAGAATTGTTTTGGCATTGATTTGGATGTGGATTCACATATTGTTGTAAAAGCGAATTTCACAAAATGCTTTTTGCGGAAAGTCAATCAGCTTGCTATTGATAACTGATAAGGTTAAACACTAAAAATGAAAAACTGAAAGTTAAAAGCTAAAAATCAAAAACAGAAAGGAATACATAAACAAATGTTATTTCTTAGAAAACTGCATAGGGAATAAAGAATTTCAAGGACAATGAATACAGAATTGTACAGAATACATCAACCTTAGAATCTGTCTTGATTCAAAAAAGGATTATCCAAAAGTAAATTTCTCCCTCATTCTTATTGGTTCATTCGAGAAATCTATAATCTATCAAAATCCCTATTATTTATGGCGGTGAATAGCCTTTGATTGAGCTAAAAA
>NZ_RAZG01000217.1 GCF_003612565.1 Roseburia sp. 1XD42-69 | reverse complement strand
TCGAAAAGGAATCAGAAAAATGAGTAAATTAGCAATCCATGGCGGAAAAAAAGTAAGGACAAAGCTCTTCCCGGCTTACAGGGTCATCGGGGAAGAGGAAGAAAAGGCAGTTGTGGAAGTTTTAAGAAGCGGCATCCTGTCGAAATACTTAGGATGCTGGGCGGATGATTTTTACGGGGGGCCCCAGGTCCAGGCGATGGAAAGGGAATGGGCCGCTTTTTACGGCGTAAAACATGCCATATCCGTAAATTCGGCCACTTCGGCCCTCTACTGTGCCGTGGGGGCCATCGGGACCCGGCCGGGAGAGGAAATCATTGTATCCCCCTATACCATGTGCGCCTCCGCAACGGCCCCCCTTATTTATAATGCAGTCCCGGTGTTTGCTGACATAGAGTATGACTATTACTGCCTGGACCCGGAGGATGTTGAAAGAAAGATCACAGAAAAAACAAAAGCCATTATCACCGTGGACATCCTGGGACAGCCCTATGATGCGAAACGCATCCATGAAATCGCAAAAAAACATGGGCTGTACGTGATTGAAGATAATGCCCAGGGGCCATTGGCCATGTACCAGGGGAACTATGCAGGGACCCTTGGGGACATCGGGATATTTTCTTTAAACTACCACAAGCATATCCACTGCGGCGAGGGAGGCATACTGGTAACAAATGACGATGAACTTGCGGAACGCCTCCGCCTAATCCGCAACCATGCAGAGGCGGTTGTGGAAAAGAAAGGGGTTTCCAATTTGAACAATATGATTGGGTTTAACCTTAGAATGACAGAGATTGAGGCGGCCATTACCAGGGAACAGTTAAAGAAGGTGAAATGGCTTGTGGAAGAAAGAAGGAGGAATGTCACCTATCTTGAGGAAAATTTAAAGGACATCCCCTTTTTAACCATGCCGAAAATCAGGGAAGGCTGCGAGCATTCCTATTATGTCCATGCCATTAAATATGATGAAAAGAAAACAGGGGTGGCCAGGGAAAAATTTGTGGAAGCCCTGCAGGGGGAGTTAATGCCCATTGAACTTCGGGAGACGGAGGGTGTGAAAATAGGTTTAGGCTATCAAAAGCCCTTATACCACCAGCCCATTTTCCGGGAAAAAACCGCATACGGCAATACCCATTATCCCTTTTCCGAAACTGTGGAATACACGGATGAGGCCTGCCCTGTATGTGAAAAAGTATGTAATTCGGAGACAATCTTCCATGAATTGATGCGCCCCTATATGACAAAAGAGGATTTGGATGATGTT
>NZ_RAZG01000216.1 GCF_003612565.1 Roseburia sp. 1XD42-69 | reverse complement strand
GATTTTTCAGTATCTTTTTTTGCTGATTTTTTCTAACAGAAGTATGTATATGAGTCTGATTACCGCAAAAAATTCTCCTGGATTCGCAAAGGATACTGTCTACCGATTCATGAAGATGATCCAGATTAACTGGCTTCACTTTACGACTCTGTTAGCTTCACGAATCATCAAGGATGCTATTGTACCTTTAGATTCAGAGGATCGTGCAAATGTATTGATTATTGATGATTCCATGTTTGAACGCAATCGCTCTAAGAAAGTAGAACTTCTTGCAAAAGCTTATGATCACGCTAATCACAGATACCGTTTTGGATTTCGTATGCTTACACTTGGATGGTCAGATGGAAGCACATTTCTTCCCGTTAATAATGTTCTTCTCTCATCTGAAAACAAAAAGAATAGGGTCAACGAAGCTTCGGAGGTTGATAAACGAACTGTCGGATACAAAAGAAGGATGCTTTCCATGCAAAAAGGAACGCAGGCGATGCTTGAACTTTTAAAAGCTGCTAAAAAAGCTGATATTCCAGCCAAGTATGTTCTTTTTGACAGTTGGTTCTCTTCTCCAAGCACGCTCCATGCTGTAAAATCAATCGGCTATGATGTCATTGGCATGGTGAAAAAGACTCCAAAAATGTTCTTTCGGTACAATGGTGAAGATATGTCTCTTATTACAATCTATAACCAGAATAAAAAGAGACGTGGTCGTTCCAAATACTTACTTTCTGTGGTAGTTGACGTTGTAAAAGATGGAGAAATTATTCCGGCTAAAGTTGTATATGTCCGTAATCGGAATAAGAAAAAGGAATACTTGTGCCTTATCTCTACAAATACTACTCTGGATGAAAATGAAATCATCCGTATTTATGGTAAGCGCTGGGATATCGAAGTTTTCTTCAAGGTATGTAAAAGCTATCTGAATCTCAGCAAGGAATGTAACTCCTTATCTTACGATGCAGTGACTGCCCACACTGCAGTTGTTTTTACACGGTATATGATGCTTTCCCTGGAAAGCCGGGAATCTAACGACAGCCGTTCACTGGGTGAACTTTTTCTATACTTTTCTGACGAAATGTCTGATATCACATGGATACAGGCATTTCAAATGCTGCTTCAAATGTTCCGAACCATGCTTAGTGACAACACAGAACTGTCCGAAGATAAAATTGACGAACTGGTTGATACGTTTATGAACACGGTACCTGCTTTACTGAGGACACAGCTTCAAGCAGCATAGCATAGGAATTAAGATAACTGAATAACTGCCAGTATTGAAT
>NZ_RAZG01000215.1 GCF_003612565.1 Roseburia sp. 1XD42-69 | reverse complement strand
CTAGTATAGCATAAATTAAGTTGTTGATATTTTCAATATCTGTTATAATGGATTTAACCAATATAATTTATGGAGGCCAATTATGCCAGCATTACCTTATAGGATTACAATATCAGATGAGGAGTGTACCTATCTGAAATCATTGATTAAAACCAGAACTATTCAGGCACAGGTTGTTGACCGTGCCCGCATATTATTGTGGAAGTCTGAAGCCAAAACGGATAAGGTCATTGCAGACGGTCTTGGTATTAGCGTGAATACCGTCCGGCGCTGTATTGGCCGTTATCTCAGTAGTGGGATTGACCTTGCTATTTTTGATGACGAACGCTCCGGTCGCCCGACTGAGATTACTGATGATGCAAAATCATGGATTACCAGTATAGCCTGTCAAAAACCCTGCGATCTTGGTTATGCCGCAGAGTTATGGACATTGGCAGCGCTGCACAAACACATACAAGCACATGCTGAGGAAGCCGGCTATCCACGCTTAAAAACAGTCACAAAAGCATGGCTTCAAAAATATCTCAAAAAGATGGATATCAAACCGTTCAAAATCAAGTATTACCTTGAGCGTAAAGACCCTGATTTTGACAATAAGATGCATGATGTCCTTCTGGTTTATAAACAGGTCGAAATGCAGCTGGATGATAATGGAACTATCACCATACCAGACAGCGGGCACATGACACATACTGTTTCGTATGATGAAAAACCCGGCATTCAGGCTGTTGCCAACAAATATCCTGACCATAACCCAACGGTGGAAAACGGGTATGTCCGCCGGGATTATGAGTATGTGCGGTTTGGAACGCTGTCACTGCTTGCAGGTATTGACCTCCTGACAGGAGAGGCGATCCCGTTGGTTAGCCAAACACACAAAAGTTCTGATTTTATCGAGTTCCTAAAGATCCTTGATGCCAAATACCCGGAAGGTGATACGATCCGGTTGATACTGGACAATCACTCAGCCCATACATCAAAAGAAACACAGCGGTTTCTTGCAACATTATCAGAAGGCCGTTTTGTATTTGTATTTACTCCGACGCACGCCTCCTGTCTGAACATGATTGAAAGTTTCTTTAGCAAAATGACAAAGCAAATGTTAAAGGGTATCCGTGTCAATTCCAAGGAGGAACTATCGGAACGAATATACCGTTACTTCGATGAGATCAATGCTGATCCGATTGTCTATCATTGGACATATAAAATGGATGAAATTGATACTGATGAAGCGGCAGCTATTTAAACTATCAACAACTTAATATTTACTATACTAG
>NZ_RAZG01000214.1 GCF_003612565.1 Roseburia sp. 1XD42-69 | reverse complement strand
ATTTTCAAACAGAAGTATGTATATGAACCTGTTGATTGGAAAAGATACACCGGATTTTGCAAAGGATACCGTTTATCGTTTTATGAAAATGCTCCAGATTAACTGGATCCGGTTCACAACGATTTTATCCAGCCGAATCATCAGGGATGCCATTGCCCCGCTTGATTCAGCAGACCGTGCTAACGTACTGATTATTGACGATTCCATGTTTGAACGTAACCGTTCCAAAAAAGTGGAACTTCTTGCAAAGGCATATGACCATGCAAAACATTGTTATAAATTTGGTTTTCGTATGCTTACATTAGGCTGGTCAGATGGAAGCACTTTTCTCCCGGTCAACAGTGTCCTTCTCTCCACCGAAAATAAAAAGAACAGAATCAACGAAGCAAAGGAAGTTGATAAAAGAACAGTTGGATATAAGCGCCGTATGCTTGCTGTTGAGAAAGGAACGATCGCCATGCTGGAACTTTTAAAATCGGCTAAAAAAGCTGATATTCCAGCTAAATACGTTCTTTTTGACAGCTGGTTCTCTTCTCCAAGCTCTCTTCATGCTGTCAAAGTAATCGGATATGATGTGATTGCAATGGTAAAGAAAACACCTAAAATGTTCTTCCGTTATAACGGCGAAGACATGCCACTGGCAACGATTTACAACAAAAACAGGAAACGGCGTGGACGTTCCAGATATCTGCTTTCCGTCATGGTGGACGTTGTAAAGGAAGGAAAAATCATCCCTGCCAAAGTGGTCTATGTCCGTAACAGAAACAAGAGAAATGAATATCTCTGCCTTATTTCTACGGACGTGAGCCTAAGTGAAGAAGAGATTATCCGCATTTATGGAAAACGCTGGGATATTGAAGTATTCTTCAAAGTCTGCAAGAGCTATCTTAATCTAAGCAAAGAATGCAGATCCATATCTTATGATGCAATGACTGCCCATACAGCAATCGTTTTTACAAGATATATGATGCTTTCCTTAGAGAACCGGGAATCAAACGATATCCGTTCTATGGGAGAACTGTTTTTATACTTTTCTGATGAGCTGTCTGATATCACATGGATACAGGCTTTTCAAATGCTGCTTCAAATGTTCAGGACTCTGCTTGCGGATCAGATAGATATCTCTGATGAAAAAATTGACGAGCTGGTAGATGCATTTATGGATGCAATACCTGCACTTTTAAAATCGAAGCTGCAAACGGCATAATTGACTGAACATTGACAACTGAATAACTGCCAGATATTGAATTTTCAAGGTGCATAGCTAAAATCTATGTGCGAAGTTTGAGT
>NZ_RAZG01000213.1 GCF_003612565.1 Roseburia sp. 1XD42-69 | reverse complement strand
GGAGAGATACATGAAATTCAACGGTAAACGATATATAACATCACATTAGAATCTTTCGTGAAACAACCCTACTCCATTTCTGAAAATCGTTGTCACTGGAAGAAACCTCTGCTATACTTGTATTGTGGATATTGATAACAGAGGTTTTCCAGTTATCACAGCCCTAACAGTTGCCGCTGTCGGGGCTATTTCCTTTTTCGCTGTCAAGTAAATCTGCCACTCTCCGTTGCTGATTAGGATATAAGTGTCCGTAGGTATTCAGCGTAATGCGAATATCCTTGTGCCCTACTCTCTCTTTTATCAAAAGTGGTTCTATACCCTTATTGATTAAGTACGCCACATGAGAATGTCTAAGGTCATGTACCCGGATATTCTTCACTCCGGCTTTCGTTATTTGGCGTTTCATTTTATGCTGAATCGCTTCCTGCACGATTGGGAAAAGTCTTTCATCGTCCGGCATACCATAGTGACCGTCAACAAAATCTTTAATTTCCTTTTTCAAAAACTCCGGGATTTCAACCGTCCTTACCGATTGCTTTGTTTTCGGTTCTGTAATAACGTCCTGCCTGCCAGACGATAATACGTTTTGGTGATGCTGATTTGGTTATTTTCAAAACTTATATCGCCCTTTGTCAAAGCTAATAATTCGCCAATCCTACAGCCCGTCCAAAAGAGGATTTCAAAGATTAAATAGTATCGTGTTCCCGGCTCTATCGTCTGAATAAATCTCTGATATTCCTCTGTTGTCCAAAAGTCCAAACTCCTTGAATCGGAATTTCCCATGCGCTTCACTTTCTTACATGGATTTGTATGCAAATCATAAATGCGTGACGCATGAGTAAATATACAGGTCAACTGATTTTGTATCATTCTTAAATAGCTTTCCGAAAATCCCTTTGTCTGCATTTCGTTCTGCCATTGTATGATTTGTGAAGCGGTAATCTCACTCAACATTTGTTCGCCAAAGTAGGGAATAATGTGTTGCTCCATCATATACCGTTTATTCTTCATGGTGCGGTCTTTCAGTTCATTCTGCTTATCCTCAAAATAGACCTCCATAAATTCACTCAACTTCATATCCATGCTTCGGCTACTGCTTAATTTCTTTTGCCGCTCGTACTCTAACGCTTCTCTTTTTGTTTCAAATCCTCTCTTTCTTCGCTTTTTCTTCTCTCCCTTTGCCGTTGTTTCAAACCATTGCGCCGACCACTTTTTCGTGTCTTTCTCCTTATAAGCCATACTGTCACGCTCCTCGTATAATAAGTTTGTAAGCAAGAAAAACAGCTTACAGACTTATTCTTTTTTGATTAGACAGAAG
>NZ_RAZG01000212.1 GCF_003612565.1 Roseburia sp. 1XD42-69 | reverse complement strand
GAGTACAAAACCTAAGTTGGCTTTTTAGAGAGCTTTATTTTATTTTTATATTTCTTCGTGAAACAGCCCTATGGTGTTCGTATGTCTGGCATTATTCCCACAATCACACATTTTATAGTGTTTAACCTTATTAGTTATCTTATTCCCTGTTTATATTATACTCAAAATTTTATTTATTACAAGGATTGTATATAAATATTCTGCAGTTAAAATAAGAGTATGAAAAATCAAAAATGCAATTTGAAGCATGAAACAAAGAAAGAGAGGTAGAATCAGTATGAAAAAAGTCTATGAAACTGGCAGCATATCAACTCTGCATGAGATGAACTCATTCTTTGTAATGATTCGTGGGTTGTTCCCTGTAATTGATGCATTTATCAATACACACGAGATGGTTAATAGTTCCATTGTCGAAAATGAGTGTTATTCTATCAGATTCGGAACAAAGA
Organism: Roseburia sp. 1XD42-69; assembly: GCF_003612565.1. Lineage (GTDB taxonomy): Bacteria > Bacillota > Clostridia > Lachnospirales > Lachnospiraceae > Roseburia_B. The sequence goes on along the minus strand of NZ_RAZG01000212.1, from coordinate 912 downwards.
AAACAGTATTGTATTTGAAACAATCATAAGAATAAACAAATTTTCGGATAAAATATTAAGGAAAAGAGGTAACAAGCCAATGAACACAATCGACAGAAATTTTTTATTCAACCACGGATTTACAGAGGATACCGACAAAAAGGTATTATCAGAGTTATTCACCAAACATAGCAAATTCAGAGAGGTTAATATTTCAGTTAATCTCACAGAACCTTGTATGCTGCTGGCACGTAGCAAAGAGAAGAATGTAAGCGTAGAAATAAATTCCATTCAAGAGAATCGCTTGATTTTGAAAAGAAAACGAAGCAGAGAAAAGTTTGATACTGTTATCATGAATATCCTTATGGATGAAATTAATGGTTGTTTAGTAAAAGATTATGGTAATGGGTTATTTGAGTTTGAATTTGAAGTATGGGATTTTAGGTATTCGCTTCATATAGCGGTCTAAAGTACATAAAACGAGTATTAAATTTAGAAGTTGAATTAAAATTAAATAGAGATAAGTAAAGCAATCTTGAATCTGGGAGGGATTTGAGATTGCTTTTTTGGTTGAATGAAGTACGCAAGGATTTCTCAAAAGCAGAAAGAATTGATTATGCAAGGCGGTTAGAAAGAATTGAAAGTTTGAAAGCTGAAAAGAGAAAGGCTGCTACTCAATTTGGTGGTCATGGAAATATTTCCACTACCACAGGTACAACCAGAGATACAGTTGCATCCAAACTTGGTATTGGTTCTGGCAAACAGTATGAGAAAGAAAAATTCATCTCTGAAAACCGCTCTACCCTCACACCAGAGGATTTTGCAGATTGGGATGAGGGGAAGCTGTCAACGAATAAGGTTTAACTTTCCGGAGAACAGCTTGAAACTATTGTTTTTACTGGTTTTAGATGTTGTTATATGGCTTATATATGC
>NZ_RAZG01000020.1 GCF_003612565.1 Roseburia sp. 1XD42-69 | reverse complement strand
TCCCTTATTCCACTCATTTCTGAAAATCAACCCTTTCCTGTCTATTCTCTATTGAGTTTCCGAGACCGCTCATCTCTCCTTTCATTATCCCCACATCCACATCACTTTTTGGCATGGATCATCATAATTAACCTCCGCTATCCGCATAAAATTCACACTCGGAAAATTCTTTTCTAATTCTTCTTGTAAATGCATTGTCCTCTTTCTTTCTCTGTGAGATTTCAAACATTGAAGTTCCGAAGGAACATTATATTCTAACGTCCTCTCCTTGTTTAAATATACACATCTCTCACACTGATAAGCATCACACACTTTACAAACTGGCGACCGCTCTAATCTTGTCATTACAAACTCCGGTTCCTGTACTCTTTTCCGATGATAGTAAAATGCCGGACAGGTATAATATTTGCCGTCTGGCGCCAGTGTAATATTTTTCTCTCCGGCAAAGCAATTTTCCATTCCTTCTACGTATAATCTGTCTGTCAACACACTGATTTCGCAAAAATGACCATCTTTAATCTGATTTAAAAAAATAGTCTCCACCCTTTGCAACTGTTCCTCAGCAATGTTATTGTTTACTTAATGTATTACAAATAGCACTGAAAATGGATATCCAGGCAAAATTAACAAGATAAATGGTAAAAATAAAAGCTTTTTCCCAAACAAAAATCAATTAATTTGGTGCTTATTCAAGCATATACAACAGTGCATTGCAAATACAGGCCGCTATATTGCTTCCCCCTTTTCGTCCCCTTGCCACGATATAGGGAACCTCCGTCTCCATAATCAGTTCCTTTGCCTGCACCACATTCACAAATCCTACGGGTACTCCTATCACCAACTCCGGCTTTAACCTTCCTTCTCTTATCAGCTCATACAGCCGCCCCAATGCGGTGGGGGCATTTCCGATTGCGAAAATTAAAGGCTGTTTTAACTCTGCCGCCTTATCCATGGAAGCCACGGCCCTGGTAACGCCAAGGGCCTTTGCCCTTTCCTCCACATCCCAATCCGCCATAAAACAAAATATTTCTCCCCCATAACGAGAGAAGACTTTTTTATTAATACCTGCCTTTCCCATATTGGTATCTGTGACAATACATGCCCCGTTTTTTATGGCGTTACATGCGTGTTCCACGGCATCCCGGGAAAACACCAGATTTTGGGCATAGTCAAAATCTGCGCTGGTGTGGATGCAGCGTTTTACAATGTCCTCCGTCCCGGGAATTAGCGGGAAATCCCCCAATTCCTCCGTGATAATTTCAAAACTTCTCTTTTCAATCTCCTGGGGAGATATTTTTTCTAATTGGACTTTCATGAATCCCCATCCTCCCATAAATCTTTTCCAAATCGCAGTTTTCTCTCACCATCTCCGCCAGTTTATCATACTGCTCCTCTCTATGCTTTTTAAAGTCAAATTCCGTAATCTGTAAACATTCTATCCCCTTTGCCTTCCCCAGGGCATACATCAGTTCTTTTGCCGTCTCCCCCTCATCAAAAATCCCATGAAGATAGGTGCCGTACACATTTCCCCGGCATCCTCCATCCGCTTTTTCCTCCCCGGAACTCATATCTTTCACCAGGGCAAAAGGAGAACCCCCGGGATGCAGCATGGTATGCCCCATATGGATTTCATACCCTGTCACAGGGGCGCAGGACATTTTTTTTAATGCCCCTCCAATAGAAAGAACCTCACCCTTTACCTGACTGCGCACCTTTTCCTTTCCAAAGACCGTATCCATGGGCAAAAGCCCAAGGCCCTGGATTTCTCCTCCTCCCTCTGCGCATAAGGGATCTTTTATGGTTTCCCCCAGCATCTGGAAACCGCCGCAGATGCCAAATATAACCGTCCCTTCCCCTGCCATCTGCAAAATTACCTTTTCAAATCCCTGCTCCCTCAGCCATTCCATGTCGGATATGGTATTTTTCGTGCCGGGAAGAATCACCATATCCGCATTTTTTAACTCCTCCGGCCGGGTGACATACCGGACAGAAACTTCCCTTATGGTCTCCAGCACAAGAAAATCCGTATAATTAGAAATTCTTGGGAGACGCACCACTGCAATATCCACCGCCCCGGTTTCCTTAAAGGAACTTAGCCGCTGGCTCATGCTGTCCTCCTCCTCCAAATCCAAAGGCTCATAGGGGACAACCCCCACCACGGGAATGTTTACTTTTTCCTCTATCATAGCAATTCCAGGCTCCAAAATACCCCTGTCCCCCCGGAATTTGTTGATAATCAGCCCGAAAATCCGCTGTCTCTCCCAGGGCTCTAATAGCATCACCGTCCCGTAAAGCTGGGCAAACACCCCGCCCCGGTCTATATCCCCGGCAAGAAGCACCGGCACGTCCAAAAGTTCTGCCAGCCCCATATTTACAATATCATTTTCTTTTAGATTGATTTCTGCCGGGCTTCCCGCCCCCTCAATCACAATAATGTCCGCCTGCTCCTGTAGCTTTTCATAGGCTTTTAAAATCTGTGGAATCAGCTTCCTTTTGTATCCGAAATACTCTGCGGCTGACATATTCCCAAGTATCTCCCCGTTTACAATCACCTGGGAACCCATGACATCCGTGGGTTTTAAGAGAATGGGATTCATAGCGACCGTAGGTTTTACCCCCGCCGCCAAGGCCTGCATCACCTGGGCACGACCCATCTCAAGGCCCTCCTCTGTAACAAAAGAATTTAAGGCCATATTCTGGGATTTAAAAGGCATTACCCGAAAGCCGTCCTGGGCAAATACCCGGCAAAGCCCGGCGGCAAGAAGGCTTTTCCCTGCCCCCGACATAGTTCCCTGTATCATCACTGCCTTTGCCATCTCACTTCTCCCCCGTCTTTTTCTTTGTTTCTGTCTCATGTTTTGCCTCTATCAGGACTTTCAACAGTTTGTCATTCTCCCACCTGGTACGGATGCATACCCGGTAGTACCCTTTGGAAAGCCCTGCAAAAGAACTGCAGTCCCGAATGAAAATCCCCTGCTCCAAACAGGTTTCTGCCAGATGATAATCCCCCTCAAAAAAGATAAAATTTGCCGCCGACTCATAAATCACATATCCGGCTTTTGACAGGGCGATAATCATCCGCCGCTTTTCCTTTTCTATATTAGAAAGGCTTTCCTTTACAAAATCATCCTCTTTTAAAGCGGCAAGGCCTGCCTCCTGGGCCAGAACAGAAATATTCCAGGGCTGCGTCACTTTCTTTACTTTTCCGGGAAGCTCCTCATCCCCTGTCAGGGCATATCCCAGGCGAATTCCCGGCATCCCGTAAAGCTTGGTAAACGCCTTTAGGATAATCAGTTTATCATACTCCTCCACAAATGGCAGCAGGGTATGCTTTTTTGCCCCTGGGATAAATTCATTAAAACACTCATCCACAATCAGATATGTTCCCGTCTCCTGACATTTTATCAAAATATCTTTTAACAAATTTCTTTCTATCACGTTTCCAGTAGGATTATTGGGATTACAGAGAATCACCATATCCATACCCTCCGTAATAGCCTCTAAAAAATCTTTTCTCAAGGAAAACCCTTCCTCCTTACGGGTTTTGTAAGTCAAAACTTTACACCCCGCCGATAAAAGAGCCCGCTGATACTCCAAAAAGGAAGGCAGGGGAATCAATGCCTTTTTGGGCTTTAACCCCTGGCAAAAAGAAAACATTAATTCCGCCGCACCGTTTCCCAGGATAACCTTCTTCTTTGCCGCACCAAGCTTTTCCCCCAAAGCCTCCCTTAAAACCCTGCACTCCGGGTCCGGATACATGTGTATTTTCCACAAATTTTTCTTTATGGCTTCCGTCACTCCCTTGGGAGGCCCGTAAGGATTTATATTTGTAGAAAAATCTGTCACTTTCGGAAAGCGGTAGATATCCCCCCCGTGATTTTGCTTCATCTCCCATCCTCCATATCTCACTCTATTTTATTAAATCTGATTTTACTTTACCTTGTGAACATTTGCAGGATGTACCAGAAAATTCCATATGCGCCTGCAAACAGGGCCCATCCCAGAATCCCGCATCCGTACAGAATCCGGTTTGCCCTTACAATATCCTCCGGTTCTATGTCCCGCTTATTATCTCCAATAGTTAATTTATGATATAACTTTCCAAAATACCAGGCGTCCCCCCCAAGCTGTACCTGGAGTGCACCTGCCACTGCGGCCTCCCCCTGGGCGGAATTGGGGCTGGCATGATTTTTTCTGTCCCGGAAAAAAATCCGGAATGCCCCTTTCCCGTCGTATCCTAAGAGAAACGCCGACACTGCCAGGAAAATTCCGCAGATTCTGGCAGGGAGAAAATTTAACACATCATCGGTTTTTGCCGCCGCCCTGCCGAAATCCTCATAGCGTTCATTTTTATACCCTACCATGGAATCCATAGTGTTTACCGCCTTATAAAAAAATCCTCCCGCCCCTCCGAAAAGCATCATATAAAACAGGGGTGCGATCACTCCGTCGGAGGCATTTTCCGCCACCGTCTCAACAGCCGCCTTTGCAATTCCCTTTTCATCCAAAACCTCCGTATCCCTTCCCACAATTAGGGCCACTGCCCTTCTGGCGCTCTCTACCCCCTGGGTTTTTAGGGCGTAATAGACTTTCATACTTTCTGTTTTTAAAGATTTCATGGCAAGAAGCTGATAACAGAAAAAGGTTTCCACCGCAAAACCTGCAAAAAACTTCCATCTATATAAAAAATGCAAGATTACCCATGGAACAAAAGTAGATACGCCGCATACAACCAATACCAAAACTGCTCCTGAGAGAATCCTTGCCCTCTTTTTTGCCGGAAAAAGTAAAAACAAAAGTTTCTCCGTCCCGGAAATCAGCTTCCCAATCAGGCATACGGGGTGATACTTAAATTGGGGGTCTCCAAATATCAAATCTAACATGCAGGCCAGGGTAATACTGATGATGCGAATCAACTGCACACTCCCCGGAAATCCGTGGAGACAGTAAGAGAGAAATACTCCCCGTTTCCAATCTGATAGTCGTAAAAATTCTTCCCTTCCCCGGCGTACATTTCCATGAGATACATAATCGTCCCCCCGTGGACAACCAATGCGATTTCCTGTAAATTTTTATTCCCGGCTTTAAAAATCACCTTATCAAACCCCTGAAGAACCCGCATTTTTACCTCCTGGGAGGACTCTCCCCCGGGAATAGTTCCTCCCTGGCTAAGCCACTTCTGATACGCTTTGTCCCCTTTTAACTCCTCATAATTTTTATTTTCAAAACGTCCGAAGTCCGTCTCCCGAAATTCTTCTATCACAGTCATTTCCTTTCCCGGATATAAAAGCGCCGCCGTTTCCATACAGCGTCTCATGGGGCTGACAAAAACCTGCTGTACCTTTGGATATGTTTTTCCCAAAAGGGACAACATTCCCTCCCGGCTGATATGTTCGTCGGTTCTGCCCCCCACATATCTTTTTTCCTCATTTCCTTTTGTCATGCCGTGACGAATCAAATACACTTTCATCCCTTAATCACCGTCCCGATTCCGCAGAACACCCGGTGTACCTCCTTTGCCTGGGCGGCAAGAAAGGTGCAGGCCCTGCCGTGCTCCTCCCGGAATCTGCGCAAAAATGCATCCACTGGCACAAGACCGCATCCCAACTCATTAGATACAATAATAATATCCGAATTTAATTTTATAAGTTTTTCTAAAAAAGATTTTACGTCTTTCTCTTCCTTTATCATTCTCTCCACCAGAGCTTCAAAATGGCAGATTCCCTGGGCGGTAAATATTTCTTCCATATCACAGTCCCCCCCAAAAATCCAGCGGGAGACCTGAAACTTTTCTGTGGCGTACAATGTTTTTCCCTGATTTGCCCCGCCGATTACTAATATCATACCACACCTCCTGCCACATGGACAATCATTACCCCAAGGGCCATGGCTATTTCACAGTTCTGGAGAAACCACCCTGCCAAATCCCCGGTAATCCCCCCAAATTTATTCACAGACATAAAATAGTAATAAATAAAAACTAAAAAGGCCGCTGTGTACACTGCTAAGGCATAGAAAATGTCTATCCCTGCCATAAACACAAAAATCAGAATTCCATAACAAACCAGGACAATTTTTACGGCCCTTCCCTCCGCCTTCTGGGAAAATAGGGCCGCAAGCCCTGTATCCTTTGCCTTTGGAAAGGCCACCACCCCGTAGCCGCTCAATATCCTTGACAAAAAAAAGGAAAGGGCAATGACCTGCCAGGCCTCCTCCCCTCTCTTTCCCGGGCAGGCGTCCAGATAAGAGTAAATGCCATAATACAGGAAAAAATACACCACCGCCTGTATCACGGCAAAAGCCCCCGCCCGGGAGTCTTTTAAAATTTCCAGCCGCTCTTTTTGTCCTTTGTAGGAACTTAAGGCGTCCGCTGTATCCAAAAGCCCGTCCAGATGGATTCCGCCGGTAACCGCCACGGGAATCAGCATAAGCACTACGGCAGAACTTGTGCTTCCCCTTAAGCCCAAATACTCTGCCAGATACCGCCAGACACAGGTCAAGGCGCCAACCACTCCCCCCACAAGGGGAAAGAAACAGAAGCAGTAACGCATGTTTTCATTTGTCCAGTCGCTTTTTGGCATTGGTATCTTAGAATACATGGAAAATGCTATTTTAAAACTGTTCCAAAGCTTTTTCATATTCTGTTCCTTCCTTATTATGAGAGGTTTATTATGGAGGGGTTTATTCCATGGGTTTTCGTTCTGCTGCTATGCTCTTTGCAAATACCGGAATCCCGTATACAACCTCCGTCACCTCCGCCGCCTGCTTTGCAATGGCGGCATTGATTTCCCCAAGATAAGACAAATACCGCCCCATCTCTTTTGATACCGGCAAATCCGAAAACACTTCATTGGATACCACAACCAACGCCTTTGCCTGGCGGTCTAAGTTCCATACGCCTTCTAAAATCTCTGAGACAGAATCCTCCCCGGCCCCTCCCGGGGCATACATCTCATTCGCCAGAAGATTTGACATACATTCCAGGAGAACCAGGCTGTTTTTTGGAATTTTAATTTCTTTTAAATTTTTTCCCTGCTCTATGGTTGTAAAGGCTTTTCCCTCCCGGAGTTTCCGGTGGCGCTCCACTTTCTTCCTTCCTTCTTTGTCGGAGACTTCCATGGTGGCAAAATAAATCCTGTTATCATTTCCCAGTGAACACAGTTTTTCTTCTGCATAGGCAGACTTTCCGCTGCCGCTGCCCCCCGTCACAAGGTAAATCATAACAAAAGCTCCTGATAAGGCTCTATACTGTTTTCCTGGAAAGTGCCCATCCCCCGGTAAACAGAGATAGCCAAATCAATCAGGGGAAAGAGGCACACCGCCCCTGTGCCCTCCCCCAAAGACATACCGCAGTGCAGGGCCGCCTCCATGGAAAGGGCATTTAACACCATTCCTGTACCGGGCTCTTTGGAAACATGGGAGCTTATCATATAATCTGTGCACGCCGGGGCAAATGTCTTGGCAAGAAGTGCTGCGGCGGCGGAAATAAAGCCGTCTATCACAATGGGAACCCGGTAAAGGGCGCCGCCCAAAAACAGCCCTGCCATGCCCCCCAGATCAAACCCTCCCACAAGAGATAACACTTCTAAAGGGTCTTCTTTTTCTGGCTTATGCTTTTTTATGGCCTCCTCAATGACCTTTACTTTCCGGGCCAAAGCCTCCCCGGTAAGCCCGGCTCCCTTTCCGGTAACTTCCTTTGGGCTTTTTTCCAGAAGAACGGATACCACGGCGCTGCTTGTAGTGGTATTTCCGATACCCATCTCACCGACGGCAATCAGCCCATATCCCTTCTCTTTTAATTCCCTCACCATATCCATGCCTGTCAAAACCGCCTGTATGGCCTGCTCCCTTGTCATGGCAGGTTCTTTTGCCATATTTTTTGTGCCGTACCCCACTTTCCGCCGGGGCACACTGGTATCCCTTGCCATGCCTATATCCACAGGAAAAATATCCGCCCCTGTCTCACGGCAGAGAATTGCGGCTGTGGCCTGCTCTTTTAAGAAATTTTCCGCTACAATGGCCGTGACTTCCTGGCCTGTCTGGGTCACGCCCTCCTCCACCACCCCGTTGTCTGCGCACATAACAACCAGGGCCTTTTTCGGCTTTTCCACCTTAAACTCCCCGGTAATCCCCGCCAGAAAAACCACATAATCCTCCAGTTTCCCCAGGCTGTGGAGGGGGTGGGCGATTTCATTCCAGCGCCTTTTCGCTTCCTCCCTTGCCCCTTGGTTTACAGGGGGAATATTTTTTATCCTGTCATAAAATTCCATGGTTGTTTTATCTCTCATCTGCTTTCCTCCCTAAACTCCCTGCAGGCGCCTAAAAAGGCCTCAGGCAGTTTCAGGTTTCCGTAAAAATACTGGTGGGGAAACCCTGCAAATATTGTGCCACTGCTGTGGATACAATGCCAGTTTCTGTGGCTTAATGGTTTTTGGGCCAAAAAACTGCCGCCCGGATTTTCCGTATCGTAGTGGTGGAACTCATGGGCACGAATCGTCCCCACATCCCTTCCAAATGCTTTTCCGCCTTTTAATTCCACATAGCCGAACCGCATCAGTTTTCCCCCATCATATCCACTGCCAGGAAATACACCTGCCATGGGATATTCTCTTCCGGAATCTTTATCCTGAAGGGATTCCAGAAGATAGAGAAATCCACCGCACTCCGCCATTGTGGGAAGGCCAGATAAAATTTTATCCCTGATTTCATTTCGTAAGATTATATTATTACTTAATTTTTCTGCATATAATTCCGGATATCCTCCAAATAAAAGAAGCCCGTGTATCTGCTTTGGCAAATGCCCATCAGAAAGGGGAGAAAAGGGATACAATTTTACTCCCAAATCACGGAGGAGTTCTAAATTATCCTCATAACAAAAACAAAACGCCTCATCCTTTGCGTAAGCAACAGAAATCCCCTCCCCGGCAAAAGGGCTGGGAAGCCCTGTTATCTCTTCCCCTGGTTTTCCCTGCATTTTTTCTGCTCCCCTGGCCAGGCGCAAAAGCCCCTCTATATCCAGGGTTTCCTCCATAACTTTGGCAATTTTATTTAATCGTGATTTAAAATCACAGATTTCCTCTGGCATAAAAAGCCCCAGATGTCGGCTTTCTATCTCACAATCTTTCATTACCGGAAGATAGCCATATACCTTTACCCCTGTCTCCCTCTCCACGCACTCTTTCATTCTGTCATAGAGCATGGGGGAGAGTTGGTTTAAAATCACCCCTTTGATATGGGAAACTTGGCGAAATTCCAAAAAACCCTTGATAAGCGCCGTCACAGACAGGCCCATACCCCTGACATTTACCACCAAAACCACCGGCGCCCCTATCGTCCCTGCCAGTTCATAGGCACTGCCCCAGGTGGAATTTCCCACTCCATCATAATAGCCCATCACCCCTTCCAACAATGCCAAATCCGCCTCTTTGGCATGTCTGGAAAAAAGGTATCTCACTGTTTCCTCTGAGGACAAAAACAAATCAAGATTCCTGCATTTTGTCCCCAAAACTTCTGTGTGAAACATGGGATCTATGTAGTCCGGACCGCATTTAAAAGACACAATATTTAATTTTTGATTTAATAATACCTGCAAAAGCCCGCAGGTCAGCAGTGTTTTTCCGCTTCCGCTGGCCGGGGCTGCAAGCATCAGAGATGGTGTATTCATTTAACCGATCAAAACCTCTTTCCCCTCAAAGGCAAACCCGTACTTCTTTATCCTGTCCGCCTCTATCCCCCGGCTTAACATTTCTTCCTCATACTTCTTCTCCTCTATCTGCCTTAATGCCTCCTCCACTGTCTCAGACAGGCTTTTCTCATCCTCCCTGTCCCGCACCTTGAATTCCAGGATGTATGCGGCATCCTCTTTTTTCTCCGGCACAAGCATCACGTCATAGCGCCCGAACCCGCTCTCCCGGTTTGAGCTTATCTGGTAGCGTCCTGCCAGATCCACCATCAGCCCCAGCACAAAACCATGGTAGAAACGCTCCGGCTCACTGGCTGGTGAGGGATTCTTCCCCGTATCAAAAAAACTGAAGGTGGAAAGGGCTACACGGTTCATATATACATTCATGGCCTTTTTATCGTTTAAAAGCAGGGCCTTGATAAAGTCGTTGTAATCTTTGGTATATTCATAAAACCAGTCACGTATCATCCCCTCGAACATGATTTTTACTTCCCGGTTGGTTAGTTTCAGCTCATACGTCATCCGGTCTGTCACCGGGTTTGCCCTGCAGCTTTCCACTTTCAGGTACCCGCTGGCAACCAGCAAGCTCCAAATGGCTGACTGCTTCTTCCCAAGCTGGTTGAACACAATCTGCTCATCAATTTCCGTAAACAGGGAATTCCCTTTTAAAAGATCCTCCATGGCCATCTTCACATCCGCATCGCCCTCACGGATCAGTTTTCCGGCAAGGCTATTGGAACTGGTGTTGGCCCAGTAGGTACCGAACATCTTTTTATCCAGAAGGTTAATCACCGACCAGGGATTATAAATGTCTGGCTGGTTCCCGAAGACGAAGCCGTCATACCAGAATTTTGCTTTTTCCTTCTGTTTGGACAAGCCAAACGCATCCATGGCCGCAAAGACTTCTTTTTCCGTAAATCCAAAGGCTGTGGCATATTCATTGGAAGTGGTAGTTACGACATTCAAATTATTCAAGTCGGAAAACATCGACTCCCGGCTCACCCTGGTAATCCCCGTCATAAGCCCCCTTTCGATATAAGGGTTTGTTTTAAAGGTAGAGTTAAATAGGCTTCTGGTAAAGGAAACCAGCTCCTCCCAGTACCCATGCACATAGGCTTCCTGCATGGGGGTGTCGTACTCATCCAACAAGATAATCACTTTTTTCCCATAGTAACGGGAGAGGTAACTGGAAAGCTGATTTAAAGACTGGGTGGCAACATAATCATCCATTTCAGGATCTATTCTTTTTACAAATTCTTTTTCCTTTAAACTTAATCCCTCCCAGTCTGATAAAAACCTGTATTTATCAAACAATTCTGTAATGAACTGCCCTGTTTTCAGCCGCACACTGCGAAAATTATCTTCCTTTATCCCCGCAAAGGAAAGGCTGATAACCGGATACGTCCCCTGAATCCCCCGATACTCCTCTCTTTCCCAGATAGAAAGTCCCTCAAACAAATCCCCGCGCCCTGCATACTCCAAAGAAAAAAACTGTTCCGTCATACTCATGTTTAAGGTTTTCCCAAAACGCCTGGGGCGGGTGATTAACGTCACATCATCATTGCTCTCCCACCATTCACGGATAAAATCTGTTTTATCTACATAAAATATATTTCTCGTCCTTATCTTTTCAAAATCCTGGATTCCGATTCCGATTGTCTGTTTCATCCGTCCCCTCCTGTTTCTATATTTTATGCCATAGCAGCTTTCTGCCAGCTTGCCGACGCCTTTCAGCCATGGAAGGTAAACCTCCACGCAGCGCATATACTTCACAATTCATTATAACACATAACTCTCAAACAAATACACCGGATTTCCCCCCATCATCATGTGATACTCCCCCAACACCTTCGACTTTGCCACAGAAAGAGCCGTGATCTCCGTTTTTCTCCCAAACCGCTCTTCTAACGCCTTCATCTCCCCAAAAGCCTCCCCTATGGTCTCTAAGGAAACAGCACTGACCACAATCCCTGCTCTTAGATTCTTTTTTAAAACCATTTCTATTATCTCTTTTAAATTTCCTCCGCTTCCTCCGATAAACACATGGCTTGGCCCAGGCAAATCCTCCATAACCTCTGGAGCCCTCCCGGGAACCACAAAAAGGTTCTCTGTTCCAAATTTCTTTTTATTCTTAAGAATCAACTCCACCGCCTCCGGCTTTTCCTCAATGGCATAGACTTCCCCCAGAAAAGCCGTTCTGGCAAGCTCCACAGAGACAGAGCCGGTTCCCGCCCCGATATCGTAAACCACCGCTTTTCTTGTCAGCTTCATTTTGGACAAAATAATGCTGCGGATTTCCTCTTTTGTCATGGGCACATTTCCCCGAATAAAAGCATGATCCCCGATTCCACAGGTACAGACCGCCTCCTCCTTAAGTTCCAGAAGGCATACGCTTAAAAGGCTTGTCTCTGTATGAAGAAAGTCCTCTGCCCTGCCCCGGGTAATTTTTTCCTCCGGGTATCCCAGGTTCTCCCCCACAGACACACAGGCGTTTTCCAGGCCGCAGTCTTTTAACCTTTGGCAGAGCCCCTGCAGGTCGTCCCCTTTCCCAAGAATCACAAAAACCCTGCCCCGCTCCCTTAAAATTCCTGCCACATTATCTTTTTTTCCGTGAAGGCTCACACTGCTCACATCCTCCCAGGAACAGGGGAGTTTAGAACAAAAATAGGAAAGGGAGGAGATTCCGGGCATCACCCGGGCCTCAGGAAAGATGCCGGTGAGATTTTTTGCCCCGCTGAAAAACCCTACGTCCCCGGATAAAAGAATGGCAGCTTTCCGGCAATGGCTGTGGGATTTTAAGCAGGATTCTATCTCATCTTTTAAATAGGCATGGCAGGCTTCCCGCTCCCCGTCCTCAAACAGCTCTGTCATGCGCTTTGCCCCTATGATTAAATCTGACTCTTCAATCCATTTCAGGGCTTCCCCCGTAAGTAAATCCCTGTTTCCCATGCCGATTCCAATCAGGGCAATCTCCTGTTTTGGGGTAAAGCCGAAAAATTCCGCCAGATACCTTTTTCCCTCCCAAAGGGAAATCCCTTCCTCTTCCTTGGGTTTTCCGATTACAACTAAAGTAACGCCGCACTCCTTAGCCGCCTTACATTTTTCTTCAAAACCCCCGGCATCGCCGCTCTCCTTTGTCACAAGATAAGACGCCTTTACCTGTTTTAGCATAGCTGCATTCATCTCTTTGGAAAAAGGCCCCTGCATGGCAATGAGATGGCTGCCCCGAAAGCCCAGGGCATCACACATAGTTACCACCTGGGGAAGGGATAATACTCTGGCAAAACAGCGTTCTTTGTAGTTTTTCATTGCCGTATACTCTTTTAACTCTTTGCTGCCGGTGGTAATTAAAATATTTCCTTCCCCGGCATCTAAATACGCCGCCCCTTCCTTTACGGAATCCACATACACTGCATTCTCTGCGGCCCTAGTATCCCTTAAAATCCGAAGATATGGAATCTTCCTGTCCTCACAGGCCCTTTTTACATTTTCCGTAACCTCACAGGCATAAATATGGGTGGCGTCCACCACAATCCTTGGAGATTCCTGATCTAACAATTCACAGATTCCCTGGAAATCACGTTTTCCATGGACAATATTTAATCCACTTATAACATTTAAAATTTCCTCCCCGTACTCTGTCGCCACAGAGGCAGTCACCTTTCCAAGGTTACTGCAGAGATATTCCGCAAGGATCCGCCCTTCTTTTGTCCCTGCAAAGACAAGTGCATCCGTCATATCCTGTTCCTCTCCCTCCCATAGCCTCTGGGGGTCACCATTTTCCCCTGTATCACAAGGGTTTCCTCATTTCCGATAAATACCGTGGTAAACATATCCGCCTCCTTGTCCCGAAGCTCCCTTAAGGTAAGGATTTCACTGATTTCCCCCTCCCTGGCAATATTCTTTGCCAGGCCGCACACGGTGTCCTCTTTTTTACATTTTAAAAGGATATCACATGCCCGGCTCAGATAATCCTCCCTTTTTTTGCTGGAAGGGTTGTAAAGGCAGATAACAAAATCCCCCTGGGCCGCTGCCGTAAGCCTTTTTTCGATTTTCTCCCAGGGCGTTAAAAGGTCGCTTAAACTGATAAAACAGCAGTCGTGCACCAGAGGCGCCCCCAAAAGAGCCCCCCCTCCCAAGGCCGCCGTCACCCCCGGCACCACCTCAATGGAGATATCTTTATACTTTCTGCCAATTTCATACATCAGCCCCGCCATGCCGTAAATCCCTGCATCCCCGCTGCAGATTAAGGCAACCCTCCTGCCCTTTTCCGCCTCCTTAAAGGCAAGTTCACACCGCTCTTCTTCCCTGCGCATCGGGGTTACAATAAATTCTTTTTCGGGAAAATGTTTTCGCACCAGTTCCACATACACCGTGTAACCTGCGATGACATCGCACTGGGACAAAACATTTGCCCCCCGGATGGTCATCTCCTCATAGGCCCCCGGGCCGATTCCCACTACATAGATCTGTCCCATATAATCTCCTTTCCCAAGACAACAGCCGCAGCCGCCGTCACCCCGTCACCGGAATATTTTCCCTCCAAAACCGCACCATTTCCCTGATCCATGGCACACGCCAGCGCACTCCGCTCACACACATTGTCCACCCCTGTCACCTGTTTTACAAAAGAGGAACTGCTAAATTCCCCCAGGATTTTGGAAAGGTGTTCCGAAGAATAGGTTTTCAGGGAAAGTCCAAAATTTTCTGCAAAGGCCAAAAGCCCCGGCTCCTCTTTTTTCATATCAATGGTTGCCGCCATAAAAAAAGCCTCCCTGCAAAGTTCCTTTTTGCGGCAGAATTCCTCCACCCTGCTTTTTATCACTGTTTCTTCCGTGCCTTTTTTGCACCCCAGTCCCAGTATCAGAGATTTGGGAATTAAGTGCAGGGTCTTCTCAAAGAGAAACTCCCTATGTCTCACCCCCGCATAAATTCCCAGCTTGTCCTTCTCTTTTTTCTCTTTCAAAAATTCAGATTCTAAAAACAGGGAAATTCCCTGGGACAATAAGACTTCCCGCCGTTTCAAAATTTCTGTTTTCCCCTCCTCTGTTAAAATCTCATCCCCAAACACCAGGGGAAGGATTTCCCCTGCCAAAATGGAGGAGGAAACTTCTTTTGCCAAAACACGTTCTTTTATGTAAAAACCGTTATCCAGGGCAAAAACATCCACTGAAAACTTTTCCCTAATATCCGTGGCTGTGGTAACCACAGGGCATGCCTCCGCTATCCCTGCAATTTTTCTGCACCATTTATTTCCCCCTCCGGCATGTCCGCTAAGGAGTGAAATGCAAAACTCCCCTCCCTCATCCATCACTAAAACCGCCGGGTCATTCCATTTGTCCTTTAAAAAGGGGGCAATACTCCTCACTGCAATGCCGCAGGCACCGATGAACAAAATAATATCAGCATTTAAAAAAGCACTTTCTGTCCACTGATGCAATGTCCCAAAAAACCTTTCTCCAATTCCCATTTCCTGGCTTGTCTTTTGAAAAAGCCTTGCATTAAAATCAAATTTATTTTTAATTTTACTCCCCAGTTCCATTCCTTTTTTGGTAAATCCTATGATGTAAAGCATCCTATTTCCCCTTCCGAAATTCTGTGGAAAACTCCGGATGATACAGTTTGGAACGCTGATAAGAAGTGTGGGCAATCACATCCCCCACAAGAATTAACGCCGTTTTCTTTATCCCCCGCTCTTTTGCCTTTTCTTCCAGTTCCCCCAGGGAACAGGTGATTTTTATCTCGTCCTCCCAGGTAGCCTTATACACAATAGCCGCAGGAGTATTTTCCTTATATCCTCCCGCCAGAAGCCTTTTTGTCAGTTCCCCCAGCATCCCGGCGCTTAAAAATACAGCCATGGATGCCTGATGGGCCGCAAAGCTTTCTATACTCTCCTTTTGGGGTACAGGAGTCCGCCCTGCCATACGGGTTATCACCAGGCTCTGGGACACCTCCGGCAGAGTATATTCCAAATTCAAAGAGGATGCTGCGCCGCAGAAAGAACTCACCCCAGGACAGCTGTCGTAGGGAATCTTTTTTTCTTCCAGAATATCCATCTGCTCCCGCACGGCCCCGTAAAGGCTTGCGTCTCCCGTGTGAAGCCGCACAATCTCCATTCCCTGCCCATGGCCCCACACTAGTTTTTCCGCCACTTCCTCCAGGGTCATTTTAGCGCTGTCATAGAGGATACAGCCGGGTTTTGCCTCCTCCAAAAGTTCTGGATTTATGAGAGATCCCGCATAAATAATCATATCTGCGTCTTCGATAAATTTTTTCCCCCGAATGGTTATTAAATCCTTAGCTCCGGGGCCTGCTCCTACAAAATGTACCATTTTTTTACTCCTGCATCTGCCCCTATCTGTGTCACAGATAGGTCCGTTAATCTTTTACTATCATAAGGGAATAATAGCTCCCCTCATCCGGCATTTCCCTGGTAGAAAAATACCGTCTTTCCCCCTCCATGCCGCAGTTTTCCACCATTTTAACTTCTGAACCTGCTGCTAAAAGCTGATCTTTCACCTGCTTTAACTTTTTCCCCGACTTCATAAGCACCTTTGTCCCAGGCAGTTTTAAGGCTTCCTCTATGGGGTAGGAGGCAGGTATGATATGCAGGCTTTCGGCCTGTTCGGAAAGGCTTACGTTTAACGCCGCCGCCGCTGCGCAAAAAGAGGGGATTCCGCTTACCATCTCTGTATCATATCCCCGTCCCTCCAATATTTTTTTCACATACAGGTAGGTGGAATAGATACTGGGATCCCCCAAAGTAAGAAACGATACCTGTTTTCCCTGGTCTAAAAATCCGGAGAGAATCTCTGCCCCCTGCCTGTGGCTTTCCTTTAAAACCTCTTCCTTTTTTGTCATGGGCATGGGAAGGGCCACCGTCTCTTTTTTTAAAAGACAGGGGCAGGCCCTAAGGGCAATCCGGTACGCCACGCTGTTTTCCGGCGCCTCCCCCGGCACTGCAATTACACTGCTCTCCTCTATTACCCTCACCGATTTTAATGTCATTAATTCCGGGTCTCCAGGCCCCACTCCTACTCCGAAAAGTTTTCCTTTTTTCATATCAGTTCCTTACCTCCGCCAGCTTTCCTTCCACACTGGAAAAAAGTATCACGTCAATTTCCACACCCTGGGCCCTTCTGCACAGGTTTTTATGTATCCTTTTCACTGCAAGGGCCATAGCAGGCTGTAAAAGCCCTGCCTCTTTTAAAATCTGTACAGCCTCTTCTGTTACCGCCGTCTTTAAAATTGCCTTTGCCACATCCAAATCCGCCCCCGCCTCTATGGCACAGGCGGCCATAAGCTCCGCCCGGCAGTCAGAGTTTTTGGAATGGGTATCCATAATGTTCCCTGCCACCTTAATAAATTTTCCGATGTGGGCCGCAAAGGTAATCTTTTTTACTCCCAGGGAAACAGCCAAATCCAGGGTTTTCCCCACAAAATTACTGCAGTGGATACTTTCTTTCAAAGGGATATCCGGGCAGGCCCTGGCAAAATCCTCCCCGTAATTTCCCGGGGTTATGAGAATATGGCTCTTTCCTTCCGCCAACTGCATATTGATCTGTGCCTCTACGCTCCCCAAAAATCCTTCCTCACTCATAGGCACCACAATCCCCGTTGTCCCCAGGATAGAAATCCCCCCCTCTATGCCAAGCCTGGGGTTAAAGGTCTTTTCCGCAAGTTTTTCCCCCTCCGGCACTTCAATAAGTACCTTCGCCCCGCCGCAGAACCCGGATTGTTCCAAAACTGCCTGGACTTCCTTTTTTATCATCTCCCGGGGGACGCTGTTAATGGCGGCGCCGCCTATGGGCTGGTTTAGCCCCGCCCTTGTCACCCGGCCGACGCCGACGCCTCCATCTATCAAAACCTCCCCAAAAGAAAGGGCGGAATCCTTTGTAAGTTTTGCATAAATCAATATCCCGTCTGTCACATCCGGGTCGTCCCCAGCATTTTTTTTAACGGCGCACCGGACAAAATCCTCCCCCCTTGACACATCCTCCACCCCAAGGGTCAGGGAAACCTCTGCGGGGGTAATCAGACGCACCTGGGAAATCTCTTCCCCCAAAAACAGCATAAGGGCTGCGGCCTTGGCCGCCGCCGCACTACAGGAGCCTGTGGTACAGCCGCAATATAACTTTTTTCCCCCGCTTAGCACATATTGGTCTTTTAACTCTTTCATTTCCTCTCCTTAACCGGAAAATCCATAAACTTCACATAAAGTTCCTGAAAATCCGGCTCTTTTGCCAGGGAAATCCCCTTTGCCCCTGCGGCAATTTGGTTTAATATTTCTCCGGCATCCTCTCGAAAAAAACAATCCTCCGCTCCTTTCAGGGAGGTGTTTCCTGCCACGGTGATTTTTTCTAACAATTCTTCCGGCAAAAGGCCCATATATGCCGCCTTTTCCCTGGGCAGATAAAATCCAAAACCCCCGGAAAGATATACCTGTTTTACATCCCCGTACCCAATTCCCATTTTTTTCAGGAGAACTTCAATCCCTGCCCGGACTGCCCCTTTTGCAAGCTGGAGTTCCCGGATATCCTTCTGGAATAAACGTATTATCTCCCCGTTTTCTTTTTCTGCCACGGGAAATCCTGTTTCAAAATATTCTTCCGACAGCTTCCCCGAAAAGTCTATGATTCCTGCTTTTAAGAGCTCCGCTGTTATCTCAATTAAACCCGTGCCGCAGATTCCTGTTGGCGCCCCCTCCATAATGGTGTCCACCTGAAGTTTCCCATCTGTATACCTAGCGTGGGATATGGCCCCTTTTACGCTTCCTGTGCCAAAGGTAATATTCCCCCCCTCAAAGGCAGGCCCCACCGCAGTGGAGGCGGTAAAAAAAGAATCACAGTTTCCAAGGGCCATCTCCCCGTTTGTCCCCAAATCCAAAAACAAAGATATCTCTTTTTTCTCCTGCCACCTGCAGGCAAAAAGCCCGGAAATAATATCCGCCCCGATAAAAGCCGACGCCCCAGGGGGAAGAAACACCTGAGCTTTCAAAGTTACCTCCCCCAAAGCTTCCCTGGAAGATAAGGTCTCCTCAGCCAAAGACACAGGGGTAAAGGGCGCCGCTCCAAGGCTTTTGCAGGAATACCCCCTTAAGAGATGAAACATAGTGGTATTGCCGGAGAGCACAATTTTTTTCAGTTTATGGGTAGGAAGCTTCTTTTCCGCCAACAAAATCTGAATCCCTATTTGCAGTTCTCTCTGTATCAACTCCTTTAAGGCTTTCCCATCCCCCTGGTTTGCACTCTGGATACGGCTCATCACATCAAGGCCGAAAGCCCTCTGGGGATTCATGGAGGCATAGGAATGCAGCACTTTTTTACTCTCAAGGCCCACCAGGGAAAAAGCCAGGGTGGTAGTGCCCAAATCCACCGCCGCTCCATAAGAAATATCCTCTGATTCCCGGCCGTTTTCCCCTTCTGCCTGGGATTCCTCCCCCAAAAAGCTTCCCAGTATCTGGGCTTTTTCACTCTCATCCTCTTCCATAGAAACCGTAACATTGTCCCAAACCCGCGCCTGGCACCCCAGGCGGATACCTGCCTGTAATTCCTCTGCCATAAGGCAGGTTTCATCTGCCCGGGTAACTGGCAGTTTCCCTTTTACCACCTTTACTCTGCACTTGCCGCACTTGCCCATTCCCCCGCAGGGTTTTAAGAAAGATATCCCATGTTCATTCAGTATGTCTGCCACAAGAGTTCCCGGCGCACAGGGTATTTCCCTTTTTCCCTGCTTATCAAGAAGGGTCAGCGTAACGGTTCTTGGCCTGATTAAACATTCCTGATTGCCGCACCTGCTGCAGTTGTGTCCTGCCTGAAAAACACTGGCATCCTCCGTCACTGCCAAAACATAGCACATAGATTTTTCCGGGTTCATCATATAAGCAGAAGTCAGGGAAATCCCCAGGGTCCGTTTCGCCTCCACAGCGTCACAGGCACTTTTCTGGATTTCCATGGGCAAATCCTCCGGTATGGAGAGCCTTCTTGAAACGCCCAATCCCTCTTCCCTGCACATCTGTTTTATATGCTCCTGCACCTGGCTTTCAAAGGCAAACAAACTGGCGTCCGCCATAAGGGACACCAGCAGGCCGGAAAATGCATCTCCCTTGTCAAAGAAAGATTTACACAGTTTATCCGGACCTTTTCCCAGGGTAAGCACCACATACATAATAGTATCCTGCCCCCATATCCCCTTTATTTCCTCCAATGCAGGTGTAAGGACAAGGGCTGCCCTGGGCTTTAGGTAGATGCGAAATTTGGGCAGCAGAATGTCAAACTGTTTTTTTACCTCTTCCTGTGATTTTTCCCCGCCTTTGCAGCCAAAGAGTTTTAACACAGCAGAGAATTCCGGTATAATATTTTTTCCTGTAATGATACGGATGTCCGCCATGATTTCTCCTTGTTAAGAAAAATTTTTCCTTAATGCTTTTTCCACAAAATAAATGGTGGAAAGCATTCCCACGCACTCTAAGGTACACACAATTCCCCCCAATATGCCAACCATTCCCTCTGATTTTCCATAAAAAGGAATATGTACCAAAGCGGAGGGAATACTCATAAGCCATCCAATTTTCCACCAGAGCCGCCCGCAATACTCCTGGGCAAATTTCCAGGTCTCTTTATTTTTCATGGAGCGGCGGGTTCTGTAACCCACCATTCCGTTTATGCTTTTGGGGGGATATTTCCACATCATTCTGCCGCCCAAAATCATAGCGGCAGGTACAATGAAATCGCATATAAACATAAACCACCAAAACCACATAAAAATCTTTTCCTTTCTGTGAAAATTTTATACTTCACACCCTCAGTATGTGCAGGATTATCCGGAAATAACCCTGCACCGTTTTTTGTAACAGGCAATCCCATATTTACGGATTTTCGTCATTCCGTCATCAAGCAATAACTCCTGATAATTTCTGTCATCAATTTGTTTCAGGGCTTTTTTGCACCCCTCCTCAAATTCCGCTTTCTCCGCATATTTAAATTCTATAATAATGCCGATTTCCTTATCCTCAACCTCCACGCAGATATCACTGTAACCCTCTCCGGCCTCAGCATTGGACTTCACTTTCCATCCGTCCATCCCTGCAAATAATCCCAGCAGGATTCCGTGATAAAAATTCTCTTTCATTTCTTTTTTCACATTGGTATCCCGGATGCTGATGGTTTTTCGCAGGTACGACGTAAAACATTTCTCTATAAAGGCCGTATCATTCTCCTCAAATGCCAGACAGAACTCCTCCCGTTTTTTTGCATCCCTTTTTGTCTCCCACTCAAACCATTCCTGTATCTGTTCCTCAAAGATCCATCCTATCTCCCTGTTGGGAATGGCCAGCTTTGTCAAGCCTTCCTTGTCTTTCCCTCTCTGTGTGAGATAGCCCGTTGTAAAAAGAACGCTCCATAAATGATCCATTTTAGCATCCAAATCCCGGTACGTTAATTCCTGATGTATTTTCTTATAGATGCTTCCGCCGCTAATCAGCCGTTCCACTTCATCCCTTGCCGTTGCGTCTGCCCTGTCAATAAATTTTCGGATAATGCTGTTGCTGCTGGTATTTACCCAATAATTCTGCGGCACAATGGATGGACTCATTTTTAATGCATGGCAGTAACTTATCACATCCCATGGACAGTAAATCTCCAATTCGCCAAAATGGTAACCGTCATACCATTCCTTAACGGCATCATATTTATCCATAAACCCGTAATATTCCAGAATTTCCCTGACCTCAGCATCTGTAAAGCCAAAATATTCGTTATATTGCACGTCTTTTATTGTATATACATTAAAGTTATTCAAACCGGTAAAGATACTCTCTTTTGATATACGCAGGCATCCGGATAAAACCGCAAAATACAGGCTATTGTTTGTTTTAAGCGCCCTCCCGAAAAGTATCCGGATTAAGTTCACCATAGCGTCATAGTAACCGTACTGGTATGCCTTATCCAGGGGTACGTCATATTCGTCAATCAGTATAATTGTATTCTGCCCGTAATGCTTTTCCAGAAAACGGGATAGCATCAGAAGGCTTTTAGACAAAAGCTCATCTGACATGGCATACTCTCCGTTATTATCCAGCTCAATAAGTTTTTTGTACTGTTGCCGTTCTGTGGCTGTCAGCCTGCCGCTTTCTGAAAGAAAGGAAAACCTCACCGCCTCATCGCCGATTACTGAGCGGAGAATCCGTTTTGCCCCTTCAAAACCGTCCCCTTCCACCTCTTTTAAACTAATAGAAATCACCGGAAATTTCCCCATATATTTCTCACAGAGTTCCTTTTCCCTGGAAATCGCAAGTCCGTCAAAGAGTGTGCCCTCACTGCCTGTCTCAAAAAAATATTTTAACATACTCATATTCAGGGTTTTCCCAAACCGCCTGGGGCGCGTAAACAAATTCACATATGCCATATGTTCCAGGAGACTTTTGATTAGCCCTGTCTTGTCCACATAATAAAACCCATCCCTGCGAATTCGTCCAAAATCCTCTATTCCAATGGGAAGATTAGCTTTTTCCCTCATATCCTACCGCCTTTATTTAAAATATCACATTTGTATTATAACCTCATTGCCGCCATGACACAACCCAAAGTTTGCCGCTCCCTAAAACAGCATTTACTTTTCTGCAAAAAGAGATAAAATAGAACAAAGAGAAAAAGCAAAATAGAAGGACGATAGGAGGTTTTCCAATATGATACAGTACAGAGAACTCCACAGCGAAGAGATTAACCGGGAACTTTTCCGCAATTTTATCCGCCGTCAGAACGTGACAAAATGCTGGCGGAAGGAAAAGGGTACATGGACGATAAAAAACGCCCCTTTTGTGGACGACTGGTCAGAAAATGACTATAAAATATTAGTAGACTGCCTTAAGAACACCCTCTTAACGGAAGGATTTGTATACGCCGCTTTTTGGAATGAAAATCTGAAGGGTTTTGTCTCCGTGGAATCGGAATTTTTCGGGGGAGAGGAAAAATATCTTGATTTGACAAGTATCCACGTATCGGAAGATGTGCGGGGAAAGGGCATTGGACGCCGCCTGTTTTCTGCCGCAAAAAAATGGGCAGAGGAAAAGGGAGCGAAAAAGCTCTACATTTCTGCCCATTCTGCTGTGGAGAGCCAAAGCTTTTACAAAGCTATGGGATGCCGTGAGGCAAAGGTGTACCACCGGCAGCATGTGGAGGCGGAACCATATGACTGCCAGCTGGAATGCCCCCTATAATTTTTTCCCCTCCCTTGCCAAAGCCCTCTTTATGCTGTGGTAGGCCGGGCTTTCCATGGTCATTACCTGGTGGATGCCCACCCCTTTAAACAGGGAGATTTTCAGCCTGTATTTTACCCAGAAAAAAGAGTAAACGCAAAGCCCTGCAAAGAGTACAAAGCACAGCTTATAAATATTCATTCTCTGGATGCTGTCTGTGGAAATGTGAAGCATCATATAAACCTGCAGGAGAATGCCCACTGCCTGAAACACAGGGTAAAAAGGGGTTTTATAGGAGCGGGGCACATTTTTCATCTTTTTCCGCAGTATGATGACGTTTACGTGGGAGGTAATATAGGACATCATCCAAAACAGCGAACAGGTAAGGGTTAAAAAGGAGACCTGCTCCCCGGTGGATATGCCGGAAGCCTCTATCACGCAGGTGAGAAACCCAAGTATCAGTATGACAAAATAGGGCGCCCCATGGGCGTTCTTTTTCTGGAAAAATCCGGGGAGAAGGTTCATCTTCGCCATGCCGCAGCAGATTTCCGAAACGGAACAGATAATGGAATTCTGGGTGCTCACCGCCGCAAAAATTGCCACCACAATCATCCAGTACCTTCCCCATTTCCCCAGCATGGCCACGGCGTACAGCACATGGGGGGAAGCCGCCTCCCCAAGGGCCGCCCAGGGAGTATAATTTTTAAAGCCGAATACCATCACAATCTGTATCAGCCCCATAATCCCAAGGGAGAGAATCATGCTTAAAGGCACGTTCTTTTTCGGATTTTTCATATCCTTTGCCAGGGGCACAATAAATTCCGCACCGATAAAAAACCAGAAGGCGGTGGCGGTGAGGGGGAGAATATCTTTTAAATCCGAAGAAATCACCGCCGCCTGGCGCACCGTCTCGCCGGAGCCAGCCCCAAAGGCCCCCACAAGGCTTAAAATCACCAGGGAGATCACCATAAAAGTTGCCACAACCTCCTGGACAACCGTTGACATATTGACCCCCATGAGATTTACCACCACAAGGATTACCGTAATCCCTACGCTGAACACCTCCGGGGGAATGGAATCTCCCGCAAGTTCCGCCATAATATTGGCAAACATGGCCCCCTCCGCCGGGGCCGCAAACACGTTGCTGATAAGATACCCTCCCACCATGGTGATAATGGTAATCAAAGGCCCAAGCCCCGCCAGGGTGTACTGGGCGATGCCCCCGGTAAGGTTTGGCATGATGGCGTTTAACTCGGCGATAGAAAGCACCGCCATCATATTTGCAATGCAGGCTATCACAATGGCAATGACAAAGGGTGTGCCAACTGCGCTTGCGCCGCTGGCAGAAGAGATAAAACAGCTTGTGGCAATGAGCATTCCCACCCCGGTGGAAATTGCGCCGAACATTCCGATTTTTTTATTCATGACAAAAACTTCCTTTCCTGTTAATCATTTGCAGATATATTTAAGGCATCCACACCCTCCTCCCCGGTCCTCACCCGGATAATGTTGCGTATATCGGAGACAAAAATTTTCCCGTCCCCGATGTGTCCCGTATACAGTTCCACTTTCAAAAACTCTATCAGCTCATCCACCATTTTCGTCTCACAGATAATGGTCACTACGCTTTTGGGCAGAAGCTGCATGGCAAGCTGGTTTGGCAAAAGCTCATAGGCGTACTCCGCCTGCCCGTTCTGCACCCCGCAGCCGATGACATTGTTAAAAATCGTAACTCCCGTAACCCCAAGTCCGGTTAACTTCTTCACCGTCTCCTCCTTGCCAAGTTTATGGATAAAATCCGCCACCTTTCCCGTGCTGCTCATAATCTCTATTCTTGAAAATTCTGCTTCCATATGTCTCCCTCACTTTTCTTGTTTTTTATCTGCCGGCTTACGTCTGTTCCTGCATAACAGTTCCTTAAAGCCCTACGGCTCTGTCTGCAAAAATTTTGCCGCCGCCCCTCTTACCAGGTTATCCTCCCCCGCCAGGCCAAATATAGTAATCCCAAAGGGTAAATCCTTATCCCTTGAATTTTCCGGGACAGCGGCAGCACAGAGATTTAACAGATTGCAGTGGTTTGTGTAAAGCCCCATCCTGCTGTTTGTCCCCACCGGGTCTTCTCTCACCTGTTCCCTTGTGAACGTCCCTCCGGCGGTGGGCATTACCATCACCCCGTTTTTCAGAAGTTCTGCCGTTTTATGCCGGTAATACTTAAGCTTATGCAAATCTTCAAAAAGCCTTGCCGCAGTCTTTTCCTCCGATGCCCCGGATTTTAATATCTGCTCTGTCACTGGGAAGGTTTTCCCCGGATTTTTTTCTACAAAATCTTTTAAATCCGCCCACCGTTCCGCCACGTAAGCCCCTTCGTACAGCAAAAGGGCGGCGTCATAAAACAGTTTGTAATCCAGGTACTCAACGTCAATGCCAAGATGCTCGATCCGCTCCGCCGCCCCAAGCCACTTTGCCCTGTGAACCTTGCGGTTATCCCCGAAAAATTCCGGCTCTTTTTCCGGAAGGAATATTTTTTCCGGGAGCTTTTCTTCCTTTTTTTCATATTCCACAGACCAGATGCAGTCCCTGTCGTATCCCCTGGCAGATTCGTCTACGAAAAGGGCGTCATCCAGGCTGTTGGCAAAGACGGTGACACAGTCAAGGCTTGCACAGGCGGGAACCACCCCGGAGGTTGACCAGGCCCCTAAGGGGGGCTTATATCCCACCAGGGTATTTAACATGGCGGGAACTCTTCCTGAGCCTGCCGTATCGGTCCCCAGGGAAAAAGCCGCCATCCCAAGGGCCACCGCCACGGCGGAACCGGAACTGGAACCGCCGCTGATATATGCCGGGTCATGGGCATTGTGCACTTCCCCGTAGGGGCTTCTGGTTCCCACAAGCCCCGTTGCAAACTGGTCCAGATTGGTTTTCCCCACAGGCAGCGCCCCCGCCTGAATCAGCCGCTCCACCACAAATGCGCTTTTTTCCGGGGTATAGGAAAAACCGGGACAGGCCGCAGTGGTGGGCACATACTCCAAATCAATATTATCTTTTATGGCAAAGGGGATTCCCCACAGAGGATATCCTTCTTTCCGGGCCGGAAGCCTTTTTATGTATTTTTCCGTCAGTTCCCGGGAAGGGGGCGTAATCCATATATTTTTATCCCTTGTCTCCCCGGCCCTGCGAATAATCTCCTCCACAAGCTCCTCCGGGGTAAGGCTGCCCTTTTCATAGGCGGTTTTCACCCATTCCATTGTCAGTTTCTCAGGGAAATTTCTCATAGTAACCAACTGCCTTTCTTTTCCGTTTTTCCTGTATCACACACTTATCGCAGCAAGCATCTGCCCGGCGTTTATCTGCTGCCCCGCTTTCACATAGACTTTTTTTACGGTGCCTGCAACTTCCGCCTCCACGGGAAATTCCATTTTCATGCTCTCCAAAACCGCAATTTCCTGGCCTTTTTCCACAACGTCGTTTTCTTTCACCAGGATTTTCCACACGCTGCCCGGAAGGGAGGCCGACACGGCTTCACACTCTTTCGGCAAAACCTCTTCCTCTAAAACTTCCTCTTCTGTCTCCGACACAAAATGGTCTAAGCCCTGCAAAACCCACCGCTGTCTCTCCGCCTCAAAAGCCGTTTCCTGGCGGGCTTTAAACTCTGCGGCGGATTCTTTGATACTTTCCAGGTAACGCTTATATTCTCCCAGGTGAAAGGTAGTCTCTTCTATCTCCACCGGAAATTTTCCCCTCAAAAAATCATCTCTGTAGGCAAGGATTTCTTCGCTGCTGCAGGGATAAAATTTCAGCCTGTCAAAAAAGTTTAAAAGCCAGGGTTTCCCTTTCTTAAAAACCTCCGTTTCCATCAGGGAATTCCACATCTGGATGGTTCTTCCCACAAACTGATACCCTCCGGGGCCCTCCATGCCGTAAACGCACAGGTAAGCGCCGCCGATGCCCACGGCATTTTCCGGAGTCCAGGGCCTTGCGGGATTATATTTGGTAGTCACCATCCTGTGCCGTGGGTCAACCGGGGTGGCCACAGGGGCTCCAAGGTAAACGTCCCCCAGTCCAAGGACAAGGTACTCTGCGTCAAATACAATCTTTTTCACATCCTCTATACTGTCAAGTCCGTTAATCCGCCGGATAAATTCCGGGTTTGAGGGACACCAGGGCGCATCGGGCCTTACGGTTTTCTGATAACGCTCCGCCGCAAGCCTGGTCTGGGGGTCGTCCCAGGAGAGGGGCAGTTTTATGATTCTGGAGGGAACGGTAATGTCGTCCAACTCCTTTAAGCCCTCATTGATTTCCTCCACCTTTTTGCACATCTCCCCGGCGGAAATCTGATTTACATCAAAGTGCACCTGCAGGGAACGGATGCCCGGGGTCATATCGATAATGGGCAGATTCTTTTTCTCTATTTCCTTCATAAGAATATGCACCCGGAAGCGAAGCTCAATATTTAACTCCATTTCCCCGTACTCGATTAAGATATTTTCCTCCCCCTGGAGACGGATTTTATAGGCTGTGCCGTCATGGGTTCCCTCTGCCAGAACCCCGTAGGAGGGATCTAACTCCTGGTTTTTAAAAAGAGGGGTTTTTGTGTAATCCATATGGATATTTTTTTCCTGGCTCTTTCTGATTTTTTCCGCCTGCTCCAAGGTCAGGAGTTTAAAATGCACTTTGTCCCCGGGATGGAGCTGCCCTAATTTCCACAGTTCTCCCTTTGCCGTGGTGACGGGGCATACAAAGCCGCCAAGGGAAGGCCCGTCAGGCCCCAGCAGAATAGACTGGTCTCCCGTCAAATCCAGGGTGCCGATAGCGTATGCATTATCGTGGATGTTGGAGGGGTGAAGCCCCGCCTCCCCGCCGTCCTCCCTGACCCACTGGGGCATGGGGCCATTTAGGCGGATGCCTGTCCTGGCGCTGTTAAAGTTCACGGTGTATTCTGCACTTACAAGGGTTTTTAAATATTCCGGCTTTAAGTATTCCCCTGTGGGCTGGGGTCCGGGAATCACCCCGATTTCCCAGGTGTTGTCTATCCGGGGAATATACTCTTTCTCGAAGGATTTCTCTTCTCTTGCCGTACAGTTTTCCCCCAGGTGAAGCACGTCCCCCGGCCGAAGGGCCCGGCCGTTGTGGCCGCCGAATTTCCCGTCGCAGAAGGTGGCGCATGAGCCCATAACCTTTGGCACCTGGATGCCCCCTGCAAGGAGAAGGTAGGTGCGCATACCCTTTTCGCAGGTCTTAAATCTAAGCTCCTGCAAAGGCTTTGCCTCTGTTACGGTATACATGGGGATTTCCTCCCCGTCCAGGGTGGCCTGCATATCCGCCCCTGTGATGCAGAAAGACACGCTGCAGCGGAACCGGTACGCCCCGCCCCGGAGGGTAAGCTCTAAGCCCGCAGCGTCCTTTGGGTTTCCAAGGAGCATATTTCCTATCTTAAAATTGTAGTCATCCATGGCGCCGCAGGGGGGAACTCCCACCGTCCAGTATCCAATCATGCCCTCTGCATCCTGAACCGTTGACTGCACGCCCCCGTCCAATACCTCCAATGCCTTTTCCTCTGGGAAAAAGCCGGAAAGCATTTTTGTATAGAGCCTTCCCTCTCTGTAATTTTCCGTGGAAATCAGGTTTTTTAAGTAACAGAGGTTGGTGGTTACCCCATATATCTTTGTTTCCTCCAAAACCTCCAGCATTTTTCCTACGGCCTGCTCCCTTGTCTCCCCGTGTACAATCAGTTTTGCCAGCATGGGGTCATACAGGGGGCTGATTTCAATATGTTTCCTGATCCAGGTCTCCACCCTGGCTTTTTCGCTGAAAGTTACCCCGTCAACCCTGCCATTTCCCGGCCTGAAATGATTGATACAGTCCTCCGCATACACTCTGACCTCAATGGCATGGCCTTTGGGCTCTCCATGAAAGTCTCCGATTCCCTTAAGCTCCCCCGCTGCCTCTTTTATCATCCACTCCACAAGGTCAACGCCGTATACTTCTTCCGTGATTCCGTGTTCCACCTGAAGCCTAGTGTTCACTTCCAGGAAATAAAATTTCTCCTCCCCTTCATCGTATAAAAATTCCACTGTCCCAGCGCTTTTATAGCCGCTTGTCTCCGCCAGTTTTTTTGCGGCGCAGTACATTTCCCGGCGCACACTCTCTGGGAGGTTTGGGGCAGGGCACTCTTCCACCACTTTCTGGTTCCGCCTCTGGACAGAGCAGTCCCGCTCCCCCAAAACGGCTGTCTCGCCGTACCCGTTTCCAAATATCTGCACCTCCACATGCCTTGCCTTCCGTATGTATTTCTCCAAAAACACCCCGGCGTCATTAAAATTGGCCTCCGCCAAGTGGCACACATTGTCGTAAGATGCGGCAAGCTCTTTTTCATTTTCACAGATTCGGATTCCGATTCCGCCGCCTCCCGCCGTGCTTTTTATCATAAGGGGATACCCGATATGTTCCGCTTCCCCTACCGCTTCCTCAAGGCTTCCTAAAAGTCCGGTTCCGGGTAGCAGGGGCACTCCCGCTTTTTCCGCCAGCTCCCTGGCTGAATGTTTCAGCCCGAAAAGCTGAATCAGGGAAGAGTCCGGCCCGATAAATTTAATGTGGTTCTCCTCACATTTGGCGGCAAAAAGTGTATTTTCGCTTAAAAAGCCGTATCCGGGATGAACCGCCTCCGCTCCCGTGTCAAGGGCCGCCTGTATGATTTTATCCACGTCAAGGTAGGTCTCCTTCACCGTTCCCTCCCCAAGGTAAACCGCCTCATCGGCCTTTTCCACATGCAGGCTGTCCCTGTCCGCTTTTGCGTAGACAGCCACGCTTTTTACTCCCATTTTTTCCAGTGTCCGCTCTATCCTTACCGCAATGGCGCCGCGGTTTGCAATCAAAACTTTCTGAAACATATCATCACCCTGTCCTTTCTGTTTTCTGCCGTCTGCTAATCCCAGATAAGAAGCCTTACCGGGGTGGGGTTGTAGGCGTTGCAGGGATTATTTAGCTGGGGGCAGTTGCTGATTAAAACCATCACGTCCGTAAGGGCCTTCATCTCCACGTATTTTCCTGGGGCGGAAACCCCGTCGTCAAACTTATAGCCCCCCTCCGGGGTGATGGGCACATTCATAAAAAAATTGATGTTTGGAGCTAAATCCCGCTTCTTTATGTCAAGGCCGCAGTCTGCAAGCTGCAGCATGAAGCTGTCCCGGCAGTTGTGCATATATCTTTTTTCCCTGGCATAGCGCACCGTATTGCTCTGGGAGGAACATGCACCCCCTAAGGTGTCATGCCTGCCCGTCTTATCTGCGGTAATTTCCAGGAAAGGTTTTCCCGATTCCCCCCGAAGGATGCTTCCGGTGGTGAGGTAAATATTTTTCTGGGCTACAACGGTCTGCACTGCTCCGTAATGGTCCTGTGGGTTGTTTAAATCGTAAAATGTGGTGTCCACCGCCTGATTGCCTTTTAAATCCAAAATCCGAAAACTCTGGCCTTCTTTTAATTCGTGCATCCAGCCAAGGCCAGCCTCTAACACTTCGTCATATACCGCGTCCTCTATTTTCAGTTCACTGTCTTTTTCCACAAATCCATACATATCTATGTCCTCCTCATCCTATTCTCCCATGAGATTTAAATAATCCCATGTGTTTTCAAACGCCCTGTAATTTTCCTCCCGGTAGTTTACACACTCGTCCGTCAAATCTGTCCTGGGGGCATTGTAAACTTCCAGGGTAACCGGTACGGATGGATATTTTTCTGAGGGGTCTAAAGGATTCGGCGTGTTGGATATCACGATCATGCAGTCCATCTCCGTCCTCAGGGTCACGGTTGCCCCCTTTTTACAGTGGTCTGTCACATAGTGCATACTTCCGTCTTCCTCCACGTACACCTTTGCAAAAAGGTTGACGCAGGGAACCAGATCCCTTTTGCCCATATTGTTCCGCACCAGCTCCACTTTAAAATTTTCCTCCCCGCAGCGGTAATAATCATTTCCCTGGGCCTGATAGGAAGTTTTCCCGTATTTCTCATCTGTCATCTTCCTGGTTGTATGCCCTGTAATGGAATCGTGCCAGCCAAGGCTGTCCTCCACAATGCTTGCAAGCACCCTGCCGTTATCGCTCATCAATACATTTCCCTTTGTGAGATGGGCGGTATACTGGGCCTTTAAGGTATCCGGCATATTGTACCTCTCAGATGTGTCTTTTGCGTTGTATAAAAGCACAGACACATTTGCATTGTCCCCCAGGGCCTTGAAATGAATGTATTTATTCTTTCCTATCACGGAAGACCATTTCTCCCCCGGCCTGAATTCCTTTGTAAATATTTTCTGCATAAAAACCACCTTGCCTTTCTTTTTTCAATAGAAAAAGAGGCCTTTACCTCACATTCCTGTGTGGTAAAAGCCCCTTTGCTTTTAACAAGGCTTATTATATACGGAAAAACTTTTTCCTGTAATTGTCCAAAAGGATACTTTTTCCGCCATTTTATACTACTTTGGTTCTATATCTGATACAACTTAGTATTCGTTGTACTGGCTACGCCGAAAGCAGGGCTAAAAGCTGCACCCTGCCGGAAACTTCCGTTTTCTGAAAGATATGGTACATATGTTTTTTTACCGTTGACAGGGAAATTACCAGCTCGCTGGCTATCTCCTGGTTGGAATACCCCTTATTTAACAGAGAAAGCACCTCCTCTTCCCGCTCCGTAAGCCGGTATGTCTCACAAAACCTGCGGATGTTTTTCTCCCCCGCATCTTCGTTCTCCCTTTCTCTTTTTGGCGCAATGCTGCACACCATGTTTTCCAAATGCTTTTTTAAAAGATTCAGGATATACAGTTCCCTGTCGGTAAAATCCCCCATATTTTTGTCCCGGAAAAGATTAAACAGTGCAGTAATTTTTGTATCCCGCACCATCATGACGCCGCAGCCGTAGATTACCTCCTGAGGTTTTAAATAGTCTCTGTAAAAACAGGTCTCCCGCCGCATCTCTTCGTCTAAAATATCCGTGTCCCGGTAAACGGAGGTTTCCGGGGTAATCTCATACAAGTACCCCAAATAGTCTTTTTCGTAGTAGGTTTTTATATAATTTTCCCTGGCCAAATCGTCAAAACCGGTGAAGTAGGATTTCTCCCGGTCAATTTTTTCTTCCCCGTCCAAAACCAGAAACCATCCCTTTGTGTAGGGTATCATCATCCGTATAATTTTCATGATTTTGGCGGCAAGGACGTCAATGTGCCGCACTGTGTACAGTTCCAGCAAAATGTTGTTTACCGTAATCCATTCTGATTCCTTCAGCATATTTTTTCCTCTTCATGTGATTATTTTCTTGACAAGCCCGGTGTGTTTATGTAATAATATTTTTGTTGTACAAATGCCCAGTTAGCTCAGTTGGTAGAGCAGAGGACTGAAAATCCTCGTGTCTCTGGTTCGATTCCGGAACTGGGCATTTTTTATTTCAGCAAGGAATAGGGAAATATATTTTCTTACATCAGTTCCTCTTTCAATTCATAAACGATTCATACCGGATTGCCTTTTCGTCTCCTTCCGGTTACTGTTCTCACCCATCTTATATCCTATTTTCTGCTGGAAGTTAAATAGAATCCTGCTCTAAAATCTAATGCACAAAGATTTTCACGAATTTCTGGTTTTTCAAACACAATATTACCATGCGTGTTTTCCAGTAGCAATTAAACTATTAATATCTTCAAATGCGTTTTCAATTCGTTCCGTATGATATTCCCAGTAGCTGTCATAGATTTTTTGTGTAATATTATGGCTGTCCCATTCCATTAATACTTCCCCAGTAGTCTTTTTTTTGTATTCAGCATAATACTCCAACAAGTATGAAAAAAACTCCATTTCTTTATTCAACCTATTCCCCCCTAATATATATAGAATTTCTTGGATCACCGGTAATTTTTTCACATTCCCAAATTTCAAATAAAGCCCCTGCACCAAAATCTGTCATTCCAAGCTCTGCATTTTCCAACATTCTATGTGTTTTAGAACATACAAATGCCCGGAGCGCATCCATAGGAGTTATTCCATATTTTTCTGAAATCATTTTTAAAACTTCCGTATTATAATAATCAATTATTTCCGGTTCAAGTCGTTTCATAAATATTTTACCTCTACTAATCCTAAAATCAAAATAGCGTTTTCCGTCTTAAATGCATATTGGTCTTTTAAATTTTGAGGCAACAATAATTGAATGGCTATATCTTCTGTAAATCTACCTTTTAGAAAATCGTTTACGGTACGAATTGCTTGATCGTTGGCCACCGGTCCAATAACAACATCATACTTGTCATTTGCTGATTTATCCATTCTATATACAGAAATATATCTAAGCCATTCTTTATCGGGTCTTTCAAATTTCAAAACAGATAATTTTTTTAACTCCTCATCTTCAACATTATAAACAGAAATTGCAGGACGGCCTTCTCCACGCCTGCCCGTAGTTCTAACAGCCCATTTCTTTGCCTGCCCATAATCACTTGTAAGGTAAAATCCCGCCCCAAAGTCCAATAACTTCCTGGACCTAATGATTTGAGGATGCTTTACCTCAATATTACTTCCATGGTATAATATCATATTTTTCATATCCTTTTTATGTAAATATATTTTAGCGCATATGTCAAATTTTATAACTTTTCCAACTTATGTTGGTGCAGGGTATCACTATTACGGAGTTTTGGGTTTTCCGATACAATCCCGTGCAAAAACATATTCAACCTTGCAAGATTATATGTGGGAGTCATAAGCTCCTGTCCATAGTATTGAATATAATTCGGTTCAGCCGCATAATTTTTTGCATTTAAAAATAGTGATCCGGAACTCATACAGGGATCATATACCGACAGCCCCCGCTTGCCCTCCCGCTCTGCAATCACTATTTTGGTTAAAATCTTTGACACCGCCTGGGGCGTATAAAACTCCCCGGCTTTCTTGCCTGTCTCAGACGAAAACTGGCCTATTAGGTATTCATAAGACAGGTCAATATCTGTAAATTCTTGCCGCATCTGCAAAATACTTATATGTCCGCTCCGGTTCTATCACATAATGGCATGTTTTCCTTATTTCCTCTTTCAATTCTTTTGCGCTTTCATCCTCCAAATACCCATTCATACACCTATCGTGCTAAGTATAGCATACGCCTATCAAAACCACAATCAAATTGTTTTTCCTCCCCACACCCAAAAACTATTTGAACAAACCCCAAGCTCCCCACATACCGCATCATCGGTAAATTTCCGTATGAGAGCCTACGCATAAAAGACGGCACAGCCGAAATGTTCCTGCATCTGGCTGTGCCTAAATCTAAGTAGTTCCTCAAAGGGGTTTCCCATTTTTATATTACAGCAATCATTTTCCCATACTTTCCCGAAACACCCCTCTGCCATAAATCTCACGTCCAATCATCACTCCGGAAACCACTGCCGCCGTAATATCCGCCGCAGGCCCTGCATACAAAATCCCGTCGATTCCCATAATCAGAGGCAATATTACAATAAGGGGCAGCAAAAACAATATCTGCCTGGTAAGGGACAAAAACATACCCTTTTTGGGCTTTCCAATGGCGGTAAAGAAATTGGAACTGATGGGCTGCATGAAATTTACAAAGGTAAAAAACAAAAATATGCGGAAATAACTTACTGCAAAGGAAACATACTCCCCGGATCCATCCCCAAACAGCCCGATAATGGCATGGGGAAATACCTGAAATATCAAAAAGGCTGTAAGGGACACGGCAAAGCCGCAGAATATGGACATGAGATACACCTTCTTCACCCTGTGATATTTCTTTGCCCCATAATTAAAACTGGCAATGGGCTGCATTCCCTGGGACATGCCGATGACAAAAGAAAAATAAACCTGATTTACCTTTGCTATAATCCCGGCACAGGCCAGTGGAATTTCCTGTCCAAACCGGGAAAGGGCGCCATAGTAAGTTAGGGATTTATTCATCACAAGCTGCACCACCATCATGGCAAGCTGATTGCTGCAGGGCGCCGCCCCCAGAGACATCACTGTGGCAATATACTTTTTTTCAATATGAAAGTGTTCCCTCACAAGGGTAACGCTTTTGCAGTTAGAGAGATAACCCATTGCCATAACACCGGAAATGTACTGGCCGATAATGGTGGCAGCTGCAGCCCCCTCCATGCCCCAGTGAAAACCAAAGACAAAGAGGGCGTCTAAAATTGTATTGATAACCGCCCCGGTAAGATTTAAAATCATGGTAAAATTAGGGCTTCCGTCCGCCCGGATTAAATGGCCGCCCCCGGTGGCAAGAATCATCATGGGAAATCCCAAGGAAGTTATCCTCACATAGGATTTTGCATACTCCATCACGCTGTCCGGAGTGCCAAAAAACACCAGCATGGGGGAAAGGAAAAGCTGGGTAAAAATCAGGAGGATACAGCCCAGGGACACCATGCCCATTAGGGCGTTTCCCATGTAATAAACCGCATCCTCCTCCTCCCTTCCCTTTGCCAGGTTAAAAGCGGAAGCCCCGCCGATACCAAACAGCAGGGCTATGGACAGACAGCAGGTGGTTAAAGGGAAGGCAATATTGGTTGCCGCATTTCCCAGCTCCCCCACACTATTTCCAATAAAAAACTGATCCACAATATTGTAAAGTGCACTGGTGAGCATAGCAATAATGCTTGGCACTGTAAATTTTAACAATAATTTGGGAATAGACAATTCTCCTAAAGGATTGCCCGTTTCCATATTTTTCTGCTTCTCCATAAAATGCCTCTTTTTATAATTCAAATGCTTCTTTTATACTGTCATAGTGGAGAAAAATCCCCTGATTTCCCAGCTCCTTAATCTCCTGGGCTGTGGCAAACATATACCCGTCTGTCTCCGCCTCCTGGAGCTTCAAATCCTTCTCGCTAAAATCTCCCACAAAACGGTAAATATCCACAAAGTAATTATCCCCCTCACCGGGATTTTCCCGTTTATAACTGAAAAGGTATCCCCCCTCAAAACCGGACGCATCAAGACCTGTCTCCTCTTTTATCTCACGAAGCACAGCCTCCTCTGACTCTTCCCCTGCCATGGCGGCTCCGCCGGAAACTTCCCACCACCCCGGCGCCCAGGCTTTTGTCATTACCCGTTTTGTAATTAGAAACTTTCCGTCCTTTCTGGCAATCACCCCAAGGACGGTAAGATGATACTCGTCATCCTTCAAACACCAGTCGTTGCGTTTCATCTTTTTCCCTGTCTTTTTCTTCTCTGCATCATAGATATCCCAATATTCCATTTTTCTTATTTCCTCTTTCTGTCATTCCTTTTATTTAAGGAAACGCTGATGAAAGCGTTTCCTTAGATTTAAATCCGAATTAATTCATATTCCTTTGTGCCCAATCCGATTTTTTCAGCATGGCTGATGCAGGATTTCCACTCCGTATCCGGGTGGGTCATAAAGAAGTGGTCATGATGCTCTTCATTTCCCATCTCCTTTAAATTCTCTCCCAAAATACTGTCCTCCACCGGAGCCATCTGGTTGCACAAATCGGCACAGGCCACATCAAGAGCCACCGGGTCAAAGGATGCCAGCATACCTACATTGGGAATAATAGGTATGTCATTCTCTGCGTGGCAGTCACAGTTTGGTGAAACGTCACAGATTAAGGAAACGTGGAAACACGGCCTGTCTTTGCACACAGCCAGGGAATATTCCGCCATCTTGTAATTTAACACGGCTATGGAATCCGTAAAATCTGCCGCAATCACATCTTTGGGACATACTGCCAGACATCGTCCGCAGCCCACACATTTGTCATGGTCAATACTTGCCTTTCCATCTTTGAAAACTGGGGCGCCGTGGGCGCAGATTCTGCTGCAGGCTTTGCAGCCGATACAGCCTGACTGGTCTACGCTGGGCTTGCCGTCACAGTGCTGCTCCATCTTCCCCGCCCGGGAACCGCAGCCCATACCAATATTTTTTAAAGTTCCCCCAAACCCGGCCATCTCATGGCCCTTAAAGTGGGTTAAACTGATAAACACGTCCGCATCCATAATGGCATGGCCGATTTTTGCCTCCTTCACATATTCCCCGTGAATGGGAACAAGGGTCTCGTCCGTGCCTTTTAACCCGTCTGCGATAATCACATGGCATCCTGTCTGATAAGGAGAAAATCCGTTGATATAGGCTGTTTCCAAGTGGTCTAAGGCATTTTTCCTGCTCCCCACATACAGGGTATTACAGTCGGTTAAAAAAGGCTTTCCCCCCAGTTCTTTTACATAATCCGCCACCACCCTGGCATAATTGGGACGTAAAAAAGCCAGATTGCCGTACTCCCCAAAATGAATTTTAATGGCCGCATATTTGTCTGAAAAATCAATGGATTCAAACCCTGCCGTCTTCATCAAACGGTGGAGTTTCTGCAAAAGATTTTCATGCTCCGTTGCTTTAAAACTGGTAAAATATACTTTTGACTGTTCCATATTTACTCTCCTTATCTACATCGCCTGACTTACATTTACAAAAGACCAAGCGTGGATATTTATCTCTATCAGAGGCGTATCGCAGTATTCACATACTTTTGCACCAAGAGAAGACACAGGCGCCCCGCAATTTGGACAGTTTACCCCCAAAGCGTGATCCCTCTCGTCCTCCACCAGATTCCGATCCTGAATATACGCCATATCCACATTGTATCTGGTCTGATACTTATACTCTTTGCTTCCCTCAGAAATCTGCCCTTTTGTATCTTCTATGTAGTGAAAACATTCCAGGGCAGACTGAAAGGTTATGATGCACCTTCCCGCTGACTTTTTATACTGGGAAATTTCCGTGCGGTGAATTTTTATCCGGTCAAAAACCTCCCTTTTCCCCTGGGCTTTCGCCATAGAAATCTCATTCTCTGCCTGGTCCTTTAACTCCCTGGTCCCGTCAGTAATCCGGCTGATATTTTGCTCTGACACGGCCCGGAGGTAGGAAACCAGAATATTTTCCGCCCTCTCCCGCATCTCGTGATATTCAAAATCCGGGAAATCTTCCGTAATGCCCGGCAAAAGCAGACTTGTCATGGCAGATACGGACTTTGGAGTGGAGGCGTACTCCTTTTTCATCTGGGCGACACCCTCCGCTAAGGTATCCTTTCCCCATAATGTTCTGGAAATCTCCCTTGTCTTTCGTTTTACAAAAAGCACTAGTGCTGCCGCAGCTGAAAAAAGCAATGCGAGAAACACCAGTGCAAGAATCCATCCATACTTCATTCTTTTCTCCCATTACCTGGCAGGTGTCACATCATTTTCATCAAAGATATCCCCGCACTCCGGGCAGAATTTCGGTGGATGATAGGGATCCTCAGGCTCCCATCCGCACTTGTCGCATTTATATAACGGGGCTCCCTCCGGTTTCTTTTTCCCGCACTCCATACAGAATTTCCCCTTATTTACTGTTCCGCAGCTGCAAGTCCATCCCTCTTCCACAGGCTTTTTACTGCCGCACTCCACACAGAATTTTCCAGTGTTTACCTTCCCGCACTGGCAGGTCCAGGTATTTCCCCCGGCTTTTTCTCCTTCTTTCGCCCTCTGGCTCTCCTGTCCCGACGGGTTTCCCTGTTGAACCTGGCTATTCCCCGGCTGACTGTTCCTCTGTGCCCCCATCTGAAACAGTTCCCCTGCCTGAAAGCCTCCTGCATTATTTGCCATATTCATTCCCGCAAAAGCCATCATGGGACCTGTTGCGGTATTGGAAGCCGCCGATTTCATAGCTTCAGCCTGAGCTCCCACCAAAGTAGCCGCAGCCATATTGGGATTTCTGAGCACTGCGGTTTTCTGCAGTTCCTTAATCATAGCCTCGTCTTCCTCGGAAGCCTTTATGGTGTTTACCCCAAAGGAGACAATGCGGATTCCCCGAAGCTGCTGCCATTTTTCCGTGAGCACTTCATTTAATGCATCCGCCACCTCCATGGTATGGGCAGGCACCGCACTGTAGCGGATTCCCATAGCGGAAATCTGTGCAAAAGCCGGCTGAAGAGCCGTCATCAGCTCGGATTTTAACTGGCTGTCAATTTTGTCCCTTGTGTACTCCTCTGTCACGTTGCCGCAGACATTGGTATAAAACAAAATAGGGTCTACAATCCGGTAGGAATATTCCCCGTTGCAGCGCACGGAAATATCCACATCCAGCCCGATATTGGCATCCACTACCCGGAAAGGCACCGGGTTTGCAGTTCCATATTTATTTCCCAGTATTTCCTTTGTGTTGAAAAAGTAAACCCTCTGGTCTTTTCCCGTATCCCCGGCAAAGGTAAAACGCCTGCCGATGGCGGCGAAGGTCTTCCCGATATTATCCCCTAAATCACCAAACAAAAGACTGGGCTCCGTGGAGGTATCATAGAGAAAGTCCCCTGCCTCCGCACAGATTTCTACCACCTTGCCCTGGTCTACAATAATCATACACTGGCCTTCATTTACCGCCACTACGGAGCCATTGGTAATAAGGTTGTCATTTCCTTTATTTCCACTGCCAAATTTTCCGGAAGCGCGCTTTATCCCCTTTGTCACCAAAACATTTGCATCCATGGAATCGCAATAAAAATACTCCTTCCACTGGTCTGCTGCCACCCCCCGGATTGCTCCGGAAATTGCCTTAATAAGTCCCATACTTTTCCTCCTGCGTCTCTAACTATTTTTCTTATTTTACCTTTTTTGTGGAAAAAACACAAGGATTCTCCCTGTAAATCTACACTTCCCCTATCTTTCCATACAGTTCCGGCCTTCTGTCACGAAACAGCCCCCAGGAGAGCCGATTTTTTTCTATCTCCTTAAGGTCATAAGTATAAAGAAGAATCTCCTCCTTATCCCGTGAGGCATCCTTCACAAGCGCCCCGGTCTCATCCGTCATAAAAGAGGAACCGTAAAACGTCAAAGCGGATTCCTGCCCCCCGTTTTCCTCACAGGGGGAAACCGCTTCTGTTCCTATGCGGTTTGCCGCAATCACAGGCATAAGGTTTGCCCCTGCATGGCCCTGCATCACCCTCCGCCAGTGGGGCATACTATCACAGCCAAGCACCGGCTCCGAGCCGATGGCAGTGGGAAAAAACAATAGCTCCGCACCTTTTAGCGCCAGGCATCTCGCCGTCTCGGGAAACCACTGGTCCCAGCAGATGCCCGCCCCGATTTTCCCATACATTGTATCAAAAACCTGAAATCCTGTGTGCCCCGGGGTAAAATAAAATTTTTCCTGATAGTAATGGTCGTCGGGGATATGGGTCTTCCTGTAAATTCCAAGAACTTTCCCGTCCCCGTCAATACATGCCAGAGAATTGTAACAGGTATTCCCCTGGCGCTCAAAAAAACTCACCGGAAGCACCACAGACAGTTCCGCGGCAAGCCTTATCCCCAGCAGCACCGCCGGGTGCTCCTTAGCTGGCCTGGCATATTCATAAAATTCATACTGCCTCTGCTGACAGAAATATTCCCGCTCAAAAAGTTCCGGGAGAAGAATGATCTGGGCACCTTTCCCCGCAGCATCCCGTATCATTTGTTCCGCCTTTTTTAAATTTTGTTCTATATCTGCGCTGCACTGCATCTGGATGGCAGCTACGGACACCATTTTTTCCATATCGTTCTCCTGATTCTAATTTGTGATATATTGGAATTCTGACAGTTTTCTGCCGGAAAGTCAAGAAGGGAGATTAGGAATTAGTTTAATTTATCGACAAAAGATACAGCTCAAACACATTCCTCCCCCCCTTTCTCCTGTAAACAATCCCTCCATTATGCTTCTCCATCACCGCCTTTGCTATAGCAAGGCCAAGGCCGGTGCCGCCCCTGGAGTTTCTGTCCCGCTCCCCCCTAACAAAAGCATGGAACATGGTATCCTGCACATCCCTTGCAATCTCCTCCCCGTCATCCTCAACTTTAAGGGTCACCCCCTCCCCTTCCATAAGTGTAATCTTAATTTCCTTTCCCTTTTCGTTATATCTTTTTGCATTGGTGAGAAGATTTCCAATCACCCTGGCAAGAAGTATTTCATCCCCCAAAACATTCACAGGCTCCTTTGGAATTTCGATTTCAAAATCAAACCCCGCCTCTGCAATCTCCCCGTAATATTCCCCGCAGATGCGCCGGGTAAGCTCCGCCAGATTTAAGATTTTCAGTTTTGGCTGGTAATCGGCGCTCTCCATTTTCAGCATGGTAAAAAGGTCCTCCGACAGGGTATTCACCCGTTCCGCCTTAAGTGCAATGGTGTGGTAATACCGGGATAATTCCTCTTTTGGCACCATCCCCTCCTCTAAGGCACAGGCGCAGGACTTTATGGTGGAAACCGGGGTTTTAATATCGTGGGACAACTCCAAAAGCATTTTCTGGCGGCTTTTTCCCATTTTTTCATTCTCTGCTTTCTGCATATGAAGCTGCTCTGTCATACGGTTAAAAGCCTCCCCGATTTCCACAAACTCCCGCTCCGTGTGCATGGAAAGCTCCACCTGCTCTTCCCCGGATTCCACCCTCTTCATCCCCAAAATCAAACTGTCCAGGGGGCGTTTGATTTTCCGGGAAATATAAAAACTCACCCCAAACACGTCCAAAACCAAAAGGAAAAACACCGCAAGAAGCTGCCCTCCCGTTACATTTGAGACAACCGCCCTGTCTACATTCATATTATAGACAATGCTAAAGGCATCCCGGGGATAAAAAATCAGATAGTATCCCCCTTCCCTTTTCTGCCAAAACATATGGTAATTCGTCTCCCCCTTATTCTGCGCCGTGTTATGGACTGTGACAAGAGCGTCCCTGCCAAAATTCTTTGTCTGTCCGTCCTCTGAAAAAGCCGTTATAGAAATCAATTCTTCCGGCGTATAGGACTTACTTTTTGTCTGTTTCTCCCCGTAAACTTTTGTCACCTGAAAGTCTTTATCCAACACCTCCACCCAGCCCCCCAAATTTGAAATTTCCTCCAAATGCTCTATGCTGCCGTCCTCTTTTAAGTTAAGCCCCGGAAAATTTTGAAAAATAATGCCGCCGTCTGAAAATGTTAGAAACAAAAACAGACTGGCCAATGTAATTATAATTGCAATCAGGGTAAATGCCACATAGCTTCCAATGAGTTTTCCA
Source organism: Roseburia sp. 1XD42-69 (assembly GCF_003612565.1). Lineage (GTDB taxonomy): Bacteria > Bacillota > Clostridia > Lachnospirales > Lachnospiraceae > Roseburia_B. The sequence continues at coordinate 23,395 of NZ_RAZG01000020.1, read as the reverse complement.
AAAATACTTCCCTTATAGTTCTCCCTTCCGCTCTCCCCTCTCATAGCTGCTCCTTTTCAAACCGATAGCCAAGCCCCTTTACCGTCCGAATCATCTCCGGTTTTTTCGGCTCATCCTCTATTTTATTCCGCAGATTGCTGATATGCACCATAACCGTTCCCTCATCCCCCATAAAGGGTTCCTCCCAGGAATACTCAAAAATCTGCTGTTTTGTGTAAATCCTTCCCGGGGACTTCATAAGAAGTTCTAAAATTTTAAACTCCGTTTTCGTCAGGGCAATCTCCCTGCCCTGCTTTTTTAAGGAACATTCCCTGAGATTTAACTCTAAGCCAAAGGCTTTTAATATTTCACCCTCCCCTTTTTTCTCCTCCTGGTAATCGTAGCACCGCCTGAGCTGGGCCTTTATCCGTGCCATAACTTCTAAGGGGTTATAAGGCTTTGTTATGTAGTCGTCCGCCCCCAGTTCCAGTCCCAAAATCTTGTCATAATCCTCTGTCCTGGCCGTCATCATAAGGGCCGGAATTTTACTGATTTCCCGGATTTTCCTTAAAACAGAAAAGCCGTCCATCCCCGGCATCATCACATCCAAAAGAACCATATCCGGCTTTTCCTCCTGAAACAGGTTAAGGGCAGCCACACCGGAGGCTGCCTTCACCATAACCATATTTTCTTTCCCCATAAACAATTCCAGGGCGTCTAAAAGTTCCACTTCATCATCCGCCGCTAAAATCACAAATTTTCCATCCTTCATAGGTTTCTCACTCCTCCTGGCATACGCCCTTCAACGCTCCGTCAAACCCTTCCTCCAGAGAAAATTTTTCCTGCCAGCCCTCCCCTGTCTGGTCAAGGAGAAGCCCTTTTAACATTCCCATCTGGTAGTATTTGCCGCTTCCCTTTTCGTAGCTGAATTCTCCCATATAATGCTCTTCCCAGGCTTTATCCCCCTCAAGGCTGCGGTAGGCAAGGCTTTCCACATACCTGGCGCTCCCCTCCAAATTTTCCAGGTAAAACTCCATGGCATTTGCGGAATCCGGCAGAATTTCCCTCCTCTTCTCTGCAAGGGAAAGCGCCTTTAAAATATACTCTTTTTTCTCCTCCCCTTCCCCCTCATAAGCTTTTTCCAAAAGTACCATCTCTTCCTCAAAAAGGGCGGCCGCCTTAGGGTTTTCATCTGCTTCCCTTACAATAATATCTTCCCTGTTGTCCTCTGCGGAAAGATTCACCCGCTTCATCAAAGCGTCGATCTCATCCTGCCATCTGTTTGTCTGCCATGCATGGAACGCTTCATGCCAGATTGTAGCCACATGTGCATTTTCGCTGTAAGATTCTTCTGTAAATGCCATTGTCCCTTCAGACATACCCTGGGAAACCGTACCCGCCGCACCTAACATATCAAAGAGAGCAGAAAATTTTTCATAGGTGGGAATCAAAACTTGATACTCCCCCTCTACCTCCCACACAGTCCCTGCAAAAACATCCAATACCGCATCTTCCTTTGAAATATTTTCCCCTTCCACCACATAATCACAGTTTCCATTGTAAAACCGCACCTTGTAATCCGCAAGGGAAAATTCAGAAAACCCCATTTTTTCCATATCATTTTCCAGGGATAATGCCCTCCTGTAAATTTCCCGGTCTGTCTTAGAAAGCCCGTAGCTTCCTGTGAAAGCAGTACATGCCGCCAATAGAAATCCTGTCAATGCATATCCGATTTTAAATAATTTCATCCTTTACCCCCTACGCTTCTTTTTTCCGAAAAATAAAAAGTCCCAATGACACAACCCACAGTGAAAAAAGTAAAACAAAAATAAGATGGGCTTCCATTTTTTCTCCTGTGGCAAAATGGCAGGCCGCATTCTGGATTCCGCTTAAATCCGGCACAAGAAAAAGGAAAAAAGACATGCATTTTCCTCCCAATCCTCCCAGCATATTTTTAAACAGCCCTATCATTCCGTGAAACACGCCGAAAACCATAACGATTACCCCCAAAATTCCCGCTGCCATAACAGGCAGTTTAATACTCATGACACTGACAAAAAGGCTGACGAAGGAAATGCTTAAGGATAATATCAAAAACGCCGGAATCATACGGAGCAAAACTTCCCCATGGCCCTTGGTCACAGCATAGACCCCCAGGGCCAAATAGAGAATAGCCGCAGCCGAAAGGCTTGCGCACACATTGGCAAGGGTCAGTCCTCCGTGGTACGCTTCCTGGCTGATATTCCGCACCCACACAAGATGGCTGTTCTTCCTCTCATACTCCTTTGGAATGGTGCCAAGGCTTAAAACCACTGCCAGGACGCAGCCCACAAAATGAACCAGGGTATGCATCAAAAGAAACATATTAGAAAATCCCGTCACCGCCTCCCCGTTCATGGTAATACTTGTCACATCGCTGCTGCACAGTAAAAGCAGCAGTATGGCAAGAATTACAATAATATATAACTCTTTTCTCCGCATACGCTCTTTTAACGCCGTTTTCATGATAATTCCCACACTGCTTTTCATTTCTCTATCCCTCCGCTTATCGTCTTTGTAAAAATTGTCTCAAGGCTTTCTCCACCCCTTAAATCCTCTTTCGTAAATCTTCGCAGCACTTTTCCTTTCTGCATAATCATCCCTTCGTCACAGACCTTTTCTATGTCACTTAAAATATGGGAATTCATTAAAATTGTCTTACCCGCAGTTTTCAGCTTCATAATCAGCTCAATCATTTCAATCCGCCCCATGGCGTCAAGCCCTGCACAGGGCTCATCTAAAATGAGGATTGAAGGATTCCCAAGCATTGCCTGGGCAAGGGCCAGCCGCTGGAGCATTCCCTTGGAATAAAATTTTATCTTTGTCTTTTCCTCCGAAAGGCCCACCAGATGTAATAGCGTACCACATTCCACTTTTAACTTTTCCCTGGGAATTTTCTGCAGCACCCCATAGTATAAAAGCACCTCCATCCCCGTTAAAAAAGGCGGGAAATAAGGGGTCTCCGGGGAGTATCCCAAAAGGGCATCCTCCGGGATTTCAATCCTTCCCCCGTCCTTTTTTACAAGGGAAAGCATCATTTTTATGGTGGTGCTTTTCCCCGCCCCGTTGCTGCCTAAAAGTGCAAACAGTTTTCCTTCTTTCATGGTAAAAGACAGATCGTCTACCACTTTTTTTCCATTGTAGGACTTGGAAAGCCCGGTTACTGTAATCATAAGAATATCCTCCCTGCTTTTTATAGTCCTATCTTACACCTGGGGTTTTAAGGCAAAATAAAAGCAACCTTAAGAAAACTTAAAGGTTGCTTTTATGGATTTTACAGGTATGGATTTTATCTTTTGAGTCATAGTTGATTCCCACAAGGAAAATTTCGCCGGAATACTCTTTTAATTTATCCGGATAATGCTTTCTCTCTATCTGTTCAATGGCTGCTCCTGCAGATTTATCTCTCTTTAATTCTACTAAAATGGCAGGAAGGTTTACATTTTTCCTGGGCAAAAATACCATGTCCGCAAATCCTTCTCCGGCAGGCAGTTCCCGCCACATCTCATATTTCTCCCGGGCGGCATAATATGCCAGACAAATCACGCAAGCCAGAGAATTTTCATCATTGTACTTTAATACAGAGGTATTCTCCCTGTGACAGTCTGCAATGCTTTCCGCCACCAGATCCGCTTCTCCCCGCAGCGTGGCATCCAGAAGCTCCCGGGACGACTTTATAGATTTTATCACATGTTCCCAGCCGCCGTCCTCAATGGAATTGATAAACTCCCCGGCAACTTCACGGTTTGGAATACGGACCTTTTTTGTATAAAAATCAAATGTCAAATATCCCAGATGAACCAGCAAAGTTAATATGTCATCCGCACTGTGAAAAGTTGTCATATCATTTTGAAACTTTGTGGGATTTATTGCAATCTCTTCCCCGGCAATCAGCCTGGTAACCATTTGGTTTAACCCGTCAAAATCCATGGAAATGTAAACTTTTAACGCCTCATAAGTCTCCGTGGAGGTCCAGTAATTGTTAAAGTACCCCCCGGTGAAAGACATGACAACGGAACGTGGATTATATACCGGCGTTCCCATTAAATGATAGCCGTCATACCACTGCTTTACCTCTTCAAAAGGCATGTGATACCTTTCACACAGCGCCATAACTTCCGGCTCTGTAAATCCTGTAAATTCCCCATATTCCCTTGGGTCTGTCATAGAAACTTCCGTAAACATATTCAGGGCCGAATGAGCTCCGTATTTTTTTATGGGAAGAATTCCCGTCATATATGCAAGGGCAATGTAACTTTGGTTTTTCATAAGATTCCGCAAAAAATCCAGGTATAAACTCTGGGCTTTTATGTCCTCTTTATGCTCTCTGAATATACAATCCCATTCATCTATAATAAATATAAAAGGAATTTTTGTCCTGGCATAAACATCTTTTAAAGTGCGCACCAGATTTGTGCTGTCAAAAAATTTCACTTCCGTAAATTCTTCCGTAAGATCAAAAAGCAGTGCTTTTTCCAGTTCACCCACCATCAGGCCAATCTCTTTTATATGGGAAAATTCTGCCATATTGATCCGAATTACATGATACTGGTTCAAATGCTCCCTAAAACTTTTCGATGCGGAAATTTTATAGTCCTGAAACATTTCCCCGGAATCACAGCCTCTGCTGTAATAGGCCGTAAGCATATTTGCCGTCACCGATTTTCCAAACCGCCTTGGACGGCTGACGCAGACATATTTCTGCTCTGTGCGGATTACTTTATTGGTAAGTGCAATAAGGCCCGTTTTATCCACATAAATTTCAGAATTAAGGGCCTCTTTAAAATCAATATTATCAGGATTCAGATATATGCCCATATGATGTTCCTCCTAAAATATTTTTGCAATCTGCCGCCTTTTACAATGTCTGCCTATGGAAGTCTGCCCTTCCCCCAGGGAATCTGCTGGGTAATACAATGTATATTCCCCCCGCCCAAAAGGATATCCCTGGCAAATACAGACATCACCTTCCGCCCCGGGCAAAGCCTGTGTAAAATCTCCGCCGCCCGTCTGTCGCTGTCTTCATTTTCCCCTCCGAAAGCAGGCAGAATCACCGCTCCGTTGGAAAAATAAAAATTCACATAGGAAGCCGCCAGACGCTCTCCCGCTTCCCGCACATCCTCCCCGGGTTCAAACACATACCCTTTCAAATCCTCCTGTGTAACCTTTACCGGGACATCAGGGATTGGAAGCTTATGAACGGTTAATTTCCTGCCCTTAGCATCCCTTAACTGCTCCAAAACCCTAAGGCTCTCTGAGGACAGCTCATACTGAGGGTCATTTTTATTATCCGTCCAGGCCAAAACCACTTCCCCGGGCTTTAAAAAAGCGCACACATTATCCACATGCTCATCCGTCTCATCCCCGTAAATCCCCCTGGGAATCCACAGCACTTTTTTGGCCCCAAGGTACTCCAAAAGACGCCCTTCAATCTCCTCCTTAGAAAGCTCCGGATTTCTCCCGTGACTGAGAAGGCAGGCCTCCGTTGCCAGAACCGTCCCTTCCCCGTCGCAGTGGATGCTCCCCCCCTCTAAGACAAAAGGCGCCGCATCGTAACAGGGCGCACCATAAAAATTTGCAAATATTTTTGCAAAAGCGTTGTCTTTTTCCCAGGAAGGGTAAAGGCCGTTGTACGTCCCTCCCCAGGCGTTAAATTCCCAGTTGACGCAGCGCCTTTCCCCCTTCCCGTTTACCAGAAAAGTAGGGGCGATATCCCTGGCCCAGGCGTCGTCTGTCTCTGCGGAAAAAACCGTTACACCAGGGATATCCTTTAACGCCTCCCTGGCATCTCCTATACAGGACTTTCCTGCAGCCACATAAACCTTTTCACTCTCCGCAATACAGCGGATAACCTGAACAAAGGCCCTCCTTGCCGCCCTAGCCCCGAAAGGCCAGGAACCGGGACGCTTTGGCCAGATTAAAATACATCCCTCATGGGGTTCAAATTCTCCGGGCATATAAAACCCGTCATGTAAAGGTGTGTTAAGTCTATTCTCCATCAGGACAGCCTTCCTTTAAAATCTTCATATCCAAAATGCTTCACAGTTTCTATCTCCCCATTTTCTTTTAACAGGCAGATATCCGGCAGGGGAATGCCGTTAAAGGTATTGTTTTTCACCATAGAGTAAATGGCCATATCTTCAAATACCAGCCGGTCCCCAATGGAAATCTCTTTCTCAAAGCTGTAATCCCCAATCACATCCCCCGCCAGGCAGGTAAGGGAGGAGAGACGGTAAGTGTAAGGTTTCTCCCCTGGCTCATAGCCCCCCTTTAAAGGCGGGCGGTAGGGCATTTCCAGCACGTCGGGCATATGGCAGGCGGCGGAGGCGTCCAAAATCAAAATCTCCCTGCTGTTTTCCACCTTGTCCATCACCTCTGTCACAAGGTATCCGGCATTTAAAGCAACAGCCTCCCCTGGCTCTAAGTAAATTTCCGCCTTATATTTTTCCTTCACTTCCCGAAGGAAAGAAATCAGTTTCCCTCTGTGATAATCCTCCCTTGTAATGTGGTGGCCTCCCCCCATATTAATCCATTTTACTTTGGGAAGCCACTTTCCAAACTGCTCCTCCACCGCCTGGAAAGTTGCAATTAAATCCTCCGCATCCTGTTCACACAGGGTATGGAAATGAATGCCCTCAAGCCCCCCTTCGCCAAAATCCGGGGCAGGGGGAAACTGCTCCAATGTCACCCCAAGCCTGGAAAAAGGACCGCAGGGGTCATAGATGGCATGTGCCTTCTGAGTGGAGAAACAGGGGTTCACCCGGATCCCAAGGCTCACGCCGCCGCACATATCCTTATAGGTTTCATACTGCCTGAAAGAATTAAACACCATGTGGTCACAGATTTTCGCCAATTCCCGCACATCTTCTTTTTTATATGCCGGGGCAAACACATGGTTTTCCTTTCCCATCTCCTCATACCCAAGCCTTGCCTCATAAAGGCCGCTGGCTGTGGTCCCGCTTAAGTATTTTCCCATTAGGGGATACAGGGAATACATGGAAAAGGCCTTTTGGGCCAGAAGGATGCGGGCCCCTGACTGCTGCTCCACATCCTTTAAAATAGAAAGATTCTCTTTTAATTTTTTTTCATCCACCACATAACATGGGGTTTTCACCTGCTCAAACATCTGAATCCACCAACCTAGGGTTCTCATCTACCACCCAGGGAAGCCCATATTTATTTAACATGTCCATATAGGGGTCTGGGTCGAATTCTTCCACGGTAAACACCCCGGGCTCCTTCCATTTACCCAAAACCACAAGGGCCGTGCCAATCATAGCAGGAACTCCCGTGGTATAAGAGATTGCCTGGGAGCCCACCTCTTTGAAGCACTCCTGATGGTCACACACATTATAAATGTAAATCTTTTTCTCTTTTCCGTCCTTTTTTCCTGTAAAAATACAGCCGATATTCGTCTTTCCCACCGTCCTTGGCCCAAGGGAAGCCGGGTCTGGAAGAAGGGCTTTTAAAAACTGGATGGGAACAATCTCCCGTCCCTCATACATCACCGGGGAAGTGCCAAGCATCCCCACGTTTTCCAGGCACTTCATATGGGTTAAATAACTCTGCCCAAAGGTCATAAAGAAACGGATTCTCTTTACTCCCGGAATATTTTTCGCCAGGGATTCAATCTCCTCATGATGCAGAAGGTACATATCCTTCCTGCCAACCTCCGGGAAATCGTACTCCCTTTTTATGCTCATGGGCGCAACTTCCACCCATCTGCCATCCTCCCAGTAAGAGCCTGGAGCAGACACTTCCCGCAGGTTAATTTCCGGGTTAAAGTTGGTGGCAAAGGGATAGCCGTGATCCCCTCCATTGCAGTCCAAAATATCAATGGTTTCTATCTCATCAAAATAGTGTTTTAGGGCATAGGCGGTAAACACACTGGTCACTCCCGGGTCAAATCCTGTGCCAAGAAGGGCTGTAATCCCGGCTTCCTTATATTTTTCCTGATAAGCCCACTGCCAGGAATAGTCAAAATAGGCGGAAAACCCAAGTTCCTTGCACCGCTTGTCGTAAATCTCCCGCCATTTCGGCTCCTCTATATCCTCCGGCTCATAATTTGCCGTGTCAATATAATCTACCTTACATTCCAGGCAGGCATCCATAATGGTAAGATCCTGGTAGGGAAGGGCCACATTTAACACAGCCTTTGGCTGGTATTCTTTTATCAGCTTTACCAGTTCCTCTTTATGATCCGCATCCACTTTTGCAGTGGTAATCACCGTCTTTGTCTTTCCGGAAAGTTCTTCTTTTAAAGCGTCACATTTTTCCTTCGTCCTGCTGGCAATACAAATCTCTGTAAACACATCACTGTTCTGGCAGCATTTTGTAATGGCCACCCTGGCCACGCCGCCGCATCCAATAATTAATACTCTGCTCATCTTTCCCTCCAAAAATTAATTTTCTTCCTCCATCAGCATATCCTCCACATATTTGGGCAGCATAAAAGCCCCCTTGTGCAGGTTTGTGGTATAATACCAGGTTTCTATCTTCCTGCCGTTCCACCGCTTTGCATCCAAATCCCTCAAGGGATGGTATTTTTTTGACACAAAGCCAAAGAGCCAGTACCCGGAAGAACAGGTGGGAATGTGGGCCTGGTACACTTTGCTGATGGGAAAACTGTGGCTTGCCTTCCTGTGCATAGCCCGGCAGGATTCCTCATCCTCATCATAAAAAGGGCTCCCATGCTGATACACCATCATGCCGTCCTCCTTTAAGGCCCGGTAGGAATTGCCGTAAAACTCTTTGGTAAAAAGCCCTGCCGTATGCCCTAAGGGGTCAATGGCATCGTTGATAATCAAGTCATACTCCTCGTGCCTGGTGCGAAGAAATTTCAGCCCGTCTTTATAATAAACCGTAACCCTGGGATCATTTAACCCGCAGGCATTGTCGGGGAAATACTCCCTGCACACATTGACAAAAACCTCATCCGGCTCCACCACGTCGATCTGCCGGATTTCTTTATAATAGGACAACTCCCGGCACACGCCGCCATCCCCGCCTCCAATGACAAGGACTTTCTCCACATGGGGATGGACTGCCATGGGAACATGCACGATCATCTCATCATATGTAAACTCATCTTTCTCAGAAAAGACAATACTCCCGTCAGAGCTTATAAACCTGCCGAACTCCTCAGACTCAAAGACATCCAGCCTCTGATAATCTGTCTGTGCCCCAAAAAGCTGTTTTTCCACCTTAACAGATACTTTCACCTTTTCCGTATGATAATCTGAAAACCATAATTCCAAATCTATTTCCTCCCGCTAAACAAAGTTATTGTCACCAGGCGTTTCCCTCACTGGCCAGAACATTTAAATTTTCCACATATGGGTCCTGAGTCCCCTGCATGGAACACCCCTTTTCTTTGGCATAATTAATATATTGTATAATCTCAGGGGTTATAATCTCTCCCGGGGCTAAAATCGGAATCCCCGGAGGATAACACATGACAAATTCACTGCATATCTTCCCCGCCGTCTCCCCGATAGGCATAGATACTTTGTCCGCATAAAAAGCCTTCTGGGGGGAAACACATACTTTCGGGGCAATATATTCCGACTTTAGCATATGGGCCGGATTTTTGCTGTACAGTCGTTTAATGTCAGACAACGCCCCCACCAGGCGCTCAATATCCTGAATTCTGTCGCCAATGGAAATATATGCCAGAATATTTGTAATATCCCCAAACTCAATCTGAATATCGTATTCATCCCGGAGCAAATCATAAACTTCAATCCCCGCCAGCCCGATATCCCTGGTAAACACAGAAAGTTTTGTCACATCAAAATCAAAGACGCTGTTGCCATTCATCAGCTCCCGCCCATAGGCATAATACCCGCCAATGTCATTGATTTCCTCCCTGGCATACTCTGCCATCTCCACTACCCGGGCAAAAGATTCCCGGCCCCGCATGACTAAGTTTCTCCTTGAAATGTCAAGGCTTGACAGCAAAAGATAGGAGGCGCTTGTGGTCTGGGTGAGATTTACAATCTGGCTGACATACTCCCAGTTTACCGTACTGTTTACCAAAAGCAGGGAGCTTTGGGTTAAGCTGCCCCCGGACTTGTGCATGGACACGGAAGCCATATCCGCACCGGCTTCCATGGCGTTTACCGGAAGATTTTCCCCAAAATAAAGGTGGGTTCCATGGGCCTCATCCACCAACACCAGCATATTGTGTTCATGGGCAAGCCTTACGATGCTCTTAAGGTCGGAACAGATTCCATAGTAGGTGGGATTGTTTACCAACACGCACACGGCATCGGGATTGTCAAAAATGGCCTGCTCTAAATCCCCCATTTCCATCCCCAGGGAAATCCCCAGACGCTCATCCACTTTAGGATTTACATACACCGGAACCGCCCCGTTTAACACCAGGGCATTTATCACGCTTTTGTGTACGTTCCGGGGCAGGATAATCTTCTGCCCCGCCTGGCAGGCCGTCATCACCATGCTCTGCACGGAAGAAGTAGTTCCCCCCACCATAAAAAATGCGTGGTCAGCCCCAAAAGCCTCCGCCGCCAGCTCCTCCGCCTCCTTTATCACAGACATGGGATGGCAGAGATTATCCAAAGGCTTCATGGAATTTACATCAAGGCTGACACATTTTTCCCCCAAAAGTTCTTTTAACTCAGGATTCCCCCTGCCCCGCTTATGTCCCGGCACGTCAAAGGGCACCACTCTCTTTTTCCTCAGCCGCTCCAGGGCTTCATACACCGGAGCATGTTTCTGTGCTTCTATATTCATCCGCTTTCTCACCTCTATCTACAACTACAGTCTGCCAGAGAAAAAAAGAACAGGTGAAAATGAATCACCTGCCCGTAATATCCGCTGTTTTCTGCCTGGCCAAGCCATAGGCCAACTTTCTGTCAGGCACACCTGTATGGGGCAAATTCCCCTGTTTCTCTTGTCTTTCCGTTTCATCATTCATGTAGTTGTAGAGTATCATATCACAGGTAAAAATGCAAGAATTTTTACAGATATTCCCGCAAATCCTCTACAAGGGTTTCCTCCGCCCGGATAAGCTCTCCTGTCAAATCTTTTACTTTCTGCTCCGCCTTTGGATACTGGTGCAGATACTTATACAGAGACTTAATTCCCATATTGCATCCGTCCGTAATGATATCCGCCGCCATGGAGTCGGAATTCTCCCCTTCCAGCTTCATATTGGACTTAAACCAGGACATTACCTTTGCCATCACCGCCGGCTCTTTCCCCTCTTCCTGGTACTCCACAAGATATTCATGTGTCTTATTTCCCAGCCTGGAATGGGTGTCCTTACTTTTAAGCAGCAAATTCTTTAACCCGTCGTCCCTCACATGGCCCAAAACATCATCCAAAGAAGTTACTCCCATTTTAATGCCCGCATTACATTCCTGAAGTAAATTTACCGTATCTTCCGTCATAAAAAAATCCCTCCTTTTGGGACGTATTGTCTCCTTGGGAGGAATGTTTTATACATGGGTTATTTTGCTTTTGCAATTATCATGGAAATTGCTATTAATAAAAAAGTTGCCCCCATTAAAAGCAGATATCTTTCCTTATAAAATGCCAGACAAGCCAAAGCAAGAAAAAAATCCAACAAAAGAAAACTTCTTAATTTCCTTTTAAACCAGGCGTTTTCTTCCCTGTCCACTTCCCTGTTCTTATTTTCAACAGGATACAGCCAATAAATCGTAAATTCCAATGAGAGCAAAACCAGAAAAGAAAAACAGCCAGGAATCTCTATATACCTGGCTAAAAGCAATACACCGGAAAATGCCAGGCATGAAAGTAAAAAACAGGCCTTGAATGTATCCATATGCAGTCCCCCGGCATATGACCTTAAAGGGACAAATATAATAAAAAACAATAACCCTTCCACAAGCATATGCATATGTAATGCCATCAGAAAACAGAACAAAACAAAGAGCCCTGCTTCTGCTGTTATCTGAAAAGCATATTCATACATTTCCCTGTCCGATTCTTCTATCATGCCTTTTTGCATGACATAATCCGCTAGTGTTTCATATAGTTTTTTCATACTAGAACTTTCTGAATTTTTTTACTTCAACGGGCTGTTTGGGCTGATGGTAAAAAAATACACATCTGCTGTTCGCCGCAGCAGAAAGGGCTTTGTCTGCCGCTGCCGTCAAAAGTTTTGCCGCTGTCTTTTTATCACGATTCTCCATGGCCATATCCCTCCTTTATCCTAGAATAAGTACAGGATACATGAATTTAAGGGAAAATGGCCTAATCTGTCAAAAATACCTGCTTTTTTGTCAAAATTCCCCAAAATTCATCACCACAGTTAGAGAAAAAACGTTATCTGCATCCTCCACAACTACGTCTCCCTGATACTTTGAAGCTATTTTCATAATGGACTTTAATCCATATCCATGTCTGCCTTTTTCGTCTTTGGAAGACAAAATTATTCCCCGCCTGTCCCTGGCAATTGGCTGCTCATAAGGATTTTTCATTACCAGGATCAATGCCGATTTCTTTGTCCCCATAGAAATATCTATGATTTTATCTTCCCTGGCGCACTTTCTCACCGCCTCCATTGCATTGTCCAATGCATTTCCCAAAACAACTCCAAGGTCTCTCTCCTCTATGGGTAAATCCTCCGGCACAAATATCTTCAATCGGAAATCTATCCCCCATTCCCTTGCTACCGTATACTTAAAATTAATAATCGCATCAATGGTTGTATTCCCGCACTCTGAAATACTGTCCGTATAATGGCAGTTCTTTATAATCTTATTCAGATTCCGAATGACTTCCTCCGTCTCACATTTTTCCACTTCACTTTTCAAAACAATCAGCTGGTTCACCAGATTATGTTTTTCCTCGTGAAAATCTTCTATCATTTTCTTCTGTTCCTCCGTATTGGCGGAAATAATTTCTGACTGTTTTGCATAAATGATTCTTTCCTTTTCCTGCATAAAAAGCTCATTCATTTTCATATAAATCTCAAAAACCACCACATTGAATAAAAGCAGGACACTTACAGAAGCTGTAGCTAAAAATCTACTATTTTCACTTCCCCCAGAATAAAACAGACTTAATGCAATAAAGATACTGCCTCCCGGCAGAAAAAGAAAGTAGAAATAAAAATGCCCAGACACAGCCTCATCATATCTCTTATTCCAAAACACAGATATTGTGTAAACCAAAACTATCATCAGCATTTTTGATATAATCGTGCCAAGCACATCCTGGCTTTCATGCTCCATAGGAACTCCGCTAATCATAACAAAAGTAAGCATTTCGATTAAAAACCATAAGGCACACAGCATTACGGATAAAAAGCATTTTTCCTTTCCGGTGGAACGATAGCCCCACAGCGCTATATTAAACAGCAAAACCACCGTCAAGGGCAAGGTAATAACATGCAAATTTCCTGTGTCTATCTGAAAATAAATCTGAAAAACAAAATACAGAATCCAGGCTGTTACCGACAGGAGACTTCTCTCTTTTTTCTCGCAAAACGTTCCCAAGAACCTGCGTACAATCCACATGGATGCAACCGCCATGGCCGTATTCGGTATGTATTCTCCAAATTTATACATCTGTCTTTTCTCCCAAAAGTAAATCCTTTGCCTCCCGGATTGCAATTTGGTGCTGTACATAATTTTCCAGGCGGCGCAGCTCTTCTAACTCCATGTGCTCTGTGCTCTCAATCACCAGATTCATTTCCGACAAAGAACTCTCTCCCAAATACAAATCATTTGGAGTTATCTCAAGAACCGAACAGATTTTTAACAGGCTTTCCGGCCGTAGTCCTTTGGTGCCATGTTCTGCACTGGAAATCGTCTGAATCGTTAACCCCGCCTGTTCCGCCAGCTTATCCTGCGTCAAATACAATTGTTTCCGCCGCTTTTTAATCCGCTCTCCCATTTGTTTGCGCAAATTTATCATTTGAAACCTCCATGCTGTAGGTATAGATATATCATAACGTCTTTAGCATGAATTTATAAGCGACCATGGCTTAAATTATATTATGTCATAGTTTAAATCTTGTTTAACTGAAATTCAGCCCAGGCAAATTTCTTTTAATCTGTTTTATCAGGCAGTTACAGGCTTCCTCCTCATCGTCAAAACGCCCGATATTTGAGCGTGTTCCCCTTTCACTGTAGTAAACCTCCCATTTACCATCAATTTTATCTATACAATACGCCTCGTTTGGCAGCCCTCCTTGCAAGGAATACATATCAGAGGGAACCTTATTTTCCACTAACATTTTTTCTAATAATTTTCTATCCATGTTACTCTCCTACCTTTCTCAATATACCCTGTTCAACCAAAGATGAAACAGATTGTTCAAATTTGTACTGCACACCGCCGCCCTGTTCTCCAAACCACGGCGCTACGTTTCCTGCCTTTACATCTACCGGCTTTACAACCTCATATACCGAATATAGAAGCTTATCTGAACCGGGAAACATAGAGCGCTGTGTATATGGCGTGCCTTCGGGAGCCACAAAACTTCCGCCGCCATATCCGTATCTGTCCACTTTAGTTCCAGGCTGTAATGTTTTTTTCACAGGAGTACCGTCAAAACCATCATTCTGGGGCCACTTAATGGTTCCATCTGAATTAATATAATTATATTTGCCTCCTTTTTCATATTGCACTCCCTGTTTACTGCTCCGGTATGCGTTTATAGATGCATACTCCACAACTGCCCCATTGGTATACCATAATGCCAGTCCAAAGGTTTCATAGGCATCAACGTCATTTTGAAACACCTTGTCCAAAACCACATTATAACCGCTGTTACTTGCATATATATCATTTACGGTATAAACTCCCGTTGTAACGGTAAGCCCATATACCCCATTTGTTACTATAGCAGGTACAACATTCTGCGTAAAAGATGAAACACCTAAATAATTCCATGCACCCATTCCGGCTATAGCCCCTACCGAAGGAGCTGCTACCACAGTACAATATAAAAACGCCCCGGACAAAGCACCGACAGCCGCACCTCCTGCAAGTCCTTCTGCATATCCTCCCACGCTCCTGCCATACCCGGTTTCCTTGTCGCTCTGGTACATCCCCACTGTAGCCGCAGTTGTACCTACAGCTGCACCGGCCAGGGCAACAGCTGCCAATGCCGCTCCGCCTGTTGCAACTGTGGCAATGGCCAAGCCGGCAAAAACTGCCGCAACTGCCAAACCGGCAATCAATCCCTTGGTAGGGTCCGGCGGAATGGCAATCAAGTCGTCCTGAATTTTGGGATAAGACTTTATTTCACTTAACTCTAAGGAGGTATAGGTGCTGCCAAATAGGTTCATCTCCCCTCCTTCCATACTTAAGGCTGTTACACTGCCTCCCGGTTCCAATAACGAATATGTGTCTTTATCTGTCCCTGGCATGTCCTCCTCCTAAGTGACCGGAATCCATCAGTCCTCATATTCCATTCCCGATGTCATTGGTTCAATAATTCCCCCGCAGGAGCACACGAGATAAGAATCCATAGTAACTCCCTGCCCATTGGTATTCTCCCATTTTTTTAAAATGGAAGGGACACACTGCATTCCCTGAACCTCCGGCGGCACACCCATATAACCAGGATACCTCACCAGTGTTGCCCCCGCTGGGGGAACAGGGCTGCTGCAGACCCCGAAAGATGAAATATTTTCCTTAGTGCAGTCCTCATCCATAATCACCGGATGGTCACATATGTATTCCCCGTGGCTTTGGGGCAAATTCAGACGCCTGGGATGACTTCCCATCCTGCAGCTTAACATCGCTCCCCTTACCAAATATACCTGTTCGTTTCCCATTTTGCATTACCTCACCTTCGTTCACAATAATTTATCATATAAGACCTTTATTCCTTCACCTGTAAGCTGGTCCCCTTCAGTTTCAGCTCATCTTCAAACGTTATACTACTGTCTCCCCGTGCCAATTTAATACTTTTTGTGGCCTGAATATCCATTCTCATATCACTTTTCAGAACAATACTATCCTCCGCAGAAACTGTCACATTCTTATTGGATGCAATCATTACTCCCTTTTCATCATCCAAAGCTACCGTCATACCTTTATTATTCGTAAGAATCACCGCCCCAGGTGTAAAAGTAACCTGCTTGCCATGCATATTGGATATGGCTTTCCTGGCCGGATCGCTTCTCGGCTGCCCCTTTCCCGCTTCCGAATCCCCGGTATTCCCTAGGTTAATCGCACTTATGACATATCCCTCATCCTCGTACTCGCTGGGAAAATACAGCCTCACCTTATCCCCTCTTTCGGGCATACAATACCAGCCAGATCCGTCCGGCGAGGAATACACTGTGGAATATGGAAACCACTTTGCCTTTGATTCCTCCTGTTTTTTATCCACCGCCACCACAATTTTTACCGTATCCTTATCCACAGCAAGAACAGCGGCATCAAGAGATGCCCCGATAAGTCCTCTGTTATGTCTGGATGGTGTTTGAAACCCTCCTTCCCTGCGCAGGGTATAAGTGTGCACCAATTCTTCTCCTTCTAAGACACTTACAGCTTCATACACAAAAAAATCATGATGACATAAAACTGTCCGCTCTCCAAGTTCCAAATACTCCCTGCTCTTTACTTTATAAAAAGTAAAATCATCCGCAATAATCTCCGGTATCTGTCCCTCTTTCATAAGAAATTCCTCTCTTGCATTTCCGGTGGAAAAACTGTACACATCCAGCTTTTTTTCCGGCACCTTTGCAGAAAGGCCAAAGGAATAGCGTATCCCCTCCCCGGCGTAATCCGGCAGGAGAGGCTGATAAAACCGGGACGCCATCCGCTTTAAAAATTCCCAGTCCGTCTCTTTGTACTGAACAATTAACTTTTTAATTGGATTTTCTACCTTGCAATTTGGAATGCAGGAGACTTTTTCATATCCGGCATTTATCTCTTCTAAAAGCTCGTCATATGTCATCCCTTGGTTTTGAAAAGTGCGGGTATGCTTGACGCAATCCATAAGCTTTGTACTGCCTGACAACACAATCCGGGCCGTTTTGACGCCCCCTGCGTTTTTTACCTCCATACTGTCTATAATACCGGAAAAAATATCTTTCCTCTTTCCTTTTTCATCCAGTATGTACAGCGAAGCATTCCCGCTCTCCGCATTTTTAAACAATTCCCCTTCGCTGCCCTCTGCAATCACCCCCCGGATAACTGCCATACCGTGCTCATTTGCCTTTTTGTGGATATACACTTCCTGTAAGGCCACAAAAGATGCCATAGACAAACGGATTATCCTGTCCCTCACTTGGGTTCCCCCTTTCTCAGCGGTATATTATGAAGCCCTTTCAAACTTATACATCTTATTCGCTCCCAAATACACATTTTTCACCGGTATCTGTAAATATAAAATACTTTTTTTGCCCTTCATACACCAGCGTTAAATCTGTACCCACCGGCATGTCAAAAATAGGTAAAATAGCCGGTTCAATTTCAAAAATAGTCCCCCAGTCACACACGACCATATTGGCAGCATTTTTCAGGTATTCATCGGTATCTATTTCAGATAGGAAACGCCATCCGTTATCTATTTCATTTACGCCGTTCTCCCGAAAACACCATTTTAATCTGCCTTTTTTTTCCAAAATATTTTTGGATACAATAGAGCCGCCCATATTCATACTTTTCTTCATCTCTTACTCTCCATTATCTGATTTAATCTCTCAGTTCCCCGCTGGTTAATTAACATTCTGATACTGTATCCCGCTTTATTACAAGCATCAAAATCCTCTATCCTTTTCAGACAATTTTCTAAAAATTTCATTGTCTCCTCAGTCCGAACCTTAAAAATTTCCTGGCATAAAGTAAAGAATGCTGAATTTCCATACTTTTTATCTTTCTGTGCTAAAGATACTCCTCTTTCTAATAAGATTTCAGCAACTTCCAATGCCCCCTCATATCTTATTCTGCTGGCAATATAATGAAATTCATTACACCCTTCACTGGAAACATGATTTACTTTACAGTTATTAGACAGCAAATAATTTGCAATATCAAATTTTCCTGCCGCCAAACTCACTTCAAGCAGGCTCATCCCCTTTGCGTCAGTGAAATCAAAAACTTCCCCGGCTTTTTTCCCTTCCTGCTCTAACTTCGCACAAAAATCTTCCAAACTTCCTAAACTGATAACTGTCCCAAAATCGCATTTTTCTATATTCATTTGTCACCTCATTCAAATTTGTGGCCTCGATTGGTACTTGGCAATTCAGGACGGTAGTTTGCGGGATTTCTATACCATTCAAGAAACTCTTCCAGGGTCATTTGTCCATCCATATATAATTTATACATATCAGAATATTTTTGTCCCGGTATATGGCCCATATCCCATTGTCCGCTTCTGGGCCGGGTACGATCCCATGTAATCTCTGCTCCCGAAGGGTCATATACTTTTCCTGTTACAGGGTCTTTTGCATTTTCCCAAACTTGTTCCACTTGACCTGGCCCATAGCTGGGTCTGTGTTTCGCATATGGTTTCTGAGACGATGTATTCTCCTGGCTCCCCCTTTCGTATTGCACCCCCTGTTTATCAATCCCGCGATATGCGTTTATGGAAACATACTCTACAACCGCCCCGTTTGTAAACCATAACGCCAATCCAAAGGCCTCATAAGCTTCCCTGTCATTATCAAATACTTTATCCAAAACAACATTATAACCGCTGTTGTTTGCATATATATCATTGACCGTATAAGCCCCGGTGGTAATGGTAAGCCCATATACTCCATTTGTTACTATAGCAGGTACAACATTTTGTGTAAAGCCTGAAACACCTAAATAATACCCTGCATCCATTGAAGCAATAGCCCCGGCTGCAGGAGCTGCCGCCGCAGTCCAGTAAAGAAATGCCCCAGCTATTGCACCGAGGGCGGCCCCGCCTGCAAGTCCCATGGCATATTCCCCCACACTCCTGTCATACCCATTTTCTATGTCGCTTTGGTACATCCCCACTGCTGCCGCAGTTGTACCAACGGCTGCACCGGCCAGGGCAACAGCTGCCAATGCCGCTCCGCCTGTTGCAACTGTGGCAATGGCCAGGCCGGCAAAAACTGCCGCCACTGCCAAACCGGCAATCAATCCCTTGGTAGGATCCGGCGGAATGGCAATCAGGTCATCCTGAATTTTGGGATAAGACCTTGTTTCACTTAACTCTAAGGAGGTATAAGTGCTGCCAAAAAGGTTCATCTCCCCTCCCTCCATACTCAACACTGTTACACTGCCTCCCGGCTCCAATGACGAATATGTATCTTTTCCTTCATTTGCCATCTTGCACTACCCCCTTCTGCAGCATAATAATCTAAATAAAAAAAAGCAGCCCAAACCACCTATGTGCCCGACTGCTAAAAAACTAAAATATGCCAGACATGACAGAAAGAAGCGCAAGTATCTTTTTTCTGTCATTCCTTTTCAGATGGCATAATCCATTCCTATTTCATAAGATATTTTCGTTCTGGAATATACCTATAGCATACATTAAAATTTTCTTTATTTAATTAATCTATCAAAAATACCAGGTATCCTGTAAAATTCCCCCAATTTTACATATCTATCTCGCTGCCCAGAAGCCTGCTGTAACTATTGCTAAAAGCTTTTTGTCTCTCTTCGCTTACTGGCAGCTTTGTACCGTCCGTAAGCTTTACCTCTGTTTTTGACCGTGCACTTATATGATGGTAATTTACCAGGTAAGACTGGTGGATTCTTAAAAAAGGAATTTTTCCATTCACCGACCACTCTTCCACTGCTGATAACTTTCCGTTAAAAACTCTTTCGCCTCCCTCTTTTACGTGTATAATAATCTTCCTTCCGGTACTCTCAAAAAATAAAATATCCATACAGAGCAGTTTAAACTCCTGCTTTTTATACTGGTAATTAAAATATAACCTCTGCCTGTTAATTTTGCGGTTTGCATCCAAAAATATTTTCTCAAACTGCAGATTATCTATGGGTTTTTTAATAAAAGTAAAAACATCTAAGCGAAATAATTCCATTAAATATTTGTCGTATCCAGAAACATAAATCAACAATGCATTTTCGTCTATCTTGCGGATATTTTTAGCTGCCGTGATTCCGTCTCCTTTTGCCATCTGGATGTCCATGTAAATCAAATCATAATATGTACCTTTATATATTTCCTGCTCTAAAGATTTTCCACTATAAAACACATCTGTATCCACCGGTATATTTTCCCGTCTGCAAATATCCAAAACGCATTTTTCCATCTGATTTGCTATTATCTTTTCATCATCACAAACAGCAACTCTCAGCATTTATCTTTCTCCTTCTCGTATAAGACTATCCTTCGCCTCTGCTTCCTCTTTAATTGCCATTTTTGTCTCCCGAATTGCTATTTGATGATGCACATAACTTTCCAGGCGGCGTAATTCCTCTAACTGCATATGTTCCGTACTTTCAATGACAAGATTCATCTCCAGGGATGAACTTCCTCCAAGATATAAATCATTTGGAGTAATCTCAAGAACCGTGCAGATTTTTAATAGACTTTCCGGCCGAAGCCCCTTCGTGCCGTGCTCTGCACTGGAAATGGTTTGGGTAGTCAAACCTGCCTGTTCCGCCAGCTTATCCTGGGTTAGATACATCTGCTTTCGGCGCTTTTTAATCCGTTCCCCCATTTGTTCCCGCAAATTTATCATTTGAACCCTCCATGTGTAGGTATAGTTATATCATACCTTCTTTCACATGAATTTATAAGCGACCATGTTTTAAATTATCCCATGCTATAATTTAAATTCTATTTTATTTTGTTATATGTTCGGATGCTTCCACAGCTTCAATAAAATTTTCTGTGATTTTTTCAAAGCATTGAAAATGTTTGGAGGACAGAAGAGAAATCTTCTCGATAAATGAACATTTATTTGATGATACGTTTTTCCCAAATAGCAGATACTCTGAACTCACCTCCAGGGCGATGCAGATTTGATAAAAGTTTACGATACGCAATTCTTTTGTCCCACGCTCAGCGCTGGAAATGGTCTGGGGCGTCACATTTGCCAGCTCTGCAAGCCTTTCCTGGGTAAAATGCATTTGTATTCTCCGATTTCTGATACGTGTGCCAATTTGCTTTTTTAAATCTTTCATTTGAAACCTCCATGCTTTTTTATATTGACCTTAGCACGGATTTCTTCTGGAATATAGTTATAGATTTGCAACGGAAAATGATTTATTCATTTTATACAATCCACCTTCTCCGGCTTTCACTTTTTATATCGTAAAAAACAGCATATTACCAAGATTATCATCTATGTACTCTATGGCATCAATTCAAGATTGCCGCCTGTGCCGCCGTTAGGGTTCAATGACTTTTACCCCATTTATCCCGCCCAATCTGCGATTCGACAAATTACGCTTCTGCCGACAAAATCCATACTTTCCAGCGCAGCGCAGCCGCATCAGAGCAGCTTAACAAGCGCAGGCTCCCCGGCTTCTTGGTCATCTCCTTATGCCAAATACTTGCGGATATTGATTGCAAAAAATTTATTCATTACTGGCATTTAATTTCTCCCTTGCTTTCTGTTCCCTGAATCTCATAAATTCTCTCAGTTCATCCTCAGTTTCAATAAACTTTACATTTACTGGAGTACGGACAGGACGGTTCTTGGCAGATTCTTCAATCGCATTGACAAACATGAATTTTTTATAATTTCTTTTTCCACTTGCTAACCCGCCAAAACAAAGGTAAGTTACGACACCACGGAAGGAAGGATTGGAGAAAGACTCTGCATTATACCAGCTCATGGACACACGCATGAACGGTGTCATGAACGGTATCGTTATCGGTGACGGGGAATATCAGACGATTCTCCGAAAGTCTGACGTATACTCCGGCGAACTGGACAGGATGGATTTATCAAAAGAAGTCCGGCTGTATTTTTTTTACACAAAAAAGGAGCTGCGCACGAATTGCTTAGTACGACAGCCCCACCCAAAACCGCCAACACAGCGGTTACACCCGTCCCTTCCTTTTCCATTATTACCATAGAAGATCTGCATTTACAGACTTTTTTCATAGTGTCGCATTCTGCACTACCTTTTAAATATCAACTTATTATTCCACTCATCAATACAATTTTTTTTCTCTTCTAAATAATCAGGATGGCTTGCCAGTTTTGCAAAATTTATATCCTTTAAGTTTTCCCAAAATTTCGGCACACGATATGTAGCATGAGCACTATGACGACATGCACTACACCAAGTCCACATGCCCCCACGAGCATTACCTTGCATATACCTATGAAAATATAAGTGCCCCTCTCTTTTTCCACAAATAGGGCAAGTTACAGGAAAACATTCTTTACTTGGTTTTTCAATATAATCTAATATTTCCATTATTCTATCATCATTATCTATCCACATCTATCTTCCTCCATTAATATAATCAGATAGCGCATTACCGGCACTATAAGCCGGTGGCTCCGTTGCATGACCACCTTTAATAAAATCACGTGCATGATTTAGTTCATGTGCAATTGTATTTGCCAACTCTGTTTCACTCATTAACGCATCTGGACCAATTTCTATAACATAAGG
The DNA here is from genome assembly GCF_003612565.1 of Roseburia sp. 1XD42-69. GTDB lineage: Bacteria > Bacillota > Clostridia > Lachnospirales > Lachnospiraceae > Roseburia_B. The sequence continues at coordinate 841 of NZ_RAZG01000020.1, read as the reverse complement.
ATTGACTCCCAAGGTTCTCCCATATATTCCCGGACGTATATTGGGATTGTATTTAATAGTTATGTTTTGTCCTGACCCTCTTAAATTTATACCATATTTTTTAGCTATAACGTATGCATAAGTTTCAGGATCCAATGCCATATCTAAAGTTTTTTCCGTTATTGAAACTGGACTTCCTGCATTCCCTCCAATGGTTCCAGACATACTATTCTGGTCTTTCAACTTTTGAACGGACTGGTTATTGCCAAACGACTCCTTACTGTCCCCTCCCGGCATACGGTTCATGTTCATTGCCCCGTACTCCATATAGACATTATTCCCAAGCCCTTTTTAACCTGCTGGACAATGCGGTGAAGTACACCCCGGCAGGCGGGAAAATCGCTGTGTCAGTGGTACTGTGGGAAATGTATGTGGAGATCAAAGTTGCCGACACCGGCAAGGGCATTTCCGAAAGCAATCAGGCCGCCATCTTCCGGCGCTTCTATCGTGAGGAAGAAGTACACGAACAGCAGGGCGTGGGCATTGGCCTATATCTGGCCCGCGAGATCGTAACGCGGCAGGGCGGCTATATCAAAGTGGTTTCGGAGCTGGGCAAGGGTTCGGAATTTTCTATTATGCTGCCGACAAAATAGAACGCAGCGGACGGCCATTTCCGGCTGCCCGCCGTAAATTATTTTGAAATGTCCGAGCGTTGTAATATTTTATACCTATTTTCAATGAAATTTTTTGGCTGCTGTAACATTTCGCGGACATTTGGGTTTTATAATACCCTTATCAACAGGCAGGAAGCCTTGAAAGGAGTTTTGAATATGAGCGTTTTACAGACTATCGACCTAAAAAA
>NZ_RAZG01000211.1 GCF_003612565.1 Roseburia sp. 1XD42-69 | reverse complement strand
GACGGCTATGGCATTCCGCTCATCCTCATCCGGGAAATACAAAGACACCTTCGTGCCGGTTTCCGGCATACAGTACACTTTTCCGCCGGAGCAAAGCGAAGGGGGACTTTCCAAAAGCTTCCCGTATCCGGCACCCAGGGGTAAGGGTGCGCCGTGGAAACCTCCTGTAATCTACGCAATATTATAAAATAGTAAATCTTATGAATCTCAAAAATTCTATCAATGCCTGATAGTAATACTATGGTTTAATCCTACTGATAAGAGATTCAGTAATGATACTCATTTTTTCTTCCATATTGTATTCACGTCTTCCTGTTAAGCACTCTAGGAAATATAGCCACTCGTCCTCACCAACATCTTCTTCTCCACTAGCATAATGTTTTAAAGCAAAAAAAGCATCTGTTACCACTTCCTCATTTGAATCATATATTTTTTCACAATCAAAATTATTAATTAAATATTCCATTAATATATGTTTATTTATATCGCCTTTTAATACTTTTTCTATTACTTTTCTAATTTCATTACGATACATTTTAATCTCCTTCTAATTAATGTCTCTTGTTTATCAATTGTTCCGAAGAAATTCTTACAGCATCAAAGTCCCTATGAATAATATATCCTCTGGCATCTGTAACTTCGTGAATCAAATATTTTGTTCTCAATTCATCACTATATTTATATACAATAGAGGTTCCTCCTTCAGAAGATGGACGGGAACTCATTATTTTTTTATACAAAAGAGAAAAATCCTCTCCCCTTGCTTCAATCCGACCTATTTTATCTATTGTATCTTTATCAGTATAAAATTTGCCGTTTACATTTTCAATATCAACCATAAAATCTGCCGTACTCTCGCATTTTCCGTTTGTCTTCTCATAATGGGGCTCACTTTTTGTTCCAAATTGAACCCCTACTTGTAATTGTCCACCACTTCCACTTGATGATGTTCCACCACCACTTCCTGTATTCCCTCCGCCATTTCCAGACGAACTATTTTGGGCTTTCAATTTTTGAACGGACTGGTTATTGCCCAACGACTGCTTACTGTCCCCTCCCGGCATACGGTTCATGTTCATTGCCCCGTACTCCATATAGACATTATTCCCAAGCATCAATATCATGCCGCATTCTTCATACCTGTCCGTATTGTTCTCAAACACCTTATCCGGCAGGAGGTTATACCCTCCGTTCCTTGCACGGATATCGTTTTCTACATATAACGCCGTCGCACCGGCAAGCCCGTATCCCCCCGCCAGTTATGATAGCAGGCACTACTGTCGTTGTAAAGGCAGACGGGCCTATGACTGCCGCTGCATCCATCCCCGCCGCCAGCCCTGCCACGGGGGCTGCCAAACCTAACGCAAAATCACCCCAGCTCCTGTCATTCCCGGTCTCCCTGTCGCTTTCCACCATCCCGTCTGTTGCCGCTGACACACCAAA
>NZ_RAZG01000210.1 GCF_003612565.1 Roseburia sp. 1XD42-69 | reverse complement strand
ATCAATAGTCACCTCTTCTGAAGTATGTTCCTGCTTCTGAAAATAATCGTAGTATCTGCTCATGTACAAGTGCCTCCCACTTTTTAGAAATTTTCGTATCTCAGTATGCGTTTCTGGATCTTATCATCCATCGAAAGCTGATTTCTAACCAGTGCCCAGTTTGACACCGGACGGCCGTTCCATTTCTTATACAGTTCTGTGATCCTCAGATATAAGGCTTTCCGGACAGCGTCTTCGCTGGGAAAAGAGCCTTTCTTTGTCACCTTCCTGAAACTGGAATTGACTGATTCTATGGCGTTTGTGGTATACATTACTTTTCGTATGGCACTCCCGTAATTATACAGCTGTTCCACATGCGTCCAGTTGCGGTTCCATACATCTACTGCACCCGGATACTGGCTCCATGCCTGTCTGAACCGTTCAAACTCCGCCTCTGCCGCTTTCAGGCTGGCCGCTCCGTACACCTTTTTGAGCTGGGCGGTAAATGCCTTGTAGTCTTTGGAGGGTATGTATCTGACAGAATTTCGGATCAGGTGCACGATGCACCTCTGTACAGTCACATCCTTAAAAATGGATCTTGCCCCTTCCTCCAGTCCCGACACGCCATCCATGCTGATAAAAAGGATGTCTTCCACACCACGGTTTTTGATCTCGTCAAATATCTGCATCCAGTAATGCTTTCCCTCTGCCTCCCCGATCCAGATGCCAAGGATATCCTTGACCCCATTTATATCATATCCTAAGACCACATATACCGCACAGCTTTTTGTTTCCATATCTTTTCGTATGTTTACATACAGGCAGTCCACAAAGAGGAATGCATAAAACTTCTTAAGGGGACGGTTCTGCCATTCGTTTGCTGTTTCTATTACTTGATCCGTGATATTGGAGATCGTTTCGTGGGATATCTCAAATCCATAGATATCTTCGATCGTATCCGCTATATCACGCTGGCTCATTCCCCTCGCATACATAGACAATACTTTATCTTCAATCCCACTGACATCCTTTGAACGTTTGGGTATGAGCTGCGGGGCGAAAGATCCATCCCGGTCACGGGGCGTGTCGATCTCAACTTCTCCCATTGTGGTCTTTAAACTTTTATGGGTATATCCATTTCTGCGGTTACTGGTTTCTTTATAGCCGTGATCATTTGTCTCATAGCCAAGGTGGCTGTTCATTTCCCCTTGGAGCATTGCTTCAAACATGGGGCCGAAGATATCCCTTAATGCGTCCTGCATATCCTCAGCGGATGCAGGCTGGTACTGGTCGATAATTGCCTGTGCGATAGCTTTGCTGGCTTCGCTTCTTTTGTTTTTACGTGGTGCCATAAGTGCGTTACTCATAATCCTTTCGATTCCTTTCTTTTAATGTACCGCACTTTATCATAAAAATAAAGTGCGTAAGTTTTTGTTACCGGTAACTTACACACTTTATATTACACTCCC
>NZ_RAZG01000209.1 GCF_003612565.1 Roseburia sp. 1XD42-69 | reverse complement strand
AGGTCTATTAAGGTTACCCTTTTCCATGAAAATCTTTTTCATTTTCCTCTTGACATATTACCAAATTGCTTCCTGACTGAAAAGAGCCTTAATATGATAGAAATATACTACCATACCAAAGCTGAAATTGCTAATGTATTTTCTATTTTAGATTGAATAACAGGATTCTATATAAGTATCAAATGCTTTTCTCTTAATCATTCGTTTATTTCCTACCCACAAAACAAAGGGACAATTATCTTTATTTGACATTTCCCTGATTTTATTAATCCCAATTCCCGAATATGCAGCAGTTTCTTCTACTGTTAAATTTGACTTCTCCCAAATCGGCACTTCTATTTTCTTACTGCTCAACAAAAATCATCCTCCAAATATATTAAATTTATTTAGAAAAGGCACTGCTAAATTTCAGCAATGCCTTATTTTTACTATTCTCCACAACAAAGTGTGTACAAAATCTCACGCATCATATCCATGCAGGTTCTTTGTGCTGTTATAATACATGCAGCAAACAAGATAGAAAAAGTATCAATTTTGACCTGGTTTTTTTGCGTCTCATCCTCTAAACATTTGATATTCTCAATATACATATCCCAAAATTCTTTAACATTTGCTCTCTCAAAACTTTCTGATATAAGCTGGTCTATTTCTTCTTTTTTCATATAAATTGATTTCTCCTTATAAATATAACTGTACTATTTTCTGCTAAATACTTTCTTTTCTAATATCACAGATCAAAATCTTATATTTCATCTTCATATCACGTAATTCATCAATCAGTTTCTTATATTCTTCATACATATTATTTGATAATTCCAACTGCTCATTCAATTTATCCAAATCATATAAGGACAACTCCTGTTTTAATGCTTCATTTTCTTTTCTTAAAGCTTCATTGATTCTTTTTAAACTCTTATTTCTTTTCTCTAATAAATTAAACATTATTCCTCCTTATAAATGGAGAGTGCGTCATGCACCCTCCCATAAAATATTACCTGTATAATCTTGCACTCCCAATGCCTTTGCCTGTAAATTTAGAACCTACAACCTCCACCATACATCTTGTGGTTTTTCCGTCTCTGCAAAATTCATCCCTCATCTGCTGTCCAAACGCTTCCGGGTCATTTACGCCGTGCATGTTGATATCGCCTACCTGGACATTTACATGGTTTTCCAGATTTCTTGTGATCTGTGTTGGATTAACGATAGGTTCCACATCCCCCCACGTCTTTGTTATTTCTTCATGGGTCAATGTCTTATTCAAACCTCCATACGTTAATTTCTTATTCCATATATTCTCTAATTCCTCAAGGCTTGTCTGTGAAAGCCCCCACAGGTTGTCAGACATTTCCTTCGTAAATACCTTGTCGCCTTTGCCTAAAGGGGTAAGCATCTGGCCGTCTGCGGTACAGATAAGCTCCCTTCCTTTTTCCTGGGTAACTGCCCACTGTT
>NZ_RAZG01000208.1 GCF_003612565.1 Roseburia sp. 1XD42-69 | reverse complement strand
TACACTACTTTACAACTTTATAAATGATGCCCCTGTTTCTTAATTAGCTGTTTTAAGGCATTTATTAGGGCATTTGATTTTATACTGGTTTCGACTTTTTCTACGAAAATGGCATAAAATACCTGCTGGCGAATCTGTTCGCTTAGAGCAAACCGAAACTCCTGCACGCTTTCTGTCTGATATTTAAAAAACGCCTCATCCTGGTATGGCAGCAGCTTCATCGCACAGTATGAAATGTTAATCAGATTGACCAGCATTTCAATCCCTCTGCGGCTGCGGACCATGTAACTGCACAGTGACCAGAAAGTTTTCTGTTCGTAGTAACTAACTTCTATCGGCCATCGAAATGCATACAGCATCAGGGGAATAAACTGCATCCGGCTGCTCCCTGTCTGGTTTAGCGGGGATTTCTCCTGCCATGCGCAGAAGATCTGCAGCTGTTGCGGGAAAACTGTGCTGAAAAACAAACGCCTGCCGCCCGCTGCTTTATCAGCGGATGTGACATATGCCAGGACTGTCCTTTTTCCAAAAATGTTCGTAAGGACATGGCGCACGGCCATATAGTAATCACCGATTTTTTCATCAGACAGCGTAAAATCATCATGGATAGAAAGCCTTTTTCCATGCGATGCAGGCCGTCCCCGTTTCCCCGTGCGCTGCGGCGGCAGGTCATAAATAACGGAGTCGGATCTTGCATTCCCTATAAGATCCAGATTTTCATACTCATCCACGATGGAAACAAGGTTCTTCTTTACATACCAGCTATCGCAGAGGATGATGACATTTTTCTTTTCATGGAATACAGGCATTACATGCCGTATCATGGATGCAGCCAGTTCCAGCTTGGATTCCTTTTTCTGCCACATGCGGTATCCAAGCGGAACGCAAAGATAGTGGATCCTGCCTTTGTTCCATACCGGGACACAGACCATTACACTTACGAAGCAGTGTCCGTTCAGATAGTTTGAACCATGATGCGCGGCATGGTCAAAAAGCTTTGAAACATCCTCGAATTTTTTGCCAAATTTCGAAACCATTGTGTCATCAATGCACAGAAACACAGGCTGTGACTGTAGTTTTTCCGGTATGAGATTCAGAGCCATGCCCGCAGTGGTATTCATGAATCTGGAATAATCTGCCTTTGCATAAGAACATGCGTAATAAAATGCATTCAGGGATTTTTTCGTAATCCCCGCCAAAAAATGTCTGTACAATGAACGGATGGAGGCCGCTGACTCCATAGCAAGTATAGATAATACCAGCAGAAACAGGGTTTCAATAGTGGGTGCGGAAAAAGTTTTAAAATAAATATAAAAATAACGGTACAGTCTACCAATTAGATTATTTTCGTTGTATAATAAGTCTGACGTACAAGATCACTCTCTTTCGTATAGTTTGATGTGCAAACTTATTATACATGAGAAAGTGTCTTGTGCGTTATTTTATTTTTCAAAAAGTTGTAAAGTGGTGT
>NZ_RAZG01000207.1 GCF_003612565.1 Roseburia sp. 1XD42-69 | reverse complement strand
AGGGACTATCCCAAAGTTTGTGTAAACCTCCAAACTGATGTAAGATAGAATTACTCAGTTTGGAGGTTTTATTATGGCAAGAAAAAATGAAAGTCCGCAAAAAGCGGCAATGAGGGAAATGATGCGCAGCTATCTCAAAGAAAATGACATCATCATCAAAAATGGAACCGATGTGAATGCCATTATGCGTGACATGATGTCTGTGATCCTGGAAGATGTGTTGGATGAAGAGCTGGATGAGGAACTCGGATACTCAAAGTATGATTACCGGAATAAGGATACTGACAACAGCCGCAACGGGCATTCGAAAAAGACCATGCATACCAGCTATGGCGACATAGATGTTGCAATCCCGCGCGACCGTAACGGCGAGTATGAGCCGCAGCTCATTAAAAAATACCAGAATACCGTGACGCAGGACATGGAGGAAAAAATACTTTCCATGTATGCAAAGGGCATGACAACCGGCGATATCGAATCCCACATGAAGGAACTCTATGACATGGACATATCCGACAGCACGATCAGCCGGATTACGGACAAAATACTTCCTATCGTCAGGGAATGGCAGGAGCGTCCCCTGGAAGAAGTCTATGCCGTAGTATTCATGGATGCCATACATTACCATGTACGCAGCGAGGGGCGTATTGTAAAACGGGCTGTCTACATTGCACTCGGCATTGACATGAACGGGAAAAAGGATGTCCTTGGAATGTATGTTGGAGAAAATGAAAGCGCTAAATTCTGGCTTTCCATCATGAACGGCCTGAAGAACCGCGGCGTGGAAGATATACTGATTGCCTGCGTAGACGGACTGTCCGGTTTTCCGCAGGCGATAGGGGCTGTTTACCCGCAGGCAGAAATCCAGCAGTGCATTATCCATCAAATTAGAAATTCCACAAAATTCGTCTCCTATAAGGACATCAAAAAGCTGATGGCGGATTTAAAGCGCGTATATGCCGCCCCGACAGAGGAAACCGCCTTGAGTGAGCTGGAGCTGTTCAAAGACAAATGGGACGCCAAATACCCGAAAATCTACAAATCCTGGCACGACAGCTGGGCTACCCTGTCCACTTATTTCAAGTATCCCGAAGCGGTCAGGCGACTGATTTACACGACGAATACGATCGAAGGGTTCAACCGCCAGCTGCGGAAAGTAACCAAATCCAAAACTGTGTTCCCGACTGACGACAGCCTTTTAAAAATGCTGTACCTGGCAATGATGGACATCACGAAAAAATGGACAGGCCACCGCCAGGACTGGGGTCAGATCCATTCCCAGCTGGAGATTTATTTTGAGGAACGCTTATCTGGCAGGAACCTGTAAAGGAATTTTTAAGAAGCTGCATTGACAGGGGAAAAATCCCCTGTATAATACAGACAAGGGCAGAACCAGAAAACCCGGATCTGCCCACTTGTAACTATTCAATAGATCTTATGTCAGTTTTTTGAGTTTACACAAAATATGAAACAGTCTC
>NZ_RAZG01000206.1 GCF_003612565.1 Roseburia sp. 1XD42-69 | reverse complement strand
CCATCATCCCTTTCTTGTATCACATACTCATCATTTAACCACTGAATAATATTTTTCACATGAACCCCTAACTTGAATTTATCTATTCCTTCTCCTGGCATGATTTTTCCGTCTAAAATTTTCATTAATTATTGAATCCTCTCTATTCTTATAAAACTTTCTAAACTTGTTCCTTTATAAAAATCTACAATTTGACCAGATTCTTTGTTAATGATTAGTTGTTTTCCATTATAACGTACTATAATTTGACGTATTCCAGCATTTCTACCATGTCCACTATTATATGTCCCCTCAAAAACTTCCGCATCTATCAAATATTTTTATAAAAATTTTCAATATAAACCCCTTTCTTTTCCTCCTGCTCTTTTTTCTCTCCAAACAATCCATCCGGCAAAGATGCCGAAAACAACGCAGGCATCCCTACATCACTAACTATTATTTCCGGCACAGGGCCGTTTCCCCGCCTGCGCCAGCTAAGACCTAGACTGAATAAGATGGACCCATAAAACCACCCGTTCTTCAGCTTTTTTACTGGTCAAATTGTCATCTATGGGAGGATATCCACTCCGGTTGTTATAATATTCGTATAGGCGGTTTTCACCCCGATGCCAGATCCGTATTCTTCCGCTTCTGTTTTCACAGCTTTTCATGTTAATAATAATTTATATTTCATCTTTATATGGCAAACGAACCATATCAACGAAACGTTGCTCAACAGCGCCAAATAATTGATAATTTTTTTTTGCTGTATCTAAAGATACTTTATTGGCTCCTATAATATCATTCGGTCTTTTTTGAGAAACTTCATCATACTGCCAAAAACATACCTCACAAATATCAGAAATTACCTTTTCTGAATCATCAATTGTTAAATAGCCACAACATGGACATCTTCTCATATCTATAAACCACCTTTCTGCCAAAAACACTAATAGGATTGCAAACTCCGTCCTGCTTTTCTCCTTCTAATTTGTTTCCCTTATGATACAACTCTTTTATAAGACTGACACGATACAGAACTTCATGTGTGATATGGTCAAACCTATCTCCTTTTTAAATTTATTTTGGTGCATAAAGTTCAATTTGCTCTAACCAATAAGTTAGTCCATCTTCAGGTTCAAAATATGTGGATATTCCGCCATATTCATTAACTATGCCAAATTCATTCGTCGAAGTATCATACCTAAAATATGTTCCTTCATTTGATACAAACGATTCTGTAGTTGAAGTAGGTTGTTTTTCCAGAAAATTTCTTGCATCTCTTAAATATTCCTCAGGAGATAAATACCCATGCTTATTTGCATGTTTATTTAATGTACTTTTCCCTTTTCCATTAATAAAATCTGCATCTGGGTTTCTTGTCCCATTATATGATTGACCTTTATATTTACTGCTACAATTTTTAACATAAACCCCTTCCTTTTCCTCCACCTCCTAGTATAATAATGGTGTAGTCAATCAAGACTACTTGGTTAATAAATTTCTAAAATTAGACAACAGA
>NZ_RAZG01000205.1 GCF_003612565.1 Roseburia sp. 1XD42-69 | reverse complement strand
ATGTTTAACTTTGACAATGGGAAATCCTACCGCAATAAACAAATGGAACTGCTGGCGGCAAGAATCGGCTCCGTGCTGCATTATGACCAGCCTTATACTCCTACACAGAAAGCGAAAATCGAGCGTTGGTTCCGTACCATGAAAGACCAGTGGATGGCTTCCCTTGATATCCGGGATTTCCATTCTTTAGATGAGCTGCGCAGAAACCTGCTTGCTTACGTGAATTCCTACAATCAGGCTCCCCATTCCTCGTTGAAGGGGAAATCACCGCAGGAACGTTTTTTCTCTGAGCCTGATTGCTTCCACCGGCTTCCCGAAGATGATCTTGATAAATATTTCCTTCTGGAAATCGAGCGCAGGGTCTCTGCTGACAGCGTTATCGTAATCGGCCAGGTGGAGTATGAAGTGGACTGCCGCTTCGCAAAACAGCGTATAAGGCTCCGCTATTCCCCTGATTTAAAAAATATCTTCGTTGTGGAAGCGGACAAGACGCTCACACCCATACGCCTTTTAAATAAAACGGAAAATGCGTTTGCCAAACGCAAAAAAATACATTTATGCAGAGGAGAACAGGAATGATGGAATATTTTACAAGGTACGGTCTGGAATTCAATCCGTTTTTAAAGAATTCCAAAGAAATCTTAGTGGATACCAGCGAGCGCAGGGAAACGCTTTTCCGGCTGGATTATCTGGCTAAAACAAAGGGGTTCGGCCTTCTGACCGGCGCTGCAGGGTGCGGCAAGACAACCGTCATCCGCACATGGGCCGCAGGACTGAATCCTTCCCTGTACAAGGTAATCTATACCAGTCTTTCCACACTGACGGCAAACGATTTTTACCGAAATCTGGCCCAGGAGCTGGGCGCTCAGCCTTCCTTCCGCAAACCCGATAATTTCAGGACAATTCAGGAAGAAATCGCCCGCCTTTCCCTTGAGAAGCGAAAGACCCCTGTCATTATCATTGACGAAGCCAACTACATCAACAATGCCATCTTAAACGACCTGAAAATCCTGTTTAACTTTGAAATGGATTCCAGGGACAGGGCCGCCGTTCTCCTTGCCGGGCTTCCTAAACTGAATGCCACCTTACGGCTGGCGATCCATGAGCCGCTTTACCAGCGGCTCGTCATGAATTATAACCTGGAAGGGCTGTCTAAAGAGGAAGGACGCTCCTATATCCACGAAAAGTTAAAAGGCGCAGGCTGTAACCAGACTGTTTTCCATGAAGCTGCCGTGGAAGCAATCCTGAACGCTGCTGACGGAACACCGCGTATCATCAATAAGCTGTGCAATACCGGACTGCTCATTGGCGACAGCAGCAAATCAGAAATCATTACCGCCGACATTGCAATGCAGGCAGTCAACGACTGCGAACTTGGCTGATCCGAAATCCCTCACTCATTTAATGTGCGTGGGGGATTTTGAAGTTTCAAATAAAGTGATAATTCCGTTTTATATAATCTTCCGGGTGTATGTCTTTTCAGACAGAAACAGCGTCATTTAATGTGACGC
>NZ_RAZG01000204.1 GCF_003612565.1 Roseburia sp. 1XD42-69 | reverse complement strand
TCAATCTGATAATTGGCTTTATATCCATGTTGCCGTCAAGCATTATTTATATCTTGTATGAACACCCGCCGATTTGCAGCTACCTTTTCTTAGTGGGGGCATTATTTCTGACGCCGATTATTCCTATGATAATTTCATTATCATTAGGTGTTTTAATTGTTGCAGTTTCATCACGCTCCAAACATAAAAATATTTATTCGTTGGTTTTGAGTACGGCTGCCGTATTGATGATTGTACTCGCTTCTACAAAAACGCAATCAATGGATGAGGCGCAGATAACCAATTTAGGCGTGGCAATAGCAGAAACGGTAAACAAATTTTATCCGCCTGCTATTCTTTTTACAAATGCTTTATTGCATAATGATTGGGTGGGTTTTGTCATCTTTGCCGCTGTTTCCCTGCTATCAGGCATTGCCTTCATAGCGATTGTTTCCCATTATTATAAAACGTTGAATACGGCGGTATTCTCACATTATGCAAAAAAAGATTATAAAATGGGAGCATTAAAATCTTCATCGCCGTTTATGGCATTGTATAAAAAGGAGCTTCACCGATTAAGTTCATGTACGATTTATGCCCTAAATTCATGTATTGGAATTGTCCTGCTTTTCGTTGTGGCAGTTATGGCAGTATTTTTTATGCCGTCCACTTTACGGCAGCAAGTAGAAGTGATGGGAATTATGATTGTCATTCAAAATATCATGCCAATTGCACTGGCTATTTTTGTGAGCATGACTTCCACTACAGCAGCATCCTTGTCTTTAGAGGGAAAAAACCGATGGATTATGTGTTCCGTTCCAACACAGGCAAGGACAGTTTACAATTCTAAAATTGCGGTAAATTTAACAGTGATACTCCCTGTCTTATATGTCAGTGCAATTCTAATAAGAATTGTGATTCCATACTCCTTGATGCAGACCGTACTGATGTTTCTTATTCCTACGGTATATGCTTTTTTCATTTCGGTTCTTGGTATTTATCTGAATATCAAGTTTCCTAAGTATGATTGGACAAGTGAGTATTATGCGGTGAAAGGTGGGGCAATTTCAGTTTTGGCTACGGTTGGAGGTGGAATGGCAAGCAGTTTAACTCCATTGTATCTTTGCATTATATTCCCGCATTACCAAATGATAATCATGCTTGGTATTACTTGTCTGATACTACTGGCGACTCTGGCAATATACCATAAGGTTTGTCAAATGCAATTATATGTATAGAGTTACAGAAAAAGACGGCTTTTTAGATTTAAAATTCAAGGTTTTGGAAGATAAGAACAAACGTAAAATTAGTATTACTTGAAAAATAGGAGCAGACTCGTAGGTAAGATTGCTAAGCAGTTACCCATTTCTGTCCCTTCTGTATCTTATCATCTGTCAATTTTTGGAAGAAGCCGTCTGGTTTCTTCTGATCAATTAGACAGATATATTTTTTACAAATCGAATCCTCTGAAATTGAGGAGGTTATTTCATGGTTGAAAATGATTTAAAGTACTAAAGAAAGCTGCTATGGAACAGAAAAATAAATTAC
>NZ_RAZG01000203.1 GCF_003612565.1 Roseburia sp. 1XD42-69 | reverse complement strand
TTATCTGCTGGACATTTTAAACTATAGGGAGGGCTGGTTACCTGCTTGTGTAGGTTAATCAGCAGACACTAATTAAAAACGTAATAGATTACTTCCAAAGGGATTATAATGTGGAAATTGTTAAGACAGAATATGAGTTCCAAAAGGGAGATAATAAATTATTGATTATAAGAAATAGAGATGTGATTTAGGAATAATGAGGTTTTAAAAAGATATGGATTATTAAAATTCGGGAAATTAGAAAAAATGAATATCCAATATTATCTGATTTTTTGTATGAAGCAATTTTTATTCCAGAGGGCATGGATAAGCCGCCAAAATCTATTTTTAAACAGCCAGAGTTACAAGCATATATTAAAGATTTTGGAAAAGCAGACGATTGGTGCTTGGTTGTGGAAACAAAAGAGAAGATTGTGGGTGCAGTATGGGTGCGTATTATGAACGATTACGGGCATATTGATGACAAAACGCCCTCATTTTCCATATCACTGTATGAGGAATACAGAAATTTGGGTATTGGTACAGCACTTATGGGAGCTATGTTGCAACTTTTAAAAGTGAAAGGATATAAGCAGACATCTCTATCTGTGCAGAAAGCGAATTATGCAGTCAAAATGTATAGAAAAGCAGGATTTGAAGTGGTTGACGAGAACAAAGAAGAATACATAATGATTTGCAAATTATGATAAAGTAGTGGTCTTTGACTATTGCATTTCTTAACAAAATCGCTTATAATCTAAGCCATAGCATATAGCTATTATCCGCAGTTACAGAGCCAGTGTTATCAACAGCGATAACAAAATGATAACATTAGCCCATATAGGCAGGATAACATCGATATATCAAATAATCAAAAGATTTACATACTCGACAGAGAATAAAACCTAAGCAAAATTAGTTAGGAAAAGTCGAGTTCGAATAACGGACATTTGGACTGGAAAGTGCGTAAAAACAATGCTTTCCGGTCTTTCTTTTTCATCCGTGAGATTGTTTTGAGATTGATTTTGAACCACTTTCCACATATTCCACGAAGAGAGAATAGGATTGAAATTCCTGTCGAACTGTGGTAGTATTCCAGTATGGAACCCATGACAGGGGTGGTAGCCTCCCGGGCCAATGACCGGCTTGCCGGATTACATAGGAAGGGAGGTGGCGCCAATGACCGCTGCGGATATCATTTTGATATTTATAGGAATAATCGGCTTGCTGATTGCCTTTGGCAGCTTTGTTATAGCGTTGCTTGCCTTTCTCGACAGAGACAAGGATAACAAGCGAAAAAAATAATGCCCACCCTGTTCACACCAGGATGGGCGCCTCTCACTGAGAGGTAAGATCCACCTCGGGAAACTCCACCTTTGGAGTGGGGCTCCATGTAGGGCACCTGTTACCAGCAGGTGTCCTTCCTTATGTTCAATATACCACAGTCTGTGCAGAGTTTCAAGAGATTTATTCTGGCGGCTAGGGTTGTTTCACGAAAGATTCTAATGTGATGTTATATATCGTTTACCGTTGAATTTCATGTATCTCTCC
>NZ_RAZG01000202.1 GCF_003612565.1 Roseburia sp. 1XD42-69 | reverse complement strand
CAAATGCTGCATCCCGGCATCTAGCCACCAGCAGGGTATTTCTGCCGGGCAATGCTCATAACGCGAGGTTTAGGGCGGCGTAGTGATCTGGGACAAGCCATGATTACTCTTCTTCATTTTTATTGAAAGGTGGTGATGATCCGTGAAAGAACCTATTGATTGCCTCTCAACACTGTTTGTTGGGATTGACATTGCATCCCGTATTCATGTTATTTCTGCACTTGATTTCAATGAGAAGTTCTACATCAAGATGAAACCTGTAGAAAACACCCGGGAAGGTGCAGCCCTTATGGAACAGATGATTTCTGATGTGTTAGAATATAACCATCAGTTCAAATACGTTGTTATCGGTATGGAATCCACTGGTTTCTATGGTGTCCATCTGGCTAATTATCTTGCTGCCAGTGGCCTGCTTGCGCCATTCTCTGTCAGGGTTTACTGTCTCAATCCAAAGGAAGTCAAGAACTACAAGAAGTCCTTCAATGACATCGGAAAGAATGATGGCATAGATTCCTATGTGATCGCTGATTTTGCCCGTGTAGGACGTATTGCGGTCAAACCATGGCGCGGTTCCCAATACCTTGCCCTGCAGCGTCTTACCAGACACCGTATGCACATCACTGAATGTATCGCAAGGGAAAAGACTTACATGCTTAACAACATTTATCTCAAGTTCAGTGAATACGCATTGCTTCGTGATGGACAACATCCATTCGCAAACAAATATGGCGCCACAGCTGAAGCCGTTCTTACTGAGTACACAACGAATGAAGATATCGTAAACTCATCAGTAGAAGACCTCGTCGCTTTTATTAACTCTAAGAGCAAAGGCCGTATTGCTGATCCGGAAGAAACAGCAAAAATCTTACAGGCTGCAGCCCGCAACTCATACCGGCTTGATAAATGCCTCTATGAGCCGCTTACTATCTCAATCGCTTCTTCATTTAACTGTATCAGTTCCTTCGCAAGGGAACTCAAAGCGATTGATAAAGCAATCCTTCAAACAGTTCAGGGACTAAACCCTGACGAGTACACGGTACTGAATTCCATTCCCGGAATCGGTAAAGTTTATTCAGCCGGTATCTTAGCCGAAATGGGCTCCATTAAGGCTTTTCCTAATGCCAATGCCCTCGCAAAATACTGTGGTATCGTTTGGAACGATAATGACTCTGGCGACTTCGTAGCCGAAGACAGACACATGAGCAAGGCTGGCAACAGATATCTGCGCTACTACATCATAGAAGCTGCCGGAAGTGTCATAAGACACTGTCCTGAATACAAAGCCTTCTATGACAAGAAATATGCTGAGACAAGAAACCATCAGCATAAACGAGCACTCGCGTTGACTTCCCGTAAATTTATACGTCTGCTCTTCGGTCTGCTGGACAAGGGCCAACTCTACTCTCCGGAAAAGAGTAGGTAATCCATACCATATATCAAACTTACGTTCTTTTCAGACCGTAGGTCTATTAAGGTTACCCTTTTCCATGAAAATCTTTTTCATTTTCCTCTTGACATATTACCAAATTGCTT
>NZ_RAZG01000001.1 GCF_003612565.1 Roseburia sp. 1XD42-69 | reverse complement strand
AGGACATCCTTCTTTTCATACAATTTGTCCAGAAATTCCAGACCATTTGTCGCATCCTCACCAAAGACATTTCCTAATTTTTTCACCGCATCATACATTTCATCAATGCCCATGGTATAGGATTTATCCCCTAAGAGATATTCCATTGTGGAGCGGAAATGTTTTCCGTAATCGCCGTTTTTAAACATCTCCATTGCGGATTTGTATGCTTCCTGGTAATTTTCAAACTCTGCATTGTAATCATCCTGCTCCATGGCCTTGTCATATGCAGATTTGGATGCCGCTGCACTTTGCAGACTTTCATCCATGCCGTGTAATACCTGGTCAAGTGCAAGGGCATCCTCTGTGATTGCGGAAAAACCGTCTGCGCCATTGCATACCTGGTTAAAACATGCGGCGGCGAACTGTGCGGATATGCCGGATTTTGTTAAGAGGGATGCAAGTTCTTCATTTTCCCTGGCAAGTGAGTAGAGGTCATCTTCTGCAATTCCTGCTTCTTTGGATAGTTTTTGCAATTCTTTCCTTGTGTCGGAGAAAGCTTCAGAGTCCCAGAGTGATTGGAAACGGTCGGAGAATGATAAAATATCAGTTTCATTAGTTTTGCGTATTTCATCCTGTAACTGTTCAAATGTCATATTACCGGCATTTTCAATGGTATAGGCAATTTCCAAATCTTCTGAAGATAGTTTATTTACATTTTCTTGTCCAAATGTATTTACTAATTGCTGATAGCTTTCTGACTGAATTAATCCCATTGTTTCTAACAGAAAGATTAATTGTTTAACTGTAAGACCATATGTTTCAGCTACATTTGTTAATTCTCCATAAGCATTAATTTGTTCCTGCGTTGCAATATTTGGATTAAAGTTTTCAATATCTTCCACGGAGAAAGATGTGATACCATCAGATATACCATCAATAGAATCTAGTGCAGAAGATATTTTATCTTGTAGCCCATCAGTGTTTGGTTCAAAATTTAGATTAAATTGCCATTCGCCAAACATTTGTTGTAACTCTGGATACATTGATTTAAAATAATCAGCAACATCATAGTCATAATTATTTGTAGCTTGGTCGATAGCAGATTGTAATGTTTTGGCATATTCGTTAGCAGAAGTTTTAAGAGTTTCTTCATTTCCTGAATTAACTGCTTTGTTATATGCTTCTTTTGCTTTATTGATTAAATCAAACTGTTCATCATATTGATTATTAGGATTATCAGTTAATATTTTTTCATATAGTACATGCTGATCATATAAATTTTTATATTTTACAAGGGCATCATCTACATCATTTGATATTTTTGTAAAATCATTCTCAAATCCAGTAGATAATTCAAAGTCTTGTGATAATTCCTGTATTCCATATAATTTATCCTGGATTTCTTCAAGAGTACCATAAACTTGAAAATGTTTTCCATCACCATACATATCGTCTACAATATTTAGACCATATGATTTTGCAATTAAATTATCTAATACGTCATTACCAGTTGTTTGCAACTCATAAAAACTGTGTCGCATTTTATCAACCATTTTATCCATATTAGATTGTATACGTGTATCATCTGTATTACCAAATGTCCACCAATCGGCAAATTTGTCACCGCCAGTTTTTTCATTGAATTCATTCTTGGCTTTAAAGTAAGATCTTTTACTTAATTCATCAAGTGCATCTGTCTGTCCATTGATTGCAGTTGTGATGTTTTCAATAGCGCCTTTTTCAGCTCCGAATTTTTCTATCAGCTCATTCTGAATTGTCATTAAGTCAACTCTGGCTTGTGATACTTCATCAAAAGAAGATGAATTGTCATTTATAACTGTTTTTAGTCCTTCAATTTTTTGTTTGTACCCTTCAATGTCAGAAGAATTATTGGATAATTCAGAACCTAAATTACTTGCAGATTGCCTAAGATTTTCTTCAGAGTGAACTAATTCATCAATTGTTTCAGCAACTTTAGATATTACTACACTGATAGCTAATCCTGCAAACATATTCCCAACCGTTGCAAGGGCCTGGAGTGCTACTTTACCTGCTTTTGCTGAAAGTGTCATACCTTCAACAGATGCCTTAAATCCCTCAGTGGTCATTTCACCATTTTTACAGGTTTTAGCATAGTCAATGATTCTTTGGTCAACATTCTCCATTTGTTCAGCTAATGCTTCAGTACTGAGAGAAGAACTGTTGAATTTTTCTTTGAACTCATCAAACTGCTTTAATATTTCTGGTGTTAAGATATTTGACTTTTTGCCACTGAATAAAGACGCAAGAGCACCGTTTTCACCAAATAATTTACCATTATTTTTAGCAAGTTCCTTTTTAAATTCTTTCCACTTTTCCTTAACATCTGTTATTGTATTTCCGAATATAGCAAATTCTTTGTTTTTTGTTGTGAATATCATACTATTAGAATTAGCGTTGTGGAATACGCTGTTAGAGTATTTGTGGAGAATACTCGGAATTTTATACTATGTGGAGTAGCATAAAATCTTTTTGTATGCTATAATACAGACAAATAACGAGGTGATTCTTCATGGGAAAAGTAATGTTTTGTAAGAAATGTGGATGGGTTGGTGGCGTTTTGTTTGGAAAAAAGTGTAGTTTTTGTGGCACAAAAATGGAAACACTACCAGAAGATATGAAACAAAAATATAACATTTTTAATGAAAATTGGTCAAAATTATATTCTGAGCTTCATATGCTTAATACGGCTGATGGAGCAAAAAGAAGAATAGAAGAACTACTTTCTCGTGAAAACAACTTTATTATGAATGAGGTTTCCTCAAACTCATTATTTTCGATAGAAGAATATAACAAGCAAGTTGAAAATAACAAGCAAGGATATTATGAAACTGTTGAGTATCACAATAAACAAATAGGAGAGCAGCAATCAAAAAATCTTGCCCGAATACAAAAAGAAAACGACAAACAAAGCTGTATACCTAAATGTCCTATCTGCGGATCAACTAACATCAAAAAGATTGCTATGACAACAAGAGCGGTGAAAACCGCAACATTTGGCATAGTTGGAGCAGTAGACGATGCAGGTAAAACATATAAATGTGGGAATTGTGGAAGTAAGTTTTAAATAGATTATCACATCCTTTCAAAATATAAAGGGCATCACAAGATGCCTTTTATTTATGTAATATAATTTTATGTTTTTTTGGGTCTTTTGATCCTTTTTTAATATCTCCAATATAATTACTTTCTCCTTGATGTTCTGGTTTATTATTGAATACTTCTATAGCCCCATGCTCAACATCAGTTGATAGATAGATAATTGGCTTAGTTTTAGACTTAAATATTTCTCTAATTGCACCATTATTGATTTTAGTTAAATATTCATCAAATAAATACCCATTTCTTAAAGAAACCTCTTTCCCTAGTGATAAGAATGCAGCAATTGATGCTTTCCCAGATTTAATTAATTCTTCTCTAGTAGTTTGATATTCTTTTGTCAACCATTTATTTGGTAATGGTTCATCTAATGTCGGAGCAATAATTATATCTTTTTTAAGCCCAACACCTTCACTAATAAGTATCGCAAGATATGAGTTTTCTTCTTTATAAATATGTCTTATGTAATGAACAAATGATGCAATTTCATCATTTATTTTAAAGTTATCAGGAGATAGAAATAATACACATTCAATAGTATTTTTAATAATATATTGTATCAACTTATTAAAATAGATATTCACATCATCATTATAAGAAGAAATATAACTACTTGGTATTAACCCATCCGCACATTTATAATCAGACAAAATTATTCTTTCGGTTGTGTCCAACAAATCAAATAACTTTCTAACAATTTCTTTCTTTTTAGAAGTTGGTTCCCGGTATTTATCAAACGGCTCTTTATTTAATTTTTGTAGAAGAGGTATCAGCAAATCACTTGATATATGTTTTTCAACCAAAAGTTTATTTACAAAATTTATAAGCTCATCTAAATATTTAAAATTATCCTCATCATAAGGTAAAGACCAAATAAGAGATGGGTCAATTACTAATTTCATTATTTATATCTCCATCATATTGTTTAAGCCAGTATCTACAATATCTGTTATTTCGGAATCATATTGAGTAAAAAAGAATTTGCTCTTATCTTTTTCAGTTCCCTTATATTTATCTATCTTCTTTAAACGTACATTAGAACTATGTGTTTCCTCGTTCTTTTCAACAATATAAATTTTGATAATATCGTTTAATTCATCATAATTTTGCATAACACGATGAATAATCCTATTAATAAAATGGTCACTATGAGTTTCAACTATTACATTTTTTTCATTTTTAGCAAGAGCAATAAGAAAGTCTGCCATTTGCAGTTGCATTTCTGGATGAAGATGTATTTCAGGTTGTTCAAGTAATAAAGATTGGTCTTTATTCATATACAATCCCTGAACAATTATAGGAAGAGCTTGACCCACTCCAAAGCCAACATCTACAATATTATGTTCATTAATATTAAGTGAAATCAATCCATTTGTTTTATTAGCTAAATCTAAAGTACCTAATTCTAAATAATTCATCCATCTTCTTACTAAACCACTGAATGTATCTTTTTTGAATCCCCATTTCACATATTTTTTTTCGCCATTTTGTAACACAATTGGAGGTATACAATCTGTTTTTATACTATTATATTCTTTTGCTAATAACATAGGCATTTTTTCGCCAGAAATGCCAACTGAATCAACATTACCATTTAAACTATACCTTCTTACTGGCTGTTCTCTTAATGGAGCAATAAAGTTAATACCATCTGTTTGAAAAGCAGCAATTTTGAATATTGATAATAAATTTGGAAGAGTATAAATAACGTCTCTTGGCATACTATCTGCATACAAATTTTTGATTTGTAAACCAGAAAAGTAACATGTACAAGGATAATTACAAAGAATCGTTGGTATGGTTCCTTTAGTGGAAGGAATTCCATTAACATTTAGAACCCAGCCAGCTTTTTCGGAATGTTCGTTCTTTGTTATATAAATGTAATGTGTTAAATCATCAATAGATTTTTGGTTAGAATCTAATAATTCTAATTCTATATTATATGATCTGATAATATTACTCTCTATATAAAATTCAAAAGACGCTTCTGATTCATTAGGACGTTCCACAATAATTTCAATAAGTAATTTGAAATATTTAACTTTTTTAATGTCTTTAATTTGATAAAATACTCTTTTTAATTCCTTAAAAGAAACAATATCCTGTCTTTTAACCAAGTTCTTGCCTTGTTCATTGGAGGTATCTCTTATTAAATAGGTATTTGTAATTTTAAAAGTTGTGTTCTTGTTAATGTCATCTTTTTTATTATGATAAATAATATCATCAAAAGAACCATTATCAACATAATCACCCGATAATAATAAAGAATGAGAAGAAGATTCACTCTCATAACTCTGTTTCAACATCAACAAACTCTTCAAAATAGAGCTTTTCCCACTACTATTTACCCCACACAAAACTGTGAGAGGAGCAATATCTATATCTGTCTTTTCTTTAAAACACTTATAATTCTCCAAACTAATCGACTTAAGCATCCCCATATCCTCCGTTACCTCCTTAATTTTACCATTATTTACCAAGTAATACAATCAGAACATATACTTATTTATGCGTTTTTTGCAATATCTATGTTTGATAGATAAAACAATTATATTCTATAAAATGTAACCTGTCAATATAATTCTACTTTTTATAGATTTTAACCAAGATATATGGTATTCTATTCAAAGAGGTGGATAGTTTATGAAAGATATTGGATCAAGGCTACGGGAAATGAGAATTAAAAATGGACTTACACAAGACGAATTAGCTGAAAAATTACAATATGGAGCTAAGGCGATTTCCCGTTATGAAAGTGATGAGAATTTAGGTAAAGTATATGATTTCCTAAAAATATGCGAATGTCTTGGTGAAGTAAATTATATTATCACTGGTAAAGAGTATATCAACGGCAAAGAGATAACACCAGAAGAAAAGAAAATACTCTCAGCCTATCATAATCTGACCGACTCGGATAGAAGAGTAGTAGACTTTATATTTAATATAAAACAAGAGAAACCAATACAATATTCTGACAATACAAATAAACTAATCAACTTGGGCGAAATTATTTTTATAGATACTTATCCGCAGCCAGTATCCGCAGGTAAGGGAAATATTTATATAGACGATAGCCCTGTTCCGCAATTATATCCAGCAACACCTATTTCTTCAAAAGCTGACTATTGCGCCAGAATAAGTGGAGATAGTATGTATCCTGATTATTTAGATGGTGATTTTGTATATGTCAATAAAACAAAAGAACTAAATAATGATGATATAGGAATTTTCTTTTATGACGGAGCAGCATATTGTAAAAAGTATTATGAGGATAAAAATATTAAAAAACTAATATCTTTGAATCCAGATCAAGAAAGATATAGTCCTATCGTTATTGAAAACGATAGATTTGAAGTACAGGGTAGGGTCATTGGTAGGTTTCATGCTGATTAGGTAGTCTTCAAAAAGAAAACATGACTAGAAGACGGGACATATTGCTTACGTTCTATTAATCCTGATTATAAAGATATAGGTGGATTTAACGAAATCAAAAGATGTCATTGTGTTGCGAAGATGGTATTAAAGAGTTGATTTATATGAACATATAAGCAGTGGTCTATTACAAAGGTAACTCGGATTTTAAATAGTAACATCCCCAAGAATTTTTTCTTTAAACAATTTAATAATTCGATAACATTCACTATTATTTACATCATTTGAATAAAGTGTACGAACAAGCATATCTGCAATATAATTTTCTTTTTCTAACTGTTCTGAAACTTGTTCTAGCATTTGAATCGTGTTATTATAAAACATATATAGAACCTACTTTCTAAAAATAATTGATAATGAAATTGGAGGTTATT
The DNA here is from genome assembly GCF_003612565.1 of Roseburia sp. 1XD42-69. GTDB lineage: Bacteria > Bacillota > Clostridia > Lachnospirales > Lachnospiraceae > Roseburia_B. Next base: position 183,280 of record NZ_RAZG01000001.1, on the reverse strand, counting down.
AAATGAGACTTAATCCTGATTGTGTAAGGGATACACTTTTGTATTTGGAAGAACAACTTGCAATTAATTGTAAGGATAATACATTTGAATTTATAACATTGTCTCAGGTAACAGAGTGTATGTTAATTAAATATAAAAATAAGTACACAGAGGAAGACATATGGTATACAATTTATAATCTGAGACAAGTTCATTTTATTGAAGGTAAATTTAATGATACTGGAAACCATAAAATGATTCTATGCAATATTGAGAATATTACGTGGAATGGACATCAATTCCTTGAAACTATTCGTCCAAATACAATTTGGGAAGCTGTTAAAAATAAAGCGAAACAAATCGGTGGCATATCCATATCTGGATTAAGTATAATTTCATCCAGTGTTATACAAGGTTTAGCAAGCAATCCAGACTTTATACAAAGTATTGTTGATAAAATGAAGTAATATACATTTTTTAATAGAGCAGGACGGTGTTTTTTATTCTCCTAACAGAAGAGAATATACTAATGATGACCGTTTTACTAAGTATCCAGATGAATATAGAATTATCGGACAAGTCATAAAAGTTATAAAGCTGGAAGAACACGAATAATTTTGAGATAGAAGAGCAGTAGTATTTTATACAATCAATTTAATCACATCCTTCCTATTATATTTCTATGTACAATTTTGCATACAAATAAGGAATTGGATTGCATATAATCCAATTCCTTACGTCCCTTAAATCAAAATTATAATAGTCTTTACATCTTTAATAGATTTTCTGAAATATAATCCCCATATATGATGTCTGCATTTGTTTCAATATCATCGTGGAAAGTTTCGTCTGGAAATTTTACAAGTGAATCATATAAGAAAGAGTATTTAACCAATCTATATGATTCAATTTCAGATAAATTATACTTTTTTATAATAGTTTCAACAACAGATAGCATATATTGTTTAGCATCTTTTCTCATATAATTCTATCTCCTTCCTGATTTTCTTTTCTTTATTATAGCACAAGAAATGTTTTTTATGCAAGATAAAGATTTTTCAGTATGAAAAGAATATTGACTGCCGTAAAATACTCCATATTTTGGTAGGATATCTGAATAATTTAAATCTTTTAATTCTAGTTTTCTGTTTTTTATAGCATTGGCAATTTCAGCAATCTTACCATCAGCTATTTCACCATAAACCATATCATATTTATTATCTTTGTTATGGTTAAATATATTATGTTTATTCAAATAAGATAATTCTAAACGATTATTTATAACAAAATTGAACCAATCTTTTTCTCTTGGGTAGAAAAATTTTGCATTCATTTCTTTCCACAGATCATCTTCAATAGATACTTCAACCAGATATGGGTCTTCTCTACAGTTATATCTTCTGTTATAATCGTTTGTCTTTTTTAAAGCTCGTTCAATTGCTTTTTCTTTATAATCAGTTACATAAAATCCTTTACCAAAATCCAAATTTGGCAGACTTTTATTAAAATCTATTCCATGTAGCCATATATCAAACGCAGAACTTAAATTTGTTCCGTGATATGTCTTTAGTATCATAATGATATTCCTCAAACAGCATATTTTTATTTTGGTACTAATGACATTATAATACGTATTTCGTCAAAATGCTATTCAAAACATTCGTTCTTGTTTCGTCAACAGAACTGTTAATTGTTTTGAATATCATACTATAATATTTGCAACTTGTGGAGAGTCACGGCGATTTGTGGAGAATCGCTTATATACTTTTTGACAGAACAATGGTATAATTAACCTATCATTTCAAATACGAGGAGAGACTTATGAAATTAGACAAAAGATCAAAAATATTTTTAATCATATTCTTTTCAATAATTCTGATTCCAGTCATTATTATTGGTAGTATAAATTATGCAAAGGAACAGAAATTAAAAAACAGAATCGAAAATAGCAAAGCTACAAGAACTTTGGTACTTAATAATATTTCAACAGCAATTACTTTAGATGAACTTTTTGAAATCGAGCTTTCCAAAGAATACACTACTGAAAATGATATTAGTGTGCATAATGAAAAAATGACAATTATAACTTATACAAACGTTACTTTTTTTGGAGCAGACTGCAAAAAAGAGTATGTATTTTATGATAATAAGTTAGGTATATGTGACTTTGACATAGACACTTCACATTGGATGCCAAAAGATATATATGAAGAACTTGTCAAATTAAATGGCGAACCTGATGAAACTGAATTAAAATCTGATAAATTAGGAACAGATTATTATACTTGGTATGGCAAAAACGGTACACTGATTATGGCTGACGATAATATTTTAAGAAATATTGAAATACGTTTTGAGATAGAAGAGTAATAGTAACAAAATTTTATACAATCATATAAATCACCTTTCTTTCTATAAAAACAAATTAATAGTTATTGTATGTAAAATGTATAGCAAAAGACCCTACCCGTAGGTAGAGTCTTAAATTGGTTTGTTACAATAAATGATATAACAATCTAAATACCCGTAGGTAAAAAGATTTTAATGTGTATTTATATAATAGCATTAGTTGCTGCCTGTGTCAATAGGAAGATTAAGGAAATCAATAAATTCTTTTGAAATACGTTTTATTTCTTCTGAACCGATATTGATTGTACCCCTCCCCTTTATCTTTTCTAATCTCCTATAATACATGAATTTTGCATGATTTAATTGGATATAGGATCTTTTATTTTTAATTCCGTCTTTATTTGGCAGATTCAAATTATCCAAATATAAAATTTTCTTTTTTAATGGTTCGCTAGATAATGGGAGTATTAAGTACAGTCCGGCTATATATTCAGAGAAAACGATTCCATAATGTGTATTTGAAATTTCAGAACAATAGCCAAATCCATATTTAACGCTTACAATATCTCCAATCTTTAAATTGGTTGGATAATTTTTATGTCGCACCAATTCTTTTTTCTGAACTAATTCTTCATATTGCTTGGATTCTTTTGTATCTAGTAATTTCAATAATCCATTAATTTTTTGAAATTTTCGTTCTTTAGATGTATCTAATATCAAAGTATGCATCCAGTCAAGCAATTGTTCCTGTTCATCTTTATCAAGATTTTGAACCATAACATTTTTCAAAGAAGCATATAAGGACTGTATCTTTTTGTCTTGTTCAACACTCATTAGTGTTCTCCAATCGAAGTCAAAATATTTTGACATAAAATGTCAATATTAATATTATACCCCAACATTCGACAAAATACCACAAGAACATACATTCTAAACATGGTGAAAATTATTAATATTAATTTGTTTCTTCTTACGTCCTCTATGATTTTCCTTAGAATAAGCAATATATTATTCTGCTTTTAATAATGAACTTTATTACACTTTTGATGGCGAAAATTATTCTACAAATAATTTATGGGAAGATATTGATATCGCCGATAGTGGAAGTGGAACATACACTGTCAAAGATAATAAAATTATAACCTATATAAACAAAGATGAAAAGTATCAACGTGAGCTTGGATTTATATATGATAATTATATTGTTTCTTTGTGGGAAGGTGTATTATCAATAACATATAAAGATACCACTATAACAAATATACTTGGAGATATGATTCTCACATATAATTTCAAAGAAGACAAAACCTATGAATACACAGTAACCTCCAATAATAAAATAGTTCATACAGAAAATGGAACATACACAATAAATGGTAAAAAAGTTGTTTGCACAAGTGAAGAAGGCATAGTAACAACCTTTATCGGTGCAGATGATAAAGTATTTTGCATTGAATATGTGAAAGAATAATTAGTTCAATGAAATCACATCCTTTCAGTTTATTTTAGAGTATAAGACTACTCTATAAATCACACCAACTTCTGATATGATTTATACGGTAGTCTTTTTTTATTGTTAAACTGACGTTCTCCCTACCAAAATTTGTCATAGTGTGATAAAATATTCTTAATATCTGTTTTAAGGGAGGATAATTATGAACATAGAATCATTAATTGATTTCTGCAAACAAAAATTTCCAGAAAGAACGATTGACCTATGTGAAGCCATTGATTTGATAGTTGATACATTAATCAATATAAAATCAGATTTAGGCAAATCAATGTCAACCCTAATTGATAATGATGATTATGATTCAGTAGATGAGTATAAAAATCATGCTAAAACAGTCGCACAAATAATTCAAAACCTTAATAATATTTCTAACGACATTACAATAGATAATTTAGAAGATGAAGTGCAAACAGCGGAAGCGATTGAATCAAATAATAATTATATTAATTATAATGACAAATCTTTTAATGCAGATACTAATATACCACATACTCTTTATGAGGACTTTACATATACAAAGCCAGTAGGTATAGAAATTGAAAATACATATCTTGAAGCAAATGAATGGAGAGATGTATTTAATAAATGTTGCCAATATCTACTAAATAAAGATCAAGATATATTTGCAAGTTTTCTTACAGATACAACTATGCAAGGGCGTAAGTGTAAATATTTTTCTTATGATTCAAGCGAATTAAGAGAGGGTGTTCGTATAAAAGGTTCAAAAATTTACATAGAGTATAATGTAAGTGCGACTTTTGTAAGAAATATAATTATAAAAATGCTTGAAAAATACGAAATACCAAAACGTAATTGTCACATTTTTATTAGAAGAGATTTAACTTCCTTACACAATGAAAACAGTAAACTACAGGAAACGGCACAAAAACTAGAAGAATCGACTGATGAAATTAAAATTGGTCAATATGCTAAAGAATATTTTACTGCATATTTTCAAACTCATACCACAGAAGATGATATTAATCGCTTCACTGATAAAGATTGGTGTCATAATACATTTGGTATATGTTATCCTATATTAAAACAGGTTGATAAGAAACTTCCTATAAGTGAACAAGTTAATTATAATAATCAGTACAGAAGATATTATTCAAGTCCTATATTAAAGATCAATGAAAATGATTATATCATTTGCAGTCAGTGGTTTGCACAATTTAAGCCCAAATTAATGGATTGGATCAATTCTAATTCGGTTTCAATGACAATAAATAGAGACGAAAATATATTAGAGGTTGGAGATAAACTGAAATTTAATAAAAACTTCAATAGTATTTCTATACCTAAAATTCTATTTGTAGATATCCTTAAAACTATTAAGAACTACGAAAATAGAGTTTTTGAAACAGGGTATTTGTCTGAAATGTTTAATGTCCGCATATTAAGAGAAAGTGGTTATGAAAAATCTCAGCATGTTATTAATAATATCAGAAAATACTTAGAATCTGAGGGTTGTATATCTTTATATGCCGATTCAAAAAGGGGAAAATATGTTATTTCTGATCCCGTTAAGTTACATAGTTTAATTAACAAATATTCTTCAGAAGAAGATGTTGATACAGAAAATAAAAAATCTATTAAACAAAATATTATTATTTACAGTTATTTTGATAAAAAACAAATTGAAATTGATCCAAACAATCCAAATGATGAACATGCTTTTTTGCATACTTATTGTAAAGATAAGAAGGCTGGAGATAGATTCTCAGTACAATCAAAAGAATACGTTGTAGTAAGTTTTAGAAAGAAGCAATCTCAAAAAAGTAAATCTTAAAGGAGAATTACTTATGTCACAGTCAAATCAATCAAACGAATATAGCCGCTTATTTGAAAAATACAATAAAATGTCTAATGAAGAATTATCTGAGATTGCTAAACCTGAAAGTGGATATACAGAATTAGCAGTTAAAGTTGCATCTGACATATTAAAATCAGACAGAACAGAGTATTACAAAAATTTAAAACATGAACAACAAATAGCAGAGCAAAAGCAACAAATAGATAAAGATGAAATTCTTATCAACATGGGCAGAGATATTCATTCGATAAAGAATATGTTGCTGTTTTTTGTTATCCTTACAGTGTTAGGGATAATTTATGCATATTATTTAGGGAATGAAATACAAAGTTATTTGGGATCACTTCCTTTCTAAAATATTTGTGTGCTATTTATATATACAAAATAACAGTAGAAGAGTAATGCAACATAAAAAGCACCTACTTGGAAGTAGATGCTTTAAGTTGCATTGTAAATAGTGATACGATAGGCTAACTTCTCTGATTTCACATCTCAACCGCTAAGTATCGAATAAAGAAATCAAAACGAGATCCACATTCGTGTAATCCGCCTTACGGTTGTTGCCTCAGAACCACTATTTACCAATATAGAAAAAGAGCATCAGTACCAATAGGCACTCATGCTCCTTGTTCTCCGTGAGCCTCACACCTAAATTCTGTTTAACTAACCCAATGGCAGAAACAACTCATAGGCAGGACTCTGTAGGGTATAACATTGTTCCGTGAAACTTCCTGTTTCATTAAACAACATTATACAATAGTATATACCCAATGTCAACAGTTTATTCATCATTTTTATCCGATGTTTTGTCGGATTCCAAAGTATGAACTCTTTTTGACAATTTTTCATTTTGATTTTTTAGATTAGATATTTGCTTTTCCATATTATCTATCCTATTCTTTTGACGAGTATTTAATTCTTGAAATTTTAAGTTTTCTTTATTGATATTTACATAATCTTTATAAATATCTGAAAACATAATATAAAATAATTGTTCTTGAATTTCCTTTAATATATTTGGTTGTATTATCTCATGAAGTTCCAATATTCTGCCACCAGAAATAAATTTTGAGTCATTCATTAATAACACGCCATCTTTTACAAATCCTTCTGAAATGCAACACTGCCTATTTTCTTTAGTCATATTCGGATTATGAATTGGATGATAACATTTATCTCTCCATGTCTTCCCAGTTGTCATAGGAATTATTAAATATTTCTCATCTTTCTTTCCTACACATAAACCAGGATGTATATATCCAATTTCGCCTTTGTATGTTTTCCCATAGTCAATAGTGCATACTTGTCCAAATAAAACTTTTTTAGGTGCATTCTCGCTTGGAGTATACTTTTTAAAATGATTTCTCTTCATCCAATTTGATTCTGCAATGAGGATGGAAGAGGAGTCGTATGCATTCAGTTGGCGAATTATACAATTCATATTATCTATTAGTTGTAACACACCATTTAATATTTTTGGTTGATTTGTTGCTCGTGTTGTTTTATTTAATTGAGTGTTTTTTGTATAAAATCCAGTTTTGTCAATATAATCAAATTCAAGATTTGATGTATCTAAGTCTTTATCCAATTTGTAGAATCTCCAATCGCAAATTAGTATTTTCCACTATTATACGACAAGAGAGTGCAAAAATCTATTGGAACATATGTTTATAACAAAAGCATATAAAATAAGACTGGTAAAAAAATTACCAGTCCATATAATTCCTTAAAAATCTATGCCGTCTTAATAAGTCCTCTCCAATAATCCAATCTTCCTCTTACATTCTCTGCTGAACCTGTACCAGACTGGACGTACTGCTTATATTCCTCATTATTTTCATATGTCACGATGAAATTCTTTTTTAAGTATTTTCAACATATTTGTAGTGAAAACCATAATTTGCAACTTTTCCATTTGTTCGTAAAGAATTTCTTATTCCAACAACTGTAATACGGTTATCTTGTTTATTCATATCATTAACACAAATTTTTGCACTATTATAAACTTTCATAGTTTCCAAACATAATACTTTTTTTGTTAAAAGTCCATCATATTCGCACCAACCAAGTTCATTTCCCATTTTTAACCATTTCCTAATTAAATCGGCATTTAAGTGAAAAATTCTTGATATTGATGCTGCACTTAAATTTGGATGTTCTTTTCTATAGTCACATACTTTTTTGGTTAAGTTGCAACAAGAATCTTCTAAACATTTATTCCAATTAATGTTTGTTAAATCAAAAATATTTGCCAACTGGCTTTTCAAAATATTATCACGGAAATCACCAATATCCGTGATTCTAATTATTTTATAACCATGTTGTAATGCAAGCTCATCTTTTTTAGAGTCCTTGAATTGTGATTCTTCTTTTGTCTGTCCAGACATTTTATTATCAATTCTATGAAAACCACCATCTGTTTCAATAATTATTTTTTTAGTTTCTATTACGAAATCATAAATACCAAATGTGTTCTTATTAGTAAATGGATTATAATATTTACACCAATCATACTTATGCTCTGATAAATAATCATCAATTTGATTGCTAGAAATTAATTGTTCTAAAAGAGAGTGCATGTATCTTTCTATGAATGATAAATTATCATTACATTTACATGGTATAGTTTTTGTATTATATAAATTACTAATGGAGCGTTTCTTGGTGCTTATTTTATTACAATATGGACATTTAAAAAATATTTTAATGTCACTACGCTTACTATATAATTTTGCATCTTCATATCCATTTGGGAAAAATTTTATCATCCAAGGGGAAGTAGTTGGTATATCATTTATTCCTTCCACAACAATGCTTCCAGAACAACAAGTGCATCCATTACCTCTGGAAATCATATTTTCCGGCATCCATCCATTATCCCATCCACAAATATTACATTTATAGACATATCCTCTCACTTTATCGGTTCGTTTGGGCATTTTTATAAGACGTGTTTCTTGTTTTAATATTGTAAGATCACGATGATTATCTTTAAAGTTTTCTCCCAATGTATATCTATACTGTTTTGAATGTTTTCCAGTGATTTTCCCTAATCCTTTATTAGAATCTATTACTGAAACTGGTACGCTTACAATTTTTCCTTTATAATCTACTACAACTTTATTTTGATATTTTTCTCCTCTTATATAGTCTATGATTTTAAACTCATCTTCTAACTCATTATATACAAAACGAACTTTGTAATTTATTGTATTTTTCCAATCTACTCCTTTCCAATTACGAGGAAGGTTGTCTAAAAATATTTTTCCGATATTTAATTTGCCTCCTTTTTTACAATAAAAAACAACTGCCAATAACAGCAGTTGCTTTAAATAATAATATTATTATTTTATAATTCTCTAATAATTTTCCTCCAATAATCTAATCTACCTCTAACATTTTCAGTAGAAGATGTTCCTGATTGACAAAATATCTTGTAGTCTTGCAATTTCTCTGTGTCAGTATAATCAGATAAAAATTGTGTAATACTTTCTATCAATTTTGAGAATGATTTTTTGTCTTTTACACACCTATATGATGCAAATAAAATCATTGGGATATTAAGTTGTTTCACTTTTATCGTTTCAAATGCCTCATTAAATTTATCCATAGCTGTTTTCAGTATATCAACCTTATCCTGTGAAATCGAATCGGAATGATATGCTACGAAAACATCAATATCTTTCGTTCTGAATGAAGTGAAATCATTTTCATTATTCGTTTCAATCAGCATCAAAGTTTGAATAATTAAATCCCTGTCAGTGCCGTTTTTACGCTGCGCCTTTGTCATGAGTTTGTCCATAAATGGATGAGTAGCAAGAGAGTAAACAATCTCGCTAAATTCATCAGATTCTCTGACAATCCTTAATTGCTTTGCGTTTAATGGTTTGCCAGCATTTTGTCTACGGAATATTTCACGAACATCTTTTTCCGTACAATCAGTAAGTTCATATATTTGTAATTCTGAGCTAAGGATTATATCTTTGGTATCTTCATCTAATTTACTGAATTTTAAACCAGCTAATGATTTTTCTTCATCGTTTATAAGTACTGGTTCCATATCTTTTGACAATGCAAACTTATCCCCAAGGAAATCACGCACACAGCTTAAACGTTGTACGCCATCAATTACAGAAACGACACCATCTTGCTTAATACCGTAAGTTGGATTAGTAGGGTATTTACGAAGAAGAGAATCAATTAAATCCGTTTTCTGTTTGCGATTCCATTGTCCTTCAGGACGTTGCAATTTATGAGAAAGGAGAATGGTTCCCTTTTCCATTGCCTTGTTAAGAGCCTGTAGTGTTTTAGTTCTACAAGTATAATCCATATGACACCTCCGAAAATTTGAAATATTAAAAAATCATATTTTTAGAGTAGTGCATTTTTAATAAAATGTCAATATTTAGAATAAAAAAATATTCAAAATTTTTATGTCACAAATTTACAAAATATGATATAATAATTATTACGATACTAAGATTTGATTCCATAACCACTTCCAAAAAACTCGCCTCCACAGCGAGATCAGCTTGATCCACACAAGCCACCAAATAGTATGATATTTACAACAAAAACAGAATTATCGGAGGTGGCTCATGGGAAATATAATTGAAAGTATTGTTGAGTGTGAATCTTTATATGGGATGGTATGCGTATTATCTTGTTTCATTTTCTTTTATATTACCATTCGATTTGTAATGCCTTACATATACAAGATTGTATGTAAATTATGCAATACATTGGTAACATACAAAGATGTTCACACAAAAGCCAATGTTAAGGATGTCTCGTTTGAGACGAAATTACATCGGTGATATGGACTACTGGATTCCACTCTGGTAGTCCTTTTATTATTTTATTTCTATTTCATCTATTTTAGACTCCACTCCAAAATAGATATTCTTATCATCCACGATATGAAAGTAGGAGATAAGAATCCTACTGAATAATATACTGTCATATCTCAGCATAGTATCGAATGTATATTCTTACGGCAGCGTTGCATCTAACCGTCTGTAGCCATTTCATTACAGTGAGGGTTCATCATTATACAAATGAGTATAAAGAGAGGCTTCCCTGCGGATCTCATTTAGTATCACATTACTGTGATAGGCACAAGATTCCCCGTCCTTGTATTATCACAAAGAGTCTATTCAGACCATATCGACCTACATACGAATGAGTATGTATTTTATTTACTATCATGTATCTCATGACAGGCATAGAACCTTCTTGTCTTTGCCACAAGAATCAAAAACTATGCTGTCGGCACATTCACAACATTTCAACAGTGTTGATGACATACTAATATAATTAAGCCATACCGACGTTTTTTATGGAACTAAATAATCCAGCACCGAGTCCAATAGTTCCTAAAGAACCAAGTTTATCTATTAAAGAATCAATTGCTTTTACTCCTGTTGTCCCAATATCAACTAATCCTTTAAGAAAATCGCTGTCAAGAGCAGTATTTGACAAAGATTGAAAAGCGGCTTCAAGTTTTTGAATCTTTGCTTCTAATGAACCCATCCAACGTTCTTGCTCCTGCATTGCTGAACCAGCAGCATTTGCAGATGCTTCATATGCTTTTTGGATTTGTCCAGATTTAAATGCTTGTAAAATAGCAACACCTTGATTGGCTCTATTTTTACCAAACATTATTTCTGTAAGATCAGCCCTATCGGAATCACTAAGATCAAAATAGATTTCTGAAATTTCTTTTAACTGATCATATGTAGACTTAAAAGATCCATCATCTTTAAAAATATTTACAGTGCCCTTTGATAAATTATATATCTGGGTCTGAATCTTGCTTATCGATTCAATATCTTCATATTCTTCTCCAATACTTTGAAGTTCACCCTTCATCCCACGTAAGCGCATACTAACAACACGAAGACCGTTAGCCAATTCACCAACATTTTGTGTGATTTCTCCCCCACCTGTTAGAATCGCAAGGGTTTGATTGATATCATTTCCTGCAACTGCCATGGAAGAAGCAGCATTACGAAGTCCATCACCTAAAGATTTTGCATCTGTAGCAAATTCATTTCCTAAACGGTTTAGAGAATCTACAATTGTTATACTATTGTCAGCTTCTATATTAAACGCTTTCATGGCAGTTACAAGATCAGATACAGCCGTATCATCATCAACTTCACCAACATTAGCATAAATAGAAGAAATTTCTGCGAGCTTACTTGCCTCATCAAGTGAAAATCCTAATTTTGCCCAGTTTGCTGTTTGCTCAACTAGACTAGATACTGAACGACCTAAATTATAAGCTGATTCACTTGCGGAGTCCAAAAACTGAACATACTTCTTTTCTGTCTCATCAGTTACTTTATAAAGATTGGTCATTGCAGTGTCAATTTCATATACCGCTTTAGGCATCTTCTGTAACTGATAGACTAATGCCATTACTCCAGAACTTACAGAAAGCCATTGAGTAAAACTTTGTGCAGCCTGCGACATTTGATCCTTTAATGAAGCACCAAGTCTACCAATACCACGCATAGAATTTTCTGCTTTTTTAAATCCATCAGAAATTTCATTAAATTGCATTTTTGTCATCTGCGAATTAAGATCACGTAAACTCGCTATATATGCTTCATTAGTAGATATAACTTGTTTAGTTGCGGCGGTATTTTTCTGATTCCAAGCTTCAATAGCATTTGCTTTATTAAGTCTTTGCTGGACAGAAGTAAAACCCTTAGCAGAAGATTGAAGCTTAGTGTACTCATTACCAGACTCAATTAATTCTTTCTGTAATTTATCATTCAAAGATATAATTTCTTGATAATTACTTTCATCAAATGGTTGATTTATTCTAGTTTTTAAAATATCAAAAACATTTGAAACATTAGATGTTTTCTTTTGAATTTCATCTTCTGTTAGACCAAGACTTCTAAAATTTCCTTCTATCTTTGCAATCTGTGTAGGATAATCATTCTTAATTCCCCCATTCGATAAAAGTTGAATTTTATTGACTTGATTTGCAATTTTTTGTATTTCTGCATTAACTTTACCACTTGATTTACTAATGCCGTCAGTAACATTCTGAACAATGTTATTTCCAATTTGTAGACCAATCTTAGAATCAAAAGAAATATTAGAAATATTAATTTTTTGATTCAGAACAGATTCTAATTGTTTTAGAATATTAGAAATACTTTTTGGATCAATCTCTGCTTGAATCTTTAATTTGTCAATCTGATTTTGAATCTTATCAACATCAGAATTAATATTTCCTTTTGATTTTGCTTCATCTAATTTTGCCTGAAGTAATATCAAAAATTCATCCATATATACAAATACCTCCTTGTGTTTTTGACAATAAAATACCGCCGATAGAAGGGCGGTAGTAGTTGCAAATATTTAATTTTACCGAATTTTCAAACCTTGTTTTCGTAGTTCTTCTAATAATATATCAATACAATTCTCCTCACAGAAATCTATAAACACTTCCCAGAAACGGTGTTCTTTTGTTTCATCTGTAATCCATCCGCCGTGACTGCCGATATTTGCAGCATGTAATTGTTTTTCGCCAGTCCAAAAACTATTATAATTCATTTTAGATTTATCAATAAAAACCTGTCCACAAGTTTTAGTAAGCATCTTAGTTATTGCAGATCGCCAGAACTGATATGTTCTATGATAGTAGTCAGGTTCAAATACATCATAAAATTCTTCATCAATAATTTGCTGAAGACTTCCCAAAAGTCTGTTACATGCATTTTTAATGGCTTTGCCGCAGACAACATTTATCTTTTTTAAGTCATTAGGTGTTTTTATTATTGTAGCCATAAATCACATCCAATCTGTATTTACTTTTAGAAAATAAAATATTATAATATTTCCAAGCACATATGCGATCATATGACCACATTATGATTCGATAGCACGGCTATATGCTTGACTAAAGCGTCTGTGGGAGTGCCTTATGGCACAAAATCTACTGAGGTACATAGTACCAGAAAGGACGAAAGATATTCTCGTGTATAAACAACATATCTTGGGATTCTCCCAGTCTTATCTCCTTTTCTTGTATGTCAAGTACAGAAGGGAGGTGAAGAATGGTAGAGATTTTTATGACATTGGTTATTGTGATCATTTTGCTCATAGCTGTATGTTATATTGGAAGTCTTGTTCTTGCCAAGGACACAAAAGAATTCCATATACACCTTGGGCTGTTGAAAGGATTTGATATATCAGGTTCTTTCTATGAAAACAATAACCCACAGGAACATCATCAGTAACTAATAGTCCAATTCATCAGTAGGAGAGTAGTAGTGGAAGTAGATTCAAGAGATTAGCATCGTAGTGATACGGTGCTATTTCTCTGCATTATTTATTCCCTTACAGAAAAATAATCCCTCACAAGACAGTGAGAGTGGTAATATTTCATTTACTTTATTTACTTACAGTGTTATAATTTTCATATCAATTATATGGAGGGCGTATTCATGGTAACAACGCAACAAGGTAAAAATTTTGTACACGAACTTTTAATGGAATATATTAAGCAAAACAATATATTACAATGTGACAAAGAATTGATTCCAGAAAGAATTAATCAAATTGTAGAAGTTGAAAATATTATTTCTGAAAATGTACAAAAGAAATATCACAATATAAGTTTTATAGTGTAATTGGATTATTATCTTCGATTTCTCGAATGATACAATCAAATAAACATCTCGTTTTTGAAAGCGATACTTTTTGAGATTTGAGGATTTCAAGTATTTCTTTTTTTGTAAATACTAAATCTTCACCTAACTCTTTATTCCATTCTGTTACTCTATAAGTATTTCCATACATTTTTTATATTCCTCCAATCCCTTTGAAAGAGACATTTTATGTCTCTGCTTTGTTATTTGATTCATGAATCAATTTCGTCAGAGAATCCACAAATTTCTTTTCAAGTTCCTCTGGATTTTTAATAAGTTCCATTGCTTGTTTGTCAATAAACTGCCAAATAGCAAGTTGCCATTTAGTTCTTAACTGCCAACATCTTATTGTTCTAAGTAACGTAATCATATATTCTATTCCTCCTCTGGTTTTCCTAAATTCCATTTAAAAATAAATTTATTGTCTGGTGTGATGATTGTCATCATTCCTTTTTTAAAATTATATTTTTCACTTATAATCTGAGAACTTGTGTTTAATACTTTCATTAAACAGTCCTGAGCATCTACAGACCAGTTGTTTTCATCAAGATATTGTTTGATTTGTGGATCAGTCATTGATTATTACCTCAATTTCTGTTCTTGGATTATTTTTATCATATCCAGTTTTTAAGGTGAGAGAACGTAAATGCTTTTCATCGTCATCTACAATAAAACCTGATTCTGTAAACGAATCCAAGAGGAATTTTGGGACTTGATTATCAACATCGTGCCTTCTTTTAGTATCAAAAAAGACAGTCATGATAATATCAAAACTGTCTAATTTCATGTTTGTATATCCTAATTCATTTATTAACCAACAACCAAACAATTTCCATTTCTGCTTTAGTGCGTTCATTTGCATTCTCGGAAGTATACACCATTGATTTATTGATGGATGCCTGGGCTTATCTATTTGCTTTTTAGTAGCTCTTGGATGTTGTGAAAAATAGTATTGATTATATTTTTCAATAGTATCATTATCTATAACAAGTTTTATAAAAGTCACTTCCTTTACATAAAAATTCCACTATCCATAATTAATAGATAGTGGAGTAGCGATTTTATCTATTCAGTTACAGCATCATAATATCCGTCTGTTCTAAGCAAATCTATTATTTTTTCTTCATAATATACATATTCCATATTTTCTTTTGAAAATAGGATGCTATTGCCATTTTCATTTTTTAATAATATATAATTATTTATGTACATCCATTTAAATATATCCCATGAATGTTTGTTAGTATTTATTGAGAATGGTGTATCCATAGTTCTTATATCAACACCAAAAAATTTATTAGCTAGTCCATTACAAACTGATGAATGTATGTATTTTTTCATTACTAACGCAGCTTCTAAATTACCTAGTGCAATTTCAATCGTGTAATTGTCCAAAGTATCTAAAGCGAATTCATATAGTTCTTTTTTTGATGGTAATTGAAAGGAATATTCTTGTTTAAAATCCTCATCATAAATATAATAGATATGTAGATTGTCATCAAATATCATTTTTATAATAGGAGAATTTAACAAACTAAAAACTTGATTTTTATTTAGCAAAAACCATTCTCCATTTTTTCTATAATTTTTAAATTTTTCATGAATCTGTTTTTCGAGACATAAAGATTTTCCTGATGGAACACAAATCAAATTGATAAGGTGTATTTTATCTTCGAGTCCAAATTGCGTTTTAAATACAGTATTTATAGAGCGTAGTCTTTGTATAGGATTTTCTGATTTTCCTATTTTTATTAGATTTGTCACTTCGTTATACATAAAATAAACATATTCTATATGTGATGATGTAGAATGTAAACAATACGTCTTATATAAATATAGAAAATCTTGAACATTCAATTTTTCAAACATCTTTTTATAATAATCTAATATAAAATTTGTTTGTATTTCTAACATCTGTGTATAAAATTGTTTATATTCATCAGCTATTGACATAACTATAAATCTCCTTTACATTAAAAAATATTTTTCAGTTCCAATTTCTATTTCTACATTCATCTCCTAAAATTTCCTAAAAATAGAACAGAGTGGTGGTAGGAGATTTGACCACCACTTTTATCTGGGAGCGACCCATATAAGTTTGTTCTATAATAATGCCAGTTCAATAACCTCTGACATTTTGGTATGTGAAATACCTATATCAATTTATTGGTATTCATATAGATACTTCTCCAAATAAAAAGAGCAACCTCACAATGAAATTGCTCTTTCAATTATATTTACATTCGCTCAATCTTTTCCCATGTATACATTTCTTTTTGTACAACTGAATGTACAAATGAATTTTTCCCGTCAGCTTCTTCATATTCCTCAATCAAATCTTCCAGAGCTTCTAACTCCATATCATTGATTTTCCCAAGTTCATGATAATACCGATAAGATTGACTTATTTTGTCTTTTAACTCAGCCCTGATCCGCTTATTGTTCTTTCGTTCGCTTTCCATAAATCGCTCATCTGTATTACGTTTCATATCATCTATTTTCTTGGAAATATTAAATATTGATTCTGAAAGCTTATTCTGTGCATCAGTTAACTCTCTTTGAATGGTTAATGATTGTTCACGATCATGCACTCTGTTATCCATTATTTCTTTGATTGCAGACTGATTATTTTTTATTGTTTGTAGTAACTCTTCTTTATTTTTCTTTCTGTTGTATAAATCATCAAAAAAATCAGAAATTATTTTTCTATTCTTTACAATAATCCAACCTATAAAAATCAGAATTATAACTGCAATTACAATTATCATTGGATCAATATCTATTAGGTATTTAGTTAATATTTCTTCCATTCCATAAATCAGCCTTTCTTATTTGTGATTTGCACAATTGCTTGTTTAACCTTATCGAATCCCACCATAGATACCAAGCCACTTGCCAATCCCATTAGGACTGCATAAATAACATTATTTACAGTAAAAGGAACAGCATTTAGCTGATAATATACAGCAGTGCCTCCGCCTCCTACAATAAGAGCAGTAATAAGTGCAACAATATTATAAGACAAATTTACTTTATCTGTTGCGACATTTTTAATACCTTCAGTTACAAGACTACTTATTACAGAGAACCCAGAAAGCAGAATTAGAAACATAGTAGTTGTCATATATAAAAATCCTCCTCTAATTATCAGTTGTTGAAAGTACGGTTGTTATAACTTGATTCAAATCCAACTGTGATTTAATCTCATCTGGCATAGTATTTAACATTGCCATAGGTAATTGAATCTTATGGTCGCTACGAGACATTAAATAATATGCGCCTGATGACAAACCTAACTGTGCCACCCAAGCTCCGAGTAGAATTCCAAAACCATCAAGATTATATAACTGTGGAATGGAAGAGTAAGAAATATCTATTCCACTATTAATGATAGAATTGTATGCTTCTTTTACATACATACCATTTAAAGCAATACAAATAAAAAAACCTACTATCAAAATAACTGCTATAATATAATCAGCAAATAGTAATTTTTTACTAAATTCTTTCATTTTCCCTCACGCTAAAACTTTAATAATTTTTGCCATGTTTTCTTTCTGGCAGTAATTTCTCCATCAATTTTACATCCATTTGCTTCTTGAAACTTTTTGACGGCAGAATCAAATTTTTGCCCTGTAATACCATCAACAGTCCCACAATTATATCCAAGTGTATTCAAATATTTCTGTATTGGTTTTACAACCGCATGTTTAATATTTTTTGTTATAGATACTGTTACTGTTTTTGATAGGGTTTCATTCCCTGCAATTCCGTCAACTTTTGCACCAATAGCTTTTTGTATATCTCTTACAAAGTCTTTCTGAGTATATTTATTTACGGTGTTTAGATAGTTTGTATTAGCAGATTGTGTTATGTCAGTTTTTAAAAATAGTTGTCGTTCTTCTTTTCTTCTTGATGTCAACCCTGCAATAACTCGTCCATTAGCTTTATTATAAGATAAAAATTTATCTGCAATTTGTGAAATAGAACGAGTTCCATTTGCTGTTAATCCATTGATATTTCCAATGTTATAACAGAAACTCACCAATGCATCAAACTGGTTTTGATTCCAATGATATTTATTATCATATTTATTTACTTTTGATTCATATGATTTAAGACCTTCTTTTAATAATGATTCAGCTTTTGCCTGTGTAATTTTAGTTCCCATTGTTAGTGGTTTACCATCTATTGGTTTTGTCCAACCATATCCAATGGTAATAACCCCTACAGTATCTCTATATGCGGATAGCCGACACCCTTCAAACCTTTTGATAAGATTCAAACCATAATTGGAAATTGTATTTGCCATTCTTATCATCCTCTCTTTTTACAATAAAAAAGAACCAGATATTTTCTGATTCTTGTTAAAAATAGGAAAGTAGTAAACTTGCCTGACTATTGATTCCAAAACCGTTCACTCACAGGTACGTTATCTACTTTTATATTCATTCTCTTGAATAACCTTACTTTTGAATTTATCACCATATCTTATCGTTTATGTAAATTAATTCATTCATAATATTTGCAATCTCTTTTTTGGTCTATCTCAACATACCTATCTTTATCTTTGCAAAATTTTTGACTTATACATAATTGATCTATTGTTCCAGAATTTCCAATAAGATTACAAAAGATCATTATTTTTCCAGTACGTTCCGATAATTGTTCATAAGAATTTTTACACATAACTTACCTACAGTAGTTTAATAGAAAAATCAGGTTGCCCTATTTCACTTTTATATTTTACATTCACAGTTGTAGCAGGACAGCTGAAGTGCTTAACATCTCTAATTCTAATCCCATATCCATCAAAATTTATGTCCAACGTCTTTAAGGAATTGTTATAATTTATAACGCTACATTCCTTTTCTTTAAAATCATCCTTTTTCTTTTTAGTGCGTGTTTTTAAATTCCTACTTAGTTCATTATTCTGTTTAATTATTTCTTCTTCCATTGAATGTCCTCCAAAGATAAACGGATAGTATTTTTCAACTATCCGTTTTATTAAAACTATTTTTAGACTACAGTGACATCAATTTCATCAGAAACACCATTATATGTAACTGTAATTTTAGCAGTCCCAGAAGCTACAGCAGATACAATTCCTTTTTCATCCACAACAGCAATATCTGGAGCATCACTTACAAAAACGCAGTCAATATTATCTAACTGTACTGGTGAATATAAGGCTCCTTTTAATCCTATAACCGAAATGGCTGTTGTTTTACTTGTGTCAGTAGAATTAAGATTTATGCTTGCTGGAGTAGCAGCAAGTTCTGTCACATTTAAAGCTTTGACTGTATCATCAAACTCTTTAATATATGCATATACACTAGAACCATCTGTGCATGTATCTCCTTCAACCGCAAGAGCTTTACCATCAATATTTGTACTTGATACGCCGTCTGGTGTAAAGCTAATCGTAAAATTACCGCTTGGTTGATATGAAGGAATGATTACCTGAACATTACCAACTTTCCCAAGATTATTATTATGCTTATCTGCGTCAAGAACAAGTTTATAAACATTAGGAGCACTGTCAGCATCAATAGTAATAGATTTTGCAATACGATTATATTGATATGTTACTTTTACAGTCCCTTTTTCAATGCCATATTTAGTTAGATCTATAGTTGTTTTTTCTGGTGTTGTGGTTATAATAAGCCCATTATTTAACTCAACAGCAACGTCTCCAATAGGAACAGTAGGTAGCACCCCGATTCCATCATTGATCTGGATACATTCAGCAAGTTTATATACATCGGTAAGACCATCTGTAATTTTAGAGCCAACCTGAGATGCAATATATTCTAATTTCCAGTCTGCGGCCTCAAGTGTCACTCCTAACTCTCTTCCATACTTAAAAGAATAAATTAATTTATTCCCTTTACCTGCATTAACATTCTGTTCCTGCATAGAAACTTCAATAGAAGTATTAAGGTTTGTAGTACCAGTACATGCTAAAATATCGTCATAATATAAAGCGAAATTTGCAGTACTTAC
Organism: Roseburia sp. 1XD42-69; assembly: GCF_003612565.1. Taxonomy (GTDB): domain Bacteria; phylum Bacillota; class Clostridia; order Lachnospirales; family Lachnospiraceae; genus Roseburia_B. Next base: position 162,945 of record NZ_RAZG01000001.1, on the reverse strand, counting down.
TAAAAAATTTTTTTCATTTTTAGACATTAAAAATCCTCACTTTCTTTATTATCTAAGAAACAAAAAAAAGAACAAAGCTATTAACTTACTTTGCTCTTTAATTCATTTTCATCCATTTTAATATTTTTATATTTATCATCCACTTCAAGAGAAGCCATCCAATGTTTGATTGGTTCTTTGAAAGAAACCATACCACTACATTCACCAGTTTTTGCAATAGTATATCCTTCATGTAATTGATAACGTTTAATATATCTCCAAAATTTGCGTATGGTCATATGCATAACTCTTTCTTCCGAAATATTCATAGCTATAATGAGAGAATCAATATAGTCCTCAATATTCGCTTGGTTTTCTTCTTTATTTACCGAATGTTGTGCATTTAATAATTTCTGTTCAGTGTCATAATTAAGAAATTCATCTATATCGAAATCTATTTCATTCTGAATAATAATAATCCTTCTTAGATCATCAAATATTTCAGGAGTGACTATTTTATTGTTTATAAATATGTTTCCTTGAAAAATTTTGACTTCTTGATCTTTACAACATAACCTTAAAAGTTGTAACGCAAAAAAAAGATATTGAGATAAATCAGATATTTTATATTCATTTTCCAAATCCGTATTTCCAAAAGAATAGAATAAGAAATCAAGATAACTCATTTTTATAATCTGTTTGTTTCTAAAAATACTATTTTTTCTTACAGTAATAGAATTTGAAAAAGTTTGGAACATAATAACATCATTCATAGTAACAGGATATAGTATAATATTATTGTAGGTGATAGGTTTATTGTAAATCAGAAATGGAAGTAAATATTCTTTATTAATTTTCACAACTATTTTCAACCTCGTTTAAATTTGTGACGTTGTATTTTAAACATTTTCCGTAATATTTGTTGTTTGGAGAATATAATGTGCAAAATCCCCTTTCAGCAGGTTCTATATTACCAATACCTTTAATTTTTCTATTTCCTTTTAGAATTCGATCTACAGTATCGCATAAAATATCTATGCGGTTGCCATAATGACCTACTTCATAACCCATCCCTTCAACTTCATTGATTGAAGGAACGGTATCATCTGTTATTCTGATGAGAGATTTTGATGTAAAAATGCATATATATAAGCCAAAGTCAGTAAAAATATTTTGTCTAATCATATTTATATCTGTTTCAACAAACACAAATGTTTTTTCTTCGTCAGTAGTATCGTCTACGAAATTATGATCAAAAAGTTGTCCCTGAACTTCATATTTCTTTCTGTCAATAAACCATGTACCACCAAGTAACATATCTTGTATTTCCAACTGATTATGTGGCGGCTTTTGTGGATTCATCAATGTGACAAAATCATTATTTTTCAAGAGGAGATTTATTATCACATTTTTATATCTTGATGCATTATATAAATTTGACATAATCACCTTTATCATTCAATTATTGTTATTTCAAATTCTGCTAAAACTTTACCTATGATAATTATTTGCAATAAAAAAGAAGATCCTATTAAATCTTCATTGTCTACTAATAAGTCTATTTTGTTTTCATATGAATTTACTACGAGTCCTAAATCGCCTACTATATTCCATTTAAAATCAACATCTCTCCAGCTAATATCATTTTTATTTTTATCTGTGAATTTTACAATATAAGGACGCTTATACCCATTTTTCAGATTTGTATTCCCAGAAATTACACACCTTAAATCTGTCGTTTCATCGGGTTCTGGTGGAGTTGGTGGGAGAGGAGTGGTATTTTTATTATAATCACATATCCTCAATTCCTGATTATCGTCATTTGGATTGAATTCTGTTTTATCAGCTATGAAACTTAACAAGGAACCCATATTACCAGAATTATACAGAACATCGTCACTACGAGTAATTTTGAACACCTTAGTAGGCTTAGTTGGCTTCATATCAATGAATACTCGTTTGCCTTCCAGTTCAAAACCTTCTTCACAATATCCAATAAGGATAGTATAGTTGTTAGAACTCAGCACAAGCGTACTATTACCTGTCTCTCCAACATCATACTTGGATGCAGAAACTATATTAGAATAACGCTCTATAATTTCCCCATTTGCAAGCTGCCATTTTAGAAGATAATTGCACTGAATCATTTTCCCTTCATAATGTACATCATTGACATTGAAAGAATTATATATAAGCCAGTATGTATCATCTTTCGTATCGTGCAGATACTCACCAATCTTAATTGGATTGTCATATGTGGTTAGAAAATTCTGATAGTTTCCATTTAGCGAACTATATTTCCGTTTATATATTCTGACTTTTGCAGGTCTGTCATCACATCCCAACACTGGATTCCAGAAATACATAGTGGGAGAGTAAGACGAATCATGTTCTAACTCTTCTTTTAATAGATTCTGTCCATCAATTATCATTTCCTCTCGTGCCGTAGAACCACTATGTTTGATTCGCTCTTTCATAAGTTGAAGGCTCATACATTACACCTTCTTTCTATTTGTAACTAAGTCAAACAACTTGGAATTTCTGTATGATTTATTGATTGCAAGTTGATCATTCTCTTTCATAAGTTCAGAACGTAATTCTTTTGCTTTTGTAAGCATATCTTTGTTATCAATCTTATGAAAATCAACAGTAGACATACGAGCCTTTAATGCTTCCCTTGTCAAAATAAACTCACTTGTAAGCCATTCTATCGTCATATAGTTACACAACAGAATAAATGTATCATCTGTCAATCTAAAATTAAATTGTCCAAGTTCATCGTCTCTTTGTGATAGATCCTGTTTGCATGACTGAAATTTAACGATGGCGGGTCTGATATAGCCAATAACAATGTCATAAGCCATTTCTTCTGATATATCACAAAAAGAACGATCCTTTATACTGCGGAAAACAGCATCGGCAAGTTCTTTGTATGTAGTATTAGCCATATCCATCACCTGCCTTTATATTATTCACTTAAAATATCAAAATGTAATTTATCCTGTAACAGTCGAAGTACATTGACATCAACTAATTTTCCTGTCTTATACATCTGTCTTACCTTGCTAATAAGAATATCTCGCATATTTACACGCAAAGCATCATCTACGACCTTGCTAATTGTAGCCAAATCAGAATTAAAAACTGATTTAAGATTGTTTAGCTTTGCAACATTCTCATATACAGGAGTAAGCCTGAACTTTTTAACAGCACGTTCGTCCATAAGAATAACCAATGGTTTATTAAGGAAATCGCTACTGTAATTATTCATTTCATTCAGTTCTGCAACCGTCATGTATTGAATTTCACCAATCTGTTTCCATCTGATTACAGCGTTTGTTGTCCTAGATTTATATGTAAGACCGCCAAATGTAATAGATTTAACTGGAATAGAAGTATCAAGGTCTAATTTATCTTCGTAATCGTCTTTATCGTCAGCGGATTCATCTAAATCGTCAATGGTTTCAGAAATAGCATCCAACAAAGACACTGGTTTAGTATCTTCCGATACTTCATCCTGTGATTTTTCTACATCTTTTGGTACATTGTTCTGTTCTACAGTCTGCGTCATATCTACGTTTTCTGCTAAATCATCGTCTTCAGCAGAAACAGCAGTATATGCGTCATTTTCTTTCAATTTTGCAATCAATTTATCTTTGCCAATATTACCTACTTTAAGACCTCTTGACTTTGCTAATTCTTTTAATTCGTCAAGTTCCATTTTTGTATAATCCATGTTTATAATTCCTCCATCTTTGATTTTTCTTTTAACTCATTCCAAGTGTTGATTGTCTTATTTAATTCTTCTGATTTCTCAAAAGTGAAATAAGTCAAATTATTAGTCTTGTTTTTAGACTTTTTAATGTAATTAAAACCTTGTGATTTTAAGAAATGATATAAGTTAAAAGAGTAGCAATGGAAAAATGAATTTTTCTGTTCTTTTTCCATATATTTACCTCATTGATTTATTTTCAGCACCAATTTGGGCATAAATAACACCTTAATCGGTGCTGAATAAAATTTATATATCTACTAATTAAGATACGGCATATTTGCCCATAAGATTGCTAAACACAATGCCGGTTCCTAATTTTGTCTGCACCTGACTGTCGTATGTCTGATCGTTCGTATCCTGTGCCGTAAGGTCTCTTGCCCTTGTATCACCCTCGAAGTACATCTTAATAGGTTTCTCTGCATCAGGCAGAACATAGATAGACTTATTATCTACTTTGAAATCATAAGTACCACGAACAAATGTCTGAGGAATCATGATTGCACTTACACCAAGACCAGTCAAATTCAGAACGCAACCATTAGTTGCAAATTCTTCTTTCTGAGAATTGGAAATAAGTTTTGTGTCCATACCTTCTGCAATCTGCGCAAGAGCAGTACGAGTACCAGCAAGAACTACATTTTTCTGAGAAGCAACCTGTACCTTCTCAATCAGATTTGCCATAGTAGTTCTATCATAAGAACCAGACTCTTGAAATGCGGAAGGAAGATATGTACCAGCACCATTGAAAGCAGTATAGATACGTGCATCAATTTCATTTTGGAAACCTTTCTGCAACTTAGCAAGCATTTCAGGAATAGTAACAGTACCCTTCAGGAATCTCTCTAATTCATCATAAATATGAATGTAAATCCATTCCGTAGATACACCAAAACTCTTTTTGCCCTGTAACTTCGTTCTGTCAGTAGACCAGTAATTACCAGCAAATTTTGTTGCAACAAGAACGGAATTGTCCTCAACTACAAACTCATTCTTATCGCCTAATGCACCGTTCTTCACTTCTACGAACTGCTCATAGAAAGGAGAACCTTCCCATGCAAGAGGCAGATTGGTTGTAAGTACATTTTCCATGACAGTAAAGATTTCATTCTTATGGTTTCTCCAACCCTGCCAAGTAAGTTTATCTTCACCAAGAATATCAAAGAACGCCTCTCTTATAGCCTGATCCGTAAACTTTTCTGCACCTTCTGCAAACAGACCAACTCTGCCAGTAAGAGAATCATTCATCAAATTTGTTAATTCAACAAGATAGTTTCCCATATTTTATATACCTCCCTAATTAGACATTCTTAATAACTTCAATAGTTACTTTGGTTACTCTTGTATCAGCGGAATATCCCATACCAACAGCGGAATCACCAGAACCGATAACAACATTTTGACCAATAGAACCAATGCAGTAAGGGAAACCAATTTCCTCAACGGCAATTACCTTACCAACAAAACCAGAAGTAGGCTTCGTAGCAACTGCTTTAGGCTTATTTGTAGAGCCATCAACAGTGATATACTGACCAACTGCTACAGGTACATCTTTTGTTTCGCTTTCTTTTGTTTCAGTAATGGGTGTAATACCAGTGCTATAAGTCTTGAACTTATTATCTTTCTTTAACTGATAAACTCTAAAAGGCACACCAGCCTTGTTAATATAATTCTCTTCATTCTGATCGGTTGCTCGATTGTTGTCATAAGACCATGCAGGATTTGCCACAAGATATACTTCATCAGAAGTAGTAGGAACAGAAGCAGTATAAATATCTGTTTCACCAGTTACTAAATCACCCTTTGCAACTAACATTCCATTTTCAATATCAGAAGTTGCCTGAAAAGACAGACACTTTGCGCCCCACATATTTGTGGTTTCGACTACATTATAATTTGCCATATTTAAAAACCCTCCTTATTTTCTGTGCTTGTCCAATAAATGACCATATCTATTAGTCAATTCATCATCTTTTTTAGAAGCTACATTTGTTTCCTGTGGCTGATAAGAGAAAGAAGCAGATTTACTTACCATTTCCTGACCTGCCATCAGTGTTAAGTCGTGCATAACCTGTTCTGTTGTTACTTCATCAGCATTAAGTTTTGCTTTGTAAACTAAGAATTTTGGACTTCTGCCAATCTTCTTTGCAAAGTCAGCAACGATTGTGTCAATCTCATTCTTATGTGCAAGACGTTTTGCCTCTGCATCAGCACTTTCATACTCAGAAAGCCTTGTGACAGCTTTGGTGTACTTATCATTTAACTCAGCGTAAGCGGTATCTCTAGCTTCAATATCCTCATTAAATGTTGCAGTAAGTTCCTCCGTAATAGAAAATGCTTTTTCTTCTGCACACCTATCTATAACTTTGTTAAAGTCAATTAAATCGTTCATAGATACTGCATTTTCAGTTTCAAAATCTACTACAGAAAATTTCTTTTCTACTTTTCCATCCCAATCAGCAGCAATGTTACCATCGTCATCAAGTGCAAATTCAACGGTATAAACTTTAAGACAATCATGCTTATCCATAACCGTAAAAGAATTTTCAGTTGCGTCAATAAATGCATACTGCTCGGTTGCATTTTCACTTTCGCCAACTGTAAAAGTAGAAAGAAAAGATTTCAACTTTTCTAAATCCATAAATTTCTTTTCCTCCTTATTAGGTTCGTTTGTTACATTATTTTGAACAGCGGTAGTAGTACCATCTGATTCATACTGTTTTAATTTTTCTAACATCAGCTCAAAGTTCTGTTTGAATTTATCTGTATCAATAGAAAAAGCCTTCACCCTGGAAGACTCAAAACAAGGTTCTATATTTTCATTTGCGTCCATACTACGCCTTAGCAAACATAATGCAGACATAGAGAAGTCATTAACTACAACATAGTCGTTATCATAGTTGTAATCTTCAAAGAAAATTTCCATTGATTGATTGAAATATATTTCATCACTATAAGCTGCCTCCATAATTGGATAACGATGTGTCCATAAGATAATATCAACTGAAAAATATTTACGTTGTTCTCCTGAACGCTCTGTAATTAAATCCATAGACGGATTACAGTCTTCTGGAATTACGCCAAACGGCACACATTCATTAACAAGTTCAATTCCATTATTATCTATGATAATTTTAGAATCATGACCGCCGATATAATAATTTCCATCATCATCTTTCATAAGATGTGCAACAACAGGAACATTTGAATAACCTTTTCTTGCAATAAATTTTTGTAATGCTTCTTCTGTTATATCAGAATAATTTCTATTACGTCCTGTGTAAAAGACATTACATCTACATCGAGTAAAATCTTTATTGATGACTTGAAAATTAGTAAATTTTGCAGTCATATCAATATTTTTTAATTCTGTATTTGGCAATCTACATCCTCCTTCCCAAATTTTTACAAGCAAACATTCGGATTAAATAAAAAAGAACCTTGCTCAAACTTTGAGTTCAGTTCCTTCATCAATTCATTTGTTTGTATAAACACAAACACTTCTTTATTATCAATGTTTCTTTTTGTATATTTGAAACCAATCGACTGTAATATATCTGCCTTTACTTGGTCTAAAATCAACACCTCACCCATATATTCAATCACCAACTTTCTATATGCGATTATCCATATTGTTTGAATCGTTGCCACGCTGCGTATCTGTAGAAGGAGCCAAATCAGTATCATCATTCATTGGTCTACCACCTTCTGATCCATCATTTGCAGTTGTGTATGAGGTTTTTAACACTTCCCACTTATCATAAATATCTTCTTTAAACATCTGCTCTGTAAATGAATTTCCAAGCATCTTTGCGGTATTTACACCCGTTGCTGCTAATAATTCTCCTTTAACTGGTAGAGATGCTTGTGCCAATTTTAATTTCTTTTCTATATAGTCATCTACGTCAAAAATAGTAACTGGTAAAATTCGATAGACAAATTGATAATCGTCATAGATGTAATTACGAAGTTTCATTTGCAAATCCATCCATGATTCAAGTTGGCGATATATACGATAAATATCAGAAGAATCTACCTTCATAGACAATTTCAATTCAGAACCGCTAGAAGCAGAAGATATGAGTGCTTTAGATACACCGGCTTCTCCATAATAATTTTCAACAGCCTGTTCAACCTTATTTTTATCATCTGATATAGTAGATTTTGACTCAATAAGCTGTAAGTCCATAGGGGATGGTACAACGCCAAAGCGATCAGGTAGGATAGACTTTGCCATTTCAACGAATGGATAGATTAACTCATCACCCATAGTTATATGACCTTCGTCATCAACAGGTATCTTGAAATAAACTAGTTTATATGCGTCTGCTTCTGATTTTGCTTTGACCAAATCTTTTATATCATCTATATCAAGTATTGAGGCTATCAAAGGAAAGAAGGGACTATACAAATATGTAAAATCATTATTATACTTCAAACACAATGAATTTTCATATGGAACCATAACCATATTATTCAGAGAAAATTCCTTTGATTGTTCTAATAATTCCTGTAATTCTAAAGGAAGTGTTTTTAAATATGAATTACTTAATAAGCTGCGATTGATAGCATATTGATAAATTGAACCGTTGGAAAGTTTTTTGATTTCACAATATCTTGGATCAATAAAAAATATAGAAATATCAGTATCATTTTCTGTTACAAATCCAAAACAAGCATCTTCAAGAAAAAGTTTTTTCATAATGTCAGTAATTCGATTATCTAGTTTGAATTTGTTTGCTTGCGCTGTGAATTTGATATAATTCTTTTTAAAATCTTTTTGATATTGTTTCTTGGCTTTATCAGTTTTAGTAGTACAAAACATTTTCTCTTGTTTTATCTCGGTATCAACAGTCCAGTTTACTACAGCCATATTAACAAAATAATCAATAAGTCTTTTATAATAACCACTTTTTAGATACATATATTGTGATAAACGAATTATAGAACTTCCATACTGTTCAGGGTTTTGAACGATACGAAGTATTTGACTTCTTGTAAATCCACAAATACGATTATATTTGAAAGCACCTTTATATGCTAACTCTGATAACGCCAGTCGTTTCAAACTTGCAAAATTGAAAGTCGGTGATTTCCCATTAAGAAAATTATCCACATTCTTTTTATCTTCTTGAAACTGTTCTTTTATTGCTCCGTTGTTATTTGTATTTTCTTCGATGTTTGACCACCGCCTTTCCTAGTGAGAATATAATTTTGGTTTACGTGCAAGAGCAGTGAGAGAGGAGACATTGATTTTTGTTTGCTTCTTATATATTTTGTTTTTATTTTCATTCTCCATTTCACAACAAATGCTTAACCCATACATAAGACTTGTTGCTCTATCTCGCTTAGTAGATTTCACAATTCTTGTATAGGTCATCTTTTCTGCATTTGTAAAATCTTGCTTAATGTTGCTTAATTCACTTTGAAGAATATCGTGTTGTATATACTGTTCATATTCATCTAAAGTAAGTTGTCCTTGCTTATACAAAGAATCAATTTCCTCGGATTGCTTTAACAATTCCAATGTATGATTTTCAAAACATGCTTTCATGTATGGATAATACAAATTTACGAAATTATTCATACCATGTATTGCACGAATAATAGGTAATGCACCTTCTATTGTTTTAATACCAACTTCGTCATCATCTTGTATCAATGGTGGATATTCAGTGACTTTACCAGTACGCTCATCTCTATATTCCCATGATTCATAAAACAAACTTGGCAAACCAGCACCAGCACCTTGAGCGTCAATCAATATTCGATCCGTGTTAGGAAATTTCAAATGTAATAATTCTCTTAACATATCTCTTTGTTTATTTAGTGGCATACCATTAACAACTTTAGTGAACACAATTTGCTTTAGATATGTACCGTCTGGTCTTGGTTTAAGTTTTATAACATGAGTACAAGCATTATCAGAACCTTTTGCATCAGAAACAGCAACGTCATGTGTGATAATGTAAATTGAATTAGATTTTTTTGGTTGTTCTAACTCTGGTCTTTCTAATACACGACACTCATTTGTTAATTCATAAGGAAAATAACTTTCTCCACTAGAGCCAACAAATATTCCTTCATACTCATAAGCAAATTTATCCTTTGTCATAGATGGTTTAGATAATTCTTGTTCAATATCATCTTCACCAAACAGTCCTGCTTGAATTCCTACTTGATAAGGAAAACACATAGCAATATAGTTTTTATTACCATCTATCATTTGTTCATAATGGTACTTAAATCTTTTGTATAGAGAACTTGTTTTCAGATAAGCAGAAGATATAAAGATTACTTTACCTTTTTCATTTTGTTTCCATTTCAAAGCATTAGGGCGTTTAGTTTTAGTCATAGGAATCAAAATAGTTTCGATAATATCATCTTTTACAAGCCGTGCTTCATCAATTAAGAGGTAATGGAATCTCCATGATCTCGCAGATTCACCACCACGATCTTGCGCAAGAGTAATAGCCCTAATCTCAGAACCTCCTTTAAATTCTGCATAACAGTCATCAGCACCAGTCCTGATAGGAAAGTTAATTTCTCTTGCAATAGTTTCATTTTTAGAAAGTTCGCCTTTTAATTTTTGTATAATGACATTTCGGCTCTGCTGTGACATACCAGATGCTATACCACATTTTAACCCCGGATAAAGAATAGAAACACATACATAGAACAAGCATACAATCCATGATTTACCAATACCACGACAAGCAATAAGGCAACTAAATTGACCTCTTCCCATTGCTCTAAGAATTACTCTTTGAAAAGGGAAAAGGTCTACATGGAGTATGTTAATTGCAAATTCGTCTATGTAATATCTGTAATATGAGAAAAATTCAGTCCACGCTTCATAATCAATAGAAGCCTCGTTGATTGGATCATTGGAAAATGTAGAATCAAAATCTTCTGAATGGTTTTTATCATAAAGTTGCTTTTCTTTTTTTAATTGCTTTTCATATTTATCCATAAGCATACCATTATAGCGATTTTGTGATAGTGCTTAAATAGTCTATCATTTCATCAATCGTATCTTTCTTTAGTGGAATATGTTCTGGAATCCAATTATGGGATTCAACCATAGCAGCAACTTTAGAAAAACTACTTATACCTACATCATTTACACTTCTGGTACTTTCACTGAATTTTGCAGATTTTGATAGGGTGTCAAAAGCTTCCCTTGCATTTTTATACCTTGCGTCAGCGCCTTCAATTCCATTTATCATTTCATCAAATGCTTTATCCATCTGAAGGCTTGCTTTTGCAATTTTACGAGCGTAGTCACGGTGGTTTTCTGTGATTATTTTGTAGTCTCGTTCAAGTCCAGCATAATAACTATTTAAGTAATCAATATCTTTTTGACTATACTTACCCATCCATTTATCATCATAAATAAGTTCTTCTTGTTCAATGGTGTTATTTGTAACAGATATAGCTGTATTTTGCTTTTTATCTCTTATATCAGAATATCTTTGTATTGTTTGCTCTTTCTTATTTTGTGTATTGGTATTCACAGTTTTATGAGAAAAACCATCTTTTTCAGAATCTACAAAACTTTTATTTCTATTTTGTCTCAATGTATTGATATTCTTAAAATAGAAACCAATAATTTCATTTCCATATTTAGCGATTTCATCATCAGATAAATAGCCATGTTCCTTTTTGCATTGTAAAAATGCAGAATCTAATCCATCTGTATAATATGGCTTGTCCAATCTCTGACACATTGTTTTTAATTTATTTTCATTAACAGTGCCATCTTTATTTATAACTTCCTTTTTCACACATGAAATACATATTGGTACACACCCATCTAATGAAAATAAAGGACTAGATGATTTATAAAAACCAGTGGCAATAGACTTATTATCGCCACAAATAGGGCATTTCTTTTTAATAGTTTCCTTTTTTGTAGCTATAATCGCCACTTCCTTTCAAATAAATTAAGCCGACTGACAAGACAGCCGACTTTCTAAAATGTTTTCTATATTATCAAACTCAGTATAAGGAATACGAATCAATAAAATTCCATTATCTTTACAATAATTGCTTTTTCTATTATCGTATCGTTGCAATGTTTCAAATCTAATTTGTGTATGTGAATATTCATTACCCCAGAAGTTAATTGGCTTAAAGTGTTGTATACCATCATATTCAATAAGACATTTGATAGTTCCATCTTCATTAAATATTACAAAATCAAACCGTAACTGTTTATTGCAATCACCATATAAATCATCAAAAGAAAACTCTCTTTCATAATTTAAATTATTATCATCTAAATAATCTCGGATTCGCATTTCGCCCTTACTACCAGAACAATTAGGGCAACCACCGCCATACATTAAATTAGAAGCAATAGAAGACCATTCGTATCCGCATTGTTTACACTTACAATTTACTTTGCTTTTATTTCCGTTGTATTTGGATACAATCTGAATATTTCTATCATTTTCTTTGACTTTAGATTCAAATTCTTCTTGTGTAAATTTTGCTATCCCAGCACAATAAATACATCCCAAACCTCTTTTGATTCCAGAAAGTGATTTTATTTGAATACCTTTATCTCTATGTTCATTACATATACAATGAACCATAGTTCTGCGACCATTTTTTGATATTTTAATAAATTCAAAATTGTGTTCTTCTACAATCTTTTTAATATCTTCTATTGGTGTCATGTGTAAATTTGATATGTGTTCTTTAGCACATGAATTACAACAAAATTTAGTATTGTTTTTAAATGCGTCATATGTAACTATTTGTTCACCATCTTCAATATGTTTATTACAAATATATGTTAATGGAGTTTTACAATTTATATATTCCATAGAAATTAAAGTTAAATTTCTTTCCTTGAATTCGTTTCTTATATCATCAATGTTTATATTTTTTGTTTCTGTGATTCTTGCTTTTATATATCTGCATTTAGGACAACATGTATTTCCAAGATTCAAAGCACTCATTGATGTATATAAAATTCCTTCTTCTGGATGTGCATTACATGTACATTTCATTTTGTTAAATATTCCAACATATTTATCTTCTAAAAGTAAAAGATTTAATTTTGATGCTTTTTTAATAGCTTCGTCAATATTATGTCTCTTACCAGCACAAAATGGACACCGATTTCCAGATTTAAAATTATCTGGAGCAATTTCAAATTTGTTGCCACATTTATTATGCTTCATTAACACTTTGGTTTTAGCTGTTTTATATTCCGATAATAATTCAAAATCGTTTCCAGTTAATTCAAAAATAGTGTGTTTAAAATCTTCTGTAGTTATTCTCTTTCCCATATTTTCTAACCTTCTTTCCCTAACCTCAAAAAAATCATTAAAAGAGTAGAAGAGTGGTGAGGTTAGTAACCAACTCACAAGGCTCATGATTTCCTTGCGTCTTCTACTCGGATACAACCACTTGTGTAACGAACACAAAAATCGATCCTCTCATAGTCGTTATTATTTATTTCTTTTTTTCTGTTAAATTTTTCTCCTCGTGACAGCATGTGCATACTTTTTTCCCTTTTTGTTGATTGGCTGGCAACGGTTTATTGCCAGATGATTGTGATTTTTTTTCTTGGCATGTTGTCACCATCCTTTCATTCTTTGAAATATTGTGTTATAATTGAAATTAAAAAAGACAGCCATGATGACTGTCTAAAATCTGAATAGCAGGACTTGGACCTACAGCGTCTGGTCCCAACCAGCGGACTACCAATTATCTTATTTTTTGATAGTGTAAAATTTTCTTTGATTTTTGAAATAGAAACATTTCCTATGAAATTTGGTATTGTGCAGGAAAATTGTTGTCCCATGCTATTTTGGTGTGATATTGGATAAACTACGTATATATTTCAAGACCTAAAGTAAAATTACACTATCTATTTCTGGCAAAAGCATTTACTTAAACATCTGGTATGATATACTTTAATTGTAATTTGAAATGTTTATTATTAAATTTTATTTATGGGTGTATATATGAGAGAGAATATATCTTTATTTTTGACTATCGTTTTAGGAGGCATTAGTATATATTTATATATAAAAGATAAACCTAATTGGGCTTCTATTATTGCTGTTATATTAACGATAATGTCACTTATTTTCACGATTAGACCTTCAATGTTAATGCAAAAAACTTCTGGAAACAATACAGAAGAGGAATACTATAGAGGAACTATAACAAAAACAGGTTGGGAAAGTAAGTTTATTGGACTTCGATATACCAATCCAGCAGGAATGAACATGTCTACAGAAGAAGAGCTTGATAAGATGAATGAGTTTGAAGATGGAAGTCCTTCTATAGTTTTTAATCAAAATGAGTTAGGGAAAGCAAAGCTTACTACTGTATTTGAAATGATGAGTATGTCTGATGACAAGTCAATTATTGCAGGAGTATGTACAGAGAGATTGACTGATGAAATAGATATTTTCCAGTTTATTGAGTCATTTGAGTCGCAAATAGATCGGCATCCCTTTTATAATTATGTACTGATTAGTGATGATAAAACTATAAGAATAGGTAACGATGATTACATTATGGTTAGTTACATGGTAGACTTTAACAATGTTTTCAGATATAAAGATAACTATTTTCGTATTGTTGGTGACAGAGTAATAATGATTTCACTTGATTATAATGATGAGAGTGCAAGAGATAATACATTAGATGCCTTCACTGCATATTAAAAAAAGAGCAGGAGATTTAATTCTTTTGATTTATTATAAATCGTAGATATTGTTGGAGGCAACTCTGACTCTGAAAATATCATACTCAGCGTATTATAATATCTCTTTACTGAACAATAAGGCTCTATTTCATAATGTATTTACTATGTAGTGAATTAAACCATTCTTCTAACTATACAAAAAGACTGTCATATCATAGTTTAACAGTCTTTTTGTTATGTTGTTTGCTACAAATTATTGATTTGCATACTTTAATAAAAGTTCTTCCATTTGCTCTTTTATACGTTTCTCTGTATTAAGTAGCTCATCTATTTGTTTTTGGTTATTATTTATGACAGCTTCTTGAGATTCATTACTATTATAAAGGGGGCTTAGTATTTTTTTGACATATTCATCTTCTGATAATAATGCTTGTTTAATACTATTCATTACCTGCACCTCCCTTCATTTTCTCTACTAAATAGCCACTGGCAAGAAGAGCTTTTTCGCATTTATATGACATAAGTCCTAAGCGGATATAAGGAAGTAAATATTTGTTGATTTTTTGGGTAATTTCAATTTTAGTATTCCCCAATTTTGATTCTCCAAAAGCTATGATTTGTAATAATGAAAGCATATCATTTCCACTACAATGTATAGGCATTGCAATGTATTGAGAATAGTCAGGATGATTATTTTCATCTTTATATATAAATCTTTCATTTACTTCATTCTTATCAATAAGTACATCTGGTTCATGTTTATTTTTTTTTAAATAGCTTTACCGCATAGAATTCAGAGTTTCTTCTAAAAGATAATGGTTTTCCATAAATATCTGGAGTGTTTCTAAATTTGCTAGAATGCGCAATCATTGTAATACTTTTAGATTTTCCTTTTGACAATGGATTTAATTGAAAAATACTTACGACAAAATCTTCACCATTAATTGATAAATCAGAAATTATACTTAAGATTTTTTCGCAAATCCAGTTACATTCTTTTCTAAAATTCCAATTATCAAGCGAAATTACATCATTTTTTTTAATGTTATTTGCTGTAGTATTTATATCATCTGCACTTGTTTCTAAGATTGCAGATAACGCAAGTTGACTTTTTTCATAAGCTTTGATTTCTTTTTCTTTTAATTTAATTTCAGATTTTAGATTTTTTATTTCATCATAGCATTCATCTAATATTTTGCTTTCTTTTCGATCATATATATAAGAAAAAATAAGAAATATTATAAATATAAAAGATAAAACAACAAGTGAAACTAACTTTAATTGGAAAAATTTATCTTCTTTTGCATTCCAGCTACCCATAGATGATCCGATTAAACCAATACTAACCGTCAAAATTAGTGAAATGGCATTTTTTAATTCTTTATTTTTGAATATCTTTTGCATAGCATTTCCACCTTATTCATATATATACATCATATCATATTGTTACGTGGAATTTCAACAACTTTATAAAAATTATCCAATAAAATGCTTATTTGAAGCGGTGACGGTAGGATTTGAACCCACAGGTCATGTTTTCCATAACACATCAGATTTCAAGTCTGCGCCGTTATAACCAGATTTCGGTACGTCACCATAAACGCAAAGCGGAACAATCGAAATCCATTCCTTTTAGAACACATCCGTTAGCAACGGAGTCCCAAACCTTATGGGTTTACTTTGCAAACAATAGGAGAGCAGTACAGCCACTCTCCACAATACAGATACTTTTTTACAGAACTTCCTCAGATGTAACCAAAAAGTCATTTACGTTGCTTCTGGCAATTTCTAAAAGTTCATGAATTTTTGTCTTAATCTTTGATTCAAATAAAATAATCTGTGCCTGTGTATATAATTCCTGCGTAGTTAGATATTTTTCATCCAATAACTCTTTTGAAACCTTATTATAATCAAGTTCCAAACTAATACTTAAATTCTCATTAATCGGGATTTTTTGGTCATTTAAATCTAAAACTACCTCAACAGCATCCTCTGTGTCTGACATAATAGGATTCCCGTTAGTAACAATGAATTTACCTTTAAATTCTATGTCTGCATAACGTAATACTTGTGGAAAATCCTTTGCCATCTCAAGTTCATCTGCTTCTGTCATAGTGCTTGTACCCCAAATTGGTACTAGAAGAGTTGAATATTTTCCCGCCTCAATATCTCTTTTTGGCTCAATTCTCATTATTTGTTTTCCTCGCTTTCTTTATCATTCAATTCATTATAGAGATCCCTGATATAGATGTACAAATCTCTAAGTACATCTTTACTGAGAGAACATCTTAGATCCTGGTACTTTAAATCAACATTATCTATTAAAAAATCAACCTTATTTGTATTTCTATTTACTTCAAATTTTGCTATGGTAGTGGGAGAGAAAAGCAATTCCAGCATATTCAGAGTTGTTCCACCATTACTTCTAACACTTCTGATTTCTCCCATCTTTAAAGGTCTATCAATATCATGAGTTTCCATTTATTTACCAACTTTCTTTTTATATTTTTGTTTTTATATAGTGGGCAGGAGAGGATTTGAACCTCTGATGTTATCTGCTACCATATTTAGCATTTCTACCCGCAAATGTTTCAGTTTGAGAATGACAATTTGGACAAAGAAATCTTAAATTATTAATAGAATGATTAGTATGATCACCATTTTTATGATCTAGTTGTAATGTTAATTTTTGTCCATTCCATACTCCTTTATTACCACAGCATTCGCATCTATATTCTAAAATGCCAGCTTTTATAATTCGTTCTTTTAATTTTGCAATATTTGTATAGGTGGAATTACAGACTAATATTTCAGATAAAGAATATTTTGGCTTTTGATTTGTTCTTTTATATGGTTTAAAGTGTGATGTGTTTATGTTATATGTATCGATTATATTTTTCATTACTTTAGCCATACTTCCGCTTGTTTTTTTAAATCCAAAAATTTCAAGCATATCACATATACTATTACAATGATTTACTTTTTCTTGTATTTCTTCCCTACTAAGATTCCAAACATAGCATTGTCTTATAAATATCACCTCATGTATTGTATTATTATCCCCGCTGTGCCACCTACCCATGAAAATAGGAGAGTGCTGAAAACTCTCCTGAATATTCTGTCTTTCCAGAATGTCAGACTGCCCAGCAGCCATTCGCTAATTTAATCTCTCAACACTTTCCTTATCAGTTGTCAGCCTGTTATAGTTTTTTTTGTTACTATTTATTTGACAATATATGGGATATTTTGTAGAATAATAAGTGCAAGCAGCATCCACGTTTTATTTTGGCTAGATAAGACGGTTAGGCGGTTGAGTCACGTCAGGACAGCGATGTTCTGTTAATCTTATAGATACCCTTGCTCAGAAAGGAGGGTGATAAAAGAAGTGACAATTTGTGAACTAATTGTAATACCTTTAGTTATTGGCGTTGTAAGCGGAGTAGTTTCAGCTTACATAGTCAAGTTCCTTGATAAAAGGCACAAAAATAACCGCCATGAGAAATAAAGCGGTTACTTTTGTGTTAATAATTCAATTTTGTTTTATTAGCCATTAATCGACCAAATTATGGCTCAACCGTCTAACGGATGCTGTTTGTTTTGTGTAGAATCTCTTTCTACAGAATATCTTAAACCAATTCGTAACTGTTGTCAATGTTTTGTTACGTAATTGCGGATATATTGTTGTGCTTGGATGAAATTGGAGATTTATTGGGTCAAATGTTGATAGAATCCTTTATTTTACGAACTTTGGAAGTATCCGTTTTTATGTAGAATTTCTTCGTGACATCAGTTCCAGAATGATTTAACATAACAGATACATCCTCTAAATTTACGCCTTCATTTTTAAGCAACGTGGCATATGAATGACGAAAATCGTGGCAGTGAAGTGTTGGTTCACCGATCATTTCTCCAATTACCTTACACCAATCATTCAAAGTTCCATTATTTATAGGTTTATCTTCAGTAACGTAAGGACTAATAAATACCCAACCATAATCATTTATCTCATTATCTTTTCTGTACTGTACAAGATTTTCAAGATATCTCTTTGTTTCTTCCGAAAAAGATAATTCAACAATTTTACCCTCTTTTTCTAATACGTCCGAAAATATTCTTTCATCCCAATCAATCTGTTCCCAACGTAAATTTGCAACAGCATTTACTCTTGCCATAGTAGTTAAGGAAACAAAAGCATAAGTCTGTAATTGAATATCTCCATGCTCCTGTAATTTCTCACGCATTAACTGTACTTGATCTTTTGTAAGATATGTTTGCACAGTAATTGGTTGTCCTGCTTTTGGACGTTCAATAAATTCAACAGGAGATTCTACGATTAATTTTTTCTTACGCAAAAACTTATAGAAAGCAGAAATAGAAGCCATTACACGTTTTTGTCTATTAACATTATTCCCTTGCTGTTTTCTCCAATAATAGTATTCTTCGAGATCTTCATCTTTAGCCTCGACTACAGATAAATTAAATTGATTGTTATACATATAAATAAACCACTGCATAAGATCTGAATTATACTGTAAAATAGTATTTTTAGATAAATCACGAATTGACATATCTATCTGATATTTTTGGAACAATTTTAATGTTTCTGGATTTATATGTTTTGCTTTTTCTTCATCATAAAGACAAATTCGTTTACTGCGTTCTGGCATTAAGTATCACTTCCTTTCAAACAAAAAAAGAAGTGATTAAATATTAAACCGCTTCTTTTAAAATCGTTTTAATTTTGTTATCTATTAATGACTGATATGTATTGTCGATTTCAGTCCAATATGGTATTTCTAAAAAATTATATCCATTTTTTAAAGCATATTCCTTTTTGTATTTATCTTTCCATTTTTGATATTTTAATTCATATTCAGGCGTAGTATTATAATGCTTTGCTGTTAATTGTGTAAATCCTGTTATTTCGTAATGTTGTTTCCCATGGACTTCAATAATCAATTTCAATTCGACAATTTCATTATCAAAAGGTAATGGAAAATTTGTTTTTGGATTAATAGGAACAATATTACAATTATGTTCATGAAGCGTATTATATCCATATTTATCCGTAATGTATGTATCCACTTTTTCTTGTAAAAATGATATACCTTTTTCATATGAACACTTAGGACATCTAAACTCATAATTTACACTATCACAAATACTTCTAATATAATCTTTGTGAATATCATCCTTACATTTCCACCATACTTTTTGACTTGAATATGGTAAGTATTCATAAGGCGTCTTATTATTTTTATCAGACCAATATTTAAATGACTCTGGATATATATAACCAAGACTATCTTCTTTGCAAACAGATTTTTTAGCACAATAACTACAATGATGTTCATGATTTTTTACATCATTAGGATATACATGAGTTGGAGGATGATATGTTGTATCTATACAATTCAACCAAACTTTTGATGTTCTTGTAGAAGGTGCTATTGCAAATGGATTAATTGTATTCATATCATAATTCCATATTTTTTCAAAATTATTTTTGCCATATTTGTCAATCATCCATTGAGCAAAACTATCTTTTGGATGAATCCTTATATGAGAACAATATGGACACTCGTTTCTTAAAGCATTTTGTCTGGAAACCTTATATGACCCATGATAATCTGTTTTGGTACATTTAATCCACACATGTTCTTTTGAATATGCAGGAATTTCCCATGGATTTTGTTTGTTTTTATCATAATCCCAGTATAATTCTAAAGCATTTTCACCTTTTTCGTCTATTAACTTTTGTGCAAAAGAATTACAATACTTACATCGTATAATGTCCATATTAGAAACATGTGCCAATTCATATTTTGTACTATTATGAATTCCTTTATCACATTTAAAATAGACTTGTTTATGTGCACAATATGAGATATGTTTTGGATCTAAATTATTTAAATCATAGTCCCATCTTTTTAACCATTCCTCATGATGTTGCTCTATGCACCAATCATAAAATGATTGTGAACGAATGCTTCCCTTTAAGTTTGCAACGGCCTCATTTCTCAAACATCCACAACTTAATGATTGTTTTCTTTTTAGAGCATTTTCACTAACCTCTTTAATTATTCCGCTTCCACATGTACATTGAGAAATCCAATAAGGAATATTTTTATTCTTTTTAGATTGTTTACTTTGTCCTTTTCCTATTATTTTCCATCTGCCAATAATATCACCAATATGAATATCTTCATAAATACGTCTTTTGTCTTTTATGCTAAATTGTTTATTAAATTCATCAATAGATATTTGGCAATCTTTTAATATTTTTAAAATGATTTGTCTTGAGGGTAAATTATATTGATATGTACATTTATTTGCTGTTGGAAATTCATGAAATTTATTTATATATTGATTATATAAAATAACCAAGTCATCATATTTCAAATCTCTAATATTTTTATGTGTTCCATTTACATCTAAAGTTCTTACTTTTCCAAATTGTAATAAAAATTCATTATATGAAATACCCTCATTTTTAACAACAGATTTAACAATTCCTGCTTGCGGAAGATTGTATTTAGATGAACATTGAGTAAGCATAGGAACACTGCTATATTTTTCTATATATTGTTTATATAGAATAATCAAATCATTATAAGTTATTTTTGTTGCTAATACTTTTCTATTACCAACATCTAAATAAACTGCTTTTCCCATTCATATTTCTCCGATCTCTCCGTATCAAAATTAAAATAGAAGAGGGCGGTGGGATACGGAGTACCACCTTCAGAAGTTAGCTAGACTTCCTTATCCTCTCCCAAATTCCAAATGCAGGTTCCGATACCAATTTAGCTTACAGTCCATACCAGTCCGTAAGCCAAATGATTCCCTAAGAAATCACATTGGACACTATATTTTTCTCCAAACAAAAAAGAAGTGAACATAAAATATTCACTTCCTTCCGTTCAATAAGTAACCAGCCTCATCACTGGTAGGGTATTTACTTTCACCAATACCATATCTCTATAAAACTTACCTATGTAATTCGTCTAATTCTTTTAAAATTTCTCTGACTTCTGATTCATATAACTTTACACAGCAAGTATATAAATCATCTATATATCCAAATTTTTCAGCATAACGAATTGTTGTAAGTTGATCTTTCTTCTTTATCTGTTTTTCATTATAATTTTCACATTTCATTTTTAGATCTGTATGAAAATTTTCACGAAAACATTTGTATAGTTCATTATATCTGTTTGCATATCCTCCCTGAGACTTCTTGCAAATTCTATTAATAATATCAGGCTTTTCATATAAAGGAATTTCATCTGTAAGCCCATTGATAACTATTTGCTTGTGATTATTTTCTTCAATCAGTTTTTCATTCTCTTCTACTTTTTCAAGTAATTGAACTAATGCCTCTTTATATGTAGTCGGTAGTTTGTATGGATTTTTAAGTTCTTGTTCCATTTCATCAAAACGCTTTACATATTTTGCAGTAAACAAAACACCCTTTTCACCAGTAAATTTATTTGCAAGAAAATCACATCCAAGTTTTGTAACGAGATAACAAGGTCTTTCTTCACCTTTTGCATCTACATACGATGATTTTATAAAATATTCAACCACCACGAAATCGTGGGCGTTAAGAATATCAATAATGCCTTTTGTTTTTCCGTCTTTCGTACCTTCTAATTTCTCAAGAACTTTATAGTGCTTCATTCCAAGCATTTCGGCAATTTCAAGCGTTGTGATAGTATTTTTGTGTTGATTTAAAATTTCATTCATTTACTTTTCTCCTTTTATTCAAAAATTTTATTTTCAGTAAAAGGAGAGTGGTGGGTAATTATCCCACAAGTCTCTCCATTGTTGGTGTGGTAGGAGCATACCCTACACATGCGTACCACCAATGGTTTATCCGTCTAAAGGTAATCAGTCGCTTCACTGATCGACAGTCATTTTCACTCACTGCAAATCTCTAAGTTATACTTCTCCAAACAAATAAGACCTACGCCCATTTTCTGAACGTAAGCCTTGCTTTATAAACTCTGATTAAGTATCAGATACTATAAACATCAATTTTCTAACTTTTCCATCAACTCTCTCACAGTAATTTCCTCTCCAATAGATACACATTCATCTAAACGATAGAAGAGTAGTTCTTTGAGGATTGTTAGTTCATCATCTGTCAAATCTACAGATTTTACAATTTTATCATACAATATTGTCACCGCCAGTCTGAATTACAGCCCTTTGACAGATTTTGAAATTGTAAACTTCAATTCGTCATGAGCAGGTTTTGTCCATTCCTTGCCTCCTGCAAGAGCAGCAACACCACTTCTCTCAGCAACATGTTTTACAGAAAACGTACCAATCCAAGGAAGAGGAATTTTTTCATCACGATTCTCGTTTAGTGATTCAAGTACAAATTTTCCATAGGCATTCATAACTGCCTCTGCAACCTTATTTGTGACTTCTGCCTCAGATGCAATTGCTTTAATCATATTATTCTTTACCATTATAAAAATCTCCTTTATTTTTGCATTTTAATAAAATAGGAGAGTAGCACGTACTCTCCAACACATGTGTTTATGGCTTTGTCAACCAAATATAATAATCATCCACTCGTGACGATTCTGTTGTTAAATAATATTCCATAACTTTCCAATCTGTAGTACAATAATATCATCACACAAGAGAGGAGATAGGGAATATGGCAACTACAGGTGAAAAGCCAGGGGCAGGTACATATACCTGTGATAATTGTGGACAGATAGTAGTGTTAGATGACAACACAGACACATTACCACCTTGTCCTAAATGTAATGGTACAGAGTTCCATTAATCTGCTAATGTAAAATGTTGGATCTCAAATGGTTTACCAAACCATTGTCTCCAGATTGCGAGCTGTTTTTCTCCATTCTGGAGACTATATTTTGAGTGATATTTTAGTGGTAATAACTGTTTTATGTAGAATAGAAATTTATTCATTAGGGCTTTCTCCTTCTTCAATGACAACTCCTGTTTGTTTTAACCATTCAGTTTCCATTTCAAGAATATGTTGAATTGTATCTCTATCATATTTTGTTTCTAACTGAATCCAATCAACCATTTCCTCAAAATCTAAAACAGGTACTTTTTTATCTTCGTTCATATTTCTCCTTAAAATTAGTAATCTATTTGTTAATCTAATGAAACAGGATAACAAGCCTTTATTCCATCATTATCAATTACGCAAACCATTTGTGAAGGCTTTCCACTAAGTCTCTTAGAAATGGTATAATCATCAGTGGTTCCGCTAAAACTACCACTTCTAATAATTTTTACGTTTGCAATATCATCATATGAACATCTATGTAAATGCCCATAAAAGATTCCTTTTGGTTTGAAATTAAGCATCATAACCAATTTAGACACACCAGATTCAGAGTAACTATCCCAATCGCCATGTACCATAAGATATTCATTGCCACGAATTATGCAAGTGGCAATAGTAGAATCATAATTTTCATCATCAATAAAAATTACATTCTGCAAATGGTCTAATTTTGCTTTTATATACCAGGGTATAAGATTATCTAATCGGTTTCCTCTAAGAACCTGATCCTTAAATGATGTCCTTGAGTGATTCCCCGCCACTCCATTTATATATACACTTCTAAAATGTTTACTCAATTCATAAATAAATGCAGAAATTAACTCCGCACTCTTTTGAATTTGCTCAGTGACATTTTCTCTATTTTCCAATTGCGTTGTAAAATGGATTTCGCCATTAAGAATATCACCTAATATACCGACATACGCATTTTCCGACTTATGTATCTTTTGTATTTCAATTATTTTTGATAAATACTGAGATAATCTATTAGCAGCAATGTCGGAATTATATTTTCCGAAATAATTATCTGTGTCAATTCCTAAATGAAAATCAGATAAACAGATAAATAAATCATTGTCAGCAGATGCAATAAAATTATTCACTAGTGGAAGAGTGGTAGAACCATTCTCTTTAATTAAGCGTTCTAATTTGGATAAATCTTCTTCAATTCTTGCATTTTCACGTAATGTTTTATTTAGGGCTGTACGCTCATCAAAAAGTTTTTGCTTTTCCTTCCTTATATCTTGTTTTTGAATCTGTAACTCTTTAAAATAAGAATCTTCATCTTTACAAGTCTTAAAAGCGTTAGCATCTAAATATCTCTTAGCTTGCTGATAGGGCTTCCTGTATGCTGCCTCGCTCCTGTACTCAGATTCGTCAGACCTGAATTCTGAATTTATAATTGTAGCTATTTCTTCCCAACTCATATCAAGAATTCCAGAATCTTTAGCAGAACCGAGCCTAAATATAAACTGTTCTTCATTCTCATTTTCTAATCTATGTAAGTCAGTAATAATACCCACCTACTTTCTATTCATCATCTTCCGACGTAATTAAGTCTAAATCTTCATCTGATTTAAGACTTACTCCAAATTCAATTGGCTGATTGATGAATACTTTTAACAAATCAGCTACTTTTACATCCTGTTCTACATCATTTTCATCAGTATATGTAATAAATGTTCCATCCTCTGATAAAACACCTTTTACTGATAATTTATCAGTCGTACTTCTTTTGAAAATTAGTTTAGATTTTGCCATAAATGAAATTTTCCTTTCATATGTATATTTTATTTTAAACTCTATAATATTTTACAATTTGTGGGCTATTGACGGAGAGCCTGGCTACGGAGGACTGTTTGTACTAAACAGACAAAAAAATACGGACTATTGGATTTGAACCAATGACCAGTGCTTTATAAGAACACCACTCTTACCATACTGAGTTAAGTCCGTAAAAGAAACAAATGACGATACCGCTAGAATAGCAGTACCGCCACCTGTATAAGAAATGAATATAAGAATACTTATAATCTCAAATATTTTAATGTAGTTATTACAGCCATGTACAAACCTAATCGTCAATTACACAACACGAATAAAACTCAATCATGGATTTTATCGAATTTTAGTAATTATATTTTAAACTTTACAAATAAAGAATTTTGACAAGTGAGTTTTAAGTTTTAAATGCTGAGTTTTGAATTTTCATTTCCAAAAGTATTTACATAAATACCTATTGAGCAGTAAACGATGTTATCTCAATAATCTGTATATGTAAATTTATCACCATTTGATAAATTTTCATTCAAATATTCTATCGAATATTCCTATATAATATTGGAATTTTGTTCATTAGAAAGCATTAAACTTTCATCTTGTTTTTACCTATGATGTCCTGCATAGGTGACAGGATGTAAGTTTTAGGTTTTCGTAATAACTACAATATAGTTTAAAAGTTAGAAATCTACTTCAATGAAGGTTGTTGCGTTAGAAAGAACAAGCACCGTATCCACATTAGACTTAAAACCATCAATGTCTGCTTCAAGAGTCTGAATCTTTTCATACAACCCAAGAGGGTCTACAAATTCAAATTCATTTTTCTCTCTATAAGGTTTCTCAACAGCTTCCTGATCCTCTTTACTCAATTTCTTATCAGAATCTTTCCCAACAAGAGTAGTAAGTAAATCATCTACCTTAGCATCCACTTTCTTATTTTCCTTATCAACAGTAGCAGTAGCGTTTGCATATTGACGTTTCATTTCATTAAGTAAAGTTTCATCATACTCAATAGAATTTTTACGCTCAATAGCTTCTGCAACAGTCATAATTTTATCAGCAACAGTGACTTCCGTAATTGCATTTGACTTTACAACAGCAGATTTTAGAGTGTTTCTATTTGCAATTAAATCAGTGACAGACTGATAAGATGCCTTTGCACGATCTTCAAAGTCTTCCTTCTTTACAACGCCAACTTTATCAGATGATTTTTTAGCAGCGCCACAAAGAGTAGCGTTGGTAATTGCCTTTGTGATTTTTGAATCATACAACTTCAACTCATTAAGTGCTTCCGTAATACTTATTTTTCTCATATTCAAATCGCTCCTTTATCTTAACTAATATATTTTATGTTACATTTATTATTTTTCTTTTATTGCCAAGGAAAGATAAATTTTATTGTCATTTTCTTTATATACCATTAAAAGAAAATAACATTTTTTCTGAAAAAATGTTTGAAAACCTTGGAAAATAAGACTTTTATGACACAAGGCTTTGTACACTTTTTTCCTTTTCTCTTGATTTTTTCATGCAAATACGATTAACTTGTTTATGTTTTTCTTTTGCACATTTTTGGCAATACTTACTAGAATAATCATTTTCTGATTTAATTCTGTAATTTTTGCCACAACTTTTACATTGTTTATAACCCTTTTTAAAATTGCCGATATATTGATTACCGATATTACTAAATTCTCTTACTTTATAACTTATCTCTCCAGAATTATCTAAGCTAACTTTTATATTTAAGTTATTAACTTTTTTCCCAAAAGTAATATATCCATTAGCATATAATTCGTGTAATAATTCATTTCGCTTATCGGAAGCAAGAGTAACATTTGCAAGTTTAAATACTTCTGAAATATCTTTTGAAGTCTTTTTATTAATCCATCCATCACAATCCATATATCTTGCAACAGCAAAGAATGTAAACATTAATTTCTTTTGCCTATCATTAGGCAATGAACTGATAAATTTTAACTCGTTTTCAAATATAGGTATGTATTCTCTTTCCTTAAATGTTCTGTCAATAGAATTATTAAATAGACCTTCACATGTACTCACGATTTTATTGTGATATTTATATTCTTGATAATTTTCTAAATCAAATGCCAGTATTCTCTCTTTAACAATATTAGATAATTGTTTTGTATTCAATTCATCAGAAAAATAGTATTTAGCAATAAGTGTTATGAAATATCCCATAGAGAGAGCGTCTGGTTTCTTTTTTGAAACCAAGATGTCTCTTATATATTCTTTCTCATTTAGTATGTACAGTGTTTAGCTCCTCCAATCTTAAAATAATGTTTTCACCAATACAATCCCAGCAAAACTGTTTATTTCCTTTATAACCATAAGTGATGTCTAAAATGATATTTAGACGTTCTTCATCATTAGGACATATTTCTTTTGCTTCTTGATTAAATTTAGTATAAAGAAAGTGCCTATTTCTATTTGATTCACCTTTATCATGATGTTTCTGTTTTTTGTATTCTCTTACACATTCACAATAATATTGTTCCAATTCTTTAAGAGCCAGTCTATGTTCTTCTGTGCAACGTCTTTTTGTTTTTAAAGTGTTATAGTCAAATAATGAATTTCTGCGCAATTGAGATTTATAACCATCTAATTGATTTTCAATATATCGGCAGATTTGATTCATTGAACATTTTCCTATACCAACAGGCATTTTAAATTCATACCAAAATAAAAATTCTTTCTGCTCATCGGATAAAACATCAATATTTTCATATAAATATTGAATAGAACAGTTATATATGGCATAGCATTTATCGTTGCTTTCTTTTATATATTTCTTATAATCACGTTTAGTTTCTTCGTAAATGTAAATCATAAAATATGGTTTGCGATATGCGCATATAGATTGTAAATACCTATCATCTGCACAGGCTCTCATATTATACCAACGACTGGGCATAGGAGTTGCAACAATTCCCTTAATCTTGTCTAATTCTGCCTGTTGATAGAGCTGTCCACAACCAATTCTATATTCCAATTCTTTATATTCCTTAGATTCTTTTTCAAAATGTGATTGCACTTCCATCATAGATGTCACATAATTAGTAATAGTACCGACCTGATTACCCATACCATTTTTATTCGTCTTTTTTACTTCTTCCTCAGTAACAATGATTTTTGATGTATTACGTTGTACACATTCAATAGCAGGAAGTTTCTTATAACGTCTTTTTAGTACATCATTATTTGTTGAAAATAAAATATCACTATCCCAGTCACATCCATTTTCTGCCATACAAAATGAATCCCAAGCATTAATAATCATAATAGTATCCATATATTGATACCAACGTTTACATTCTTCAGCATTATTCACCCTACACATTCGTATATTGTTATGACTTGTCATTGGACTTCTAAAAACAACAACATTATTTTCGTTTTTATCAATCCAAAACTTAGAATAACATTCACCTTCTTTAAGCAATCCTGTAACTTCTAATCCACAAATAGATTGCATTAAGGCGAACGGATCACCACTGGCAATTTGGTAATTACCTTGTACAAATAATTTACCAATCTTAGCATCGTTCATTTTCTTTTTAATAAATCTATGTACTGAATCAATTACATATGGATCACCCAACATATATTCACTTATATATAATGCTCGTTGCCATGAATTAACTTCTGTATTTTCTGTAATTCCTAAAAACTTAACAGTGGAAGCGTAGTCACCACACATAGCATCTTTCAAATAGTTTATTGTGGGTGTACAAAGTTCTTCTATATCATCATCTGTAAATTCATACGACTGTAAATACTGATAATTCAGTTCTCGTTGTTCTTCTAATATATAAGGTGATATTTTAGTTACAGAAAATCCATAGCCGCATTCTTTATAAGCATTTTCGTAACTTTCAATATTATCATAAGCCATCCATAGTTTAAGAGATGATTCAGTTATAATCATTTCGCATTCACGAATATCCTGAATATTTCCCCAAATATCTTCTATAAAGTAATTACCATTATTAAATTCTTCAACAAATTCAAGAATTGGAAACGGATAGAGCATTCCTTTTAACCACGCATTTCTTAAACAAACACCACTTGGTATATAATCTAATCCTAAAAATTCGGATACTCGTTTCATATATTCAATGGTACATATATTAAAACCATCTGATACAGTATTTTCAAGCTGCTTATGGAATACTGTTTCCATAACAGGTTCATCAGAATCTTTACCATCATCTAAAGATATTACATCTGCAAAATATTGTGTAACACAATCCTTTACAACCAAAATTCCATTAGGAATACAAATTGGTTGAGATGCTGAACAAGTCAGTGCTTTATATGCTTCGTATTTCGCTGGAACAAGTGGAATACTTTTATTTCTTTTACATTCGCAAAGTTCATTTAATTCATCTATGTATTTTGAATTACAAAATAGAAGAGTGTTATTTTTTAATCCTCCAGTTGTTCCTACAAATCTACGATAATTTATTCCATTAACTGTTACGCCTTTCTTACAAGTAGCTCGACCAAAATCTGATTTCTTATCTATAACCACTTGTATAAATATCTTTGAGAAATCAATTTCTGAAATCTCTTGTTTTAGAATTTTATTTGCCATTATACGAAATTCCTGTGCTTCAAACAATGACACTAATTCCTGGAATTTGAATGCATCTTTTTTTGTAATACTTAAATCCCAATTATAATATTTAAGTTTATTAGTTCCTATTTTAAAAATCTCATATTGAGGTACGCTAATTCCAGCCATTTATCCTCCTTTGCTTAATAAAAGATGTTTATACCAATGAAATTTCTATTCTAAGTCATTATCCTAGAAATTATTATTATCGAGCAATGACTGATACTTTTTTGCAAGCAGCTTTCGTCTTTCTTCATAATCATACATTTCCTGAAGACGGATCAAATCTGTATCAAACTTTTCCAACTCAGCGACCATCTGGAGTTCAAAGTTATTGAAATGGTTCCTTACAGGCTCATCTTTAGGTAGACAGTATTTAAAACGATAGTCTGATGCACTCATGCCGATAATGATTTCGTTAAGCAGGTTAGCTTCTCCCATGAATACTCCCTGATCGCCACGCTTTTTACACCAGTCTGGCATTGTAGGCATCAGTTCCTTTTTGGATAGGTTAATAATCTTGCGATAGTTTTTATAATGTTCTAAAGTTTCCCATCTATCAATATTCCACAAGCGTCTTGCTTTAAATGCTTTATCAATAGCGATAAAATATTTACGAGAAATGCGCCCAATTTTATTATTCTCCACCATAGACAATTCCTTTGCCATATCAAGAGTGAGAGAGTAGTCTTTTGTGTTATGCCCACCACTACCTTTTTTGCTTTCCCGTTTTGGAAAGCAAACTTTATAATCTTCGTTTTCTATAAATTCATACTTATCAATACGTCCAGCAATCCAAGCACCAAAAACTTTCCCGACTTTTAATTCTTTATGTAATGTCCTGGCATCAATCCAAGAACCATCCTCTTGCTGTAATACAGGTAATAGTTTCTGATATTCTAAAATGATTTGAATATCAGATTCCTTCAGATCTCCGTTTTTAACATATTGTTTCAGTTCCTCTTCTTTGAAACTATTCTTTCTCAGATTATTATTATTTTTGTTCATCATTCTTTCCTTTCATTTTCAAGTTGTATTTTGCATAGTTCTAATCTTATAACCAAGCCATTCCAATAATTCTCTCATGCCATGAAAACATTCATAATGACGATATTCACCATCTAAATTTTCAATATATTCTTCTCCATCATAAATTCCGTCACCACAAGAAGAACAATAGTGTACAGTTTTCTTGGGAGAATAATTAGGGCACATGAAATGGCAAGGAGTCATTCTACATATCTCGCAGATTAAGCAACACCTCCCACACCATATTTCTCTATTCGTTCATGTACATATCCGTCATTGGTTGTATAGTAAATATCTTGAATTCTAAGATCCTTAATTGCTACCATACAGGAAGGACAAGGGCGTGATAATCCAAACGGCTGATCATTGCGAATTCTATATATGTATAACTTGACTTTTGAAAAGTTAATATTCAAACGTCTGATAGAATTTATACAGTTAATTTCTGCGTGTAACTTTGGTAACATGATATCTGATGGTTTGCGGTATTTATTATATTTCTTCTGTATTGGATGAGTTTTGTTACAATTACAACCAATTCCTATAATATTTCCTTGATACACTGCCACACATCCAATGTGGGTTTTATAAAAATCAGATATAGTGGCAGCTTGTCTTGCTTTTTCAAAATATTTGTAATCAGTCTTTGTTATCATTTAGTTTTGCCAGTCTTTCCTTCTCAAACAACTCGTTACCACGCTCAAAACATGTCAGTTCATATTCGTATCTTTCTACAAAGCGATCAAAATATTTTTTGCCGCTTCCGTTATCAGTGATAGTGACACAATGGTGTACAATTCTGCAGATATTCTCTATAATGGTATCTCTAGTTCCTGATATGTATTGTGTATCAACCTTCTTAGAAGATAACTTCATCCGATCCTCCAAATCGGTACGATTCAACCACATTGAAAATGAATATTTATTTTCTTTTTTGTCAAAATGATATGCACATTCAGCTATGTAATTTGGATATCCCCAATTTGATAAGTCAATTGTGAGAGCATTTCCGTGATATCTTGGGTTCATCATTTCCTTTAACATTTTATAAATTCCTCCACATTTAAAAATTTCTAAGATGTACATTAGATTTTCAGAAAGAAAAGTTTTAGATGATACTTTTATCATTAAGTACGTCAAAATTTTCTACGCTAATGTACATCATTTAATTTCTAGCAAATAACACCATCCTAATTCTTCTTATTGGCTTGCCATTGTCTCATTCGTTCACCTGCAGCAATTTTCTGTTCATCAGACATTTCTCTTTTCTTTGCTCTAAAACTGATAAGTGTTTTATCTTCAACACGATATGTTTTTCCTCTACCTGTATCAGCAATGAGAGAGTACATATCTGGATTTGCTTTACATAATTTATCTAATTTAGTCATATATGTAGTATCTGAGGTATAGATTGTGGCATAATCTTCATCTCTCATAAAATTGATACATACTTCCTGTTCTGAAAGTGAAACTGAATTTGATAGTTTTGGTTTTTCAATAGTTATTTCTTCATTTTCATCAATGTTTATGTATCCAGATTTACTTGCCATAATTTTTATTCCTTTCAATACCTTCTCGATTTTTCTTCCAAAGTTTTTCTTCTCTTTGCTTATCTGCTTCTATACGACTTGCTATCTGAGATCCGTTTGTATTATCTTTCCCTCGATAATATGTATTGAAATCGGAAGGGTAAATTAGTCCTCCAAATTTTGTGTGATCTACTTCATAAATTCCATATCTGTTAGTTGTCTGTGTCATTAGTTACTGTAAATTCTCCTTTTCTGTTTGATAAAATTTTGGTTGTTAATGTTGTCTTCTTTGTCGTCATGGTTTTCGATTCTCCTTTTTTGGTGGTATGATAGTGGTGATGATGGATATTGATTCATGTTTACAATACTTATTTCTGTGTTTTGGAATTAATTTTGATAGAATTTTTTACTTACATAATTCTGATTTCTCAAAAATAAAATCCCATATTCTAATTCCTTCTCATAGTTATATTCTTCTTTTGTACATTGAACTATTTGATTATTTCTCAATATATACCGATAAGGACAGATATAAATAATATCATCAGTGTGCCAATTATCATTGGAATCTTTATATCTTGGCATCCTATGGGTTTTTATTAAACCAAGTTGTTCTAATACTTCTGTTGCTTTTGCAATCATTTTTCTATCACTACCTATAAAAGCAGCTATAGACTGAAACTGTGAATAAAATATTTCTGGTTTATTCTTCTTAGATTTTTCAGAATGTCCAGATGATTCATTCGTTCTGATCCAAGTAAATGCCTTTATATAAGATAACAGAAGAAATAGTATACTTTTATTTAATGGCTTGTATGGTGACTGATACTTATTGATTGTTTCTACTTCAAAGTCATATAAAATACCAAAATTGTTTTTTGGATTCATTTTTTCCATATTAATCAATGATGACTGAAAGGTATTCTGTATATATTTCTCTTTATCAAAGTCAATGATGTATCCATTTTCAAAGAACCAATCCATGCAATCTCTAAACTTGGTAAAAATATTTTTTTCAGTACCCCTATGCCAGTTTGGTTTATACTTACACCACTGAATCATATAAATAGGAGAGTAGTGAACAACATTTTCCCATGTTTGGTTATAATTTAAATAGAGCAAAGCCGATAATCTGTGTTCTGGTAAAGTATTTGCCAAAATTACTTCTTTTGGAATCTTTACAAAACGATTTACTGTATCTGGTAATTCTAATGTAGCTGTTGGTGATTTATTATTCTCTATGTAAAAAACGCCTCCTTTCTTATACCCACTTAGTTTTTCTGTTTTTTACACGA
This sequence comes from Roseburia sp. 1XD42-69, assembly GCF_003612565.1. Classification (GTDB taxonomy): domain Bacteria; phylum Bacillota; class Clostridia; order Lachnospirales; family Lachnospiraceae; genus Roseburia_B. Next base: position 129,406 of record NZ_RAZG01000001.1, on the reverse strand, counting down.
TCATACTCTGTTTGTAATATTTGTTTTCTCTCTTCGTATGAGTAAATTTCCTGAGAAATAATTAACTGTGCATCATATCGTTCTAATCTTTCTACATCATCTAATTGATCTTCAGAAAAATAATTTCGTATCTGTTCATTAGAAGATATATTATGTTCTTTGCGATACTGTGTTGCAGACATTCCAAGTATTACAGTATTTAGTAATGAAAACTCAATAGAGTATAAATTGCCATTAGTAATCCATTCAGGAACACCATTAAGTAATTCTTCTCTTTTTGTGATTAAAGCACCACGCAATTCTTTGCAATTAATTAAGGTGTTTTTGCGGTTTGTATTCCAGTTTGTACGATTTTTAAATGCTTTTTCTATAGCGATAAAATATTTTCTCACTAACTTGGACATTTTCTTTAGCTCTTCGGATGTACGTCCACCTTTAGAACCGGCAAGCATTGCAATTTCCTTTGCATCGCTGAGCTTTAACTGATAATCAACTAATCCACTCCCCTTTAAAGGTGAATCAATAAAATAATCTATGTTTTCAACTAGTTCCAAATCTTCAATTTGTTGTTTGATCCAAGTTGAAAAATCTCGACTAACTTTTAATTGATTATGTAGTTCTTTTGCGCTAATTGTATTATTTTCATTTTCTTGTAAAATAGGCAAAAGTGACTGATATTCAAGGATTGTGGCTATTTCATTATCAGATAGTCTATATTGTTTTAATTCTTCTTCAGTAAATTGACCATCTTTGAATGACTCGCTTTCATATACTTTTCCTTTTCTTGGTTTTGTGGTATTTTTGTTTGTAATTCTCATGATTTTATTCCTTTCTTTTATCTTAATTTTTAATGTATATCACATCAGAGTGTGATATACTTGAAGAAAAAATGGCAAAGTATATCACACTACAGTGTGCAGAATCAGCCGTCTTTTTATAAATAAAGACTGATTATATAAATAAAGACTACTATCGTAATGAATTATTCGCATACGCTTCATAATTCATTACTCTTTTAAAAAATTTTTGATTGTTGATGGTTGTTGATGGTTGGTAGTTACAGGTGGTATAAATTACAAGTTGTAAGATAGAGTAGCAATGTCTATTTACATATTCTCTTTCTTTGGATATAAAATTCCTTGTATGTATTAGATCTACAATAGAAAATGCCTTGGATAAAATTAATCAAAGTATTCAAGGACTTCAGCAAAAATAGCTGTTAAGTCCTTTTTAATTTCTTCTTTGTCAGCTTTAAAGGCATCTATATCTATGGTTACACTGATTCCATGAGATATTGTTTCACCTTTACCATTTTTGATGGTTGGTTTTTCAAATGTAAATTTTTGAGGTATGATAGTTAGTTTTGCCATAATATATTTATCTCCTTCATTCTTAATTTGGTATTGTTATGTGCTCTTCTTATTACTTCTACATTCTGATGTGAAATGATTTATAAGTTTTCAAGTTATATTTATTGGTAGTAGGGTAGTAGATATCTGATAAATCCTAAATAATGTAAAATATACTCCCCCATTATCTGAATACTGTTTGAGGAAAATGATTTTTTATATTGTGATGGATATTTACTATTTCTCCATTTAATTGCCTTTTACATAAAAATAAGACAGACGATTTCTCATCTGTCTTAGTAGAAAATAATATTTTACATCGTAATCATCAGATTGTGAGTATGTAGGATTCTGAAAATCATATAATTTGATTTTTGCATTTTGTATGACTTCTTGATCTGAATTGGCAAACACACATATCCAATCCCATTTGTTTTCAGTCCTGTGGTCAATTTGTATCTGGTATTTGTTCATTAATATATCCTCCGTTTGTGTTTGTGTGAATTAATTGGTACAAGAATATATTCTCTTTCTGGTTGGAAATATTATTAAAAAATGAGGTGATGTGTATGAGATTAATTTATGAGTTCGGTGGGAGAGTAGTTTTGATGGAACAATAGAATGTAAAAGTATTGATTTTACAGGATATTTTAAGATTTTGATGAATGATTTTTAAGTGTGATTTTGTATATGATTTCTTTTCTTGAGTGCAATTTTAGAGTAAGTTCGGAATAATGCTTATTTTTCAAGGGTTTTGGAAGATTTCTAGGTTGTATTTTGTGGTTTGGGAATAGATTTGAATTGTCAGAAAATTTATATTACATTGATTTATAATGATTTTTAGGAATGGCACCGAATATGACTCCGAATTATTTTTGTGAATTGTTTATGTTTCGGACACAATTTTTAGGGGTGACGTGTGAATGGAAGAGATAGGGGGGTTTTTGGTAAATGGGTATTTATATGAAAATGTAAACCCACCTGGGGCTATAAAACATACAGTAATAGTATAGTATTATGGTATATTTAAGTTATGAATTGTCCATTTTCTGCAACTTGAATCTGAATAAATACAAACAAATATACCGTCAAGTAAAAATACTTTACACTAGTTGCTGTGCTGTCAAGTAATTTTGCTTGACGAGTTCGATGCATAAAGCCAAAATATATCAAAATGCTATTTTTATATACCATAATGCTACATCTATATTATCCAGCAACATCATAATATCACAACTCAAAATATATCATAATGCTATCTAATATATCAAAATGCCACATAATCATCTTTCTATCAATCCTCTTTCCCCTGAATATATCCATCCCTTTTTAGTTTTTCCACAATAGCCGTAGTTGTCCATTTATTCCGGTTCATGCCAGTATCAGACATAGCTTTTTCTACAGCTTCATATATCCAAAGTGGGTATTTCACACTATATTGTTTCATGTTCTCAGCGTCATATTTTGCTTGATATTCGCTCTGTTTTTTTCTATCTGACATTTTATACCATCCTTTTTAAAAACCATCTTAAATTGCATTTTAACACGTATTACCTAAGTTGTCAATCAATTAGCAAACTGCACAAAAATAACTAGGTAATACCTAAAATAATTATGTATTATTTTGCTATAAAAAACTAGGTATTACGTTGACAATCTAGGTATTACGTGCTATAATCTATACATAAGTTAAAGATAAAGTGTCACACCAAAACAAAGAAGTATATAGCAACAACTACACACAAACAACCACAATGAAAGGCAGGTACACAATATGAGAATACATTTAAACAATGCAACAGTTAGAGTATCAGGTTTTGAAAACAAAAAATCCTTTAGTCACATCTATCATAATGTTACTTGTATTGAAGAAGTAACAGCAAAAGAGATTGAAAAAGAATGTGGCGAAAAAATAGGTGCTTGCATTAGATTACATTTTGAAGATGGTAAAACAGCTACGTTTTCTAAAAAGTCAAAATTAGATTATGAAGTATTATAAATCCCCTGATGAGCAACGGTGAGAGCCGGCGAAACTACCCAAACAAGGGTAGTCGGGATAGCAGCATAATCCATAAGCACCACAAGCACATTGATAATTGAATAGACTTTGCACCTGAGTTGTGATATACTTACATTGTAGCAACATAAGCCACAATGTAGAAAGCAGGTGAAAGGATGGTACAAGAAGATATGACGCTTGACGAATTAAAACAGATTACCATTGATTATTATGTAAATTTGCAACGAATCAAAAAGGCTGATACGGGCAACAATCCAGAATTAGAGTATCAGCTAAAGGTATATAAAAACAAACTTGCTTCTTTGGGCATCCCGTCTGAAGAGTATGAAATGTAGCAAATAGGTATATCATAATCACGGTGTAAAGTCTATTGAATTATTAAGGCTTTACACCTTTTTAATGTAGAAATAATCTGATATAATGAAATAATCTAAATCAGTATATCAGGTTATAAGGAAGGTGGATACATGATTGCATATTATAAATTGTTAGACTTACTTAATAAAAGAGATATGACAAAAGAACAATTAAAAAATGCCTCTGGTATATCTTCAGCAACTATGACTAAAATTTCAAAGGGCGAAAGTGTAACATTAAAAACAATCAATGCAATTTGCGAAGTATTAAAAGTTCAGCCAGGAGATATTTTAGAATGGATACCAGACAAGAAACTTTAGAAAACTAAAAAAAATATTTAGAAAATAGTTGACAAGTAAAGCACAATAGTCTATAATAATACTTGTAAGGAACAAAGCACATTGATAACTCAATAGGGGTCACGTTTTAAGGTAGAAAGAGGTATGCATGACTGAAGAAGAGGTAAAACAGAATCTTATTGATAGATATGTTATGCTATTACAAATTAAAGCAGCAGAAACCGGAACAAATAAAGTCTTAGATATCCAGTTAGCAGTTACAAAAGTAAAATTGTCATCATATAATATTGACATTGAATCAATAGAAAAACTGATTCTTGAATAATAAACCCTTAAAAAACGTGATTCCTATTGAGCTATCAATAGATGCTAAAGGAACACAAGGGAAAACAAATCGGTATCATGGCAGTGTCAATAAGACCTGATACATTCTCAACATGGCAGCGTCAATAAGTCCAGGAGCGAAAAGAAAAATCCCCATTCCTTAACGAAACAGGGAAATTTCAAGAAGTGTTTTAACACTCATTCCTAGACAGTTTGAGTATAACACAATTCTTGATAATCTGTCAATCGGCAGATATTTCCCAAAAATAGAAGTAAGGATTGAACCTTGACAACTAAAGAAGTGGGTATAATAGAGTGTAGCAAATTGTGTACATCTAAATTATAATAGACTTTGCGCTTTGATTATGGTATACTATATATAATCAAACAACTGTTTTCATGATTAGGAGGTGAAAATATGCCTAGTAATGGTGAAATTATTGAAAGATCTATAAACGATTTTCAGAAAGTCCAAAAACGTATGTTATTAGCAAGAAAAGAAAATGCTGTCGAAACTTACGCAGACTTGAAAGAAGATTATATATCATTAAAAGTTATTCTTACAAGTTTGGGTGTGAATCTTACAACGATCGATAAGATTAATGAATGAGTAACCAGTAACTAAATAGTAAGCAGATTAGGGCGCAAGTCTATTATATATAGCTTACGCCCTTGTTTTTTATATAGGAAGGTGGATACATGGTAATCAAAACAAATCAGGAGCTTGCACAGGCAGTGAAACTAATCACGATATGAAGCACAATCGCTAGACCCCATACAAGCACACTTTAATTTATAGCAACTTTTATTTGTCTTGTTATAGTGAATACAACGCCGTTTATCTCTTTTAGTGGGGATATGTTTCTTTTTAGGTTTTTTGCTACTGGATGTAACAACGGCTTCACGGTGGTATTCTATGTGCCATCCTTCACCCTCTAATCTTGCATGTGCCTTGCTTATATCTCTATGACGTGCCATAAGATCATAACCTTTCTTTTGTTTTTAAGAGTATAAATATTATAGTTTATACTCTTTTTTGTTGCTCTGTCTGTGATTTCTAAATCTAATTCATAAAGATTTTATATCTATTCTTTTTTTCAAATTCAATTAATAATTTAAAACCAGCAGCATCCGCAATTCTTTTTACATCACGAAAAGCAAAATTTTCTTTTCCTACAATATTAGTATACTGTTGTGGTTTGCATCCCATCTTTTCTGCCACTTCTTTTTGTGTCAATCCAGAATCAATTATCATTTTTTTAACTTCTTTTTTTAGATGTTCATTGTCTATATATTCAAACATTTTCTTTTTCTTCTTTCTTGATAAAATCAATTTGCAACTCATAGCCGATACTATCCAGATATTGCTTTAAATCTGAAAAAGCAAGTCTATTATTATTGAACCTATTATTTAATTGTTGTGGTATGAGCCCACACTTTCCAGCTACTTCCGACATGGTTACATTATTATCAATAGTCAATTTCTTAAATTCATTTTTAACCTGTTTATTATCTTGAAAAATAAAAGCCATTCTTTTCTATATCCTCCACATTTTTAATATCTATTTTAATATTCTATTTTTGATTTTTATTTATACTTAAATATAAAGTATTTTCTTTTAATTGTCAAACGATAAAAATAAATGAAAAATATTTAAAAAATTATTGACATACAAATGAATATCATTTATAATCCCATTAAAGATAAACGAAAAACGTTGAAATGAAAATGTTATATAATAAAAAATAAATGAAAAATATTTAAAAAGTACTTGACTTTTAAATGAAAATCGTTTATACTTAGTACATAAGATAAAGAAAGGAGCAAGTCAAAAAGTGAAAAAATTAAAAAAGCAGTCACGCAAGAAAACAATCATTTATTTTCTGGACAGGGCAAAATATTATAATAACGCTGGTAAATATGATAAAGCTGTTGAAAAAATTAAAATTGCATATTCGATCTGGGAAGGCTATAAAAATTGGGAATCCAATAAAGCCCAAAAGATGCTAGACAAGATCATAGATGCAAGAGAGATAGTAATACATAATTACTTGACAGTAGAAGAAAGAAAAATTCGTGCAATAATAGGAGATTAACACATTCAGGCAAGCGGTCAAGCCGTGGGATTCAATTCTAACTTGCCATTTGGGATAAGTAGGAGAAAACAAAAGCAAGTTGCCCACTCTACCAAAGTAACAACTTGCTAATCTACAAGATAAGTTTTCACTTACCATTGATACATTCTATTATATTCATTTCTTTGGAAAAGTCAATGAAAAATCCCAAAACGAAAATAGAAAACAATATCAGGAGGATTAAACTGGGTAATGACCAGAAAAGAGGAAATCAAACGATAGCAAACAAGGCTGCTTGGCATAAGCAAATGACCGACATAGAACGACAACAAAACGGCGGTATGATTGAAAGAAGACCGAATCCAGATATAGCATAGTATATATTCCGGTGGAATGGTATAAGGTGGACACAAACGGCTTATATCTCTGGGTATCATATTTCCTTATAGATTTGATGAAATCTATCGTGAATTAGGACACGTTACAAATTCCTTTACATAGGCTTATAAGTCTGATTTATACGGTTTTATCAGAAAAAACCTATTCCACGAAAAGTTGAATTGCTATTGATGGAAGCGGGCAAGGAATTGTCTTAGGGGTACGGAATAAGCCTAGTATAGCAAAGGAAAGAAAGTGAAAAATTGACTATGCAATATAACAAGTAGCTGAAATAACCGCTAGTTTGAAATCGTAAATCAAACATAAAAATTCTATCGCTACAAAATAAAAGCGATTAATAAATACACAAGAACTTTTAGAGAGTGTCAAGAACCTTTGGCACTCTCTTCTATATTAAAAGCGGTCAACTGCTTTTCAAAAAGGAATGTGATGTTCAAACGAGAAATAAGAAGCAACAAAAGCAATACATAGTTTTATTAACCACTCAATACAATGAGGACATAGCCATTAAAGCTGGATGCATTTAGCCGTATCTTTTGAAAAGTCTCTTTTGTGGGTATGGATAAGTAATAAAAAGGTTTTAAATGATTCAATAATCTGTTATAATTAGAATATCAATAGAAAAGTTGGTGTAAAATGATAACGATAGAACAGTTAAGGGCAATAAATAAACCTGAAAACATAGCAGTAACAGAACATGCTAGAATTCGCTTGTATGAACGGAATATTAGCATTGATGATATTGTGAATGGTATAAACACTGGTGAAATTATTAAACAATATCCAGACGATAAACCACTAGCAAGTTGTTTGATATTGGGATTTTCTGTTAAATCACAGTATATTCATATAGTAGTAAGTTGTGATACAGATTTTATATATCTTATAACTGCATATTTTCCCGATCCTGATATGTGGGAAAGTGATTTTAAGACAAGAAAGGGGCGTTAATTATGGTATGTATGGAATGCGGAGCAAAAGCCGAAAAGGGATATACAACAAGCGTAACAGACTTAGGTAATTGCCTTTTAATCGTGCGCAATGTTCCTTGCTATAAGTGTACAGAATGTAATGAGGTTATCTATACAGGGGATGTTATTAAAAGATTGGAGCAGATCACAGAACAGGCGAAACAATTTACACAGGAAATTTCTATTGTAAATTATAGTAGTGCTGCATGATGGAATTGTAAGGAAATAAGTATGGACAGTATAAAAGGATTGGTTTTTCCAGTCCTTTTTTGTTTTGGGGAAAGATAAGTTGAAAAAACAAAAGCACCTAGTATAAACTAAGTGCTTTCGGATAATTGATGATACTACTCACTACTAAAAGTAGTGGAAAATTGATGTTTACACATCTTTTGTATCTTTAGTATACACATTTATTATATGTATGTCAAGAAGAAAAGATACAATTTATTTGCTTTTTATACTATTTTTTTGAACTTTTGGTAATGGTGTAAGTAAATATTCACGTTTGATTTGATAGTCAATAGCTTTCCAATCTTTTTCAGTAATTGAAATAATTGAACCGCTTTTTCTCATTGGTTTGTCAATTCGGGAAATATCAATCACACGCATTTGCTCAACTAAAACAGTAGAATTTTGCTTTTCCAAGTCAACATGATATTGTTTCCCATCATTCAAACGTTGCGTTGTAAGTGGTAATACTGTTATAGTCGGCGAATTTGGGTAAGTCCTTGTAACTAAGACCGGACGATGTTTCCCTTCCTCTGAGCCGATATTACAGCCCATAAAAGCCCAATAAATGCAATTAGGAATAATTGGAAAAGTTTTTGTTTGTGGATTGAATTTTAGTTCTGATTTCGTTTTAGTCCATTCCATAAACATTTCCAGATCGTCATACGGTATATTCTGCATTGGTTTCACCTTCTTTCGTAATATGATATTTCCATTATATAGCAGGAAAGAAGATGGGTAAATCAGAAAATATGTTCTTTTACAAAAAGAGAAATATTTGGTATAATGGATACATCAAATATAGGAAGGTGATTGTATGATTACTTATTATAAATTATTAGACCTGTTAAATCGTAAGGGAATGACAAGGGAAGAATTAAGAATTCAAGCAGGCATTACAACTAATGCAATTAAAGCAATTAACAATAATGAGCCTGTCTCACTTAAAGTAATAGACAAAATCTGTAATGTCTTAAAGTGTCAACCGGGTGATCTGATAGAATGGATTGAACAATAATCTTGAAAAATTCAAGAAAATCTTGAAAAAGTGTTGACAAGTACTTTTATTTATGGTAAGATATAATCAAGTTAAGGGAATAAAGAAAAGCGGTTGACACCGACCAAAGTAATCACCGCTTTCCTAACCTTCACAACAGCATATAGCCATTGCATCTTTATTATACTTATCTATTCAGGCTATGTCAAGTCGTGAAAATCCCAAACTTAAAGCTTTATCAATCCGCAAACTAGGGTTATTAAATCCGAATAGTGCTTTTACAGGTGTGTTTGTGTGAGGGTTGCACTTTGAAAGTTTCATATGTCTGTACTTGTAGTATATTGTTTACCCTCTTATCTGCATCGCTCAAGCGGATAAGTAACCGATATATCAGCAGTTAGAGATATACCGCAAAATAGGGAGCAAGGAAACGCACATAAAACACGCTAGAGTAGCGATGTATTGCAGGAATGATACAAGATTAGAAGCAGACACTATGTCACATTATAACCTGTACTTCCTCGTAGTATGTGACGGGTAACGCAAAAACAGGTTAAATAATTTGAAGGAGGTAACCATATTATGAGTAAAGCACCTATTAATTTTGAATTAATCGACAGTAAATCACTTGCTTATCTGAATGCTTTTGTAGATGCAAGAATCGCCATTGCAAAAGAGGATATGCGACACATGGCAGAAATGAAGCCGTTAAAAGCAAAACTTGAAGCAATTCACGAAAACAGGGAAATTGATTTAAAAAATGGCATGAATTTAGATGATGTCATCCGCAAACATTCCAGCGTTGAAGTAGATAAGGCTATCAGAGCAGAAAACAATTTACATAAGGAAACTTTAAAACCTTTAAATGAAGACTTGAAAAGCACATATGCTTTTATGCCTGATGGTATGTATGATTCTTATGTGCGCAAGATTGAACTTGGTAAACGTGGGGATTTTATCGAATGTATCAGGGGATTTCTTGAGAATATCGGTATAGAAGAAGTGGGTCAATCGGCACTCTGTAAGTTATCAGAACAGATTGCAGATCGGCTGGGTGTGAGTGTTAGCAATTCTAAACAGTTGTTAGAAGAGGGCGTATTTTCTTCTACAATGAGAGATAGACAGTTCAGTAAGTTGTTTATGTCTATATTTTGTGACATTCTGGTATTGAATAGAGTTATTGTAGTAAATATGTAGAAAAGCAATACAAGGGCTTGCATCCGTCAAAAGTTGCAAGCTCATTTCATAAAAATGTAGAAAATAAGATCAGGAGGAATTTATCATGTTAATTAAAGACTTTTTATCAATGTTTGTTGAAAATGAAGAAAGTGGAATATATTGTGCGATAGTTGATTCTGAAAATTATGAATTGCCTTCAGGATGCGAATTTGACGAAAAGAAAGGTACATTATTTCAGGGAATGTCAAATAATATTCCCGTTGATTTATTGCAAAGAAGGTTTTCAAAATGGGATATGTTTGGCAATGAATTTATTTTCGTGTGCCAATGAAACAATTATTTCAATTAGATATGAACGGTTTTTGATAATGCTTGAAAAAATCGGGAAATCTGATATAATTAATATACACAAAGGAAGTGAATCAGAATGAACCAAAAGACATATAATGATGTAATAAGCGGAAAATCCGACAACAATATAAATTTTAGTGATTTCTGCAATCTTATTGTTGATTTAGGTTTTTCTTTTAAAGGACAGAAAGGCTCCCACAAGTCATATTATCATAATGGAATAAATGAACGTATGACAATACAGAATGCCAATTCAAAGGCTAAAGGGTATCAGGTTAGACAATTAAGGAATATTATTAATAAACACGGCTTATAAGGAGGTTTTAAGATGGCAGAGTATTCTATTTTTATGCAATATGATCCACAAGATAAAATATATGTTGCAAGCGTTCCTGAGTTACAAGGATGTATGGCACACGGGGAAACAAAAGAAGAAGCGTTGAAAGAAATTGAAATAGCAAAGGAATTATGGATTGAAACGGCTTTAGAAGATGGGCAAACAATTCCAGATCCTGATATTATGGTGGTGTAAATATGTACAAATATTCTATGGTTATGTCATGGTCTGAGGAAGATCAAGCCTATATTGTGTCAGTTCCCGATCTTCCTGGATGTATGGCAGACGGAGAAACACCAACTGAGACAGTAGAAAATGCAGAAATTATTATTCAAGAATGGATTGAAACGGCACTAGAAGACGGGGAAGAAATACCAGAGCCACATTTGTTTTCTATGCCAGTTTAGATAGGGGGCCGATAAAGATTACTATACAACAGAAAATTGATATGGCGTTGGAATATTCTGGAATTAGTACCCTCCCCAATTGTCAATTTTGTGTAGATAATCTATAAAATATATGTTATAATTTTCCTATTAAACAAAAGGAATATAACAAAATGTCGGACAAATTAATTATAGTAGGGAAATACAAAAGTAAATTTAATTCCATCTTAGGAATAAATATAGAACCTAAAGATATATACAGATCAAAAGGTTTACCTGCTCATATGCTGAAAAGTAAACATGCAAAATGTTTGAAATATATCGACTATATACCAGATATTATTGATAATCCTGATTATATCGGCATAAATCCAAATGAAAACGGCACACAATCCATAGAACTAATAAAAAGATACCGTGATAATGTGATGATAGGAATTAAATTAGATAAAGATAATGATTATTTGTATGTGTCTACTATGCACGATATACAGGAATCAAAGATTCAAAGGCGTTTATATAGTGGCAGAATAAAGGAATTTAAGATTGACAATGCCGAAAATACATAGTATATTATAGGTACAAAGAGAATATGATAGTAATAAGCATGATTATTTTTGAGGTCGGAAATGGTTCCCGACACACTCGCAAGAGTACCTGAGATGCTGGATACACCGCCCAGCCAAAAATAATTGTGCTTTTATTATATAGAAAAGGAAGTGATAATAATTTCACCAGTATCAGACGCAAAGAAAAGAGCTAATAAGAAGTGGACAGAAAAAAATTATACACAAGTAAAATTATCAATGCCAAACGAAGAAGCGGAAACACTTGATAATTATTGTAAAGAAAAAGGTCATACAAAAGCTGGATTCATACGGCAAGCAATAAAAGATAAGATGGCAAGGAATGAATAGGACATATATTTTTAATATGTTCTATTTTTTTATCTTAAAATACAATAGTACTATTGTACATAATTCACAAATATTTAATAGAAACATTGGTACTATTGCATATTGAAAAGATACTGGTACTAGTGTACAATAAAGACAGTTAAAGAAATCAAACAAACGGAGGTAAGGACAATGACGAAATCACAAGCATTAAAGAAATTTGAAAATGAATTACAGATAGCGAAAGATGCAATTGAAGAAGGTTATACATTTGATAAAGCCGTAGAGATTGCAAGTGAAGACATAGAAGACATTGACACAAACGGTGAATATTTCTTTGATTTATGTTGTGAAGAAATAGACGGCTTAAAATGTTACCGTGATTAATCTAACCACCCAGCAGGAGCAAGCAACATACACGGGATTCGATTTCCCGTTTGGGCATTTACAAAGAAAACAACTAATTGTTGCAGTACATTGAACTTGCGCTAACACGGCATAGCAAGTATAAAACAGCCGGGAGATGGTGAACTCCTCAGTTGATAGAAAAAATTCACTAGATGCAGAATTGTTATAATGCAGCCTGAAAGTCTGATCAACTTTCAGACAGTCCCAAGCCTGGAAAATGCAGAGGGTAACAAGAAATCAATAGAGAAATAGTTGTTATACATAGACAATCAAAGAAAGGTTAAATGGTGAAAATTATGTTAAGAACAAATAGTAAAGAAGTAAAGGCAAAAGTAAGGCAGTATATTATGGATGGATTCCAGCCGGAAGCATACGGCTATGAGCAGTATTACAACGTAGACAAGGAAAACTTTTCTTGTGTGGCTCATGCAATTTATGAATGCTTATATACAGAAAAAATTAAATACAATAACCAGAAACTTTCTAAATATGAGTATTTCAAAGACTGGATGCAGGGGCTTTGTAGTATGGTAAATTCTTCTTACTATTACAATGTGTCGGCTATCGATTTACTTGCAGACTGGTTAGAGGAAACAGAGGAAGAGAAGAAGCGTTTCACAGAAGAACAGGCAGAAGAAAAGATAACATATTTGTTGTATCGTGAGTTAAAAAGCGGTTGTAAATTCTTTTAAGTGGAGGTTATAAGGCTATGAAAAATGATTTTACATGTGGAGATATTGAAAAATGTAATCCTGAAAAAACTAAACCTTGCCCATTTTGTGGAAGTAAAGAGATTGTTATTGATAAATACGAACATAGAGCAGGTGAAAGATTTAGAATTTTTTGTACTGGATGTATGGCAATGATTGATCCTGGATATGCACAAAACAAACATACAGTAATTGAAATGTGGAATAAAAGAACGGCACAATAAAATTGTAATTTGAAAGGAGATAACTAAAATGGAAATTAAAATAGCAATGGAACTATTAGAAAATTTAGATTAGGGGGAAAGACAATGACTGAAACAATGAAAAATATATTAAAACAGATTTCAGATTTATGTAATAAAGCTTCAGAAGAAGTTTTTGAAAACGATCAAACAAGAGAAATTTTAAATACATGTGACAAACTTCAATATTTGATAGATGATTACTTTAATATTAATGAATAGTATGTAATTAAAGTAATGAAAATATAAAACAAAGTAGGCAGCAAACAAAGAGGAAAAAGAATAATGATAATATACAATATCGGATCTGAAGCAATAGAAACAGTTTACACATATGAAGAATGGCTCAAAGAATATAACCGCCGGGAAGAAAAGTGGAGAATCAAACAGAGGACAGAACGCTTTTATTATATGAAACAACAGTTATCAGGTGCAATAATGGCAACTATTGGAATTGTAACGCCGTTTGTGCTGGATGGAGATGCAACATTTTCACTTGTTGCGTTGCCACTTGGAATATTTTTGATGATGACACAAGAAAAAGTTATGACATTTTAAAAACTGGGGGGATAACATGGATTTTAAAGCATATGCAGAACAGAAACGTAAAAAGGCACACAAGGACATTATTTTTGATATTTGCATGGTGATTAATAATTGCGCCTGTTGCTATAATGACGAAACTAGGCAAACGGAATGTTATCCGTTAAATTGCGTGGAACTACATAAAGTAACAGCAAATTCTTTCTATATGATTCCATATGAAAATAGCAAGACAAACAGAGAATTGATTGAGATTGCAGATAGACACGGCTATAAGTGCGGTTTAGTATTAGAAGATAATGAAACGATTATGAAATTTTGGAAAGAATAAATCGTGTATTTCATTGGTTATCGGAAAGTGATAAAATATAAATATGGAGATCGTAAAAATGAAAAAGAATGTAAATGCAATAGATAAAATTATAGCAGAATTATCCATGCAATGTTATTTGGCAGCGAATAGGAAAATTGCAGGAAGAGTAAAAAGTTATACATTATCTCAAGAGTGTTTAGATGCAATAGAGATAAAGCATGATTATCAAAATGGAATAATTACAGATGAAGAATATAAGGCATGGTGTCTTAAATGGAATTTGACACATCAATGAAACTACTGCTTCAACAATGGAGGAATGAGCATGAAAAAGCATGGATTTAGAAAGTTTGATAATGGATGGCGTTTTAAAATTGGAGGGACTTCTTGGGAAGCGTTTGGAATTACACTTAGATATTTTAATAAATGTGGCTTCCGTCTTTTACTGAATTTCAATACGGATTTTCTTATAAATCTTTTTGGATTTAATCAAAAAATCATTGGTGTTTAAACCGTATACAAGCCCATTTAAAGCCTTAAATCAGCGCATATGCAAATATGTATGTGCGTTGCATTAAGTCCTTAAATAAGACAAATAAGCATCATAGAAAGGGAAGTATAGAGCAAGTGACAAGTGGAAATGTTGCTTGCTTTTATTATTGGAAAATTAAATAGAATGGAGAAAATTTTTATGCGTACAGTAACAGAAACTTATAATGTATATACTTATCCTGAATTATCGGAGGAAGCAAAAGAGAAAGTAAATCAGTGGTATCTTGATGATCCATGCAGAAATGACGAATTTTCGAAAATTTACACAGAAGATTTACACAATATTTTTTCTAACAGTAACTTAAAGATGCAATATTCTTTAGGCTATTGTCAGGGGGACGGCTTAAATATATACGGAAAACTTGATTTGATGGACGTATTCAAGGTAATCCGGAACAAGTTATATTGTGGTGAAACATTCAAGGATTTTTGGGATTATATGACGGAACATGAGCAGAAGACCATAGAGGCATATATGGAAGTTTGTGGAAGAACTGTTACATTGCCTTATAATGACGGACATTATAATTATTGCGTATCTGATAAGACGGATTTTGCTGAAGGTTGGATATATGATCTTGAATATCAGCAGTATAAAAATATTCAGGTTGACACAATCCGAAAAATGGAAAAATTAGTTGCTGATATGTTTGTAATGCTTTCTAAACAATATGAAGAATACGGCTATAAATATTTTTATGAAGCGGATGAAGAAGAAGTAACAGAAACTTGTGAAGCTAATGGATGGGAATTTTTAGAAGATGGAACATTTTATGCAGCGTAGGGAGGGCAGAGCATGAGTACAAACGACTATATAAGACAATCAGCACAAAAATATCATTGGAACAAATATTATTCTGTTATGCGTCCTGTATCAATCGGGACACATCCAAAAGCTGGTATGATGGATTTTATCAACTATGATACCAGAACGGAAGTAAATGGGCGTATGGTGTGGGCAGAGTTGTATTATAACAGGGAATTGACACAGAAGGAACTGGAAGATTTTGAGATGGAGAAAGGATAGGGAGGAAATATATACATGACAAAGGAAGAAAGAAAAGCAGTAGGCAACTATTTTAACACATTCCATATGTATTGCGAGAATGATGTGATTGAACGTTTGAGGCGATTACAAGAGAAATTAGCGTATAAAGGGTTGATATTTAAGTTTGATGGAAGTAAATACGCTATTTTCCCAATGGATCAATTTGATAGAAAACCAATAACAGATTACATATTTTCGTTGGAAGAAATCGAAAATTTTGTTGAGAATATGTAAAGCAATGAAAGAATCGTTTTATGCGCATGAAATAAGTATAAATTATTGTTGACATATACGTATAAAGTGTGTATAATCCATATATAAGGAGGAAACACTATTGAAACAAAGAGATTTGATAAAGAAATTGGAAGCTGGTGGATTTGTTTTTGAAAGGCATGGAAGTAATCATGATGTTTATGCGAGAGGAACAGAGAAAGAAGAAGTACCAAGGCATAAAGAGATTGATGAACGATTAGCAAAAGCAATCATAAGGAGAAGGGGATTATAAAATCCCCTATCTCTTCAAGAATATAGAATATAAGTTCCTAGAAAGGAGAAAAGAAAATGAAAAATATATACCCTGTGTTTTTTACAAAAACAGATACGGTTATACTTGTAGAAGTTCCTGATCTGGAAATCTTGACAGAAGGGAAAGATATGGTAAATGCTGTTGAAATGGCAAGAGATGCCATAGAATTGAAATGTGTATCAATGGAGGATGATGGAATGGAAATTCCTTTGCCGTCTGAAATTAGTTCTTTAGATGTAAATAGCGGAACTTTTGTGGAGGATGGAACAACGGTTATATCGCTGGTTGATATTGATTCCGGGGAATATCGAAGGAAAATTGACACAAAAGCGGTTAGAAAAAATGTTACTATCCCTAGTTGGCTTAATTATGAGGCGGAACATGCCGGAATTAATATATCGAGAGTTTTACAAGAAGCATTGATGAATGTACTTAATGTACAACGGAATTTTTAATCTGAATTGAATAATAATTTATAACCAGTCAGAAGGCATTAGCGGAATATTCGTTAGTGCCTTTTATAGTGGTTGAAATAATTCCCAAAACGTTGTATAATATCATAAATTGGAATGGAAAGGAAGTGACCAGTATAACGCTACAACAAAAAATAAAAGTTGCCTGTGATACTGCCGGAATGAGTTTGACAGAGTTGGGAGCAAAAATGGGCATGAGTCAAGCATCTATTTCAAAGCGTGTAAAAACAGGAAAGTTTACGCAAGAGGAATTACAAGAAATGGCTGCATTTATGGGATGCAAGTATGAATCAAAATTTATATTTCCTGATGGAAATGAGATTAAGTAAAAGCATTGTGCAAATTGCATGGTGCTTTTTCTTTGTAAAAGAATATTCCGAAAACAGAAAATAAATTCCAAAAAGGTATTGACATTCCGAAAACGTTATGATATAGTAAATATAACGAAAACGGAATTATAAATAAGTTTTCGGAAGAGTACCAAAAGAACTCTTATAAACCTCTTTTGGGTTGATGGTGAAGCGAGTGCAGTATTGCGAAGGATAAGCGGTCAACAGGATGTGATACGGTTTGTATCCAGTATAGAACATATTAAAAATGATGTGTCCTATAGTGTATATAAGCACAGAATAAATGGAGAAATAAAGAGTAGAAAGGATGGTAATTGATATGAAAGTAAAAGTACAGGCTAGAAACGAATGGGCAAAACAAAGATACAAATTGTTTAATGAAAAAATTGACAGTTTCAAAGAGCATAAAGCGTATTCGTCATGGTTAAGGAAATATGCAGATGATGCTATCAAATGGAATGAAATGTCAGGGTATTTGATGATAAAAGCAGCGGATTTTATCAAGAGAATTGAAAAAATGCCACTTGAATATATAAGAGATTGGATTGAGGGAAAAAATCGGCTTGAATGGAAAACAGAATATCAATAGAACAATGGATTCATGGAAGGAGAAGTTATGAGAGGTATTAAAAATCCGAATGTAGATATTAAAATATGTGGAAACGATGTTGTTGTGGCAGATGGAAAGACAGAGTATTTTCGGAAACTTAAATCAAGACAGACAGTTGCTATTGCAAATGATATTTATTTTGCGGAAAAGTATATGGAGGTGTGATTATGAAAAAATCAAATGTGGTAGAAAATTACTTCCAAAATGTTATTAAAAAATCATGGACGTGGGAAAAGTTGACTAATGAAGAACGGCAGCGATTTATTGATATGGGTGTGTTTGACAAGATAAAGGGTAATGATAATACAAGGATTGAATGGTTAAACACTGTATATCAAGCCTTTTTAACTGCATTGGAATTTACGCCGATAGGATGGAGAGAAGATGAAAAAGATATTCCTCAATTTTAAGTAACAAATGGCAAGGAAATAATGATTTTAAGTGGAGAAGTGGAGGTTTTATATATGAAGGATTTATGGATTAAATACAAGAATGAAAATGGAAAAATAATTAATAGGGAATATGATACTATAATGGATTTTATTGATGAAATGGAATCCGATAATATTGATATTCCTATGTTAGATTATGAGATTATTAGCTACATATTTTTTGAAAATAGGTTAAATAGTGAATATGGAGGAACTATTGAAGGTCTTTTGGAACATTGTAAAGAAATAGTGCAATGAAAACACAAATTCAAGTTAGAAACGGAGGAAATTTAATGAAAGCAATAAATATTAAGTGGGACACAGATGGGCATATGGAATTGTTAAAGCAGTTACCGACAGAAATGGAAATTCCAGGGGATATGACAGATGAAGAAGAGGTATCTGATTATTTATCAGATAGAACTGGATTTTGTCATTTTGGTTTTGAGTTAGTTGATTAAAGACTGAAAATCAGGATTTCAAGAAGTTAGGAAGGAGAAAAACTATGGAAAACAGAGTTGTGAATTATAAAGGATATGTTATCAGTACAGAGGAGGGGACAGAAAAAGGACTATTTTTCAGGAGCCCTTTACAGGAAGTTAGTTTTGATGCTTACTATAACGAACCTAAAATGTCAGCATGGAAATATTTGCATGATATTAATAATCCTTTTAGAAGGGTTTTTGAAATCCTGATCGGCAATGGGAATATTGTTAAAAATATCAAAGAGTGGTCTAATGATGCGGATTGGGGAGGATTTACAGGGAATATTTTATGCTGTCCGATTTACTTTAAGAGGATATATAGGCGATTGAACACCGTATCAAGTGGAAGTGATGATATTCAGGAAATCAATTCATATGGATATGAGGGTGAATTTGAAATTTGTGCCGGTCATTGCAAAAAGGAAAAAACTATTATTGAAATGAAAAATGGAAGGAAAATCAGAATTAAAAGAGGCGAAGCGTATCATTTCACATATGAACACATTGTAAAAGAAATTATTGATACTGGTGTTGTCGAAGAATAATAGGCAATGAAGTCGGAATTTCATCGAAAAATAAAGGAAAGAGAGGAATAAAAGAATGATTATAGCAATTGGTAAATATATAGGTTCAGTTGGTGAGTTTTATCATGAAATACCTGCTTATGTGGAAAATGGTATTTTAGTATTAGGGCATAATGGTAGTAGCTTAGAGTATGGAGGTTGTCTTGATTCACCTGATAAATATGCGGTGGAAGATTTTGAATATTTTGCAAATCATACTTACAGAGGAAGAAGTTTCTCAACCCCTCACTATTTATATAAAGGAAAAATTCCGTATGAAATAATGGGGGTTTATTCTTCTTCAAAATGTCTTTTGTACACATATCTTATACCTTGTAGAGATGAAACGTATTTTTGCAAATGTAAAGATTGTGGAAAGAATTTTGTACTTGATTGTTATGAGATACCATTTTTTAAAGGTAATGGACTTACAGTGCCCACTGTTAGATGCAAAAGTTGTATTTCAAAGAAGAAAGATAAGAATAAATAAAGGTAATGAAACTCGTATTTCAACTTGGTATATTGGAGGAAAATATGGAAAAGAAAATTGGAACGGCAAACTATAAAGGAGCAGCTTATTTTGGCTTGGTGGAAGGTCAAAAATATATCTTGGATATAAAGGAGCTGGGAGTTGTTGTATATAACTTAAAGGGAACATATATAACAGCAAGTAGAACAGATGCTTTTGATAATATACATGATTTTTGTAAGCATGAAGACAGGAATTGTTTAGCTTGTGATTGTTATCATATATGTAGTTTATAATCTTCCTTATGATGGAGAAGATTATAGGTATGACAGAGAATTGTTTGTGTCGAAAATTAAAGAAGAAAATGAGTGATTGGAGGAAATAAAAAATTGAATAAAATAGATGATGAAAGAATCTTAGATATTATAGAGAAGGAAACAATAGAAGCAGCACATGAAGAATATATGGAAATGGAAAGATTGTATTTGGATGGAGATTTGGAGGTGTAGTGTGGCATTTAAAATTATAGAAAAGAATGGAAAAAGTTATAGGAAAAATATCAATACTACGGGACAATGTGTACATGATCCAGAAATTAGATGTGTATGTTGCAATCCAGAATGTGATCATAATTGTAGTATAGATGATGAATTGGAAGAAGAAATGGAGAATATGTTGGAAAAATTTATATTCTCTTAAAATTCGCATTTCAAGGAAGAAATGAGGTGAAGATATGGCAAAAATAGATGTTATCAATAATAAAATGGCAATGTTTATGGTGTGTGAAGCAATAGGACAAGATAGGGATGTAATAGATATCCAAGCAGATGAAAATGGATTATATGATGTGAAAATTCTGTTCAATGATCAAGAGATAAATGTAGAAAGATTCATTGAAAATTTACAGAGAAATTATCAAGAAGCAGTTAAAAAGCAAGCTGCTGATTTACTGAGTGCAGAATATGATAAGATACTTGGCAAAATTTATGAGATACAAGAGGTGTTAGAACATCATAATAAGATTTTTGAAGAAAAAGTTTATGGTTAGTAGAGGGTGGTGAAAAATTGAACAATATAAATTCAAGAGTGGGAGAAATTGAAAATAATCGTTTTGGAACTGAAATGAAAATTGTTAAGTATGATGGTTATAATGATGTAACTGTTGAATTTCAAGATGAGCATCATTATAGATTGCATACAACATATACCAATTTCAAACGCCACCAAGCATTAAATCCGTATGACAGATCAGTATTTGGAGTAGGATATTTAGGAGAAGGCAACCATAGTACAGGTACTTCAAAGAAAAGAACACAAGAGCATAGAGTATGGAGAGGTATGTTGGAACGCTGCTATTCTGAAAAATATAAAGAAGATAATAAATCCTACTATGGCATTGCTACAGTATGCGATGAATGGAAGTGTTTTCAGAAATTTGCAGAATGGTATAACAACAATAAATATGAAGTAGATGGAAGACTGCATTTGGATAAGGATATATTATATCCAGAAAACAAAATATATTCTCCGCAAACGTGTTTGCTGGTTCCACAGAGAATAAATATGTTATTCATGACAAGACCTAATAAAAGTGGATTACCTAATGGTGTTAGGAAAGAAAGTAAAGGAACATTTTCGGCAGTCTATAATGGAAAAAATCTTGGTAAGTTTGATTCTATAAAAGATGCTGAAACGGCACATTATAAAGCCAAATTGGAAGCTATAAAACAAGTTGCGGAAGAGTACAAAGAAATTATACCTCAAAAAGTATATGATGCTTTGATAAATTGGTCTTAAAATGTACCTTTCCTTTGATGAAAAGTTCTTTTAATTGGACACATAGAATAGTATAATGAAAATATAAACAAATAGATCAAAGTCCTACATAGTAGGCAGAAAGGAAAATATATGGAAACTTTAATTGGATTGGCTGTTATCTTTTGTGTATGCTTTTTACCTGGAATCATTACGAATGTTAAATTTGACAATCGGATGCCACCAGAAGGATATAAAACAGATTACGGTGCAATGAGCCATGATTTAGCAATGGGAAAATCTAAGAATGAAGTGATGAGTAAAGCTAATCGTGGCGGTTACGATGTTAAAAAGTGAATATGGAAGCGAATAGAAAGCCACTGGAAAATAAAATCTGGTGGCTTTTATAGTGGATAAATGATATAATATGGAGGACATAAGTATGAATGACAAATATGAAGTGATAAAAGAGTTTGAATGTCATGGAGAACAGATGGTGGCTGTTAGGATCGAGAATAACGCTCATGTAATGAGTTTAGAGGAATGGCATAAAATTTACGGCAGCAATCATCAAGATAAATGGGCAACTAAAGTTGATTGGAATAGTTTTACACCAGAAGGCGGTTACAAAACAAAAGTATCTTAAAAGGATTATTTGATGGAAAGAATGGAGGAAAATTAGATGAAGAAATTACAAATTGTGCTTGAGGTAGAAGTTGACGAAAAAGAAGTTGTAAATGTAGAGACTGCAGATGGGAAGCATATTACAACAGAAGAATTTGTTAAAGGACTAAAAATTTCAGATAGTGAAAACAGAGATAGCGGAGCTATTAAAATGTTTAATGAAGATGAAGAGTATTATTTGATGAATATTGGAGATGGAACACGTTGCATGAAGAATTCTAAAATTGTTAGTGTCAAAGAGATTTAAGTCTTGAAAGGATTGTTTAATGGAGGGAAGTTATATGAAGAGATTTGAAATATATGCGGCAAAGTTACCGTATGGATTAGAAACAGGAACGTATGTAATTATTTTAGGGAATGGAGTTGTAAACAACGCAATTTTTTGTGCTCCAATTATGTTTGGAAAAAATGATGATGATAAAAATCGTTTTCATATTCAAGCAAACACGAAAAATGGAAGAAAAGGTACTATAATTGCAGAACATATGAATAATTTAGACATAAAAAGAATAAATGGAATGGTTGATGTATTGGCAGAAGACGATTATCAGCATGTCAAAGAAAAGATTGCTGATTTGTATATGCCATTTAACATGGAGAGTGATTAAAATGAAAAGATTATATGTAGTTAAAGATATACCGAAATATCAAGAGGATTGTTCAAGTTATTGTTATGTTGTAAAAGCAGAAACAGAAAATGAAGCTATTAATACTGTAAAGCAAAAAACTGGTCATAGTTGGAATTGGGAAGCCAACTTAACAGATAACACAGAAATATGGGAATGAAATAATAGATTTATGGGAAGGGTGTGGATAATAATATGGGAAAATATATACCTAAATTTGATAAGGATGATCAAGAGCTATTAATTTTAGATACAATTTTTAATGTAGAAGGATGTTTAGAATATGCAATTAAACATAATATGAATGTATTGTTTACAGACACAACAAGTACAAGTTCTGTAAAAGTTATGATGGAATTTCAGAAAAGAGGTTTTATCCATAAACTATATGAAAAACCTTCCTATGCTCCAGACGGCATAGAACTTGAATCAAAAATAATGTGTTTGTTTGAAAAAGCAAAGTAAAAGAGATAGTGGATAAAATCTAAGTTTCAAGTGGAGGCAGATATAATATGATTACATGGAAATGTTTATATAAGTTGGATAAAGAAGAATTGTTAGGAATTATAAATGACATTAAGAACGGTGAAAGTTATACTGTTTTGGGATGGGAAGATACATATCCAACAAATGATGATATTTTGAAGTATGCTGCTGGATGTGGTGTGAGGTGATTGCATGAAATGCGAATGGAGATTTTTTATTATTCTAAATAATGATAATGAAGATATTGTTGAGGGAAAAGAAGTTGCTGGCGATGGTATTCCGGTGTGTAATGATTTTACGGTAGCAAAGTATTTTCTGAGTCCAGAGGAATTAGTAGAATGGGTAAAGAAAAATACTTCATTGGTTTTGGAAGATGGAGAATATCATATAGAAGGGCATTATTTACCTTGTAATGTATAGATTGGAGGGTTTGGTATGGATTTGTATTTATTGAAAGTAAAACACATATATGACGAAGAATTTGAAGAGTGTGGCATCTTTTCATCAAAGACAAAGATGGAAGAGGGAAAGAAGAAATATTTAGCCATAAGGAAGAAAGATTCTTTCAAGGCTGATGAGTTTAGTTTTACATATACAATGTTAAAACTTGATGAGTTATATTAAATAGGCAATGAAATTAGATATTTAAGGAAGGGATGAGGATAAATGGATAAAGAACAATTTATCAAATGGAGAGAAAATGGTGGGAAAATTTATAAATATGTATATGAGGTCGAAGCAGGAAAAGAAGATTTAAGAAAAAGCGAATGTGAAGTAGACGCAGTTTATGAAGACGGGTTTAAAACGTTCGGCTTTGGATATCATATCCCATTTGATTGCTTTGAAAAATGGAAAATGCAACATTGGAGTTCAAATTCATATGAATATTTTATCTTCTTGACTAATGAACAGAACATAGATGATTATTTGGGAGAAATAAAAAAATGTATTGCTGAAGGACTTCAAAAAGAAATAAGGAATTTGCAAAAATCATTGGCATTAGTTGTATAATCAGCACGACAATGTGATATTTAACTAAATACATTAAGGTAGTAAAGCATTTGGAAATAAAAATCCAGATGCTTTTTATTATACAAAAAATACATATTCAAGGAGGTTTCAGTATGAGTGCAGTAGTGGCAATGAATGAGGAAACAAGGAAAATGGAACAGTATAATGATATAGTGGCAAATATTAAGCCGCTTATGACTGTTGGGAAGGGAAAGAATCAGAGAGTGATTACAGGTAGTGCCGTGGTTCCCTTATCTCGTTGTTTTGTAGATGTTAGGTATCAGGGCATGAGAACACATAAGCATCTGAATCGGTTAAAGAATAAATGGGATGAACGAAAGTTGACACCTATTATCTTAGTACCACATCCAGAAGAATACAGATTTGCGGTTGTAGATGGTCAGGGGAGGTGTCTTGTGGCTCCTGAGAAGGGTATGGATCGTCTCAATGCAATTATCCTTATGGACGCTCCTGAAGACTTAGATGAGCGATTAAAATTTGAAGCTGAATACTTCATAGGACAGGATTCAGAAGTGGAAAATGTGAAGCCACTTGAAAAGCATCTTTCAAGGGTAATCATTGGAGACAACGCTGCCGTTTCCTTAGATAAACTTCTGAACAAATATGGAATCAAGTTTGTGTCTACAAAAGGAAATAGAGAAGAATCGGTTCTTGGAAGTTATACAGATACATATTCAATCGTAAAAGTTCATGGTGAGAAGTGCCTGGACTTTATTTTTTCTATTATTGATAATGCTGGATGGAATAAAGAGACAAACGGATATGCAACATTTGTAATGAGGGCATTAAGGGAGGTTTGGATTGCCCATCCGAATGATAGGAAAGAAATACATAGGTATTTGTCAAAGGAATTAAGGCAGATTGACCCTGCGTTATTCAGTGCGGAAGCAAAAGCAAAGTATCCGAAACGTGACCACAGAGTATCATGTGTACTTTATGTGGAAGATTTAGTGTGTGATGGACTCGGAATAGTGAAGAAGATATATGTAGAGAATGGGAAGAAAGTTAAAATCTCAAAATGATTTGGTGAAATGGAGGAAATGTCATGAAGATAATTAAAGGTGCGGATCGTGGAAGAACAGAGTGGACGGCACGGAAACTTGTTGAATTAGTGGAAGACGGAACAGTGAATTTTAACATTGATATTCAAAGGGGTTATGTGTGGAAAGATAATGATAAGAAATCTGCTTTGATTCGCTCTTTGATATTGGATAGACATGTTCCTCCTCTGTATTTCAATAAAGTAGAAGATGTTTACGAGGGAGAAGATGGGAAGCAGAGAACATTAACTATTATTAAATTCCTGAAAGATGAGTTTGAATTGAGTGGACTTGAGGAATTTACAGTGGTAAATGATGATGGAGAAACAGAAGAAATTGATGTCAATGGATACAAATTTAGTGATCTTCCTGAATGTTTCCAGAACGCTATTAAGGAGTATTCATTCGCAATTTGCTATACGGACAATGCGGATCAGGAAGAACAGGCGGATACATTCTATAATCTGAATAATGGTCAGGCATTAAACGCTGCTACGATGAACCGTGTAAAGGCGAAATCAAAGGAACAGATTATCAATCTTGGGAAGCATAAGCTGTTTGCTGATGCTTTAAGTCAGACAGCTTTAGATGGACATGTGAATGAAGATATGGTGGCAAAAGCACATGCAATTCTTAATGATAAGGAAGTTTCTACGGATGCCAAGTGGATTCGTCCATATATGAGAAAGGCAGATATTACAAAAGATGATGAACTTCTTTTAACAGAAGTATTTGATCGTATTTACAATATTCATACCATGATAGAGGATAAGAAAATTGCAAAAAGGATTTATGCCAGAACACATATGATTAGTATTGTGCCGATTGTTGCAGAGTCGCTTAATGAAGGTTATTCAGACAAACAGATGATGGAGTGGTTTGTAAATTTCTTTAGTGGAAAGAAATCTGCCACAACTTCTAAGGCGTATAATGATGCTGCCGGACGTGGAACAGGGAAGAATTCTGCTGTTATGAAGAGGGTGGAAGAAATTAAGAAGGATTATGATAAATATTTTGGAAGTGTAAAGACTTTAGCAAGTTAATTTGTATATTCCACGCTGTATATGTGTTGGATCGTGCTTTATACTTCTTCACGAAAAAGAGAAGTAGTTTATATAAAATGATTGGAGGAAGAATATGAATATGGATGCTTTTTGTGCTAATGATGATGTTTATTGTAAATGTAGAACTTGTAAAGAAAGTCAAATTAATGGTGGAACTTGTAGTCATTGTTTTTGTTGTGTAGACGGAGAAAAATCTATGGATGTTTGTTTGGAATATAATGATAATTAAATATAGTTAAATGACTTTGAAATGATTAAAAATTGAAAGAAGGTGCTTGATTTATGGCTTGGTATGCATTGTATAAATGGTTTATTCCTTGGAGGAAAATTCCATATACAAATTGGATAAATGGTATGGGAAGCACTTATATAGTGAATGGTTCAAGAGTCTTACAGATGTGGAACAGAAAACAGAATTAGAGCGTCAACAAAAGATCAGAGAAGAAAGAAAACACAATACAGAAATTGCACTTGCAAAATTCGGATGGTTATATTCTTTTATGAATGAAGTCACATATGGAAGAATGGATGAGTATATGGAAGTCACAAAACATATGAACAAAATAAGTATTCATTCATCAAAGTATTGGTAATATAGCTTTGAAATCATCGTTTCAACTTGTGATACATAGTTGCACAGAATATTGTACAAAATATTGACAAAACTATGAATATGACATATACTATATTCAAAGGAGAGTGATTGTATGATAGCAACAAATTTTTCAAATGTAAGGAATAACTTCAAAGAAGTTTGCGATCGGGTTGTACATGATTCTGATATCGCAATAATTACGAGAAAAAACGATGAAAATGTTGTGCTTATGTCTCAGGCACAGTATGATAATCTGATGGAAAATCTTCATATAAGGGAAAGTAAAGCGAATTATGAGTGGTTGAAAGAGTCTATCAAGCAAGCTGAAGATGGAAAACTTGTAAATTTTGATGTGGAGGATTAGTTTATGAATGTGTCTTTCACAGAAAATGCTTGGGAAGATTATCTTTACTGGCAAAAGATGGATAAAAAGATTGTCAAGAGAATCAACGAATTGATCAAAGATATAAAGAGAAATCCTTTTGAAGGTGTGGGGAAACCAGAACCACTAAAATATGATTTGGCTAGAAAGTGGAGTAGAAGAATAACGGATGAACATAGGTTAGTATATCAAGTAGAAGGAAGCAATTTAATAGTGTTTACTTGTAGATATCATTATTGATAGTTGTAAGTTGATTAAGGGCATTGGCGTAAATCGTTAGTGCTTTTTTCTTTTTTAATGTAGAAATATAATGTAGAGGTAAAACTTTTAGAAAGGATGGATTTATTATGTGTTATAAAGATGAAGTTCAAAAGAAGAATTCAGAAAAGTTACAGAGAAAAATGAATGAAGATAATATACCAATGTTTATACAATTTTATCTTTTAAATAGGAAAAGTAAATTAGGTGCATTGAATTATTATTCTGTAATTAAGAATTTATTACAATGGCTGATTGATAAAAGGATAATTCAGAAAAATAGTATATCAGAGATTGTGCAGTCCGATATGACATATATAGAATCGGCTTATATAAATATGTATTTAGAAGAAAAACAAAGTGAAGGTATATCACCGACCACATTAAATACAAGGAAGAATATCTTTAGAAGTTTTTGGAGATCTATGGTTAATTCTCCCAGTGTCCCAGTAAATTGTAATATTGTTGAAGATGTAGCATATGAAGGTTTAGATTCTGGATATAATCGCTATGTTAAAATGCCATCAAAAGAAGATTTGGATGAAATGAGAAGAAATATTATTCAGAAAAAGAAGAATGATAGTTTTGTAAGGGAGAGGAATCTTCTTATTCTTACAATTCTGATGAATACAGGTTTGAGAGAATGTGAACTTGTAGAATTGGAATTTTCTTCTTTATTTTTAGATGGAAGTGAAATTGAAAAGTCTCCACATATCAGAGTGATGGGGAAAGGGGTGTATCACATTGAAAAAGGAAGAAATGTTTTGCTTAATAATACTACAAAAAACGCATTCTTGGAATGGTTTGAAGTCAGAAATACAATAAACATTGTAGACAATAAAGCAGTTTTTTTAAATAAGACAGGGAAAAGAATGCAAGAGTCCGATGTGAGAGCAATATTTAAGGTATATAGTTGCAAAAAACTTACACCGCATATGATTAGACATTGGTACGGAACTGTAACAACGGAAAAATATGGAGCAGCTTTTGCACAGCAACAATTAGGACATAAAAATGTTAATATTACGGTAAATACTTATGTAGATGGAGGATATGGTATTAGAGAAAAATTAACACTTGAGTAATAATATATGGTATAATATGGAAGGAAGATTATGACTCGTAAAGAGGCATATGATAAATTAAGAGAAGCTAAAGCGTGAAGCGTTAGCAGATAGTAGTAATATAAAAGTGGGAAGATGAGAATTGGAGAAAGCATTAGAGATATTAGTGTATAAATAAATCAGAAAATGAAAGATTGATTTTATTGGAGAAAGAGATGAAAATATTATGAGTGATTATAAAGTAGAAAATACGCAATTTGGAACAAAAACAAGTCATCCGAGTTATGGAACATTGGCGTTTAGTAGAAGGACAGGAGGAACGACACCGCTATTTGGAAGTAGTATAGAACATAGGGACACAATTGCAATGACTTTATATCATGCAGATATTACAAGGGGGTTGCATTATGATTCTATTTATGGTGACAAAAAGATTGTAGAAGTAGAAATGAGTTATTTACAATTTGCTGAAGCTATTACATCAATGAATATGGGAAGTGGCGTTCCAGTTACTGTGCGTTGGACAGAAAGAGATGGACGTATACCAGACTGTGATTTTGTTAGTAAGAGAGAACAATTTGCTGATGAGTTTAAAGAAAAAAGAAAAGAAGCAACTATGGAGTCACAGCAAATTATTAAAGATGTAACAGAACTATTTAATCAAAAGAAAACACTTACAAAAGCAGACAAGCAAGAAATTCTCAGTAAATTGTCTAAACTGAGTATGGAAATCGGGTGTAATATGGATTTTATTGCAGATCAGTTTAATGAACAAATGGACAAGACAGTAATGGAAGCAAAAGGAGAAATAGAATCTTTCTGCCAAAATAAGATTAATTCCATTGCTAGTGCTGCTTTGGTAGAACATAAGGACGAATTTTTGAAATTGGAAAATCCAGTTGATATTAAATTGGATTAGTAATTGAAAATTTGATTTCAAGGGTATGGTGATAATATTTGTTATAATGAACGAATTCAAACTGAGGAGATAAATATGGAAAAATACAAAACATTAGACAAAGATTTGAAAAAGATAAGACGTAAATGGGAATATGATTTATATGAAGAAAATTTGGAATCACAAAAGCGAATTGATAAATTTTATAGCGAAGAAGATATTTCTGAAAATGATATGATATGCAGAAAATATCAATTGAAATCATATCTTAACAGGAGAAATATTTTATTTTTTCCAATTATAATTACTATTATTTTTGGACTTTTAGTCAATTTAGTATTCAATAAAATTAGTAGTATTCCTAATTTTATTGAAATGTTTCAGAAATTGCAATCTATACCTATCACAGCAGAAAACATGTACGAACTTTTAGGGTTATATATTGTTTTGATTATATTGTTTATTCTAATTGTATTGGTATTCGTTGGTGTCTTTTTTATTCCGTTTCCTCCACTTTACTTTTTAGTTGAGTTTGGAGATAATAAAATGAATCAAAAAGAATATGAGTTAAAATTATTGGAGAAAAAATTAGCAGAAAAAATAAATAGAAATAAAAATGGAGAAAAGTATGTACATACAGTAAAAAAGAAGCCGATAAAATTTTTAATAATAATATTGATTTTGATTATAGTAGCAATTATCGTTGGTATAGTTGGAAAAGTAACTTTTTGTATAGTGCTTGCTTTAATTGCTATAGGAATTGTAATTGGATATTTGGTTTGTAAATTAGATAATGATAAGTAGAGAATGATTGATAATGAAATTCGATTTTCATTAGGAGAGAAGTATTATGCCAGATATGAGAGAAAAAGTAAAAGAATACATAACTGAGATTCAGGAAGAAATTGATAGATGTGTAAAGCTGATCGAAGATAAATTTGTTGAGTTAGAAAATGATGCAGCAAAAGAAGTTTATTTGTGCGGCATTGAATACGCAAAAATAGAATCAAGAATTGAGACACTTGGACAGGTTCAGAATGATTTGAAAAATCGTTTGGAGGAAGTTATATGAATAATCCATTTAGAAGCCAACTATGGTAGCAAACAATCAGGAATGAGAATAAATTATATCCAAGCGAATTTTGTATGAGTGTGACTAATCCAAATGGAGTATTTGTAAGATTGGATGAAATAAATGAGATGATAAATGATGGAATTTTATCAGTTGATTTTGATAAGTTAGAGCAGAGAATATTTGATAAGATTGTTATAAAGTGTGGATGAAAGTGGAGGTAAGTATGGATAAGAAATTCAAACATGGAGATAGAGTTTATCACAAAAATTTGAAGCAATATGGATTCTTTATTGGATATGCATGGGAATCCGAGGAAGAATGTGATGTGAATTTTGAAACAGAAGATGGAGAAATGGAACAGAAACATGTCAGTGTGAATTGGTTGGAACCAGCACAGAAGACATATAATAAGAAAGTCATGGAGGCTCTTAGACAGCGTAGAGGATTAGAACCTGGTGATACATCACAAGATGGAGATATTATGAGTATGTCGAAACAGGATGTGTTTAATGAATATTGTGAGTGGGAAGGATTGCTTGGTGGGTACGGATACTCATTGCTAAATGTTGTGGAAAATATTTATGATATAAATTTGCAACAGTAAATTTTTAGATTGGAGGATATCATGCTTGATGTTGGATTAGATAATGGTAAATATACTTCGTGTTTAAATTGTAACGAGAAGCAAGATGAATATAGAAAAATATATTCAATTACTATAGGAAATTTGAATCCATTAAAAATAAATTTATGTACCGAATGCATGGGCGTGTTGGTTTCTAAAATGACATATGCGTTTAATATGGAATTTCCAAATAATGATAAGACAGATTACGATACTGAATTGGAAATCGAAAGCAAATTAAGAATTTTACTTAATAAGAAAATTTCTGGAACTTGGAATGAAGATTGTCAAAAGGAATTAGATTCTCTTAACGAAGAAAAAATGTGCAATTCTCATAGATTGCTTTATAGAGATGTTTGTAATTGGTAAATGATAGTCTTGAAATCCGGTTTTTATCGAATATACAAGAGAAGAGGGATATAGATTATGAAGAAATATACTGCTTTTTTTCCAGGAGCGCAATTAAATAGAATTGGACAAGATGAAAAAGAAGCATTCTATTTAGGAATATTGGCATATGATACAATATATATAAGAACATTTCATTTGGAATCGCTAAAGAAAAAAGAATTATATGCAGATAAAAATGATTTATTGAAAAGTGATGAAGATGGATGCTCTCTTCTTGATCTTAACACTTATTCATTAGTAGAATATTATTTAAATGGTGATATCGAGACAGTAAGAAAACTTATCAATAAAAAAATACTGCAAAATATATATTCTTTACATAGTTTTAATGATAATTTTATAGACGATGTTTTTTGGTATTATTATAATAATGATAAACATTCTATCTTTCCAAGTTCAGAATTGTTTTTGTTTGTATATAATAAATTATGCAATATATATCCAGAAAAAATTGTGAAAAAAATATTGGATGGATACAAACATTATTACAGGATTTGATTATATCTGAGTATTATAAACAAACTTATGGAGTGAATACAATATATTCTTTAAGCCATATTATGCTGATGGAATTCTTAAAAGAAATGCCTGTTTTTATATTTGACGGAGAAGATATTGAAACTATAGGTAATGAAGAGAGTGATTTGCCATTATTTTTTTCATCTAAAGGAATAAAAAAATACTATTCAAATACTAAAGAATTATTTGAATTTAGGGGAATAAAGAAAGACGAAACTGTAAAATTGCTTTTTTCAGAAACTCTTCCAGATATTACAGAACTTCCTATAAAAACAATATATGATGCAAAACAGAAAGATAGATTTAGAACGCTGCCATTATTAGCAGAAGACCTTTCTGTATCTAAGGAAATATCACATGAAGATATAGTGAAATATTTTGATGAATCAGTATGGAAATTTGCAAATAATTCATTAAAAATTTCTGCATCAGACATAGTATTTAATGTTTTAGGGCAGATATCAATAGAACCTTTCAATACTGCTGTACAAATATTTTCTCAGTCTAATGATATATTTGCTAGAATAAGCAGTTATAAAGAAAATGGATGGATAATTCCGATATCAGAATTAAAAGAAGAAATGAATCGAAGAAAATAGTTTGCAATGAATTGTTGCTTTTAAGAGGGAAATGTTATGAGTAGAAGTTATAAGAAAATTCCATGTTGCAAGGATTATAACCGTGGAATGAAAAAGCGTGCAAATAGACATTTGCGTAGAAATTATTTGGACATTCCGTCTGGAAGGGCATATAAAAAATTATTTTGCTCTTATGATATTTGTGACTATAAATTTTTAAATTCCTTTAACTCCTATAAGAAGGGGTGGTCTAAGTATAATGGAAATAGAAAGTATTCGGATAAGGAATTGTATAAAATGTGGTATAAAGATTATAAGATGAAATAAAATGCTGTTTTTATAGGTGTTAGAATGGATAAAATATTAGAGAAGTTAGGAATATATGATCTAATGGTACTATTGCTTACCGGAATGATTATATTGCTTATTACTATTAAAATTTTTCCGATTTTTAATTTTCATATTAAAATAGATGCTGATGATTCATTACAATTTTTAATAATCAGTTATTTTATTGGAATGGTTTTTCAAGAATTAGGTTCAAAATTTAGTGGAAGAAAATTATTAAAACCAGTGTTTAAAGTATCAAATGATTTACATATTTCTTTATCACAAAAAGAAATAGATTTTATTACAAATACCGTTTGTGATAAACTGGATATTGTCTTTACGGACGATTCTGTTTCAGAAATATATAATTATTGTAAAGCATGTTATATAAAATCAAATAAAACCACAATAGAAATAGATAAGCAACAATCAATTGGAGGTATGGCAAGAAGTTTATCAATATATTTTGTTTTGATTTTTTTAATTTCAGTGATAAAGTTTTTAATTTGCATAAATAGTACATATTTTTTTATGACTATCATAAGTTGCCTTATGACATATATTTTTTATAATAGGTATGTTAGATTCTTTAAAATGAGATATGTGCTTATACTAAGAGCATTTTATTATGAGAATAACAGATAATAGATCTTTTTATGTGAAAAAGTCAATAAAAGGCTGGATTCAAGGGTATTTAGGAGGGATATTGTTGAAATCTGAAGGCGTAAAAGATGTATTCAAATGGTTAGATAAAAAATGCAAAGAACAAAAAAATCTTGTTGAAAAAGCTGAACAGAATTTTCAAGATACGAAACGAAGTTGTTATTTTGAAGATGAACAATGTTTGATAGATTCAGCGGAAATTGAATTGGAACGAGCGAAGGAAAGACTAAATGCGTATGTAGATATAAAGATTAGTGTAGAGAAATATATGCGAAAATTAAGACATCAAGGAGAGTAGAGCATTGAAATTCTAGTTTGATGGTTTATGGACAGAGAAGAGGTGTGATATGAGTAACAATAAAGAATTCTTAAAGTTTCTTCTAGAACGATTTGAAATTGAAAGAGAGCGATTTGACAGATCGGGTGTATATGCATACACACAGCGTCTACTTGCTTATAACTCAAATAAGATTGAAGGTAGCACACTTACTGAGGAGCAAACAGCTTCTTTGTTTGATAATGGAACTTTGCCGAAATCAGATGATTATTATAGAGCAAAAGATGTTGAGGAGATGAATGGTCATTTTCTGATGTTTAATAAAATGCTGGACACTTTGGATGAGTCATTGACACAGGAACTAATAAAGAAATTTCATTATGAGTTGAAGTCTGGAGTGTTTGAGGATCGTGCTAACGGATATGCAATCGGTGATTATAAGCAGCGTCCTAATATGATTGGAATGTATCAAACTGTAAGACCAGAAGATGTTGCCCAAGAAATGTATTTACTAATGGAATGGTATTATGGTCAGACGATAAATATTTCTGTATTAGCTGAGTTTCATGCAAGATACGAAAGCATTCATCCTTTCCAAGACGGGAACGGTAGGACGGGAAGATTAATTCTCTTTAGGGAGTGCTTGAAGAATGGTGTTGTGCCGGTTGTGATTGAAGATGCAAATAGAAATGAGTATCTGGAGGCATTGAAAGAATATAGAGAAGAAAAAAGTCTGGATAAATTGATTACACTTTTTGAAAAAGAGCAGCAGTTTTATTTTGATAAGTGCAAATATTTTATGTAGGACATAAATGTTCTGTTTCAATAGGTGAAAGGAGCGTACTAATGGATAAGATTTTGAATGTAATAGGAATTATTTTAGTTATGATTGGAACAGTATTTAGCTTATGGTCTATTCTTTCTACTAAAGAAAAATATTATGGGACATGCGAATGGTTTTCTAACTTAT
Source organism: Roseburia sp. 1XD42-69 (assembly GCF_003612565.1). Classification (GTDB taxonomy): domain Bacteria; phylum Bacillota; class Clostridia; order Lachnospirales; family Lachnospiraceae; genus Roseburia_B. Next base: position 94,182 of record NZ_RAZG01000001.1, on the reverse strand, counting down.
CAGATGATTTTAAAAAGGATAAAAAGAAAGTAATTATAGGGACAATTCTGATCATTATGGGGAGTATACTACAAATAATTGGATTGTTTTTATAGATATGAAAGTGAAATTTCAAAGGAGGATTTATGGATACATTAAAAATATATCAGGAATATAAATTTAAAAAAGGTGGTTCTGAATTTCATATTTCTGAAGGAGAAAAATTGAAAGTTAAGACGGACAAAGGTATTTTTGAAGGAGTTCTTACAAGCGTTGGAGCATTTGGAGACGATTTTCACTTGGATATTGGCGATGAATCAGTAAAGATTCATTGTGATAAGGTTATCGATATAATACCAGTTTAGACATAAAATAACTATTTCAAGTGATTTTGGTTATAATAAGAAATGTATTGCATAACATAATTAGGGGTGTTATAATGAAATCAAACAAAACTGACGATATAAATGCTGAAAAGGAGGTTGATGATATGAGTATAGCTGCATTGGATGAAAGATATTGTACAATTCAAGAATCTATAATTGAATCATTTAAGGAAGTAAAACTCATACGAGAAGGTAAACTTCCTAAGAAGTCGTGGAAAGATTTTATGGATGAACATAAGAAACGAGAGGAAAACGAGTGAGATATGTATTATACAGTGATACCAACTCCTAAATTTCTTCAAGATATTGATTACTATGAGAAAAAGAAGAAGTTTAAAAATATTACAGATGACATTGACAGTGTTGTAAAGGATTTAGAGATTGGTAATTTAGTGGGTGATGATATACCGGATATAGATATTCCAACAGATAATCATACTTATAAAGTGCGGGTTGCTAATTCAAATACAAAAGTTGGAAAATCAAATGGTTATCGGATTATATATTATGTGGTTAAAGATGATAAAGAAATATATCTGATAACTATTTACTACAAGAAAGAAGATAAGAACATTCCAACAAAGAAAGAAATTGCAAATATTATAAAAGAATATTGTATTTAAGTGATAAAAACTGAAAAGGACTGACATTCCATTCCTTTAAAAAGGAGAATTTTATGATAAGTGAAGATATTGAATATAATAAAGATATTTTCTTATCTGAATTAGAAGCTTCTTTGAGGGAAGTGAATAGAAAAATAAATATGTCTAAATTAGAAAATAGAAAAATAGGTACTATATCATCAGAGGAGGCTTTAAAAGATGTTGTTCCTATTCAGTGGCGTGAAGACTTATTTAATGACAATGAGTAAGTTAATATCAGAAAAATAATTTTAAGGCATTGTATAGAAATATACAGTGTCTTTTGTTATTATAGGATTTATGGTTAACAAACATATATAAATGGTGTACAATTATAAATGTAAAGGAGGTAGAAATAAATGAGAAAAGCCTTTACAAGTTCAATTGAAGAGAATATTCAAAGAGATTTTAAGGACAAATGTAATCAATCTGGAATACCTCAAAATGTTATTCTCGAAGCATTTATGAAAGCATTTGCAAATGATGAAATTAGAATGAAATTAGTAAATAATATTCTTTCAGTTGAAGTAAAGTAAATAGAGTGTAGCTCACAGTCTGGACAACTCAGCTACACTCAGTCATGGAATCACTCAAAGAATGATTTCTGTTCTATTATAAAAGAAACTTCATTTCTTTTCAAGTGATTTCTCACAATTTTCTCCAAGTTGCACCTTGATAACTTAATATTGAGCATCGCAAGTATGATTTTAGAGAAAATGTGAAAAGTTTTGTAGAAATAGTTATTGGAACTATTGATCAAGATTTTTTCACAGAAAGGAAATGATAGAATATGGTAGAAACACAATTTATTAATGACAGGAAATTGAGGGATAATGCAGTGTGTCATTATGAAGTTTTGGAAAAGGTAAAAAATTATTATTATTGCCAGGAACAGAACTATCGACTGTTAAACAAGTTGCAGATTTCTATGAAGTTGGAGAGGATGCAATTGTATCTATTTATAGTAGGCATTGCGATGAATTAGAATTGGATGGAATGTGTATTGTAAAATACAAGGAACTTTCAAACTTGCAATATGAAAGTTTGAAAACATCAAAAGGGAAGGTGACATTTTTCTTTAAAGATGGGACATTACTTGATTTCCCGACAAGAGGTCAGAAAGTTTTTCCTCGTAGAGCGATATTACGTGTTGGAATGTTACTTAGAGATTCAAATGTTGCAAAAGAAGTTCGCACACAGTTACTCAATATAGAAGAGAAAACTTCTGACGAAACTAAGACACACGACATTGATGAAGAGCAGAGTCTTATGTTATCAGTAGGTATGGCAGTTGCTAGTGGTGATGCAACGGCTGTGGCAGTAGCATCTGCAAAATTGGTAGAATTTAAGAATCGTCATATTCAGAAGTTAGAAAATGATAATAAGGCGTTAGCAGAAGGTATTCTGGAATGGAAAGACAGGAATAAACTTAATGCCGGTATTAGAAAACTTGCTGCTGTGACAGGAATTCATTTTAGCAAGATGTGGAATGAATTATATAAGAATCTTCAGTATAAGTATGGGATCTGTGTAAAGCAGAGAGGAGGTACTCCATATATACAGTGGATTGACGAGTCTGAGTGGGCTGATGTAATGAAAACATTTTGTGCTATGTGTGAAGCATATGAACAGTCGCCAACAGAGATGTTACAACAGAGTACACCATTACAGAATTTAAAGCAAAATGATAAGCTAAAGGGTATGGCAGCTTTGAATGATTTAAAAGCAAGGCGGATAAGTGTTTAAAATTACATATGGTCAGTATGTATAAAAGCATACTGACCAATATAGAAACCATAATTTTATCTTTGATATTAGCCAGTTTAGCATAGAAAAATCCTTATTTCTATACTAAAAATATGGAATCAATGGATAAAACTGTAATATGATCAACCATCTATAAGTGTAAAAGCGTGTAAAATAGGCATTTCTGCATATGAAAATAAGATGAAATTATGGTTTCTATACCTTAAATGAGTTAAATATTTAAATGTCCTGTATATTGGACACTAAATGAGATATTATTAAAGAGCAGTATCCTTTTTAGTATTTTGCAATTCATTAAGCTTTGATGTATACATAAGCATACGTTGTAATTGAGGATCGTCTGATATTAATATTTCGTTTGGTGTGCAATTAAGTACTTTGCAAATGTTTTCAAGAGTTTCAAAAGATATTCTTGTAGTTGTTCCATCGTATAAAGCACATGCAGCAGGGTATCCTTTATCAAAATAATGATTTTTTCGGAACTTTATCTTTATATGTAGTATTAAAAGAAAAAAATATTATTCATAACATTTTGTTTCCTCAAATGGAATGAATAACCGAACAAACGTTCTTGACAAAAAGAAACATATGTTCTATACTTATCGTTGTTAGGAAATATAAGAAGACCCATTCAATCATACAAACGGTGTTGGAGCACCTCTGAATTGAATGAGTCTTCTGAATACATACACACAGCAGAAACGCTATGTTGACTATATTATTACATATACTCAAGTTGTAAGTCAAGTGTTTTCAAGCGATTCTGCAAATGTTTCAAAAAGAGAATAGTTGAATATAGATATTAATGGGCTATCGCCAAGCGGTAAGGCACAGGACTTTGACTCCTGCATTCACCAGTTCGAATCTGGTTAGCCCAGTTATGGGTTCTTATTTCAGTCGGTTAGAAAACTTGGCTCGTAACCGAGCAGTCCCGGGGTTGAGCCCCAGAGAATCCATTAAATCAGTGTTTTAAGTACACTGTATTTTTTATACCCATTTTTAGGGAATTTTATAAGAAAGGATGAAAAAAATGGACTATGTAATTAAAAATCATAAGAATCTGTACATTCGACTCAATAAAAATGGAACACCTGTTACATGTGCAGAACATGAAAAGACATTATTTGAACAGTCAAAAGCAAAAAATATTCTGAGTAATTTGCCTAAAACATTAAAAAAATTAAATTTTATAGTTGAGGCTATTCCAGATATACAGCCAAAAGAAATTTTAAATAGTAACGCTGAAAAGTGTGTAATAGAAGGAGGAAATTATATAGTATCGGATCAAATTAAGCAATGGGTAGAAAAGTTCGGAATTTGTGATGATATCTTAAAAGAAGCACAAAAACGAAAAAAAGAACTAAACAAAGCATTGTCCGAAATAGACAAAGAATTTATTAATATAATTCATGAAATTGAATTTGAAGGAAAAATTGATTTATATGGAGGGTGGCAAGAGAGAAATAGGGTAAAAGAAAATAGAGAAAAGAGAAGATATATAAAGAATGAGATGCTTGTTCTATCAAGTGTGCTAAAGATGGATTTTAGAAATCTTGATCGAAATACAATTGATAAAGTAGTTACAGGCTTAACAAAAAGAAAATTTACATATCGAGTGGTTGAAGAGGAGGAAACAGAGAGTGTTGTGTAAAAAATGTCATGACAAAGTTTATACAAAAGAACCGAATTTTCAGGAGTGCATGAGTAGAGCATCAGAGAAATGTAGAAATAAATAGTACATAAAATTTTCAAGAGGGTGTATCAATATGGAACAGATATTAAATAAATATTATGCAGATAATGCAAAAAAACTTCATAAGGTAGTTGATAAGATTTTAAAGAGATTTGGAGGTTTATCAGATAAAGATGTAGATGACTTTTATTCATTGTCTAATGAAGTATTTGTAGATGTAATGGCAAGATACGATGATTCTCAATCATTTGATGCATTTCTGTATTCATGTTTGTTAAATAAAATTAAGACAGAAATGACAAGAAGAAATTGTGAAAAACGTAAAGCAGATAGAATGTCGATTTCAATTGATACACCGATTGGGGATGATGAGAATTGTACTATTGGAGATATGATTGCATCTGATTTCTCTATTGAGAAAGAATTATTTGAAGGTAATGAAGAAGGATATAGTCAACGAATGTTGCAATATCTCAGTCGACTTTCAACTCTTCAGAAAGAGGTATTAAGGCTTAATATAGTGGGTTATCTTCCAAATGAGATTCGAGAAGAATTACAATTAAGTGAAAAAGAATATGCAGATTGTTATGCTGCTATTCATTCATATAGAAATGTTTCAGTTTTATTTTAAGAGACAGTATATTGTTGAAAATAATAGGAGGAAATTTAAAATGGCAAGACCTAGAAAACAAACATATCCTTTAGAAACTTATTTAAATGGTAATAAAGATGGAGATATTTCAAATAATGCCGACACTCAGAGAAAACCGGCATGGAAAGCAATAATTAATGGACTTATTGTAACAATTCTCACGGATGATTATATTCCTCCTATTATTTTAGCGGAAGAAGATAATAGTCAGTTAGATATTGTTGATGGAGGTAGTAGGACTGCCGCTTTTATGATGTATAGATATGGTAATTATAAGATTACATCTTCTGTCGAAAACTCATTAATTTCATATAAGAAGAAAGTAAAGGATGAAAATGGCAATATTATTTGGGAAGATGCCACTTTTGATATAAAAGGAAAAACTTATGATCAGCTTCCAGAAGAATTGAAGAAGAAGTTTAATGCTTATCAGATTGAGACAGTTATCCACGAAAACTGTGACAAAAATAGAATAGCAACATATATCAAGCGTTACAATGAGCACTCTTCAATGAATACAAATCAGAAGGCGTTTACATATATTGATAAATTTGCTAATCGTATTCGTAAAATGATGGATAGTAGATTTTTCTTAGAATGTAATGTTTATTCTGATAACGATAATGAAAAAGGTGTTGTTGAGAGAATTATTGTTGAAACAATTATGTGTATGAATCATTTTGAAGCATGGACTAAGGAGGCAAAGCGACTGTTTAAATATATCAATGATAATGCAACTGAAAATGAATTTGATATATTGGAAAAGAATTTACATAGATTAGAGAATATCATTACAGATGATATTAAAGATATTTTCAATAAAAAGGATTCCTTTATCTTTTTGACAGTATTTGATAGATTTACAAAACTTGGAGTCAGTGATACAAAATTTGCAGATTTCTTAAGAGAATTTAAAACAAACTATAGAGGAAATCGTAGAAATAGAAATGGACTTATTTTTGACGAGATCAAGCAGAGTAGCAGTACTAAGGCTAAACAAGTCATTACAGATAAATTGGAATTAATTGATGCTCTTATGAATGAATTTTTAGATAATGCAGGTGAAGATTGTTCTTCTGTCAATGTAGAAAAATTTATCGTAGAGAATCTTGATATAGATGTTGATGAATTCAGTGATGATTTAGAGGACTACAACGATACACTTGATAAGTTGCTGGATAATACGGTAAAGATCGGTTCCAAATTGTTGGATAAACAAAATAGATTATCATTACTGGCAATGATGATTTATTCATATAAAGAAGATAAAGATTTGGATAAATGGATGGCAGATTACGCAAGTAAAAACAATACATATTTTGTGGATCAAAAAAGAAATTTCTTACATATGAAAAATGATTTCGAACAGTATATTAAAAAATGTGCATAAAGAGGATAAGAAGATGGCAATTATTATTAATTTTCAGGAGTATGTTAATTCCAAAACGAGGAAGGAGAATAATATAACAAGAAAAAACGTTTCGACAGAAAACGGACAAATTATTTATTTCAATAAGGAGGCTATTGAACAGTGAGATATATAAGTGATGATAATAAGGTATTTAATACAGAGCAGGAATGTTGTGAACATGAGCAGAAAATGCGGGATGGTAAAGCAATGAAAGAAAAACTTGAGAAAGAAAGACAGAAAAGGATTTGCGAAATCAATAAAAAATATGAAGAATTACAAAAGTTGATTTCCGAATTTGAAAAAGATTTCGTGGTGAGACAGAAACCTTATTTTGCACCAGTCTGTGAATTGATGAATATGTTATGCATGTAATAGAAGCCGCATTTCAAAGGGAAAATTGAAGAGAAAAGGAGAAAAATATTATGAATTATGGCAGATGTATTATTTTTGGTGATAAGGAGTGTAAGAAAACTCTACCAATGTCATTAGCTGAGTTGGAAAGTGCAGTATTTGAAATTACCAAGAAGCAGAATTATATATCGAATTGTGGATTAAGTGTTGAGGTTACTGCACTTGCAATTAAGGAGTTACAGGAACAGAAAAAGGAACTGTTGGATTTGATGCACAAAAAGGTTGATGAACTGTAGGAGAAATAGTCATGAGTGATAAGAAAATGAAGAGAGATGATTTAGGAAATCGAATGAAAACATTTTATGAAGAAATCCCTAAGACAAAATTAATGAGAAGAACGCCAGTTGTGATTCGGATTGATGGTAAGGCGTTTCATACATTCACCAGAGGATTCAAAAGACCTTTTGATGATGTTCTTATTATGACAATGCAGGAAACAGCGAAATATCTTTGCGAGAATATACAAGGTTGCTCATTAGCCTATACACAGTCAGATGAAATTTCTTTGTTACTAATTGATTATCAGAGATTTGAAACGTCGGCATGGTTTGATTATGAAATACAGAAAATGTGTAGTATTTCTGCAAGTATGGCGACTATGGCTTTTAATCGGATATTCAGTGAAACTGTGTCTGATTTGAAGGTTGATAATACAAAAACAATGGATAGATATTTTGAGGTTGCTTATTCAGGAGCCATGTTTGATGCCAGAGTCTTTAATATTCCACGAGAAGAAGCGACAAATTACTTCTACTGGCGGCAACTTGACGCATCCAGAAATAGTATTCAGATGGTAGGACAAGCAAATTTCAGTCATAAGGAGTTACAGTTTAAATCTTGTAATGACATTCAGGATATGCTCATGACTCAGAAAGGTATTAATTGGAATGACTTTCCTACATATCAGAAGCGTGGGAGCTGTGTGGTTAGAAATCGAATTATTCTTGAATCAGATGGCGTAAAGGAAAAGTGTATATTGCGTGATCCGAAACAGGGTGAGAATAATTGGATTGTTGATTATGATATTCCAATTTTCAAAGGTGATGGCAGAGAATATATTGAACGGTTTGTGAATGTAGGAGAGGTGTAATATGAATGAATTTGATAAGTGTTATTTCTGTACATGTTATGATGAATACGATGGATGCGAATGTGGATGTGATGATAAATCTGGATTTGATCCTGATCATGATAAAATTATTAGCAAAGCAAAAGAAAAACATATTTCAGTAGCAGATGTAATTGCATTAATGAATATTTGAGGAGAGTTACAGTGAAAACTACAGAAAACGATATTCTTATGATATGTAAAGGTCTTTATGATCAGGATAAATATAAAACATTAGAAGATGCTTTAGACGCATATTATAGAAAATATTATTGTATTCCAAAAGAAAAACTTCCTGTTTTATCATATAAGTTTATGCTTCATTTATGGTTTAACAGATGTGTAGAAGTGTTTCTTACACCAGATAGAATTAGGAGTTTTTGGCAGAATGTAATTGTTGATGAAGCATTTCAGGAAAAACGATGGTTAAATGCGGATGGTTGTACAGAATTTTATGAAGTTCTATATCATCGAATTGTTTCATGGCTAATATTACTTAATGTTAAAGATGATGAAGGGAATTGGTTAATTGATGTATCAGATTACACAGAAGATGTAATTTGATACCCAATGAATCTAACATTTTATGGCAACTCATGTACTATATATAGTATATAGCAAACACAGAAAATACAGTATATAGTGTGTTTAAACGGAGGATTTATGAAAAGACGATTTAGGGTGAAGTGTTCATTTTATACAGATGTGGAAATAGATATCACAGACAATTCTACCGATGATATTTCAGAGCTGGTTGAAGAAGAATTAAACAAAGGATATGTATGTGAAAATTTAAAATATTCTGTAGAAAAGGAACTTGTAAAGGAGTGAATGTAGTGCAGGATTTAAGAGTTTATAAGGTTGATGAAAATCTAAATAGTCATATTCAGTTAGATTTTGATTTATCTTGTAATAGAGATGGGGACTTGAATAAAAGTATAATTTATGTTCTTGAAACTCATGATATGGAAGAACAAAAGTGTTTATATGTTGGACAAACAAATGTTAATCCTATTACAAGACTAAAAATACATATAGACAATTTGATGTTTGATACTGTAAAAATGAAGCAATTGAAAACAAATGATAGAAATGAAGTAAATTCAGAAGAACAAAAATACATAGAAATGTTAAAGCCTATCTTGCAACATAAATTTACAACATTTGAAAAACAAAATAGTGGCGGTAAAAAGTCTTATAAAGATGTATTAAAATGGATTGAATGCCAAAATACAAAAAGACGACCAGGAAGACCGAAAACAAAAGAACCATCAAAATTAATTAATGTTGCTGTTCCTATTCGATTGTATGAGCAAGTAATAGATAAACGTGGAAAATATGGGTTAAATATAACTCAATATATTAACAGTTTAATAGAAAAAGATATGGAATTGATTAATTAATAAGGCGATGAAAAATTCATTTCGTGGAAAGGTTGGAGAATTATATGGAAGCTAGAGATGCAATAGAAATATTAAAGAAAAATTATCCAAAAACTGCAAAAATGATTGATGGAAGATATGTAGGCGGTTTTGACGATACTGAATGTGAATTGGGGCAAGCAATTTCTGTAGCGATTATTGCTCTGGAAAAACAAGTCGCAATTTCAAGAGAAATAATTGAAGGAAAATATTTTTGTCCAAAGTGTCACAACTTGATGAAATATCCAGGATATTGTGGTTGCGGACAAATGCTTTATTAGTATGTTTTGTCAATGAAAATTTGATTTTGTGGTGTGAGGTGATAGGATGACGGAGAATGAAGCAAAGAAACTAATTGCAAAGTTTTGTGAAGATAGAATGAATTTTGCTAGGGGAAAGGATATGAGCGATAAAGAATTGAAGGATTTCTGCAAATTTTCGGATGCACTAACTCTTTCCATATCTTCTCTTGAAGAAATCCAGCAATACCGAGCAATCGGCACAGTCGAAGAATGCTGGGAGGCAAGGGAAAGGCAGAGGGGGAAGAAAAGGGTTTTAGATTCATATTGCGGTTTTAATAGTTATGAATGCCCCGTTTGCGGCACAGAACCGGTCGGTGGGAGTAATTATTGCCACAAATGCGGTCAGAGATTGGAGTGATACCCAATGACCTACCAAATAGCAGACCAAAGACACCCATTCATGGGGCTTGACAATAAAATCTGCAAAAATCCTACATATTGGTGCAGACTACATCAGGTTTGGATGTCTGATGATGATGTAAAGAAGAAACAATGTAAATGTAAACAGACTTTTGACATGGTTGGTACATATTGTTGCGGAAATTTAGTCAAGAAGTCAATAAAATGAAACTTTCAAGTGCAAAAAGAGAAGTATATATTAAACACACAAATAGAAAAGGAGAGATATTATGTGTAATTTTAAAAGTGGAATTATTTTGAAGAACAGGGTTGTTTTAGCACCAGAAGGAAATGAAAGTCATTCGGATTTGTTAGAGAATCTTGGGATTGAGGATACTCACATGAATGCATCTAAAACATTTGTAAGAGCAGAGTTAATTCCTAAAAATAATGATAAAATGACCAATGTAAAAGACTGGAGATATAAGGTCGATCAGGATATTGTACCTGATTGGTACGAAAGAGACCCAGAGAGATATGAGCAGGATTTTAGAAATGCAGTTGAAGAATATATGAATGAGTGGAGAAAACAGTTCAAATTTATTTGCGGGCATTATTGGACAAGTGTACAGGATGGAGATTGTACATATTACTTCATGAATGGAATTCTTAAAAAGTCAGAGTTTGGTAAAACAAATAATTATGTAGAATCTTATGTACGAAATGATCTTATTAATAGTGAATTGTCTGAGGATTTAAAGAAAGAATTTGGAGATAAACTTGTTCCGATTTCTCTTGATTTGACTTCTATGGATGGATTTAAAGATTATGGAAGTGTTGAAGGCGATATTTTAGCAATCCCAAATATTCAGTTGCTTATGAAGTTTGGTGAAAGTATTCCGTTGATTGATAATTGGTATTGGCTTGCTAATCCTAATCAGACACCGAAGAGAAACGATGCCCTCTGTGTTCAGTACGTTGGCTCCTGTGGCAATGTGGGCTACAACGGCTGTTTCTGGAATGACAAGGGTGTGCGTCCGTTTTTCATCCTTCAATCTTAAATCTTTGAATCTTGCAAAAAACTATCGGGTAGCCAGTAACTAGGAATGCGTCAGCATTCCGTAGGTAGCCGATGAGCAACTGAAAGGAGCAGGGAAAACCAGTGAGCGAAGCGAAACTGGATGTTATTGTAAAAGCAATAAATCTTATGGAATATACTATGACAATTACATCAAACCGAAAGAGGTATCCAGTTAAGCATTTAACATTGGTAAAACGCATCCAAAATCGCTGTATGGATATATATGAATATTTGCTTGATGCAAATAGGCTGAAATTGGATACTTCAAAATCGGAACGCCAAGAATTACAAACAAAAGCAATTTCATGTTGTGATAAGTTGTCTTGTTATGTGGAACTTTCTATGAAATTGAAATTAATTGGAAGTGATACAGTAGGATATTGGCAGAAACAAATAAATGATGTGAAATATATGAGTATTGCATGGCGTTCAAAAGATAAAGAGAGATAATTTTAGGTTGTTTGTTGTATGACCCACTATGTTCAATACGTTAACTCCAATGGCAATGTGAACTATAACGACTGCAACTGGAATGACAAAGGCGTGCGTCCGTTCTGGATCGGAAGACGAATGAAAGTAAGAGAAACACTGAAATTAGAGTCCCGATATCAAAAGAATAAACAACCTTTCCTAACACGAAGATGTCAGGATAAATATAAAGGAACAAAATATTATGATAGAAGATAAATCAGATTTTGAAAAAGTAGTAGATTTCGGCAATTTGTATCAAGCATTTTTAAAATCTAAATCAGGTAAAGGTTTTTCAAAAAGCAGTCAGAAATTTCAAGTAGCAGCTCTTGATGGAATCCATCAAATAAAGAGAAGATTAAAAACAAAGACATATCAAGTATCAAAATACAATGAATTTACGATATATGAGCCAAAAGAAAGGGTCATTAAGTCGTGCTCATTTGTAGATAAAATTGTACAGCATAGTCTATGTGATAATGTATTGATTCCAAGGTTGAGTAATGAGTTTATTCAAACAAACTACGCTGGGCAAATTGGCAAAGGTACATTATTTGGCTTAGATTGTCTGAAAGCACAAATGTATTTGGCATATCAGAAGTATGGTTATGATTGTTGGATTGTGAAAGCTGATATCAGTAAGTTCTTTTATAATATCAATCACGATATTTTGAAGGATATTTTGAAATATTTTATAGAAGATAAAGAAGTGTATTGGCTGTGTGAGAAGTTTATTGATAGTACTGAGGGAGTAGGGCTTCCTTTAGGCAATCAGATTAGTCAGGTTTATGCACTTCTATATTTATCAGGGTTGGATCACTTCATCACAGGAGAGCTTGGTGTCAAATACTATGGTAGATACATGGATGATTTTTATTTGATAGTCCAGGACAGAGAGTATGCTAAATGGTGTTTGTCTGTAATTTATGAGTTTGTATATACACTAGGTCTTGAATTGAATGGAAAAACTCAGATTATTCCATTTAAGAATGGAATTAAGTTTTGTGGTTTTCATACATATGTGACTTCTAATGGAAAAGTGATTCGTAAGTTGAAGAATGAGAATAAGCGTGCTGCTAAGAAGAAATTTAAGAAAATGGTTGGATTAGTAAAGTGTGGAAAATTGGGCAAAGAGAAATTTTATGAAAGCTATAATGTATGGAAGAATCATATATCGCATGGTAATTGTGTGAAATTGGGATATGAGATGGATAGATGTGTAGAAGAGTTGTTTGGAAAATAAAAGAGAGGTTTATTATGAATTACGAGGTAGAAGATCAGTATAACATTTTTGTCAAAGATGTAGAAACAGGTTTACTTTCTCACGAATTATATTTAAGAGAAGACGAGTACGAAGATGAATATTCTCACAGTGCGATTGATAGAGGACATATATTATTATCTGAAAGAATTAGAAAATATCTGCATGATAAATTACCCAATCAGTATTGTTTATTTGTAGATTGGTGTGTTCGTGTTATATCTGTAGAGATGGCAGAAAAGAAAAATATTAGCAATTATAAAAACTATATTGTTAAGTAGTTGAAGCACGAGTTTTAAGGAGGGAAAAATTTATGAAATTACATTTAGTAGATACGAATAATAAACGTGATAAACTTTTTGAGATAAATTGTAACCAAGATTATTATAAGATATGGAAACAAATAGATAAAATTATTGATGAATATAAATATAGTATCGTTGGTTATACAATTCCCAAAATTGATAAAGAAAACCGTATTGTTATAGTTCATTGGATTGAACTTTTTGGCACCTTATCTACTCCTTATTTGGAAATTTTAGAATGTACAGATAAAACTTTACAAGAGTTTGATTATCAAATACAAAGACATAAAAAGATTAAAGATTCAAAAAGAAAGCATTGATTTTCTGTTTAAATAGGTGACAAAATGAAGAAATATAAAGCAGGTAGTTTTTGTTATAATGAAGAAATTGTTTATTATACAGATGATTTTATTAGTTTTTATAAAGAGAATGATGAAGAATTAACAAAAGACGATATGGAAGAATGGGCTGTTTGGATTAATAGTCCTTGGTCACAAGTACATGAAAAATATGAAATTAAATGTAATTGTAAAGATGCATATATGCAGATGAAAGAAAATGAACCCGTTTGGAAATGTGAATATTCTATTGTTGATTACGAGGGGATTTCTATATCTGTAATAGGATATGGAAATACTGAATTTGAAGCTTTGGAGAACTGTAAAGATCATTTTAAAATGTTACAAGAAAAATATAACACAGAAAATTAGAGTATTTAATAAAATTTCCGTTTCAAAGGAAGGTGACTAATATAAATATTGTATATGATTGGATAGAAACTTTATAAGAGAAAGTAAACAAAGAGAATTAGAAATACGAAGGAAAATTGACGAACAAAAAACTATTATGAAAACAATTACTAATGAAGAAGATTGTGTTGTTGATAATTTTTGCATGACTTTACAAAGGCATTCTTTGAGTTGGGGTGATTATATTGCATGTTTAGATAAAGTAAATCAAGCATTATTGGCCGGAATACCATTAAGAGAAATAATTTATAACTATTTAGAAAATAAAAAATGTTCAAGTTATGGAGGAGAGAATATGATGGATTATTATGTTAGAGCATTTAATACAGAAATGTTACCAATTGAAAAAATTTTAGCATGTAGAGAGAAAGATATTAAAATTGTAGATGTCAATCCAATTGTGCCAAACAAGGTTGTAGAAGTAACTTTTGCAGATGGAACAAAAGAGAAATCTGTATGTAGAGAACCTGATACATTCAGTTTGGAGTCTGCAATTTCTATCTGCATTTCAAAGAAAATTATGGGTGGATCTTCAGCTTATAATAATGCGATTAAACGTGGTATGAAGGTCTATGAGAAGAAGTTAGAGTTTGAGAAGCATCAGAAGGAAGAACAAGAGCGAATTGAGAAGAAACGTGCCAAGAGACTTGCTTATAAGGAACGTAGAACAGTTAAGAAACGTGAAGAACAGATTGCGATTCAGACAGAAGCATATCTGAGGGCTATGAAAGCGATGGATGACTCTAAGAACGTGGTTGTAAATGAGGAGAATAATTAAATGGCGATAGTTGGAGCAATTTTAGGTGATATAGCTGGTTCTCAATATGAGTTCCAGCGTCCTAAAAATTTGAATTGGAAGAAATGTGAACTGTTCACTGATAACTGTTATTTTACGGATGATACGGTTATGACACTGGCTGCTAAATTAGCAGTCAAAAATAATATTCCGTTTGCTGATTCCTATAGAAAGTTAGGTAGACAATATCCAAATGCAGGATATGGAGGAATGTTTGATTCTTGGCTAAGATGGGATGATGAGAAACCATATAACAGCTTTGGCAACGGATCAGCAATGCGGTGTTCATATATTGGAGAATATTTCAATACAGAAAAAGAAGTAATAGAATGGGCGACAAAATCAGCAGATTGTACACACAATCACCATGAAGGAATCAAAGGTGCAGTTGTAACATCCATGTGTATTTATATGGCAAGGACAGGAGCGTCTAAAGCTGAAATATTCAATTATACAAAAATACAATATCCGATGGATTTCTATAAGTACAGTGTCGAATATGAACTGGATGAGTATAGAGATACATATAGGTGGGATGTTACTTGTCAAGGAAGTGTGCCAGTGGCAATCAGATGTTTTTTGGATAGTGAAGATTATGAGTCGTTTTTGAGAAATGTTTATTCACTTCCTTGTGACATGGATACATTGTGTGCTATTGGTGGAGGTATTGCAGAGGAATTCTATCATGGCACTGGATTTGATGAAGAATGGTTGTTGAAAAATTATTTGGATGGGGACTTGTATAGAATTGTAAGGTTATGAATGTTAAAAGATGAGGTCAAAGCATCGCTAACTTTGACCTCAATACAAAGAATAGTAGCACATTCTTTGTGTGGTAGTGGGTTGATATTGTAATGATATGTATATAGCTGATAGTTACTTTTTCTTCCTATTAAACTTGAGGTGTAACTTAATTTTGGATTTTCTATAAGAAGTTTCTAAATCAAATTCTGTTGGCTCTAGTTTATTGATCTTATTGAGAATTGAAATTATAAAAATTCCAATAGTAATAATAGGAATAATTGTTAAAAAAATTATACACAAATATGCAATCATATCAGCTACCTCCGACTAAAGATTTTGGTAACTTAAGTTAATCAAGTTCGAAGTCATAAATAGCAAATGATATACATATCTATCAACTTATAAAAATTATATCATGACGTTTGCAAAAATACAATTGTTGAAATCTGCGATTCATATGGAGAGAGGTGATAAATACATGATAGAAACTGTTAGTGAAAATGACCATAAGGTATTTAAAGAAAAAGTAGATAGGCTAATTTTACAAGGATATAAAATTTCTTCTACCAATTGTGGTTATGCTGGAGAAGTTGGTGGAAATGTATACGATTGCGAATACTGGATGGCGATTTTGATTAAGGAGTAAGTGAATATGGAAGATGTTAATATTATTATCAAAGACGCTTTTGGCAGAGAAATCAAAACCAACACAGATCAGATTGAGGAAGATGTTTTGCGAATGAGAATGGGATTGGAACCACAGGAACAGGATGGTGACTAATGCGTAGAAGATTAATAGGAAATGTTTGCATTGGTATTGGGAATCCATCGCCAGTAATTTTTGATAACGAATGGACAGATAATGAAAAGTTCAATGAGACTGCAAAACTATTTTTTGAAGATGCTCTAAATTCATTAAAAGATGAAATTATTGATGATATTGGCGGTTTCGATTTCAAAATAGAATTAGAAGATAACAGATTTAGAATTTTATTTGGTATGGAACCATCATATATGTATGATCCATATATTTGTTATTGCTTCGATAGCAAAAAAGAGAAGAGTTATATACATAAGGGGCAGTCAAGTGGATATTATGGTTCTGATATTAAAATCAAATCAAAGAAGAGTTATAAGAGATGTGGTAAAGAATTTAGAGAATGTATAGATAAGCATTGGGATAATTTGATGAGGTGTTTAAGTGAGGTTAATTGATGCAGATGGGTTTAAAAATTTTTTACAAGCATTGGTAAAAGCTGGTGCGCCTTATGATGATGTAATTTCTTTATTGGATAAAGAAAAAACTGCTTATGACATAGAAAATGTCGTAGCCGAAATGAAAGCAAAATCAAGGAAAATGGATACTGTTAGTGTTCCACATAAGTATTATAGAGCAATAGGAACACGAGCATGTGAGAGTATTATTAGAAAAGGTGGAGTCAATTAAACTTGCATTTCATTGGGAGAAAAGGAGAAAAATATGAGCATGTATTCTTATATACAGGGATTGAAACCAAAAACAGAAGAGTATGAAAAGAAATTACACATTTATAATGCCTGTAAAGAAATTAATATATCACCTCCAGATGAAATACTGAAATTTTTTGATGGAGAAATATGTGAAGATGGAATTGTAACAGAATTACCTAAAGATGCAATAAGAGAATATGCAGATGATTGTTGTAGAGATTTTTTTGAAGTGGACTTAACTAAAATCCCATCTGATGTAACAAAGATTAGATTTGTAAATTCATATTAAATAAAAGAAAGGATAAAATCAGAAGTTCCTATAGGTGAAAAGTGCGCACAGCTTATGACGGTAAGCAAATTTGGAACAGAATAGAGTAAATGGATATTGTGGATATATAACAACGATTAAGCAGCTTAGAAAACATAGTAATGCTGATAGATTGCAGTGTGCAACAATCTTTGGAAATAATGTAATTGTAGATTTGAATTATACAGAAGGACAGAGAGTAATTTATTTCCCTGTGGATGGACAATTAAGTGAAGAGTTTGCATGTGATAATAATCTTGTTCGTTTAAAGGACGAAAACGGAAATAATGTTGGAGGATATCTTGATCCTGATAAGAGAAATATCACAGCTCTTAAACTTAGAGGTGAAAAGTCAGACGGGCTTGTATTGCCAATCGAAGTATTAAGTAAATATGTAGATGTAAAAACATTATCAGATGGTGACCAGATTTCTATGTTGGATGGACATGAAATTTGTAGAAAATATATTCCGCATTCTAATCGGAGAAGATGTGAAAACAATTCCACTGGTAATAAAAATAGAAATAGGAAAGAAGAGAAGGAAAAAGTTTCTTATCCATTTTTTGTAGAGCATATTGATACTGCGCAGCTTGCATATAATCAGAATGCTTTTAGAGAGGGCGATACCTGTTACATAACACTTAAAATGCATGGTACATCTGCTAGAACTGCAAATGCTATTGAGATTGTAAAAAAGAAGAGACATTTTATTTTAAAGAAGGTATTCAAAATTAGGGATAAAGAGATTAAGCGATTTGCAGTTGTTAGTGGGACAAGAAGAACCACATTAAGAAATTATGAAGGTGGCTATTATGGTAGTAATGCGTTCAGACAGAAATATCAGGACTTTTTTAAAGATAAACTTCCAAAAGGTGTAGAAGTATTCTATGAGATTGTTGGATATACAGAAGGCGATCAGACAATTATGGGAAGATGTTCAAATAAACTTGTCAAAGATAAGGAATTTGAAAAACAGTATGGTAAGGAAACTGTATTCTCATATGGGTGTAAACCAGGCGAAAATGATATTTATGTATATCGAATGACTATGACAAATGAGGATGGATTTGCTGTAGAACTTCCTTGGGAGCAGGTACAGATTGAATGTGAGAAGCTAGGGATTAAGTGTGTTCCTACTTTTGAGAAATTTGTATTTACTACATGGGAAGATCTGATGGAGAGAGTGGAGAAGTATTATGATGGTGCTGATCCGATTGGCAAGACCCATGTAAGAGAAGGAGTTGTAGTGAGAATTGACAATCGAGAGAAATTTACGGCATATAAACATAAGAATTTCAGTTTTAAGGTACTTGAAGGGATTATTAAGGATAAAGCGGATACTCCAGATATGGAGGAAGCAGAGGAGTTAGTTATAAATGAATAATACAAAACCAACTTTTGTTATGATGGTAGGTTTGCCTGGCTCTGGTAAATCTACCTATGCAAAAGAATTATCAAATGATTTAGAAGCAATAATTTGTAGTTCAGACACAATTAGAAAAGAATTGTGTGGTGATATAAATTCGCAGGATAAAAATGAAGAAGTTTTTAAAGTTTTACATGATAGAATCAAGGGGAATTTAAAAGAAGGTAAAAATGTTATTTATGATGCTACCAACATCAATTCAAAAAGGCGTAGAGCATTTTTATCTGAATTAAAAAATATTCCTTGTTATAAAAAGTGCGTTATTATGGCAACACCGTTTGCTGAATGTTGTAATAGGAATGATTCAAGAGATAGAAATGTTCCATATGATGTGATCAAAAGAATGTATATGAATTGGAATACACCCTATTGGTTTGAAGGGTGGGATGATATTTCAATTGAATTTAAAGATGATATTCGTAAGGTGATGGGATGTTGGGTAAATAATCATTTAAATTATGAGCAGGATAATCCACATCATTCAATGACTCTTGGATTACATTGTAGAAAAGTAAGTGCATTTTTAGCACAAGATAAACTATTGGAATGTGCTGGTTTTTTACATGATTGTGGGAAACCGTTTACAAAGACTTTTGTAAATTCAAAAGGAGAAACAACGAATATAGCACATTACTATCAGCATCATTGTGTAGGTGCATATGACAGTCTGTTTTATTTATATCCGTCTGGTGTAGATAAATTAGATGTATCAATTTTGATTAATTTACATATGTTTCCGTACTTTTGGGAAAAAGATAAAGAACATGGAGAAGATACAATGTCAAAATATGAGCGATTTTGGGGCGAATGGTTGTATGATAAAGTAATGAAGTTACATAGAGCAGATAAAATGTCACATTAATAAGCAATAAATTCGAGATTTTATTGGAAAAATGGTGGAAAAAATCCACCAACAATTAGTATAAACTACGGTAGATTTTGCTGCCGAAAGGTGATAGATATATTCTAATCACTAAAATCTATGTAATTTTATATATATAATATTGCATTGATACAAAGTTGCTATAGTCTAATTTGATGTAACGGACTTTGTATTTTTTATAAAATTATATAGATACAAAGTCAAAATTGCTTATGATACAAAACAGGAGGCAAAATAGATTGATATTAACAAGAAAAATTCAAATAATTCCATTAGGAGAAAAAGAAGAAATAGATAGGGTTTATAAATATCTTAGAGATGGTATTTTCTATCAGAATAAAGCGATGAATCAATATATGAGTGCGTTATACATTGCTGCAATAAAAGATATTTCTAAAGAAGACAGAAAAGAATTAAATAGATTATATTCAAGAGTAAGTAATAGTAAAAAAGGGAGTGCTTATGATAAATCAATAGAATTTGCAAAAAATATGAATTTAGGATATGTAGTGAAACAAGTAAAACAAGACTTTGCAAATTCATGTAAAAATGGGTTGCTATGTGGGAAAGTCTCTCTGCCAACATATAGAAAAAATAATCCATTATTAGTCCATGTTAATTTTGTGAGATTACGAAGTACAAATTATCACCAAGACAATGGAATGTATCATAATTATGAATCACATACAGATTTCTTAGATCATCTGTACTCAAAAGATTTAGAAGTATTTATTAAATTTGCAAACAATATTACATTCAAAATGATTTTCGGTAATCCACATAAATCAGCATATTTACGAAGCGAAATTCAGCAGATATTTGAAGAGAACTATAAGGTGTGCGGATCTTCTATTCAAATTGATGGTAAGAAAATTATTTTAAATCTTAGTATGGATATCCCCAAGCAAGAACTAGAATTGGATGAAAATATAGTTGTTGGTGTAGATTTAGGACTTGCTATACCTGCTATGTGTGGATTGAATACAAATGATTATATAAGACAATCTATTGGTTCTAAAGATGATTTTTTAAGAATTAGAACACAATTACAGTCACAGAGAAGAAGATTACAAAAATCCCTAGCATCAACATCTGGTGGGCACGGTAGACAAAAGAAATTAAAACCATTAGAGAAATTAAAAGACAGAGAAAGAAATTTTGTAAAAACATATAACCATTATGTCAGTAAAAATGTTGTAGATTTTGCAGTTAAGAACAAAGCAAAATACATAAATGTAGAAGATTTAAGCGGTTTTGATTCAAATCAATTTATATTAAGAAATTGGAGTTTTTATGAACTTCAACAGTTTATTACATATAAAGCTGCCAAATATGGAATAGAAGTAAGGAAGATAAATCCATATCATACTTCACAGATTTGTAGTTGTTGTGGACATTGGGAGGAGGGACAGAGGATTGATCAGGCACATTTTAAATGTAAATCTTGTGGTGCAGAGTTAAATGCAGACTTTAATGCAAGTAGAAATATTGCTATGTCAACGGATTTTGTTTAATAAATCTGTTGTAAGTAATCAGGTGATTTTGCATCTGAAAGTTGAGAGATATTGTACTCAACAAAATTATGTTAATTAAACATAATACAAAAGCTGATAGGTAGTCAAGTGTAAAATAGTAAAGGAGAAATTATATGGAAGATAATAAGATAACAGATGAACAGCTTGACAAGATGGTGAAAACAGTCTTGAGTGATGAAAAAATGACCAAGAAAATGTTGAAAGATTTTGGGTACGAAGTAAAGGAGTATAATCCAGAAGATTTGGCATATATCGTTTATGCTATTACTCAACATGGCGGACTGAAAGATCAAGTAAAGGTATCAAAAACAATTTACATGGTAGATCAGATTGCAAAATTTTCTACTCAGCATAGTAAATTTGAAGATGTCGGTAAATTTGCAATGGATATTTTAAAGGAATGTGGTGTAATTAACTATAATGAATAACCATGAAAAATCTGTTTCATCAAGAGGAGGTGAAAAGAAATAGTAACAAGAGAGGTTAATATAGAAATGAATCCACAGGAATTAGCTGAAGAGTTCTGGAATATGGATTCAGCGCAACAAGCAGATTTTTTCAATATATTAGCAGATATTATTGAAGAAAATCAAGGTAGAGGAATGATGCAATTAGATTACATAGTAATGGAAAATGCGTTATATCCGCATGGTGCAAGATTAATAAATTTGTTAGCAGATAAAATCAAGGAAGTTTAAGAAAAATAACACAGAAAGGAACAAAGGTGTTGCAACCGTAAGATGATCATGCCTTTCTGGGAAAAGAAAATATTTGAGAATAATAATTATGAATTATGGCAAGGTGATTGTCTAAAACTGATGGATGATATTCCTGATAGATCTATAGATGCAATTATCACAGATCTTCCGTTTGGGCAGACCGCCAGGAATGCTTGGGATATAGTAATTCCATTTAATGACTATATAACTTTAGAAGTGAGAAAGAAACCAAAGGTATTTTATAAAGATGATTTTCTTTTGTGGTGTTATAAGCAAGGAGAAACTAATTATAATGGTGCGCTTGCGTATTTTGAAGAAAATAAGTCTATAGGGTTATGGACTCAATATAAAAGAATTATTAAAGATAATGGCGCAATTATTCTATTTGCAAACGGAATGTTTACCGCTGATCTTATGGAGAGCAATCGTGAGATGTGGAAATACAATCTCATTTGGGAGAAAATACAATCTCATTTGGGAGAAAACACAACCTACAGGGTTCCAGAATGCTAATAGAATGCCAATGAGAAACCATGAGGATATGTGTGTTTTCTATAAGAAACAACCAACGTATAATCCTCAGAAAACAAGTGGATACATCAGGAAAGTAAGTACAGCGTCCCACAAAAGAAATAGTAAGCAGTCAACAAATTACAACGAAATCAAAAATCATACATATGACAGTACAGAGAGATTTCCTAAGTCAGTTTGGCTATTCGCCAAAGATACCCAAAAGTGTGCATTAACTCCAACTCAAAAGCCAGTAGCATTAGTAGAAGAAATTATTAAAACTTATACTGATGAGGGCGATACTGTGCTTGATTCAACGGCTGGTAGTATGACAACTTGCGTAGCTACTATTAGGACAGCCAGGAAATGTATTTGTATTGAGAATGATGAAGAGATATTTAATATTGGTAAAAATAGAATTTTGGAATGTGTAAAAGGAAGGTGTGATGTAAATATTGTATAGTGACACCATAGAAGAAAAATATGAAAATCTGAAATATAAGTATGAAAAATTACAAAAAGAATATGGGGATTTGCAAAGAGAATATAGAAAAACAGATGATAAATTATATAGTGCTAATTTTCGAATAAAACATGAGTTAGAACCGAGGATTCAATCTGAAAGAAATGCATATGATCGTTACATATTGAGTGGTGGAGATTCATGTTTTAGTCAAGGGATAAATGGTGGATGTGGTTTTCATTGTTCGAATTTTGGAGAAGAAGAAAATTGCAAGGAAGTTATTTCTGAAATAACTAATGATGAACTACTCAAATATTATACAGATAATGAAGCATTTGATTCTGTTCCTATTGTTAGAGAAGAATTAGTAAGTAGGGGATTAGAAAAAGAAGTAAAAAGTATTGATGAACAGTATTGTAGACAATGTATCGAAGACTTGAATAAGAAGATTTTTGGTACAAAACAAACAATAAAATTATATGAAAATGTCCTAGTAAATGGATATCAAGATTAGCAGTTGAAAAGCCAATTTCAAAGCAAAAAATTTAATTAAAGGAGAAAGAGTATGGATAGTAATATCAAAAAGAAATTAGAGGAATGGGTGAAAGATCATTATAAACAATATTCTACTGGGTGGACATCAGAGAGATCAGCGGGAAATTATGATGATTGCTTTAATGATGGATATGAATCTGGAACAAGTTGGGCAGCATATCAGATTGGTTGTATTTTAGGAATGGAACTAGAGGAACCTGACGAGCCAGAAGAAGAATATTAAGCAATAAAAATTTCGATTCATTGATAGTTGAGAAGTAGAAGTAACAAATAAGCAAATGCAAAGCAAATAAAGAAAAAGATTAGGAGGAAATGAGGTTTCTGCGCAGAATAAATCCGGATTTACTCCTAAATAAGAATGGAATATCAAAAGAAAATCAAATGTGAATTATATAGGGACTCTATGCAAAATTATAAGAAGTATGCAATTCCACCTGCTCAGTTAATTATTGCAGATGTTCCATATAATGTAGGAAATAATTTTTACGGTTCAAATCCGATGTGGTACAACGGAGGAGACAATAAAAAAGGTGAAAGCAAATTAGCTGGTAAAGCAGCGTTCAACTCTGATTTCAATTTTAATCTATATGAGTATTTTCATTTTTGTTCCAAGATGCTGAAAAAGGATGATACTAGACCCGTTCCAAGAGGTCGGAGCAGTAATTCACCTTGTATGATTGTATTTTGCTCATTTGAACAGATTCAGACACTCATCAAAGCAGCAGAGAAGCATGAATTTGTTCATTACATTCCGCTGATCTTTTGTAAGAATTATAGTCCACAGGTGCTTAAAGCGAATATGCGTGTTGTAGGAGCCGCTGAGTATGCACTTCTGTTATACAGAGATAAATTGCCTAAATTCAGAAATGGACTTCAAATTGACGAGAATGGCAAGAATATTCCAGGTACAGGACATATGATTTTTAATTGGTTTGATGGTGGGAATGAAGATGAATGGGGAAGAACTTATTATAACAACAGTACATATATGATGTGGGAAAAAGATAAGGGGAAAGAGATACCTAAGATTCATCCAGCTCAGAAGCCAGTAGCAGTTCTGAAACGATTGATTGAAATATTTACTGATCCTGGTGATGTAGTTATTGATCCGTGTTGCGGAAGTGGAACTACATTAAGAGCTGCTTATGAACTTGGTAGAAGTGCTTATGGTTTTGAAATTGACCGTAATTTCTACCAGAGAGCAAAAGATGAAATGTTGAATTTTGCAAAAGAGGAATAGTACATATAGACTTAAATCATCGGTTTCATGGTAGGAGGTGTGATTTATAAAACAAAAAATTATATTTCTTGATGTTGATGGTGTATTAAATGGGTATGATTTTTGGTCTTTATTAGGCTGGAATGTGTCTTGTTTGTTGCACATACAAGATTGGTATAGAAAACATATAAGAAATTCATTTACCATTCATAAAGAAAAGATTAAGTACTTATCTAAGATTGTGGCTGCAACAGATTCAAAAGTTGTAATGTCAAGTAGTTGGCGTGGTGGATTTTGGAATGTACCATATGAAGAGAAAACAGATGATCAGAAGTTGCTAACAGATTTGCTAAATAAATACAATATTGAAGTTATTGATATTACACCAAAATCATCCGATGGTAGGCGTGATAAAGAAATATTATCTTGGCTATCAAAACACCAAAACGAAGTAGATAACTTTGTAATTCTTGATGATGAGTGCTTTGATTTAGAGTGTTTTAAAGACACACACTTAGTACAAACGTCATCGGTGAAAAAAGGAAAACTGATTATGTGTCCTTGGTTTAAAAATAGAGGATTAAAGAGAAAACATATGAGAAGAGCGATTTGGATATTAAATAATAAAGATTTAATAGATTTACCAGCTCATAATTGATTTCTTCCATTCGGCAGATAATCACCTTAACAATTCTAACGATTTCCTATAGATGATAGGAATGATGTTTATGACAAGCAGTAGTGTAGATACTTCCTTGTATATAACGAGGGGAGAATTACACTAAAAAAAGGAATGGTGGTGATAAATATCAAAAAAGGTTTTGGAAAAAGATTTAAACATGGAGATATTGTTTATTGGTGTAATAAAAGTAGAAATGAATATAGTGTTCAATATGGCAGAGTAGACGAACAATTTTCTGATGCTGTATGTATAGATCTATTGGAACCAAAAGAAACAAGATATATAAATGGAGTTCCAATTGATGAATTTAAGGATAACCAAAAATATAGAAAACTTCCTAAAGGCTGGACACATAATACAAAATTGTTTGATTTGGAATGGAAAACTGATTCTGAAGATGAAAAATTATTTAAAGAATTATGTGTGCGAATAGATGATCCAGAGTCAATTAAGAAAGCATATGAATCAGGTTTGCTTGTTAAATCCAATAAGATTTTTCATGGAAATATTGAAACTGATATTACCAAAGAAGGATTTCGCATCATTAAGAAATACCCTATGTGGCAACATCATATAACTCATGTGAGCATCAGGCCAGATAAAGTGTATTTTACATATCAAGAGGCAAAGGCTGAAGTAGAAGAGTATCTTGCAGAATTTAGAAGACAAGCTACATTGTCTGATTATGAATGGGCAGTAGAGGAGATTGACAAAACTCTTAATCATTGGAAAGTATTTCAGGATGCTACAGATGAGGAAGTGAATGCGTATCGTGAATGGTTACTTTCTATGAAAAATGTAGAAGAAATTGAAACGAGAATCAGTTTTGGAAATATTCAGTGGAAATATGAAAAGAACAAGAAATGGAACAATATTGTTTTGTGAGGAGAAATAGAATGAGTAGTATTATTAACGGTGTTGCATCTGAGTATGATATGCAGAAAGTATCAAGAACTTATGAAAGTAATAGTAAATTACCACAAACAAACTGCAATATTCCAATGCCAAATATTAAAAACACTGGTGAAAAAATTTGTGAGAACTGTGATAAAGAAGACGTGTGTATGTACAAAGAAGAGTGTATGAAAGCAGTAAAAGATATTTTAGATATTGAAAGTAGGGCTAACGTATTTATCAGGACTCATATTGATTGTAAAAAGTGGAGTAAAAAATCTGTTGGAATTAATATGAATGATATTTTATACAGACAAAAAGGTTAGCATTGTAATAAAAAAATACAAAGAGAAATATAAAACAGGAATGATCTTCAGAAGTAAGAAATACCCCTGGGCAGACATTATAATCGATTATGTTAGTTATAATCGTATGGCTGAAAATTCTTATGAGTTCAATACATATTCGATTATTGACTGGCATAGAGCGAATGGTATTGAGTTTGACAAATTCGTATGTAGAAGAAAAGGTTATGATTATGATCCAAGAGAATATGGGCGAATGGATTTTAGAGATAAAACAACATTTCCATATCCTTCTTGGGGTGAGATGAAACCTAAGTCAATGGATGCTTATATTAAAAAGTATGAACTTGAGTATGTAGGAATGAGTGATAGAGAAATCACAGTATATCAAGATGATGAAGCAGAGTATTCATCAGGATTTAAGAATAAGTACGAATGAATTTTTCATTTCCTTGCCATTTAGAAAGAGGTGATAAAACGGATAGATTAGGAGAAATAAGAATCAATAACCAGGGAACAAAAATGAAAATTATCGCTTATCGTAAACGAAATGACATGGATGTGGAATTTTTAGATGATTTTCATTATGTGAAAAGGCATAGTGCATATTCAAATTTTGTAAAAGGTACTATTAAAAATCCATATGATAGATCTGTATTTGGTATTGGTTATATTGGTGATGGTAAGTGGAAAGTTAAACATAATGGTAAATTTTCAAGAGTTTATTTATGTTGGATGCACATGATCGAAAGGTGTTACTACGACAAAAATCAGGAACTTCATCCTTCATATTATGATAAATGTACTGTATGTAATGAATGGTTAAATTATCAGCTATTTGCAGATTGGTATAAGGAAAGAGAATATGAATGTGATGGGAGACTACACTTAGACAAAGATATAAAATGTCCTGGGAATACTGTTTATGCACCAGAAAAATGTTTATTAGTTCCACAACGAATTAATATGCTTTTCTTAAATAAACCAAATAAACGTGGTCTTCCAAATGGAATTAGAAAAAATTCTTGTGGATATTTGGCAAAGTATAATCAAATGGAATTAGGAGTATATAACTCTGTTGAGGAAGCATATTCCGTATACGCCAGTAAAAAGAAAAAAGATATTATAAATATTGCAAATGAGTACAAAGAGATTATTCCAGACGAAGTGTATCAAGCACTGTTGAAATATGAAGTATCTATTGTTCATGATAAAAATTATGTGGGGGATGAAATGAATAGTAAATGATATACACGAGTTATTTTGCAAAGCTAAAAGAGTTAGAAAATCATAACATTATACCAATCTCAATCTGTGGTAAAGCACCTGACTGGTATAAGGGATTACAGTATAAAAAGTTGGCTCCAAAGTATGGATTCTTCATGGAATGGAAAAAGAATCATGATAATGACTATTATATAGAGCGTTTTAAAGTTGAGGTTCTGGATGTTTTAGATGCTGCCACTGTAATTAAGGAATTAAATTATTTAGTTCCGAATGTAAATGGCAAAGACATTGCACTGATTTGTTATGAGAAACCATCAGATTTTTGTCACAGATATTTGGTAGCTGAGTGGTTAAATCAGAACGGATTTCAGTGTGAGGAATGGAGAAGAAAATGATTAAAAGGATTATGGATTTGTTTTGCAGACATAAAAATAGTGAGGTGGTTTGCTGGCATTGGACTCACGGATATAACGATAATGATATCCGTTTTTTAGAAATAGAATTAAAATGTAAATATTGTGGAAAATACTTTTTTCGTTACATAAAGATTGGGATGAGTGTGAAAAATTCATAGAAAAACATAAAGATAAAAGATGGTCAGATACATGTAAACCAGTGTTAGATTGATGCCAGAAAACAACTCTTTCATTGGGAAAATTGGAGGATTTATGAATTGTAAAACATGTAAAAATTATACAGGCGATTGTGGACATCATCATATAGATAGTGATAATCATACTAATTTTGATATTCCAGCAGAATCGGCTACAGATAAGTATGGTGAGTGTTATTTTTATAAAGAAAGCAGGGATGATTTTCAAGTAGCATGGGATTATTTAAATTCATTAGTTGCTGTTAGAAAATTTAGTTTTCATGAAGCAGAAAGTATAAAGAATAGAATTAATGAGATGTATAGTGATATTAAAGATTTAATTGGATATTGGTTTTCTACATTAGAAGATGAAGGATGTGAACCTTGGAAAACAGAAAAATGTGTAAACATAGCAAATAAATATGAATATACAAAGGAAGATTATCAAAATTATTTAAGGACGATTTGTTGAAATTTTGCTTTCATTGGCACGTTATTACTTTTTCTTTTTGGAAGATTTACAACCCAATTCAATCTGTAAAATATGTAGAAAATTAATTTTCAGGTTAAGATCAAGATTATCGTTTTTCTTTTTGTAAATTACAAAGCAAAGGAAAAATAAAAAAACTATTAAAGTTACACAAAAATAAATCATACGGCTGTACCCCTTTCATTTTGGCGATGTATGTTTATCTTTTGTACGTTAATAGTCTTAAGTCTTAATCTATCGTTTATTTGAAAATATTGTAACAAAAATGGAAATGTTTGTCAATAATATTTTGCCGTTAAGAAATCAATAAAATTCTGATTACTCAATCAGATAAAAAATAAAATTAAAAGGAGAAAGAAAATTATGAACAAGAAAACAAATTGGAAGTTACCGTTAATCATTGGAGTAGGTATTGTAGCTGTTATCCTACTTTGTGTATTTGGTGTACAGAGTTCTCAGAATAGAGCGTTTGCTTTGGAAGAACAGGTAAACACAGCACAATCAGATATTAAAGTTCAGGAGAAAAGAAGAGTAGATTTGGTGTATAACCTTGCTGATTGCGTGAAGCAATATGACAAACATGAATTTGAAACTCTCACAGCTATCGCTGAGGGGCGTGGATCAGCAGGTGATATTGAAAATGTGACAACAGCCATTACAGCAGTTTCAGAAGCATATCCAGAGCTGAAGTCAAATGAAAACTATAAGCAGCTTATGAATGAATTGGTAATGACTGAAAATCTGATTGCGGAATATAGAAGTAATTATAATAAACAGGTAAAAGAGTACAGCAGATATGTTCGCAAGTTTCCAACAAGAATATTTTTAAATATGCTTGGTTATGAAGCGCAGGATTATACATATTTGGATTATGACGCACCTGAGACAGCACCTCAGAATTTGTTTGGAGAATAAATATGAGTAGATACAGTTATAGAAAGAATGGATTTGATTTTGGTGATTTTGAAATTACCAAGAGAGAAATTTTAGCAAGTATTTCTATTGTGGCTGTAATGTTACTAATTGGTGTTCTGATTTCTAGCAAGATTTCAGAACACCAACTAGACGCAAATGAGGTTTATAACAAGGCAGTAAAAATAGATAATACAGATTTATTTCAGTATGGCATGGACACGAATGTTGGAAATGCCTTTGTGTATGGCGATTTAGTGGCTGTTGATACAGTTACTTATCCAGAGATTGGCGGCGAGTACATATATGTTGAAAAAGTAAAAGAGAAATATACAAGACATACTAAACGAGTAAAGTCAGGAAAACACTATCGTACAAAAGTTTATTGGACTTGGGATAGAGTAGGTAGCGAGGATAAGAAATGCCAAGAAATATCCTTTTGTGGAATTACTTTTGGTAGCAATAAGATTGATTTGCCAAACACAAATTATATTGACACCATCAAAGAATCAAGTCATATCAGGTACAAATATTATGGAATAGGAACAAAATACACAGGAACAATCTTTACAGATTTAAGAAATCAAACAATTTCGGATAATACAAAGTTTTATATTGACAAAAATATAAATGAAACAGTCGAGTATTTAGAAGCCGGTGGAGGATTAATCATATTCTGGATATTCTGGATTGTGTTAATCGGCGGCTGTGTGTTTGGGTTTTATTATTTGGATAATAAGTGGTTAGAGTAAGGACTTAAAACCAGAGTTTCAAGGGAGGAAAATTATGTTAGAAAAAGAAATTGAAATAATTAATAGAATAATTGTAGAAGCCATTGTACATGGTTCTGATGGGGGTGGCAGTTATAATATGAATGAAGAAAATTTAATATCATCTATTGTTTCATGGTTGGAGTTTAATGGTATTGCTAACGATTATGAAGTTAAAGAAGTTGAAAAGGTTCAAACATGTTGGGGATTTTACGGATGTATTCCTCAAATTGTCAAAAAGTTCAAGGAAAGAAAAGATGGATAACGAATATACCAGAAAAGAAAAGGTATGTCCTCTTATCGGTGATTACTGTAATGAAGAACACAAAAATTGTGATAGGTGTATAGTTGAAGAATATGCTTGGCAGCGTTTACAGTGTTACATAGATTGTCACAATTATGATTGGACTTTTGAGAGGATCAAACATGATTATCAAAAGTATTATCTGAATGGCAGTTATTGTAGCCATACACTTATGGATATTATAGAGAATAATGAAAATGACTGTAAGATGTTGTTTGGATTGGAGAAGTGAAATATGTCAAATAAAAAAGAAATTCCAATTATTTATTTAGGAAATGGAGATATTGCTATAACACAAACAGTTGATCCAGAGCTTGATAAAGTCAGTCTCATCTTTTCTCAATTAGATACAGTTGGAAGATTAGGAGAAAAAATAGAAAATGATGTTGGCGTGCCTATTGGAGAAATTGTTTTTGACAATGTTGATGGGTTAGAAAATTTGATAAGTATTCTTAAAATTTTAAAGAAAAGAGTATATAGAGATAATCATTTCTATAAGAAAATGTTGCCTTGAAAGGTTAATTTCCTTGGCATATGGAGGTGAAAATATAGATAGAACTGGTGAAATTCGTAAGAATAATAAAGGAACTGATATGATGATTCTTGTATATCATTCACATGATAATATGCAAGTTGAATTTTTAGACCAACATCATTATATAACAAATACAACTTATTCAAATTTCAAAAGAGGACAAGTCAGCAATCCATATGATATTACAGTAAACGGCATTGGGTATATTGGGGAAGGAAAATATAAAACTAAGAAATCTCCACAAAGACATACGGATGCTTATAATACATGGGTTACGATGCTATATAGATGTTATTGTGATGAATCAACTGTTTATTATAAAGAGAGTACAGTATGTGAAGAATGGTTATGTTATCAAAATTTTGCAGAATGGTATGAAAATAATAAATACGAAGTAAAAGGGAGGTTACATTTAGATAAAGATATTTTATATCCAGGAAACAAAATCTATGAGCCAAATAAATGTCTGTTAGTTCCTCAAAGAATCAATATGCTTTTTGTAAATAAACCAAATCAAAGAAATTTACCTAATGGTATTGATAAACTTAATAAAGGATACTCAGCACGATATTCTGGTAAAGATTTAGGTTCGTTTGACACAATCGAAAAAGCGTACAAAGTATATTCGCAGAAAAAGGAAGAAGAAATAGTAAAGATAGCGAATGAATATAAGAGTATAATTCCGCAAAAAGTACATGATGCTTTGTTGAGATATGAGTTTGATATTCACAACGATAGAAATTATTTGATATAAAAAATCAGAAAGGAAAAACAAAGTGTAGCTACTGTGAACCATATGGACTTTCTGGTGAAGAAAAAATAGAAATAAACAAAATTTTCAATATAGATTCTATTAAGGCAATGAAAAATATGGAATCTGAATGTATAGATTTGTTAGTTACCGATCCTCCCTATAAGACAATCTCTGGTGGATGTAAAGATGGAAAACGCACAAAGCGTCCAAAAGGTATATTAAAAAGAAATTCTGGTACATTATTCGCACATCAAAATGTAAATATATATGATTGGATGCCAGAAGTATATAGAATTTTGAAATATGGAAGTCATGCTTATATATTTACAAATGTTCTAAACTTGACTGAAATGTTGAATGAATCACAGAAAGCAGGTTTTAAATTACATAATCTTTTATGTTGGGAAAAGAATAATTGTGTGTGTTCACAATTTTATATGAAGAATTGTGAGTATATATTATTTCTTAGAAAAGGAAAAGCAAAATGGATTAATGATATAGGTGGAAGTAAGACAGTTCATCAATTTGATAATATCATTGGTAACAAAACTCACCCATGTGAAAAACCTGTAGATCTATTGAAATTCTATATTAGTAATTCGAGTAGAGAAGGAGATATTGTATTTGATCCTTTTTGTGGTACAGGCTCTACGTTAGTAGCTGCAAAAGAATTAGATAGAAAATATCTGGGGTATGAAATTGACAAAGAGTATTTTGATATAGCGGATAGTAAATTGAATAGTATTTTAGTTCAATAAAATCTTGGTTTCATTTGGTGGGAGGTGATAATCAATAATTCCAAAACAAAAATATGAACTTTTTCAATTCTTCAAAGAACATGAAAAAGAAATACATGATTCTTTACTTGAAGAAATGGGCAAATGTATTGATAAAACGTTTACAGATTTTAAGCAAAAAGAACTTCAAGAATTATTTGAAACTGATGGACACGAACATAATATTGGAGAAGATATAAAACGAGTCTTAGAATCTGGAAGTTACAGTAAATATATTAGAATACCTAAATCTCTACAAGATTATTTAAAAATGCAAGATATGATACATAGAGAAGTGTCAGATCATATTCAAAAGATAGAAGCAGAAGAATGGGTGAAATATACTAACAGTTTGCTGAAAATTGATAGAGGATTAAGGAGAGAGGCAAAGATATTAGAACAGCGGATGAATGGAGAATATAAATAAAAGAGGAGTGATAAAAATAAACTTAATTGAAGCACTAAAAAAGCAAATAGAATTTTGTAACACAAATGAAAATTATAAGTGTGGAGTTTGGGTAACATCAAAAGCTAAAAGTGATATTGTAATAAATGTTATTTCAAATTTGATTTGGGATCAAAAGAAAACAGAAATAAGAAATAATCAATGTGAATCTAGTGTAAGATTTCCTAATGGTAATCTCATAAAAGTTGTTAGAGCAAGTAGCACAGCAAGAGGGAATAGATTTAATGGAATGATTGTTGATTCGATAGTGAACAAAGAAGTTGTAAATACAGTTATTCTTCCGTGTCTAAAATCTCTATTTGTAGAAAATAGATACGATAATAATGACGATCCAACAGACAGAATGTATTTTTGTGATATTACAAAAGATGATGTGATTGAGTCAGCAAAATATAGACCAATTTTATTTGTTACTTCCGCAAGAGGAAGTGGGAAGACGATGAAACAATTTAAAGAAATGTTAGATGCAGTTTCTTGTGGTTATAGTATTAGAAGTGTCAATTATGATGAAAATATTTTTGAAAAGGAGTATAAGTGTATGTTTTATGAAAACGATTATGACAGACCAGTAGTGGAGAAGGAATTAAATGGTGATAAAGTAATGCTTTACGAGGCATGGGGTATACCAAAGGACTTGATTACATATTCTACCGAGTTTGTGAACAGGACAAAACAGACTTACTTAAATGTTATTGGTAAATATGAAATGCCAGATTTGGGATTTGAAAATGATATAAATATTCATCTGTTTATTGATACCAATATTTATGATGGTTATGAGGTACATATTGAGGATGGAATGATTACGGTTGTATTACATGAAATTAAGAATGAAGCCCCCGTATTAAAAGATTATGGAGTCGCATAAAAGCCAATAAATTATAGAGGCATTGAAAGCACGATTTCAAGGTTTGAAGTGAGGTGAAAAATATAAATTTATTCAAATTACTTGGAGAATGTATAAGTAAAGAAATTGAAGTTTTGAACAAACAGCTTGATTATTATAACAGATTATCAGAAGAAGATAAGTATCACATTGAAACAGGTAAAAAATTTAATAAACTAATTGAAAAATATCCAATTTCACAAGATGAATTATTGGATATGGATGAAGTAGTATGTGAATATGTTTTGAGAACACGGAACACAGACATAAAAAAGTATTTTTTCATTAATGATGATATGGTAAGGCTTCCATTCATGCTAAATGGTTTATGTTATGACCAAATTAATATGATTATTTCTGATCTGCTTGGAGAAATGAATATTGATGAAAAAGGTAATAATGTTTTGGTTGGTGGTACTGAGGGATATGAAAATAAGTGGAAATATGAAATCGGAGAAAATTATGGACTCCAAAAGGCAATTAAAATAATCAAGAAATATTGGAAGGAGAATATGTAAATGGAAGTATGTAATTTACCAAGAGGTCGTGGAAAAACTACATATCTTGTATATAGAAGTCATATAACACGCACTCCTATATTGTGTATGAATCAAATTCATGCAAAAACAATTAAAGATACTGCAAACAGATTAGACATTTCTATTCCTGACCCGATTACCGCTTCAGAATATGTTAGAGATTATATTAATACAAAGTCAAAGAAGAAGCCAGATAAAGTATTAGTAGATGAAGCATTATTTGTATTGGGACAAGTCCTTGAAACTAATGTTGATACAGTAACATTTACGGAATATGATGATTATAATGAAAGGTATAATTGAAAGAAATATGGACTTATGGCCAGAAGATCTCAAAGAACAATTAGATGAGGTATTAGAGTTTGCACAATACCTTAGAGAAAAAGGTCTTTGGAGAGATGACATGAAAATCTATAAAGATAAAAATGGAAACTTAATAGCAGAATAAAACCGAAATTTCATTGAAAGAAGGAGATGACTATATGAAACCAGCAAAAAGTTGTAATTGTATTCAATGTACAGATTGTCCTAATTATACGGAATGTGTTGAATATGAAATAGAAATTGAGATTAAGAAGGGAAAGTTATCTTATGAAGAAATTTTTAAAAAGACTATTTTGTAAACATGATTATACATATACTTATCTTCACATGATTAACGGAGGAATGGCTAAGTTATATCATTGTGAATGTAAAAAGTGTGGAAAGGTAAGGTATAAAACTAACTAATGAAAATATTTTTTGATACAGAATTTACAGGACTACATAAAGATACAACATTAATCAGTATTGGATTAATTTCAGAAGATAGAAGATGTTTTTATGCAGAGTTGACAGATTATAAAAGAACATTGTCAGATGCAGATAATTGGAATTGGATAGAAGAAAATGTCATTGCAAATCTTTATAAATCAAAAAGTGAAAATGATAGAAAATATATTCCTAACTATCATATTGGAACAAAGGATGATATTGCATTGGCTCTCGGGAATTGGTTTAGTCAGTTTGATAAAGTGGAATTAGTATCTGATGTATGTCATTATGACATGGTTTTGCTTATTGATTTATTTGGAACAGCGTTCGATTTACCAGATAATGTGAGTGCAAGCTGCTATGATATAAATCAGGATATTGCAAGGTATTATAAAATTAGTCAATCTGAAGCATTTGATAAATCAAGAGAAGAAATATTGTGGGATAGATGGAAAGATGGTTCAGTTAGTGGTGACAAGCATAATTCTTTGTATGATGCAAAAGTAATCAGAGAATTATATCAAATTTTGAATAATGTAGATTTTGATGAGCATTGAAAGCGTTCTTTCATAGGAGAAAATATAATGGTAATAAACGAAAATTTATTTCAAAAAAGATGTAAACAGAGAAAATCGTATTTAGTATATCTTGTTACAAGTTGCGAAATGGGTTCTGAAGGATGGTCTGGTTGGGATTATTATGCAGTTGCACATGGATCTACAGAAGAAGAAATATATAATGATTGGATTGAGCAATGTAAAATAATTTATGGAGTAGATTTATCAGAAGATTTAAAGTGTGTTAATGGTAAATGGTTTTGTCATTATGAATTAGCAAAGAATGAATTGCCAAGTTCTGTATATGGTGACGCACAACCAATATATATTGAGGAAAGTTATAGAAAGCACACTTGTTAGTAGGAGTTTTTATGGAAGATAAAATAATCATTATTCCGGTTGAAAATAACAAACCAGTAAAGATAGTATCTGAAAACAGCAAAGAGTTTGAGATTGATGATAAAAATAATTTAATTATTAAAGAAAAAATATCTATTGAAGAACTTATAAGAAGAGTAAAAGCTGCCAATGAAGATCCGAATATTGTTTTAGATAAATTGTTTACAGATGGGTATTGTAATGATGTAAAAATGGCATAAGGAAATGAGAATAAATATATGGGGTGTGTAAGTACAATTACTTATGATAAATTTCCGAAGCAGAAAGATGAAAATTATAAATTTCCTGAATTAGCTGTAGGAAGTAGGGTTGCAGTTTGTTATCACTATGATACCAGCAAGAAACATTTAGGAACAGTTGTCAGGGATGATTTAGAAGAACCCTACGAAACTATCATTAAACTGGACAACGGCAGGTATTTACGAGGAACTGAATGTCAGTTTTCATATATCTAAGATATATACAATATATAGATATTTAAAGGAAGAACAACTACTATATATTGATGCGAAAAGCGGTTGAAATTCTTATTTCATTGGGATGAGTTTAGAGGAGGTGGGACATTGGAGAAACTTAATCAAGACGATAAGGATAAATTGTCTCAAATATTACATAATAGTTGGGACAATGTATTTAAACTTCTAACTGGTTCTTCAGTTGATGAATATGGAGTTCCTTACAAAGAAGTATATAAATATGAACTTGCGGAAAGAGAAAAAAATTTCCCGAATTTAGTTGATATTTATTTGGAAAGCAATTCATTCTTTGATAGAGGGACGATGAAAGATTGGCTAATTCAAGAAATTGTTGGAACATTATTGAGAGACACAGATTGTAGAAGATTTCAGTTTTATATGTGTACCAATCAACTATATGATTTGATTTTGAAAGTCATTCGACCATATTATAAAGGTTTGTATCCTGACAGAAATAAAATAGAAGTAAATGTTATAGAAACAAATTTAAGTATCAAGAATGGTGAAATGTTTGATCATCAATCAAGAATGGTTTCTGTAGATAACTGGGAAGATTACATAAAAGCATTTGTAGAATATGATGGATTGGCAGTTGGAGGTTTCCATGCAATAACTAATATGCTTGGTAATTCAATTCAAAAGAATGCGGAAATTTCTAATTTACAATATGACGAGTTTCATTTATCTTGTGATATAAAATATAAAGATGGATGGACAGAAAAGAAATTAGCTTATAAATGTCAATTAAGATAGCTATTATAAGCATTACAATTGATAAAATATAGAATAATAAATCAAATACACACAGTAACAAGTAAACAATTCGCACGGTTATCCGTAGAAAATCCAATATTAACAACTGAACAGTTATATTCGTTTTGGGTGGTGAACAGCATACCCTTGGTTAAATTACGTCAAATTTAGCCATAAACCACTGATTAGCATAGATTTTATATGGATTTAATCTCTATGTTCCAGTCTGAAAAGGCTGTTGATGTTATATAAGATGCAAAAATATTTAAATAATTTTATTTTACAGGAGGATTTTTATTTAATGGCAGAAACAAAGAAAAAAGGAAGACTATTCGATTTACCTGAGACAAAAGGATCATTCCAGTTAAAGGGCGTTGTTAGTGGTGTAGAGAAGGAGAACTTTTATAAGGAAATTAAAACCAAGAGCAACAAGGATATGAGAATGATTAACTTTGGAGTCGGATACGCTGAAGGTAGCACACTCTATGTTAATTTACAGGGTATGGAACAGGAAAATGTGTATTTCTCAAAGAAAGCTGAAAAGAAGGGCGATAAGCCTGAAACTGCAAAGGTTCCTTGGGCAGATAGGTTTTCTTATAATCGTGAAGGATTTCGTCTTATCGGTAAGAACATTGGCGTAAAGAAGAAGGTAGATGAGAATGGTAAGACCATGAATGACAAGAAGGTTATGACAGATTTTGATGCTTGTAAAGAAGTAAGTGAAAATCTGAAAGATGGTGCAAGCGTATTTATCAGAGGTGGTCTTGATTATAGTAGTTTCTTGGATAATAACGGCAACAAGAAGACTTCTACTAAGTTAGTGCCTAACCAGATTTCACTTTGCTCAGATATTGATTTCAGTGATGGGAACTTTACTCAGCAAAATGACTTTATCCAGGTAATTGTATTCATGGGTATTGATCAGGAAAAGGGAAATGATAAGCCGACTGGAAGATTTGTTGTATCAGCAAAGGTTATTACATACAGCAACATTGAAGATGTTGAATTCATTATTGAAAATAAGGATTTGGCAAATAAGTTCAAGAAATCCTTAAAGCCATATAATGCAATTCAGGTTAGTGGTCATATGGTCGCATCTACACAGACAGAAACGATTGAAGATGATGATGACAACTGGGGTGAAGAAGTAT
This sequence comes from Roseburia sp. 1XD42-69, assembly GCF_003612565.1. Classification (GTDB taxonomy): domain Bacteria; phylum Bacillota; class Clostridia; order Lachnospirales; family Lachnospiraceae; genus Roseburia_B. Next base: position 55,360 of record NZ_RAZG01000001.1, on the reverse strand, counting down.
CTATGGAGAAGGTTCTTGCACCTACAAAGAGAGAATTTATCATTACAAACGCAAAGGGTTCTACTGTTGATAAAGAACTTTATACGGAAGCAAATGTTACAGAAGCTGTGTCAAAGATTGTACAGGCAAACAAAGCTGAAAATGATTTCGGTGGCGATGTTGATGGTGATAATTGGGGAGAAGCTGATTTGGACTCTGGAAATGATGAAGATGAGGCATGGTAAAGATAAATACTTCGGAACGTCAGAAATGGCGTTCCACAATACTTAATAATATTACAATTTCGGAGGTAATTTAATGGCAAAGGCAAGAAAAGCGTCAGTAACACAGAGTAAGTTAGGAATGATTTTATATGGAGAACAATTTACAGGTAAATCTACTATGGCTATGCAGTTAGCATATTTCAAACGCCCAGATGGTAAGCCCTTTAGGGTATTGTATCTTGATCCTGAGACTGGTTCTATTGATGATTATTTGGGTGAATTGGAAGCAAACGGTGTAGACCTTGAAAATATTTATATCGTATATACACAGTCTCTTGGAGAAGTAAGAGAGTATATTGCAAGGGTTAAGAATAATGAAGACTTATACGTTCTTGATGAAGAGACTGGTGATGAAACCGATGAAGTTCTGTTAGATGCAGATGGTGAGCCTTTTAGGGCAGACGCAATTGTTGTTGATGGTACAAGCATTTTGAACTTGACAACAAAACAGGGATTGATTGAGTTCTCTAAGAAAAGAAATAAGGTAAAAGCTGATAAGGATGGTCTTGTAGGTGATGCTCGGCTTGTAAAGATCGAGGGAGCCGGTATGGAGCTGAAGGACTATCAGACTATCAACTTTAAGGGACAGGACTTGATTCTTGATTTGATGGCATCTGGCGTTCATTACATTGTGACCGCAAGAGAAACGGATGAGAAAGAAACGATTAAACAGGCAGATGGTTCTACCATGAGTGTTACAACGGGCAGAAAGATTCCTGATGGATTCAAGGGTATGACCTATAATGTCAAGACAGAAGTTCGTATGTTTAGAAATGAAGATGGTGTTGTATGCGCCCATGTCAAGAAGGATAGGACACATACCCATGAGGACAATATTATCATTGAAGATCCTACTCTTGTTGATTGGCAAGCAGTCATTGATAAGACGGCAGATAAAAAGGCATTTGTTGTTAAGAATGACTTAACTAAGGCTGTTGATGTTGAACAGGACATTTATAGTAAAGAGATTCTTGGTAAGGTTGGTGAACCAGCAAATGAAGAATCTGCTGAAGAAAATGGTTCTGGTGTCGATATCGAGGTAATGAAGAAAGAAATCATTGCAAAGAAAAATGCGCTGTCACCTGTTGATAAGAAGGAGATGGGAGATAAGTTGAAAGCGGCAGGACTTCCTACGGCATTTAAGAATGTTACGGATGCGGTTGTTTTGCAGAAAGTTCTCGATATGTTTCAGTAATCAATTTTCTTATGTAAAGGTGGACTAATGCGGTATATAAAAGATAATCAACATGTTGGAATAAGAAGAAAATGCGGATGTTGCGAGGAATACTTTTACATAAGCCATAATGATATTGACGATGCAATCTACTATGATAAAAAAACATATCATAGTAGTTGCTTTATCAATATGTGCAACAAACGCTCACAAATGAAGAGAGAAGATGTTTCGCAGAAATGGACATGGGTTCTGGATCATTTAGATCAAATAAGAAAAGAATCTTATAAACATTTAAGCTTAGCTATTACAAAAGAAAATGTATTTGAGTTTATAAAGGATTCGTATGATGTCACGATTGTACCAACAACCGTATGGCAAAAGTTAAGTGATATATATAATGGTACATTTAAAGGCATGTCTGTTGGAATACCACCAGAGCATTTACTTGATATGTGGAAAAGAAAGATTGATATGTTAAATGGTATTGCAGATAGGAACAAAACAAAAGGACTTGTAATGAGTTCTGATAAACGTATCAATTATGACTTGTCAATTTTGATTAATAAATATGATAGCTATTTAAGATGGCTTGAAAAGCAAAGAATTATAGAGGCAGAAAAAGAAATAGAAAAAAGCGAAAATATTGTTGGTAAAAGTATTGGATATACATCAAATAAACCAGAAAAAAATGATCCAGATGATATATCTGCTTTAGTTGATGATATTTTCGGATGATTGGTGGTGATAATTGATTGGCAGAAGAACATAGTGCTGCAAATATCCAAGCTGAGATATGCTTCGTGGGCGCACTACTAAAAGACCCTGATTCATTTGTTAATTATGGCAATTTTATGAGAAGTAAATATGACTTCTCTGATCCAGCAGTAAAGTTCTTTTATGATTGTTTTGAAACGTATTATCTGACTTTTTCACAGACAGTAGATGAGACAAAGATGAATGTCTTCATGAGCCAAAATCCAGAAAGATTAAGTACATATAAGCAATATAAAGGCTGGAAAACTATACAGCAATATATGAATTTGGCTGATGAAAATGACTGTAAAAACTATTTTGATACAGTTAAAAAGTATTCTCTTGTAAGGGAATATGGAAGAAATGGTTTTCCTGTCGAAAAGATATTAGCTCATAAAAATTTCGATAAGATGTCACCAAATGATATATATAGGATCATCCGTACAAAAGCAGACAAGATTCATACAGTTATAAACGCAGGAGAGGAGGCAGTAGAGCTTACAGATAATAATACAGTACAGATTGATAAGTATCTTGAAAAACCTAATTTCGGGTTACCTTTCCCGTGGTACATGTATAATGAGTATTTTCTTGGTATGAGAGATACAAAATTATTATTTGAGGGTTTCTTATCGAATGAAGGTAAAACAAGAAAACTGGTATTATTGGCAGCATATGTTGCACTTGTGCAGAACGAAAACTTTTTCCTTATGAGTAATGAAATGGATGAGGAAGATTTGCGTAGTTGTTTGATTACTACTGTTATTAACAATAAGGAATTTCAGGATTTACATGGTGTAGTGCTTGAAAAGCCAGAAAAGGAAATTGTTCTTGGTGTATATCACGACAAAAAGGGAGAAATCATCAGAAGAAAAATAGATGATTTTGGTATCTACACAGAATCTAATGAAGAATATATAAAAAGAGTCCAGGCAGAATCAGATGAATATTGGCAAGTAAAAACTGTAACGGAATGGATTGACAGTTCTGACCGCAAAGGTAAAGTGCTATTTAAAGATGTTGGTAATGATTACAGTCCAGAGCAGATTGAGTTTGAATTGCGTAAAGCAAAGATGGTTCAAAACATCAAATATTATGGATATGACACATTAAAAGGATATAACACAGATGATTGGTCACAAATAAAACAGTTTGCTACTAGACTGAAAGAATTGACAAAAGAATTAAGAATGAGTGGTTATGCAGTGTTCCAGTTAAGTGATGATACTGTGTTTACAGATATTTTTAGTCTAAGCAGTAACAATATTGCAAATGCTAAACAGATAAAGCACGTTGCTGACATCTTAAATATTGGGAAAAAGCTGAATAAAGATGAATATCACAAATATCAAATGGTCGCAGAAAATGATAGCTGGGGAGAACCAATTACAGAAGATTTAGACTTAAAAAAGCAATATTTTTGTATTAAACCTGATAAAAACAGGGCTGGCAGTAAAGACAAAGTTATGTTATTTGAAATAGATCTCAATTTTAATATTTGGAGAAATGTAGGTTATATCATTAAAAAACATAAAAGTACAGAATAATTTGGAGGGTGGCACTTGGATGTAAAAGAATTAAAAAATTACATATATGAAAACCGATATGTTGAGCAAATCCTAGAATCCATTGGTTGCCACCATATCAAATATCATGCTTCAAATGATTATTGGACTTGTGCAAACGCAACAGGAGATAACAATGGAGCAGTTGTTCTATATAACAGCGAATATTTAATGTGTCAGAACTACACAAGGCAAATGGTTAAAACCAATAGAAAAACGGATATTATTGATTTGGTTTGCTATACGAAGGATTTAACTTTTCCTAAAGGACTACAGTTTATATGTGACGAAATTGGAATGTCTTATTATCATGATTTTGAAGAAGATATTCCAGAAAGTTTTAAAATCTTAAAGATGATTGATGACATGTGTTCTAATACAAGTATAGAAAAAGAAAAACCATTAAAACCAATTAATGAGAATGTACTTTCTTATTATAAGGGATATGTCAATGATTTGTTTTGTGAAGACAACATAGATTATTCTACCCAAAAAGAATTTGAAATAGGTTTTGATGAAGAAAGCAATAGATACACAATTCCCATCCGCTCGGAATTAGGAGACTTAGTTGGTATAAAAGGTAGGTATTTTTATAGAGAGGTTCCTGATAGTGAGAACAAATATATTTATTTAGAACCATGTGCAAAATCAAAGATTATTTATGGATTATACAAAACTATTGATTATATAAAATCATCAGGAAAAATTTATGTAGGAGAATCAGAAAAATTTACACATCAGTTATGGAGTTATGGTTATAGAAATAGTGGAGGAACCGGAGGAAAGGAATTATCACAATGTCAAATTGATATGTTGGTTAGGCTTGGCATTGACATTATACTTTGTTTTGACAAGGATGTGACTAAAGAAGAATTAGAGAAATTGGCAGACAGGTTTCCAGATGGAGTACCGCTTTTTTATATGTTTGATGAAGACAATATTTTAGGTGATCATGAGTCACCTTCGGATAAACCTACAAAATGGCAGTATATGGTAGAACATAATATTTATAAATTAAGATAGAGAGGTACAAACTTGCAGTACAAATTATATGAAAACGGAAACAATGATACTTCCAATGTTTTAAAGGAAGTTCTTAAAAATAGAGGGATAAATGATTATAATAGATATTTGAATTTAGACGAGAATGTCGTTGAGCCATATCAAAACTTAGACAATATTGAAGAAGCAGTTAATCTCTTTATGAAACATTTTAATCAAAAAGATAAAATTGGAATATTGGTGGATGAAGATCCAGACGGATTTTGTTCTGCAGCAATGATGTATTTATACATCAAACAAATGGATAGTAAATATCCTGTTGGTTATATATTGCATGGAAGAGCAAAGGCACATGGGTTATCAGACGATGTAGTCATTCCTAAAGATATACAGTTATTGATTATTCCAGATGCAGGAACAAATGATAATGAGCGGTGTAAAGAATTATCTGGGAGTGGTATTGATATTTTGATTTTAGATCACCATGAAAAGGAAGAAAATAATCCATATGCACTGATTGTCAATAATCAAATGAGCAATGATTATTCCAATAAAAATTTGTGCGGAGCTGGAGTTGTATATCGTTTCCTTCAAGCATTGGATGAAGAAAATTGGAATGAATTTGCAGATGATTATTTAGATTTGTGCGCATTGGCGAATATCAGTGATGTAATGGATATGCGTTCTTTTGAAACATGCTATTTAACAGACATGGGGTTATTAAATATTCAAAATAAGTGTTTTAAAGCTCTTATAGATGCACAGGATTATAGTATGAGTGGCAAAATCAATGTGCATAACGTACAGTGGTATATTACACCTATCTTAAATGGGATGATTAGAATCGGTTCCCCAGAGGAAAAAGAATTACTATTTAGAGCATTTATTGAACAGGATGAGTTTTTTGAATATAAGAAACGTGCCACTAAAGATAAACCTGCTGAAACAATACAGGAAAGTATATATGATAGAGCAGCCAGACTTTGCAAGAATGCAAAAAGTAGACAAGATAAGCAAAAAGAAAAATGTGTATCACAAATTGCAGAGATTGCGCAGAACATTTCAAAAGAAGACAAGGTAGTTATGATTGATACTTCTGATATTCTGGATAATGGCTTGACAGGCGTTGTTGCTATTAAAATTGCAGAAATGTTTAATAAACCATGTATTTTACTGAACAAGTTTTTAGATAAAAAAACAGGAAAGATTACATATGGTGGGAGTGCTAGAAATATTGATCACAGTCCTATTGACAGTTTTAAAGATATTGTAAACAGCACTAACATTTTAGACGGAAGAGGTCATGCTAATGCTTTTGGCATTGTTGACTTAGAAATAGATAAGAAAGAAGAAGCATTGAACAGATTAAATGATATCCTGCAAGATGTTGAATATGATTCTACTTATCGAGTTGATTTTATTATGGATATTGATGATGTTTCTATAAAAATTATTACTGATTTGGCTAGGTTTGAAGATATTATTGGACAAGGTATCGAAGAGCCGATGCTTGCCATTGAAAATATCAGCCTTACAAAAGAACAATTTGAGATATTCGGCAAGAATGAAGACACTATCAGTTTTTTGATTGATGAGATTAAATATATTCAGTTTAAGTGTAAAGAAGGAAATCAACTGTATGACTGGCTACAAAATGCATGGGATGAGAATGATAGTGTTGTCTTTGACATTGTAGGAAAACCATCAATTAACGAATATAAAGGAGTTAGAACACCACAAATAATTATTGAAGATGTGGTTGTAGTTAGCACAAATAATTCAGATGACGATGAAGAATGGTAGGTGATTGATTGTTTACACATTTACATATACATACAACTAAAGGTTCTTTGTTAGATTCTATATTGACTGTTGAAGAAGCAGTTAAATTTGCAAGTGAAAATGGTATGAAGGCTGTGGCTATAACGGATCATGGAAGTATGGCTTCATTTGTAGATTTTGTTAAAGAGTGCAATAAATATAATATCAAACCCATAATCGGAAATGAGATTTATGAAGTAGATGATATGTGGGAAAAGGCAGATACAAAAGAGTACACTCAGCCACGCTATCATTTAATTTTACTTGCAAGGACTCAGGAAGGATATAAAAACCTTATCAAAATCACATCTGCATCAAGAACAGAAGGTCTTTATAAGAAACCAAGAATTGATATTAAGTATATACAAGAAAATGGTCTTGGGAAAGGTATTATCTGCTTAACAGCTTGTCAAGCTGGGCGGTTGAGTAGATACCTTGTAAATGACAAATATGAAGAATCAGAACAATATATTAATAAACTGAAAAATACATTTGATTATGTCGTTTGCGAACTTCAATCACATAATACAGAAGATCAGGCAAATGCAAATCAACTGATTTATGATTTCTCACAGAAACACAATCTGCCATATACGATTACGACAGACGCACATATGTTAAGTGATTCCTTCAAAGAATCACACGCAATGTTTGTTGAAATAGGGGAAGGGAGAGAAGTAGGAGAAAGTTATACAGACTGCTATTTACAGACTGAGAATGAGATATACGAAAAGTTATCTGACCAATTTTCTGAAGACATTATAAGAAAAGGCATTGAAGAGTCTGTAAATATAACAGACATTATTGAAAACATTGATATTGGTCTGAATAAAGGTAACATCATGCCAAAAATAAATATTGAAAATGGCTATGATAATCACGAAGAATATTTGAGATATTTGGTATTCAAAACCTTTGATGAAAAATTTGGTCATATGTCTAAGGAAGATCAGGAGATAAGAAGACAAAGGCTTGAAACAGAACTGCCAGTATTATATGCAGTTGACTATACGGATTATTTTATTATGCTGTATATGCTTGCAAAAGAGGCAAGAAAAAGAAAAATACCATTGGGGTATTCCAGAGGTTCAGGAGCAAACTGTTTATGCCTATTTATGTTGAATGTGACACAGATAGACAGTGTTAGATGGGATTTAGACTTTTCACGTTTCGCAAATCTTGGCAGAAAATCTATGGCAGATTTCGACTGGGACATATCAAAGCGAAGAAGAAAAGAAATGGTTGAAATATCTGAGGAGTTATTTGGGAAAGAAAACGTGGCTCCTATTGCTACATTCAATACACTAAGTACAAAAGTTGCAATTCGTGATATTGGAAAGGTATTGGATGAGAAAGACTATTCCCCATACTACAAACAGATTCCGTATAAATTGCGTGACGAAGTTGCAAAGATGATCCCTACAATCATGACGCTAAATGATTTAGGAGAAGAGGAAGAGAAAGACGTTCTGCTCAAAGATATTCTCAATAAGAATGAAAAGTTGAAAGAAGTATATGAAAAGTTCCCACTTTGGTTCAAGTATGTCATGGATGTTGAGGGTTTACCTAAGTCAATGGGAAGACACGCAGCAGGAACACTTATAACACCTACTCCAGTTACAGATTATTGTCCATTATGTTATGATTCTGAAAAAAATATTATGATCGAGTTAGAGATGCATAATGCTATGGATGATTTGGGGCTTGTCAAGATGGACTATCTTGGTCTGGAGACTCTTGATATTGTTGATGACACGCTAAAAATGGCTGGTATTACATGGGATGATGTTGATATTAACCATTTGAATTTAGAAGATAAAGAAGTTTTTGAAAAAGTATATAAGAATGGCAATACAGTTGGTATCTTTCAGATGGAATCGGCAGAAGGAAGACGAATGTGTATTGAAGCAAAAGCGGATAACGTAGAGGATGTTATTGTTGTCAATGCAGCCAATCGTCCAGGAACAAAAGAGAGTTTTCCAACATATTGTCAAAATAAACTAAATCCAGAAAATGTAAGCGTTTTGCATGAAGATTTAAGAGAGTTGTTTGGAAAAACACATTATATATTGCTGTATCAGGAACAGGCATTGCAATTATTCAGACACGCAGGGTTCCCAGAAGAACAGGTTGATAATGCAAGAAGAGCTATCGGTAAGAAAAAGAAAGAAGTAATGGAACAGCTTGAAGTAGATTTCAGAGCTGGTCTTACTCAAAAAGGATGGAACAATGAACAGTTGATTGAGATTTGGCAGTTAATGCTAAAACAGGCAGAATATTGTTTTAATCGTGGTCACGCTGTTGCATATGGTCTATTATCTTATCTTACTGCATATTTGAAAACTCACTACACAATTTATTTTATGGCAGCACTACTTACATCTAAAAGCGACAAGGTACAGAAAATTAGTATCGTAATCAACGACTGCAAGAGATTGGGTATCAAAGTGTCTCCACCAAATGTTAATAAATCAGATATTGAGTTTACTGCCCTACCAGAAAATAATGAGATTTTGTTTGGATTATTGGCTGTAAAAGGTCTTGGCGAGTCTATTGTTGATAAGATTATTGAAAATAGACCATATCAGAGTATGAATGTTTTTATTGAGAAAGTTGCTGATAAGACAGCAATCATTACACTAATTAAAGCTGGTGCTATTCCAACAAAAGATAAAATGCTTTCTTTGAAGAAATATGCAAATAGACTTTTTGAAAGAAAAGAATATAAGCCAGTAACTACATTGCCATCTCCATATTCAAAACTTATACCTTTTGGATTGAATGTTGATGATTACAGGGACGGTAAAAAAGTAAATAAGGAAGCATTACTGATAGATTATAACAAAGCAAAAGAGAAATTATTTATAGAAGAACAGAACCAAAAATATAAGAATCACATGATAGAGTTTCAAGAAAAATATGCAAAAGATGAATATATGTGGGAATTTGATACATTGTCTATGTTCCTGACGAATGACCCGTTAAAAGATGCTTACAAATATACAAAAACAGATTGGGATATGGTAGAGGACGGAGATAAGACTACATTATTTTGTGTCATAGTTGATATTAAAAGGAAGAAAGATAAAAACGGGAATCAATTTGCATATTTAGACCTATATACGCCATTTGGTATTGTTGAAGCAACTATATGGTCAAGCCAGTTAAAACAGTATAGCGATGATATTAAGAAAGGAAATTGTCTTGCAATACTTGGAAGAAAGAGAGAAGAACATTTTTTTGTAGAGAAGGTAAAACCATATAATACTTGGTTGGATCAGATGAGGAAGAAAGGAGTGGCAGTATAAATTTGTTTGAAAACGATGAAGATATTTTGAAATTTAAAGCAGTAATAACTTATGAACGATACTACAATTCAGATACCACTTGGGGCGTATATGGTTTTTACACAAACGATGATATTCCTCAATATACAAAAGAAACAAAAATGGATTTACCATTTGAAGATAGTAAAGAAGTCGATCCAGATAAAAAGTTTAGTTCTTTGGCTGGCAAAATGCAGGAATTGGTTGTCGGTGGAGAATATATGATAAAGGCTAGGTATAAGTATGACAAAACATATGGTCATCAGTATACACCAATAGCCATATATGCTCTTATACCACAAACAAAAGAGTCACAGTTAATGTTTCTGCAATCCATTATTTCACCTTGGATTGCGGAGAATTTAATAAGTGTGTACCCAAATGTAGTAAATGATGTGGCAAATGGCACGTTAAAAGAAATTGATTATGATTTAGTAAAGGGAGTTAGAGAACTTACTTGGAACAGGATTAAGGACAAGATCATCAATAATTATCTGATTTCAGACATTATCACAATGTTAAAGCCATTAGGAGTTACATATACGATGATTAAAAAACTTCTAACAGATGAACCTAATCCGGCATTGTTAAAACAGCAATTAGAAGAAAATCCTTATATACTTACAAAAATTAATGGGCTTGGGTTTAAGAAAGTCGATGACTTGGCATTAAAATTGAAGCCAGAACTCATAAATACAACTGAAAGATTGGTTGCGTTTATAAAATACTATTTCACAGATTTGGGAGAAAGTAGTGGTCATACTTGGTGTTCAGTTAAAATTCTAAAGTCGGCAATAAGTAATAGTGTTCCTGAGTGTGCCGATAAAACGGATTGGTTATTGGAAAACAATGAGTTTTTACACATATCAGAAGATAGAGTAGGGCTGAAATATTATCACGATATCGAAATGCAGATTTATAATATACTGCTTGAAAAGTCTAAGAAACAGACGGACATTAATATTTCTGATGAAAAAATAGAACAGGCGATCAGACATGCAGAAGAAGAACAAGGATTCCAATATGTAGTAGAACAGCTTGATACAATCAATAAAAGTCTGCATAGAACAATCAGCTTAATAACTGGGAAGGCTGGTACTGGTAAGACATCCATTATGAGAGCGATTGTGAAAGCATATACAGAAAACCAATTTACATTAACGGCATCTGCTTTATCGGCTATGGCAGCACAGAGAATCACTGAAGCAACATCATTTCCTGCTATGACGATTCATAGGACATTGGGATGTAAAGGTTTGAATAAGTTTGATTTTAATAAGGATAATCACTTGATTACAAGCGTTGCGTTTCTTGACGAGGGAAGTATGGTAAATGCCAGTTTATTTCTACACTGGTTAGAAGCCATTGATGATAATACAAGAATTATTATTTCTGGAGATCATAAGCAGTTGCCACCAATAGGATTTGGTAATGTATTTTCTGATTTAATAGAAATGTTTGATGATACAGTAGTAAGTAAACTGGTTAAGCCAATGAGACAAGCTGAAAAGTCTGGCATTCTTGTAGACGCAAATCTGATCCGTGAAAACATCAACCCTATAACTGAAAAGTTACAACCGAGAATTATTCATGGTGAGTTACAGGATATGTATTATATGTTCCGTACAAATAGGCAATCATTATTTGATATTGCAGTTAAGACATTTCTAAAATCGGTAGAGTCTGATGGGATTGATAATGTTGTTATTACAGTACCACGAAGAAAAGATTGCTTGAATAGTACAAATGAACTGAATAAAACAATTCAGGAGAAGTTGCTAGGAGATGTATTGCAAAGTATATCTGGTTTTGAGATGACATTTAAATTGGGTGCGAAAGTGATGCAGACAGTAAATGATTACGATAAGAATGTGTTCAACGGAGAAATAGGATATATAACAGAAATCAGTGAGAGACAGAATGGCAAAAAGAAAGAGGAATATTGTGTAGTAACCTATACTGATATTTTTGGAAAAGAAAAATTGATTGAGTATACAAAGAAAGAACTGACAGCTTTGGATCTTGCTTATGCAATGACCGTACATAAGTTACAGGGAGCCGGTAGGAAGATTGTGATTGGAATTATTGATAACACACATCATCAACTTTTGGATAACTGTATGTTGTATACGCTGCTTACAAGAGCAAAGAAAAGATGTCTACTGTTGGCAGAACCACAAGCATTTTTGCAATGTATTCGTACAAGTCATAATAAACGGAACACATGGATGATGTTAGAGGGAAAAGTAGCATAAAAATAGTCTATATATAGCGGTTTTGAATTTTGCAAACTACTATATATAGACTGAACAAGGTGATGAAATAGGACTTTCATGGAATAATGTATAAAGTTAAATTTCTGAATTTAAACAAATATCACAAAAAGTATCACCTAATTTAGTCAAAGTAATATAGGCTGTTTTGATAGGAATATTAACATCAAAATTTGTATGTAATTTTAATAAGTTTTTATCAATGGATAATGTTTGAGCAGATTGTTGCATATGTACATGAATTAATCCCTGTTTTTCTAATGAAGATAATGGAAAAAGCAAGTCGTTATCATCAATAATAATATTTATATTAGATTCAATTTGGCATTCATATATATATGCTAATATTCTTGCATCATAAGTAGATAATTGTTTAATTATATTAACGAATGAAGGATGTGAATATAAGGATGTTTCTTTATTCATTGATTTAGCTATTAAATTACTAAACATTCTTCGTAGAGATTTTTTTCAATACAATATTTAGCAGCTTCTAAAGCCTGAGCGACAATTTGTATATCAGGCTCAACTAATTTATCTTCTGGAATTTTATAAATTTTTTCTTCTAACTCATTTTTAAATTCTTGAAGAGCATGTGCATATTCTAATTTACGTTTTTCTGCAGCTTGTGAAATACCACCAAAAACAAGATACCAAATATCAGCAAGAGTGGTTCCAATATTTTGTGTTGGTTTATCAGTAATATTTTTAACAGCATTATCAATGGAATCAGGAATTAAGTTGATTAACGACTTTTTATCTTCAGACATATATGTAACCTCCAAACTATTTATGAAAATATTATATATCAAACATTTGTAAAAATAAAGTGAGGAATTGATTAATGAGAGAAATAATTATAGATACTGATGAAAATTATCAATTTTCAAGTGGTAGACCCTATCCAATAATCATTTATGAATATTTTGGCAGAGGAAAAGTAGAAAAATTGTATGAAGGATATATTGATGGCTGTGTCGGATTTTTAAATGATATAAAAGAAGACATAGGAATAATTTGGACAGATTGTAACCATAGATTTACAGAATTATTTGTTAATTATCTTTACGAAAAAGGGATAGCTAGTATGTCTTGTTATCCTGCCTATGAATATATTAAGGAAAGTAATTTTAGGAAAAGATTTGTTTCTTATTGGATTGAAACAAAACCATGAAAGATAGGTTTTAAGTAGTAGGAAAGGATATAAAAATGGATATTGAAAAAGTTAAGCAAGAATATTTTAACACATTGAGTGAGTTACAGAATGAGATGTTACTTTTACAGAGTAGAATTAAAAAAGCAAAAAATCAACTACTAATTGCAAAAACGGAAGAAGATATTAAACAATTTCGTAAGGCGAATGATTTGGAAGAGGGGTTAAAACACATTTCGTTATTCGATTAAAAGGAGAAAATAAATTTATGATAATGATAAATGAGAATTGGGAGCAAGCCAAAGATTTATCAGATGTTCTCAGAATTGTATCTGAAAATATTGGTAATGAATTTTCTCAGAAAGTAGAAGAGATATGTGGAGAACCAAGCGAAGAATTATATGCAGCATATCAGAAATTAGAAAACGAGAAAAATGAATTAGAACAAAGATATAATGATTATGGTGATATATCAGAAAGTTTAGATTATTTAAATGAACAGATAGATAAATTGGAGAAGTATATAGACGATAATTTGGATGGGACTGACTTCATGGAAGGCATGAGAAAAGCATTTGAAATGATTGAGAGGTGAAAATAAATGTTATGGTCATGGAACGAAACAGATAATGAAAATTGGACACATGGCACATTTAATACAAAAGAAGAAGCAATACAGGATGCTTTAGGTTGTAAAAAATGGATTGAAAGAAGTTTATCTACAAATAATCCAACAATTTATGTTGGTGAGTGTGAACTTGTTCCTTTGAGAACTGATCCTGATCCAGATAGGATTATGGAAGAATTAGCTGAAGCGTATTGTGATGATTCTGGTTGTGATACATACATTTATGAAGGTGTAACAGATGAAGAGAGAAAATGGTTAGAGGACAAGTTATCAGAATTGATGTTTGAGTTTCATCAGAAGATTGGTTTGAATCCTGGATGGTTCAGTGTTGTTTCTATAGAAAAAGTTAATTTGAATGATTATCAAGGAGCAGTTTAGATGAAAGATTTCTTAAATAATGAAATAAAAATCGGAGATAAAGTTGTAGCAATGAGGCATAGAGGAACTTCTTCCTTTTTATATAAAGGGGAAGTAATAGGATTTAAAGGTCAATTTGTTGTTATAGGAAAAATTGAAAATGTAGAAAGTGAATGGGGATTATATGATGAGATGAAAGTATCTTCGTATAAGGTGGTTGTTGTAAATGATATAGTAACAAAGTCTTAAAACCACGCTTTTAAAGGAGGAAAATGTAGAGTGTACTTAGAGAAAATAAATAGCAATGATTTGATTTTTAGTGACAATATTGAAGATGATAGGACAAATACATATTTACACTTATATGATTATGACTGGATGGACTACAATCTTTCCACAAGGTTTAAGACAGAATCTCTCGGTATTCTAAATGTTAAATTTAGTTATTTTGGAATGACAACATCCACAATGGAAGTTGAACAGAATCTTGGTGGTAATATAGAAAAGATAACATATGAATACTCAACAGATATTTTTAAAAAATATATTGTAAAGTTTCTCAAAAAACATATTTCATTCTGGGGTAATAAATATGCTTTCAACGGAGAAGAAGAGGTTATAGAGTTCTTTAATGATGTTATTGAAAATGGGAAGGTTGTAAACAGATAAAACAAGTCTTTTAAGGAGAAAAAAATGGAAGAGATAAAAGCAGTAACAAATACAATTAAAGAATACTCATAAAATTTTCAAGAGTTATATAATTCATGGAAATATGTTGTAGAACAAGATGATGTAAATATCAATATCAAATATATGGAAATTGATAATGATAAACATTGGGTTGAAAAACAAAGTATCGGAATCAACATATCATGTGCAAAGAAGTTATTTAAAGAAATAGCTGAATGCATTGAACGTGGTGAATTTACAGATGACTATTAAATCGCAATTTTAACGGAGGTAACAGATGTATTTATTATTAAGCGATAAGGATAAAATAATCCTTGATACGGTGCAAGAACTAGAAATGGGAGGATTTCAACTTGACAAATACAAAATTTATAACTTGTCTCCTATAGATCCTTCGGAACTAATCAATGATGGACAAATCAGAGATATGGTATGTCATATTCTTAGGGGTGATCAAATGAGTAAAAATGAACTTATTGAGAAAGTTATTACTAATATTGATGTCCCTAAATCGAAAGTTTCTAAAGTAATAACAAAAATGAAGAAAGAGAAAGTTATATATGATATAGAAGATTGGAATTATTTAGGTGAACGGATTATAGGTATGGATAAATAAAAAAGTCTTTTACCCCAATTAGAAATATGGGTTACTAATTAAATGTGTGTTTCAAAGGAGGAATGTGGTTGGATAAGGTAAAAAGAATAAAGGAATTAACACAGCAACTTAATCAATATAGAGATTCATATTACAACAATTCTTTATCAGAAATATCAGACCAGGAATACGATGATTTATTTGATGAGTTAAAGAATTTAGAAGATAAAACAAATATAGTAATGACTAATTCACCAACACATACGGTTGGATATGAAGTCAAGTCAAAACTTGAAAAGGTGAAGCATAGTCATCCTATGCTTTCACTTGATAAAACAAAGTCAATGGATGATTTAATTAAATTTTCAAATGGTAGAGAATGCATTTTATCTTTGAAAATGGATGGGCTTACGATTCTGAATACTTATAATAGCGGATGTTTGTATCAAAGTGAAACAAGAGGTAATGGTGAAGAGGGAGAAATTGTAACACATAATGCAAAAGTATTTTCTAACCTTCCATTAAATATTCCATTTAATAATAAATTTGAAATTGAGGGAGAAGCAATTATTACTCAATCAGATTTTGAAAAGATTAATACAAATGGAGAATATAAAAATTGCAGAAACTTGGCAAGCGGATCTGTTAGACAACTAGATAATAATATTACAAAAAAAAGACATGTTAAGTTTATTGCTTGGAAAATACCATTTGAATTAACAACATATTCATTAGGATTTGAATTAGCTGAAAAATGGGGATTTGAGGTCGTTCCTTATGTAAGATACAATAGTTTGACAGATAATATTGAAGAAAAGATTGAGGAACTAAAAATCATTGCAAGAGATAAATCATATCCGATTGATGGTCTTGTGATTACTTACGACAATATTGAATATGGTAAATCTCTTGGAAAAACAGGGCACCACCCAAAACATTCATTAGCATATAAGTTTTATGATGAAGAAGTAACATCTACACTTAAAGATATTGAATGGAGTATGGGGAAAACAGGCGAACTTACACCAGTGGCAATTTTTAATGAGGTTGAATTAGAAGGAACTACAGTAAGTAGAGCATCATTGCACAATATTAGTATATGCAAGGATTTACAACTTGGTATAGGTGATGAGATTACAGTATATAAGGCTAACCAAATAATTCCTCAGATAAGAGATAATCTTACTAAGAGTAATAGTTTTAATATTCCAAACATTTGTCCTATATGTAGTGGTAGTACAAAGATTGTTAAAGAAAATGGTACGGAAGTTCTTATATGTACTAATCCAGACTGTAAGGGGAAATTACTTGGTAAACTATCACATTTTGTAAGCAAAAATGCAATTAATATAGATGGATTATCAGAGCAGAGACTACAGAAATTTATTAATTTAGGATGGTTAAATTCATTTAGAGATATTTATTACTTATCAGATCACAAAGAAGAAATTTATAAACTTGATGGCTTTGGTAAGAAATTAGTAGGCAAACTATTAGAAAACATTGAAAAAAGTAGAAATACTACATTGGATAGATTCATTTATGGACTGTGTATTCCTCTGATTGGTAGAACAGCAAGCAAAGTTATTGCAAAAGAATTTAATAATCAAGCAGAAGAATTTTATGATATTTGGTACCATGGTTATGACTTTACTAAATTAGATGATTTTGGAGATGCAATGAATAACTCAATGAAGGCTTTCATCAGAGAGCATTATAGATGGATTGCTGAGTTGATTGGGGAATTTAATTTTAGAGAGGCAGAGAATAATGGCAATGTAAAACAAGTATTAGAAGGTCAGTTGTTTGTGATTACAGGAAGTTTAAAGTTTTACAAAAATCGTGAAGAATTGGTTACTACAATTGAGAGAAATGGAGGAAAAGTATCTGGTTCTGTGTCGGCTAAAACATCATACTTGATAAACAATGATGTTGCAAGTACATCAGGAAAGAATAAAAAGGCTCATGATTTGGGGATACCAATTATAAGCGAAGGTGAATTTGTTCAGATGATCACATCTTAAATAGAGAAGTAATAAATGTAACTCGTAAACATATATCAAATAGAATTCAAAATTTGTAGGAAAATAAATGTATAAGATAATAAAGATTTTTCTATTAGCAATGATAGTTTGTTTAAGTTTGCCTAATATTTCAGCATATGGAGAAGAAAATAGTGGTGCATATGCAGGTGTAACAAATGATATTCGTGAAGTATTGCATGTTAAAGAAAATAGAAGTAATCAATGTTATATAGCATATACTACTGATAATTTAAATATGAGAAGTGAGCCTAATTTGGAAGCAGAAATATTATATATAATTCCATTTAACAGTGAAATTTTAATATGTGATTATAACGATAATTGGGAAATCGTATTCTGCAAATATCATAATAATGATTCAAAAAATGATATTGCATATATTAGTAAG
Source organism: Roseburia sp. 1XD42-69 (assembly GCF_003612565.1). GTDB lineage: Bacteria > Bacillota > Clostridia > Lachnospirales > Lachnospiraceae > Roseburia_B. The sequence goes on along the minus strand of NZ_RAZG01000001.1, from coordinate 37,324 downwards.
AAATATATTTCAAATGAAACTTGTAAAAGTGTAATGTATAATTTCCCAACAAATAATGGCTTTAAATCATTTATGCCATATACAGCAATTACAGATATCTCTTCAATGCAATATGAGCTTCAGATTAGTTTAGCCCATACTGGGAATTTTGGGATTAGACAAGTAGGCGATAGATATTGCGTTGCTGTAGGCAGTGCGTTTAATGTAGATGTTGGAACATATATAGACTTGATATTAGAGAATGGAAATATAATACAGTGCATAGTAGGAGATATAAAATCACCAAATGACACATTGGAAGATAATATTACAACAGCAGAGAATGGTTGTGTATCAGAATTTATCGTTGATATTAATTTTTTGGAATCAGATATAAAACGTGATGGCGATATTTCTTCATGTAATGTGGGATGGGACAGCCCTGTGAATTCATTGATTGTATATGATAAAAATATTTTAAAACAAGGAGAATAAAAAATGAATACAGAATTAACATTAAATTTAAATGATTTTGAAAAGGTAAGAGAATTTACGAATGAAGCGAATAAATTTAACAGTGATATTGATATTTTAAGAGATAGATATGTGATAGATGCAAAATCAACACTTGGAATTTATACCATAGATTTATCAAAGCCAGTAACAATTAGAATTATTAGTGATGATCGTGCTGAAATTGCAAGGTTTAATGAACATATGGAACAATTTTTATAATAAAAGTGTTATTTCATCGTTTATTGAAGATATGAGAAAGTTTGAGGTGTAAAAGTAGAATGATAAAAGCAGATAAATATATGATTAAATCTATAAGCCATATTTTAAATGATGGATATAAAGATGTAAATCCAAGACCACATTATGAGGATGGAACACCAGCACATACCTTATCAGTAAATAGCGTGGTTCATACATATGATATTAGCAAAAATGAGTTTCCAATTACTACATTAAGACCAATTTATTTTAAGAAAGCTATTGGTGAAATTCTTTGGATATATCAGGATGAGAGCAATAATCTTGATTTGCTTAGAGATAAGTATAATGTTGACTGGTGGGACTCATGGGATATTGGCGACAGAACAATCGGCTCATGTTATGGAGAAACAGTAAGAAAGCATAATCTTGTAAAACCTATTTTAGATGAAATTGTTAATGATCCATATGGAAGAAGGCACATTATTAATTTATGGCAGAAAGAAGATTTTAATAGACCTCATGGATTAAAACCATGTTGCTATCAGACACAGTTCTTAGTTCGTGGAGAATATATTGATATGATTATGTATCAGCGCAGTTCTGATTGGTTGACAGCAGGTAACATAAATCAGATGCAATATGTGGCGTTAATGATGATGGTAGCAAGACATTGTGGATATAAACCAGGGGTGTTTACACACTTTATTGCTAACCAGCAAATCTATGACAGGCATGTAGATAATGCATTAGAAATGTTAAAGAGAGAACCAATCGACTGTCATCCAATATTAGAACTAAATCCAGATAAAAAAGATTTTTATTCTATTACTGTTGATGACTTTGTTTTGAAAGGATATGAGTCAAATAAACCTCAGTTAAAATTTGAATTAGGAATATAAGGAAAATATTATGAATTTAATTGTAGCAGTAGATAAAAATTGGGCAATTGGAAATAAAAACGAATTACTAATTCGTATTCCAAAAGATCAAAGATTTTTCAAAGATTCAACATTTGGCAAGACTGTTGTTATGGGTCGTAAGACTTTTGAGAGTTTTCCGAATGGACTACCATTAAAAGGCAGATTAAATATTATATTAACTAATGATATTAATTATCAAGTTTGTAATGCAGTTGTATTAAATTGTTTGGATGATTTATATGACGAATTGAAAAAATATGAGACTAAGGATATTTATGTTATCGGTGGAGAATCAATTTATAAGCAACTGTTAGATAAATGTGATACTGCTTATGTGACTAAAATATATAGTAATTTTGAAGCAGATTCTTTTTTCCCAAATCTTGATAATAATACAAAGTGGGAAATTATATATGAAAGTGAAAAGGAAACTTATTCCAATATTGAATATAATTTTTGCACATATAAGAGAATGGAGAAGATACATATATGATTATTGTCTTACTAGGGGCTTCCGGATCAGGGAAGTCCACAATCGAAAACGAACTGGCAACACATCATGGCTTTGAAAAGATTATTTCATGATATAAATACAGGAGGTAGCATTTGGATAAACAGATTTTTATAATTAATGGTTCTGGAGGAGTTGGTAAAGATACATTTGTAGAATTTGTATCTACAGAATTAAATGATTTGTTTAAAAAATTTCATACAGTAATTAATTTTTCTTCTGTTGATAAAGTAAAAGAGATAGCTAGAGAAATAGGATGGAATGGTAAAAAGTCCGAAAAAGATAGAAAATTTCTATCTGATTTGAAAATTTTAACAAGTGAATATTGTGATATGCCATTTGAAAGTATGAAAAGTAAAGTTGCTGAATTTATGAAAGACGAAGAAAGTAGATTTCTATTCTTACATATCAGAGAGCCGAAAGAAATTGCCAGAGCAGTAAAAGAATTTGATGCAAAGACATTATTAATCATTAGAAATTCAGTAAAACATATTACTTCTAATATGGCAGATGAAAATGTATTTAATTATAACTATGACTTCATTATTGATAATAGTGGCACAAAAGAAGAATTGAATGGTAAAGCAAAAGATTTTGTTCAGGAGGTTATTGATAGTGAATAAAACAATTTACCTTGCAGGTGCTATGAGTTGTTATTTTAATACGGATCAGCACGACTATCCTAAAAAGTGGAGAGAAGATGCAAAGAAATATGTAAAGCAACTTTATGAAGATATATCACTTGTATCGCCAACAGATTTTTATGAGATAGGTAAGAACTATCACCATTCTGAAACAGAAGTTATGCGATTTGATTTAAGAATGGTTAGAGAAGCAGATATAGTATTATGCAACCTTAGAGATTTACATAGTTCACTTGGAACAAGCGATGAAATTTTATATGCGTTTATCAGTGGTAAACCTGTTATTGGATTTATTGATGATGATTCAGAAGTAAAAAATATTCATCCTTGGAAGATTGAGCAGATTGATAGATTCGAGATTGGCAAAGATGCTATGAAACGTGCAATAGATTACATCTACAGATATTATGTAGATAGGTACAATTAAAGCGAAATGAGATATTAGAAATTTTAGAAGTAATTAGTACGAGCCATGCATTAGCCAAAGAACTGTTAAGTAAACCAGTCGGTTTCATCACAGCTATGCTTGGCGATGAAGAATATATAATTAGTAATACACAAAGAGTCGTTACACACGCAAATTTTAATGATTCTGTAACACATTGGGCATTAAATTTGCGTGATGGCGGTAATGGAAATTTGAAGAGGTAGGACATGACAAATTTAATGAAAAATGAATACAGATATAATTCAAATTTTAGAAAATTCGTTGATGAATACTGTAACAATAACGGGTGTACAGTTGATGAAGCGTTTTGCAGCGAAGAAATAAAAAAAATGTTTTGGATATATACAGAATTATAAGATATGGGTTTTACAGTAGAAGAAATAAATATGTTGTTGGAACTATTGGCGGTAGAATAGGGCAAACAGGCAGTAAAAATAATGAAAGTATCATTGAAAAATACGAGACATTAGATAAAAATTACATGCGTTGACTAGAAATTTTAAAAGTTGAGATGCCTGTTTCAAAGGATGAGAAAGTAGGTGAAATTATATGAAGATTAATTTATGGGATGGTCTTTGGAAATTTGAGATTGACTGGAAAGCAGTTGTAGGTATTGGAATTATTATTTTGGGATGTGCTTTATTAACGATGTGAGGAGGGGAATGGTTATTGACAGTAATTTTGTATTCTACGCACTGTCCTAAATGCAGTGTATTAGAGAAAAAGTTAAAACAGAAAAATATATCATATGAAGAAGTAAATGATATTGAGACTATGAAAGAAAAAGGTTATTTATCTGTGCCAATTCTTGAAGTGGATGGTGTGAGTATGGATTTCAAAACAGCAAGTGATTGGATTAATAACAATTAGGGAGGACTGATAAGGTACATGAATATTCCTATTAAAATGAACAAAGATTTTGAGAGAGCATTATCTACAATTGATGCAAAATATGGTGAGGATTTCGAAATTTTGAATGGTTTCAATGAGTCACAACTTAATTTTTCTGATTTTATAGACGGATTTGTAGATAAAAATGTTGCAGACGTTACTATTGATGGAAATGCAAATGCACATCATAAAGATATTTGTAGCATGTTAGGTGAAAAAGGAAAGTCAGAAGATAAATTATTTGCATTTAATAAGATTTTCTACGAACTAAAAAAGAAGTATGGATTAAGGACAGCAAAAGAATGGTTGGAAACAGAATATAATGGTGGGTTCTATTTGCATGATGCTCCAAGTGCGACATATAAACCCTACTGTTACGCTTACGATCTAACCAGACTTGCAAAAGAAGGCCTGTTTTTCTTGGAAGACTACAACAATAAATCACCGGGTCATTTAACAACATTCTTAGATGATGTAATCGAATTTGTGTCTTTTATGAGTAATAGAAGTTCAGGAGCGTGTGGTTTACCGAATGTATTATTATGGACGTTCTACTTTTGGAAGAAAGATTGTGATGAAGGATATTTCTTGCGAGATAAAGATTATTACATCAGACAGTCATTTCAAAAATTTATTTACAGATTGAATCAGCCATTTTTAAGAGTGGATCAGTCAGCTTTTGTAAATGTATCAATTTTTGATAGACATTATCTTGAAGCATTATTTGGTGGTGTAGAATTTCCTGATGGAAGTTTTGCGATTGATTATATTGATGAACTGATTAAACATCAGAAAATATTCATGGAAGTAGTATCTGATATCCGTAGCAGTAATATGTTTACATTCCCTGTACTTACATATTCATTACTTTATAAAGATGGAGAATTTCAAGATAAAGAATTTGCAAGATGGTGTTCAGATCATAACACAACTTGGAATGATAGCAACTTTTTTATGAGTGACAATGTTGGTGTTCTTAGTAATTGCTGTCGTTTACTCTCAGATACATCGAAGCTTGATGGTTTCATCAATTCTATTGGTGGTACAGCATTATCTATTGGCTCAGTCAAAGTTAATACGATTAATCTTATGAGAATTGCATATGAGACAGATTTTAACGAAAAGAAATATCTAAATTTATTAAGGAAAAGAACTGAACTGTGTTGCAAGTCACTTGATGTTATCCGTCATATTATTTCAAGGAATGTCGAAAAGGGATTATTACCTAACTACTGTGATGGTGGCATCGAAATGGATAAGCAATATTGCACTTGCGGCATTTTGGGATTGTATGAAGTTATTGAGGCATTTGGATACACGCAGAGAGATGATTTTGGAAATGTATATTACACAGAACAGGGAATTGATTTTGCATCTAAAATTTTTGAGGTCTTGAATGATGTAAAAGACCATTTTACAGATGAATTTAGTTACAATGTCGAATCTGTTCCAGCAGAAAGAGCAGCGGTTATTTTGTGCCAGAAAGATAATTTATTATATGAGAAGAAGGATAAGTTTATCTATTCTAACCAATGGATACCTCTTTCAGAAAAATGTACAGTACAAGAAAAGTTAAGGTTGAGTTCTATTCTTGATACTAAATGCTCTGGTGGAGCAATCGCACATATCAACTTAGAGCATAATTTTCCTAATACAGATATGGCATGGGATATGTTGAATAAAATTGCTGAGTCTGGCGTGATTTATTTTGCTTTTAATACAAGAATTAACGAATGTGACAATCATCATGGGTTTGTAGGAACTGATATTTGTCCTGAATGTGGACATGGTGTAATGGACACATATCAAAGAATTGTAGGTTTTCTGGAACCTGTAAGGTCGTATTCTAAGGATCGGAAACGAGAATTCAATACACGCCAATGGTATTCCTATGCAGATATGAAAGGTGAAGTCTAATGATAATTAAGCAGTTGTTAGATGAAGATTTTATAAACTACAAGAAACCTTCGATGTTTATAGGTTTTCCATCGTGTTCTTGGAAATGTGATAAAGAATGTGGAATGCAAGTGTGTCAAAACAGCGCACTTGCTTCTTCTCCAATAAAAGATATTAGATTTAAGACAATAGTGAACAGATATATAAATAATCCAATAACATCTTCAGTAGTATGCGGAGGACTTGAACCATTTGATACGTGGGATGACTTATACGGATTGATAGCATATTTAAGAGTGTCAACACAAGATGATATTGTGATTTATACAGGATATTATAAAGAAGAAATTGAAGAATATATAGATAAACTAAAGATGTTCCCTAATTTGATCGTTAAGTTTGGCAGATATATTCTAAATCATGAAAAACATTTTGATGAAGTATTAGGAATTTATTTAGCATCTGACAACCAGTATGCAGAAAGGATAAGTTGATATGTCAATTAAGTTGTCTGAAGATAAGGAATTAGTACAAGAAATTAGAGAAAAGATAAAAGAGAATGGCGGTTATTGTCCATGCAAAATTGAAAAAACAGATGATACAAAGTGTATGTGTAAAGAGTTTAGGGAACAAGAAGGTGGTGAATGTCATTGTGGATTATATGTTAAAGAGTAATGACGAAAGAATTGTAATTAATGATTATATAGAAAATGATCCATTATCAGAAAATAATTTGGACAAAACTCTTTATTTAGTCAATGAAATCCGTCTTTCAAGTCCACAAAAATCTATATGGCTTTATACGGGATATAAAGTAATATCTGTAGACAGTGAATACGGTAGTATTATATTTGATAGAGATAATGAGGATATTATTAAACAATTTACTTATAAATCTGTTATTAATCATAATAAACGGATAAATATAGCATCAATGTGCGATGTAATTGTAGATGGAAGATACGTTGATTCGCAACGCAATATATCACTTTCTTATAGAGGAAGCCAAAATCAAAGGCTCATTGATGTAAAACAATCATTACAAAAAGGTGGGATAGTACTATGGCAAACATGATTATAACAAGCGAATGTGAACAATGCATTCACTCAACAATTAACGAAGAGGATAAGGCAAGAGTAAAGGTGTACTGCAATGTAAAAGACAAAACATATTATTTCGGACAATGTATTCCATGTGATTATAAAGAAAATAAAGGAGAAGAATAAATTGTGAGCGATTTAGTAGAAAACATGTATATAAAAGAAAATGTATCAAAAGAATGGTTACAATCAAATGGATTTAGACGCAATAGAATATTCAGCAATAATGAGATTGATCTATACACGTATCGATTCCCAGTATATAGATATGGAGATACATGTACATTAGAATGTGAATTATCAATCGTGTTACAAAGTGGAAGAGTAAACATTGATGTTTATGACTATAGCACCAGAAATAAATATGCGCCATTTTATTGTGTAAAATATGGTAATTATAGTAATATGGTTAATCAAATTAATGAAAAGATACAAATAGAACTTAAACGATTAGAAATTATGGAGGAAAAAACATATGGAAGTAAAAATAAAGAAAATAAGACAAAATGTAACAATACCAACAAGAGGAAGTAAAGAAGCGGCAGGAAGTGATATATTTGCTTGCATTGAAGAAGAAATAAAAATCAAGCCTCATGAAACAGTAAAAATTCCAACAGGTTTTGCCACAGAAATGCTAGATAGAACAGTTGCCTTAGTATATTCAAGAAGTGGTATGGCAACTAAACGAAGTTTAGTAGTATGCCAGGGCACTGCTGTTATTGACAGTGACTATAGAGGTGAATGGTTTATACCAATACATAATGATTCAAACAGTGAACAAAAAATTTCTCCGGGAGAAAGAATTGCACAGGTTATTTTTACAGATTTCATAGTACCTGAATTTGTTGAAACGGATGACTTATTAGGTACAGAGCGAGGGGATGGAGGATTTGGAAGTACTGGGACAAGATAGTATTGTTGAAAACAAGTATATTTTTCTAAATGAATTAAATGAGAAATTTTTTGATGATATTGAAAAAATACAGGAAAAGCACAAATGTAATGCAGAATGCTGTTATCCTCCTATCTGGAAGCATCATGACAAACATAAATATAGAAATTGGAATTGTGGAGAATTATTTTCTTGTGATAAATCTTGTAACAAAATAAGACATGATTATATAAAGCAGTACAAATTATGGGATAAAACTTATAATAAAATCACTTGGAAGGATTTATATGAGTTTTTCACTACAGTTGTAGCAATGACTATATGTATATTTGTTTATATTATAGCTTTTATAATCGTGTATATTTCCCCGATAGTATTAATTTTATTAGCTGTAATGTCTCTTGTCAAACAAATAACAATTACATAGAAAGGATGGGTTGGAGTATTTTTTTATCCAACCTATTTTGGTATTTGATGGATAATGAATTATTGAAATATGCTGTTGAGAATGGTATGATTAATGTATCATACGTGCAAGAGCAAATTAAAATGAAAAAAAGAAAGGAATTATTAGAGAAACATCCATATAAAATATGGGAAGGAAAAGATGGGAAATGGTATACTTATATACCAGATAAGAAGAGAGGAAGGATATTAAAAAAAAGAATAACAAGAGAAGCTATTGAAAACGATGTTATCGAATACTGGAAATCAGAAATTGACAATCCTTGCATATCAGAAGTGTTTCATGAATGGAATGATAGAAGATTAGAACTAAAAAAGATATCAATGGCTACCCATTTGAGAAACAAACAAATTTTTTACAGGCATTATAATGAATTTGGAAACAGAAAAATAAAATCTGTTTGTGAAGAGGAATATGAAGAGTTTTTAGAAGAACAAATTGCAGAAAAAGAATTAACAGCAAAATCATTTTCAAATCTAAAAACTATCACACGTGGAATGTTAAAAAGAGCAAAAAAGCGAAAACTTATATCATTCAATGTAGAAGAAATGCTACAAGATTTGGATACTTCTGAAACAGATTTTAAAAAAACGATAAAGGAAGATTATGAAGAAGTTTTCAACGATGAAGAGATGTCTTCAATGATTAATTATTTAAAAGAAAATCTTGATAGTAAAAATATTGGGATTTTGTTAATGTTTGCTACAGGAATAAGAGTAGGTGAACTTGTTGCACTCAAACATGATGTCTTTGATGGAAATACTTTTAAAATTCGCCGGACAGAAACCAGATATCTTGGAGAAGATGGAAAATATGTATATTCGGTCAAAGAGTTTCCAAAGAGTGAGGCAGGTGTCAGAACAGTAGTAATACCTGATGACTATGTATGGCTATGTTCTAAGATAAAGACATTGAATCCATTTGGAGAATATGTCTTTACAAATGATAAGGGAGACAGAATGACTACCAACTGTATCAGAAGAAGGTTAGAAAGAAATTGTCAAAAACTTGAAATATACAAGAAGTCTCCACATAAGATTCGTAAAACATATGGTACTATATTATTAGATCATAATATAGATCGTCGTCTTATTATGGAACAGATGGGACATACAGATATCTCTTGTACAGAAAATCACTATCACAGAAATCGCAGAAATATAGAAACAAAAAGTCAGATTATTAGCAGTATTCCAGAATTTAAAGCAACATAAAAGGTTTTTAAACTGGCAAAAACTAATTTTAATGAAGTTTTTTAGAAATGATTACCAAGTAATCAAAAGTAATCAAAGCAAAATTGCTGAAACCCTTGATTTTACTGGGGAAATGGCACATTGATAGTGGGTCCGATTCCCGTTGCCAGCTTTTAAAAGCCTTGATGATTCAGGGCTTTTTTCTTTTAAAATTAATTCAATTAATTTCTAAATTTTGTCACCTTTTCCCCTTCCCAACTGTATCATTAGTGAAAGGCCTTTACAAACAAGTTATAAAGGAGCGCCCAGAAAACTATGAGAGAACCAGTACAGGAGCTGATAGGTTTATACCAGAACAACATCTATGCGGCAGCCTTTAGCATATGCAAAAATGCACAGGATGCGGAGGATGTTGTCCAGGAAACCTTTATTCAGTATCACATGAGCAAAAATCAATTTGAAAGCCAGCAGCATATCCGTGCATGGCTGATTCGGGTGGCGATCAATAAAGCGAAAAATGTAAACCATACCTTCTGGAGAAAAAATAAAGTGCCTTTGGAAGAGTATATGGAAACCCTTGCTTTTGAGACGCCAAAATCCCAAAATCTCTTTGAAACGGTGATGAAACTCCCGGAAAAGTACAGAACGGCCATTCATCTGTTTTATTATGAGGATTACGGGGTAAAAGAAATTGCCGGAATTTTAAGAATCAGCGAGAGCAATGTAAAAACCCGGCTGTCACGAGGGAGAAAGCTGCTGAAAGAATCATTACAGGAGGAATGGGACCATGACGAATAAAGAAAAATATAAAGAGGCGTTTTCGGTACTTCAGACCTCCCGGGACATTTCTTTGGAGGTAGAAAACATGGCAAATATGAAAAGAAAACACAAAATGAACCTTGCAATTGCAGCTTTTGCAGCATGTATTATCATCGGCGGCTCCGCCACTGCCTATGCGGCGGATATCGGGGGAATCCAGCAAATATTTTCCACATGGATAAAAGGCCAAAAAATAACTGTAAGCGTGAAAGATAACGCCGACGAAAATGGCTATACTTTTTCCTGCAACAATGAAGGGACAGAAGTTGTCTGGGGAGGGGGAGGCGTGGCCATTGATGAAAATGGAAATGAAGAAAAACTCTCTGCAAAGGACATTATGGATGAATACAGCGATACGCCCCAGGTAGACAGGGATAATGCCGGGCGTGTATGGATTTATCTTAAGGATAAGTCAAAAGATATCACAGAATTGTTTGACGAAAAGGGTGTGTGCCGGGTAGCCATTCTAGACGGGGAAGTTACCCACTATGTGAAAATCACAAGAGAAAATGACGGCTCCTATCCTTACGAATCCACTACAAATACGCCAGAGGAGGGCAAAGAATTGTATACACAGATAAATTAGTATAAAAAGTACCGGCCGGGAAAGTTTCCGGCTGGTATTTTTGTGTGGCACAAAACAATGAATTGACTTCTTTATACTGGGGAGTTATACTTAAATGAAATAAAGGGAGTTATGAGGGAGGGAAGAGATGGAAGAACATATCCGGATTTTGGAAGTCAATGACGGGGAAAAGAAATCAGCGTACACAAGAGAGGTTCTTTATAAACTGCCCCAGTGGTTTGGAAATAAGCAGTCCTTTGAGGAGTATGCAGAAGAGGTTAAGGAATATCCCTTTTATTCTGCAGTAGATGATACAGGTAAGTGCGTGGGATTTTTCTCCGTAAAAATACATTATCAGCATACCGGGGACATATTTGTGTGCGGAGTGCTTCCGGAGTATCAGCATACTGGTATAGGAAAAGCGCTTTATCGCACTTCGGAAGAGTACTTTATAAAAAGCGGCTGTAAATACGTGATAGTAAAAACACTAAGCGATATTGTTGATTCCGAACCATATGAAAGGACACGCAGATTCTATAGGAGCATTGGTTTTGACACACTTCTTACGCTGACAGAAATGTGGGATGAAAAGAATCCTTGCCTGATTATGTTCAAGGATATCCGATTGAGTAAAATGAATTGCAGAAAAGAACAATTACTTCTCTATGCAGTGACAGACAGAAGCTGGCTTAAGGGGGAAACCTTATATGAACAGATTGAAAAAGCCTTAAAGGGCGGGGTGACTTTTTTACAGCTTCGGGAGAAAACCCTTTCGGAGGAAGAATTTTTAAAAGAGGCCGCAGAGGTAAAAAAACTCTGCCAGTTATACCATGTGCCGTTCATTATCAATGACAATGTGGAAATTGCCCTGAAATCAGGGGCCGACGGCGTCCATATCGGACAGGGGGACATGGGGGTAAAAGAGGCAAGAAAGATTTTAGGGCCTGATAAGATTATCGGAGTTTCCGCAAGAACTGTGGAGCAGGCAAGAAAGGCCCAGGAGGAGGGGGCGGATTACCTTGGCAGCGGGGCAGTCTTTCAAACAGGTACAAAAGGGGATGCAAAGCCCCTGGACCATAAGGTATTAAAAGAAATCTGTGCCAGCGTGGAGATTCCTGTGGTCGCCATAGGGGGAATTACCAGGGAAAATATCAGGCAGTTAAAGGGATGCGGAATGGACGGGGCGGCAGTGGTGAGCGCCGTATTTGCCCAGAGGGATATTGAAGGGGCGGCAATGGAACTAAGAGAAATCCTGGAGGATATGATTACAAGTGGAGAATAGCTTCAGGGCTGTACTGATTGGGGAATCAAAAAGGGGAGCCTGGGCTCCCTCTTTTCTGTTACCTATGCAATTTCTCCGTTGTTTACAAGAAATGTCTTTGCCGGGGCAGTATTTAAATCCTGATAAGCTTTATAGCTGTCGGAAACCGGTTCCTCATTTTCTTCCTGATTTTCTTCATCAGAAATTACATTAAAAGAGAGAGTCACATTTTCATTGTCTTTCCCTGCAAGGGTGGCGATAACCTTCATGTAATCCTCATAAGAAAAAATATTCGTTAAAATTTCCTGGGCAAAATCATTTAAATCCTGATATGTAATGTCGGTATCCGTGGCAACTGTGGCCTGTCCTACCATATAGTGGGTTTCCCTGTCAGGAACCTCCACCCCTTCGGATAAGTACTGGGTAATTTTGGCAACGTAGTTCTGCGTCTCTGCAAAAGGGGGAATCCCGCCGTACTTGTCCACATTATTGCTGCCTGCGTTGTATGCGGCAAGGGCAAGGGACACGTCACCGTTGTATTTGTCCAGCATTTTTTTAATATATTTTGCCCCTCCCATAATATTCTGATAGGGGTCGTAGGAATCCGTCACCCCAAGGCTTCTGGCGGTGGCGGGCATTAACTGCATCAATCCCTGGGCGCCGCTGCGGCTGGTGGCGTTTGTCCGGAAACTGGACTCCTGCTTTGTCATAGCTTTTAACAGTTCTTCCGACACACCGTAGGTCTGGGAAGCTTCTGTGTAAATTTCATCTAAAGTCTTGCTTGTTTTTAAATAAGAAGAAAAATCAACATCGGACTGCTGGCTCACGGAATCGGAAGCAGTCAGTGCGGCCTGCAAAGCCTGAATGGCTGATACATTTGTCATTGCAAAAACTCCTTTTTTCATAATCGAATATATTATACTACATTTTACAGGTAAAAGAAAAGGGGAAAATTAAAAATTTTTATAGAATCGGAGAAGGGCTTATGGTAAAATAGCCCTGATGCAAATGTATCATACCGAAAATTTTGGAGAATGGCATATGAAAACCATAGACTTAAACATAAAAGAAAAAAAATTCCCTGGAGTGTACCTGCTTTACGGGGAGGAAGTGTATTTAAAAAGGCAGTATCGGGACAAACTTCTTGCGGCCCTAACCCTTCCGGGGGATACCATGAATTTTTCCGCCTACCAGGGGAAAGATATCAATCCGGGGGAACTGATTGACCTGGCGGAAACACTGCCTTTTTTTGCGGAAAAAAGGGTGATTCTTGTGGAGGATTCCGGCTTTTTTAAAACCACCTGCGACGCCCTGGCGGAATATTTTCCCCAGGTAAATGAGACGACATGTTTTATCTTTGTGGAATCGGAGGTGGACAAGCGGGGAAGGACATACAAGGCCGTGAAAAAGTCCGGCTCTGCGGTGGAATTTATTCCTCAGACAGAAAGCGTCCTCACCAGGTGGGTGTTGGGCAGAATCAAGCGGGAAAATAAAAATATTACCCAGCCTGTGCTCTCCATGTTTTTTGAAAGGACAGGGTTCGACATGAGCAATATGGACAGGGAGCTGGAAAAACTTCTGTGCTACACTTTAAAGAAAGATGTGATTGAGGCGGAGGATGTAAAAGCTGTGGTGACGGAGAAAATCAGCAATAAGATTTTTGACATGGTGGATGCCATATCCGCCCACAACCAGAAAAAAGCCCTGGATTTGTATTATGACCTTTTAACTTTAAAGGAGGCCCCCATGCGGATATTGTTTTTGATTACCAGGCAGTTTCGGATTCTGGCGGAGGTAAAAGAGCTGACGGGAAAGGGATATCCCAGAAGTGAAATCGCAAAAAAGGTGGGAGTGCCGGAATTTGCCGTGGGAAAATATCAGAATCAGAATAGAAATTATACAAAAGACAAACTGATTCAGGTCCTAAAGGACGGGGCGGCGGCGGAGGAGGACGTAAAGACAGGGAAAATGAATGAAAAAATTGCAGTGGAGATTTTTATTGTAAAATACAGCAAAGCTTCCTGAGCAGGAGAGATGAAAGCAGGTTTGGGCAGCAAAAAAGCAGGTCATCTGACGGGAATGACCTGCTTTTACTTTAAGCCAGTGTGTTTACCAACTTGGTTAAACGGGAAACTTTTCTGGCAGCGTTGTTTTTGTGATATACGCCTTTACTTGCAGCTTTGCTGATGGCAGAGATTGCAGCAGTCAATGCAGCCTGTGCTTCCTCTTTATTCTTAGCCTCCACAGCAGCCTCAACTTTTTTCATAGCTGTTTTCACTGCAGATTTGATAGATTTGTTCCTTGCAGTCTTTGTCTGTGTTACTAAGATTCTTTTCTTAGCTGATTTAATGTTAGCCAATCCGGACACCTCCAATATGTGAGAATTTTACATTTGTTTTTCCTATTTGGTGCATTGAAGCCGGACACGGACGTCTCAATACACGCATACAAATGTTATTTTAGGATAATATTTCTAATATGTCAATACATATTTTGCCTGTTTTTACAAAAAACTATTTAGAATACAAATCAAAGGTGGTGCAAAAAATGTATCAGGTTCGTACGGACCTTGCATTAGAAGCAAGAGAAAAATTTGAAAGCGACAATGTGGAGATTAAAGGTGTGGAAGTCAAAAATGAAGAGGTTGACGGAAACATGAAAATTACAAAAGTGATAATCCGAACGGAGAACGGGGCGAAGGCCATGGGAAAGCCAAGAGGGAATTACATTACCTTGGAAGCTCCGGATATGGCGGATTCCGACGAGGATTACCACAGGGAGATATCCAGGCAGTTAGCGAGAATACTAAAGGAACTTTTACCCATTGAGGATAAGGAGCTGTCAGTTCTCATTGTGGGCCTTGGAAACCGGGAGGTGACGCCGGACGCCTTAGGCCCCAGGGTGGCGGACAATATGATGATAACTAGGCATATTATCCGAAAATTCGGAAAATACGCCTTCGGCCTTACCAGCAACCATCAAATCAGCAGTATTGTGCCCGGGGTGATGGCCCAGACAGGGATGGAAACCCTGGAAATTATAAAAGGGGTGTTAAAAGAGACAAAACCTGACTATATCATAGCGGTGGACGCTTTGGCAGCCAGGAGCACCAAGCGTTTAAACCGCACCATACAGATCACGGACACAGGGATTTCCCCGGGCTCCGGTGTGGGAAACCACAGACATGCCTTAAACAGCGAAAGTATGGGAATTCCTGTTATTGCCATTGGAATCCCCACAGTTGTGGACGCTGTTACCATTGTCAGCGACACTATGAGCAATCTTGTGACGGCAATGGAGGAGACCAGGCGGCTGGAGGATTTGGGCCATTCCATCAGCCAGTTAGAGGAGGCGGAGAAACATGAACTGATACGGGAACTTCTCTCCCCTAACTTAAATGCCATGTTTGTTACACCAAAGGACATTGACGAATCCATTAAACGGCTGAGCTTTACCATTTCAGAGGGAATTAATATGGCTTTTTTCCCCGCTTAAACAGTTTTAGTAATAAAGCCTTTGTCCTGCCATATATATATAAGTGGCAGGAGTGTGTAGAGTGAAAAATAAGTGGAAAAAAAGGCGTCAGTATCAGAAATATAAGACTTTTTTGACAGGAGGCATTGCCATAGTTTTATGCGTGTGCGTTCTTTCCGGAAATATGATAAGAAAAGATTCCCTGATGTATTCTGTGATAAGACAGGGCAGAAGCGAAGGGTATTTCCAGATGTTAAGGACGGTGGTTCCCTCTATATTTTATAAAAACAGTGAACAGACTTTGGAGCAGTTTCTCATGGAGCGGATTTTTGAAATGGTTCCAGGGTATCGTTATGTGACAGGGACAGAGGATTATGCCACTCAAACAGAGAGTGATATTTCCTACGAGACCATTATTGCCAGGGAGGCCAGGGACGAAAACTATGTGGACCAAAACACCGGGGAGGTGGTAACCTCAGGGGAAGTGCAAGGCGGGGATTCTGTGGGGCAGACATCCCTGAAAGAAGGGGACAATGTGCTCCCGGAAGACCGAAAGGAAAATCAGGAGATGAAACAGGAAGCCCCAGAGGAAGAGGAGCCTTCGGATACTCCCGGTGAGGCGGTACAGGTGGCCCAAAACAGCTCTGGGACGGATTTTATCCCAAACAATACCCCGGTGGCCACATACCCAAAGGAAAAATTAAACGATTTTGACTATCTGCTCCAGAATTTTTATGTGGTGGACAGAACCACTACCATAAACAGCGGACAGTTAAACGCAGAAGAACTGTTGGGGAAAAGCATGAAGCTAAACCACGGGCCGGATGCTCCCCAGATTCTTATTTATCACACTCATTCCCAGGAAGGGTTTGCAGACTCCACCGGGGATGCCTCCACCTCCATTGTAGGGGTGGGAGAGTATTTAAACCAGCTTTTGGGGAGTTACGGGTTCCATGTCATACACCACACCGGGGAATATGACGTGGAGACCAGGGACAATGCATATTCTAAGGCCGGGCCTGCGGTGGAGCAGATTTTAAGGGAAAATCCAAGTATAGAAATTGTAATAGATTTGCACCGGGACGGGGTTCCTGAGGGCACCCGCCTTGTGACGGAGCAGGGAGGCAAAGAGATGGCAAGCATTATGTTTTTTAACGGCCTAAGCCGCACCACCGCCAACGGTGACATCGGCTACCTGCCCAATCCCTACATACAGGATAACCTGGCCTTTTCTCTTCAGATGCAGCTAGCGGCAAAAGAATATTATCCGGGTTTTTCCAGGGCGATATACTTAAAAGGCTACCGGTATAATATGCATTACTGCCCCAAAACCCTTTTGGTGGAAGTGGGGGCCCAGACCAATACGGTGCAGGAGGCCATGAATGCCATGGAGCCCTTGGCGGATATCATTGCAAAAGTGATTTCACCTGGGGAGTGAAAGTTCCGTTTTTTAACAGGACCTTACAAGAAAATTTAGATCCACAAGTTGACAAATCCACCATAATATGCTAGTGTAATCTTTGTGGAATTTATTACACAGGTTATATTTTAGCAGGAGGAAAAAGTTATGCGGCAGGGAACTGTAAAATGGTTTAATGCAAAAAAAGGTTATGGATTTATTTCTGACGCAGAGGGAAATGACATTTTTGTTCATTTTTCTGCATTACAGATGGATGGATTCAAAGAATTGAAAGATGGGGAGTCTGTTGAATTCGAGGTAGTGGAAGGGGAAAAAGGTCCACAGGCAGCAAACGTGACACGTTTGGCTTAGAATCGTTGAAAAGAAACTCATTTCATAAATTTATAGAATTCGGAAATAATAACCAGAAAAGAGGGTGGATATCACCCTCTTTTGTAGTTGTGGATATATGGAGGAAAACAGGTTGAATTTAGAGAAATTAAAAGCATATGAACTGGTAGAGGAAAAAGACTTAAAGGATTTAAATTCCAAAGGATATCTTTTCCGGCACAAAAAAAGCGGGGCGAGAATCAGTGCCATATCCAATGATGATGAAAACAAAGTGTTCTATATTGGGTTCCGCACACCTCCGGCAGACAGCACCGGGGTAGCCCACATTGTGGAGCATACGGTGCTCTGCGGCTCTGACAAATTTCCTGCAAAAGACCCTTTTGTGGAGCTGGTAAAGGGCTCATTAAACACTTTTTTAAATGCCATGACTTATCCGGACAAAACTGTGTACCCTGTGGCAAGCTGTAACGACAAGGATTTCCAGAATTTAATGGATGTGTATATGGATGCCGTGCTCCATCCCAATATTTACAAGAGGGAGGAGATTTTCAAGCAGGAGGGCTGGCATTACGAACTTGAAAGTAAAGACGCCCCAGTAACGATTAACGGGGTGGTTTACAATGAAATGAAGGGGGCATTTTCCTCACCGGAGGGAGTGCTGGAGCGGGAGATTTTAAATTCTCTCTATCCGGACACATCCTACGGCAATGAGTCCGGGGGAGACCCACAGTTTATTCCTGATTTAACTTATCAGGACTATCTAGATTTCCACAGCCGGTATTATCATCCCTGCAATTCCTACATCTATCTCTACGGAAATGTGGATATAGAGGAAAAACTTTTGTGGCTGGATAAGGAGTATCTATCCAAATATGACGAAATTTCCATAGACTCCACCATAAAGCGCCAGGAAGGATTTGACGCCCCGGCATACGTGTCAAAGCATTATCCCGTGGCAAGCAATGAGCCTTTGGAGGATAACACATACCTTTCCTACAATCTGTCTATCGGAACCTCCACGGACAGGAAACTGTACCAGGCATTTGAAATTTTAGATTATGCCCTGTTAAATGCCCCGGCGGCGCCCTTGAAAAAGGCATTGATTCTTGCCGGCATCGGCAAGGATATTATGGGCTCCTTTGACAACGGGGTATATCAACCCATGTTTTCCATCATTGCCAAAAACGCCAACCTGAAAGATAAAGACAGATTTCTGGAAATTATTCAGTCGGTGTTAAGAGAGCAGGCAGAGGGCGGTTTAAATAAGAAATCCCTTCTGGCAGGGATTAACAGTGCGGAATTCCGGTATCGGGAATCCGACTTTGGCTCTTACCCCAAGGGGCTGATTTACGGCCTGCAGATGTTTGACAGCTGGCTGTATGATGACAGTATCCCCTTTATGCACTTAGAGGCAGGGGAAATCTTTCAGTTTTTAAGAAAACAGGTGGAAACAGACTATTTTGAAAAATTAATCCAGGATTATATGATTGACAATACCCATGCCTCTGTGGTTGTCATTGAGCCGGAGCGGGGGTTAAACGCAAGGAGCGAAGAAAAACTAACGGAAAAATTAAAATCTTATAAGGAAAGCTTAAGTGAGGATGAAATTGAAAAACTTATAAGAGATACCAAGCATTTAAAAGCATACCAGGAAGAGCCTTCCTCCAGGGAAGATATAGAGAAAATCCCCATGCTAAAGCGGGAGGATATGAAAAAGGAGGCCATGCCTTTTGTAAATGAGGAGAGGAACTGTGAAAACTTGCCGGTGCTTTACCACAATATTTTTTCTAACGGCATCCTTTATTTGAATTTCCTGTTTGATATCTGTTTTGTGTCCCAGGAAGATTTGCCCTACCTTGGAATTTTAAAGGCGGTTTTAGGCTATATGGATACAAAGCAGTACAGCTATGGAGATTTGGCGGATGAAATTAACTTAGAGACCGGGGGAATGTCAGCGTCCATCTCTGTATATCCCAGCATTGCAGATGACACATCCTACGAGGCCAAGTTTGAAGTGCGGACAAAAATGCTCAACGACAAGCTTCCCAAAGCCTTAGAGCTTTTGGAAGAAATTTTGTGCCATACAAAAATTTCAGATGAGAAACGGCTTTTAGAAATATTGTCAGAAGTAAAATCAAGACTTAAAATGAGTCTTTCCTCTGCCGGAAATTCCGTTTCCGCTATCCGTGCCATGTCCTATTTTTCAGAGACTTCCCTCTATAACGACATGACCATGGGGATTGACTTTTACCGTGTGGTGGCAATGTATGAGGAACATTTCCAGGAGAAAAAGGAAGAGTTGGTTTCCAAATTAGAAGATCTTTCAAAGCGTATCTTTACCAGGGAGGGACTGCTTTTAAGCCTTACCTGTGATGAGGAGGGATATGGAAAACTTCCGGGATGCCTAAAAAAATTAAAAGAAGCTTTGCCTTTGGGAGAAGGTGCGGAGAAAAAGGAGAAAGCACATCTTTCCTGCGAAAAGAAAAACGAAGGGTTTATGGATGCCTCCAAGGTACAGTATGTGTCCCGGGCAGGGGATTTTAAAAAGGCGGGATTTTCTTATACGGGGGCTCTTAAGATATTAAAAGTAATTTTAAGTTATGATTATCTCTGGAACAATATCAGGGTAAAAGGGGGAGCCTATGGATGCGGCAGCGGATTTGCCAGAAACGGCAACGTGTACTTTTCCTCCTACCGGGATCCCAATTTGAAAAATACCAATGAGGTATATGAAAAGATTCCCGAATATATCCGAAATTTCTCCGCAGACGAGCGGGATATGACAAAATATATCATCGGCACCATAAGCGGGATGGATACCCCTTTAAACCCAAATGCCAAGGGAGAGCGCTCCACCCTGGCCTATTTGTCCCATATTACCTTTGAGGATATCCAGACAGAGCGGGATCAGGTGATTTCGGCAAAAGAGGAAGACATTCGGAAACTTGCGGATTTGGTGGAGGCGGTTTTAGCCCAAGAGAATATCTGCGTCATTGGAAATGAGGAGAAGATAAAGGAAGAGCAGGAGTTGTTTTTGTCAACAAAAGATTTGTTTTAAAGAACAGGGAGTTTGTTTATGGAAGAAAATATGAAATCCGGATTTGTAACTATTATCGGCCGTCCCAATGTGGGAAAATCCACATTGATGAACCAGTTAATCGGGCAGAAAATTGCCATTACTTCCAAAAAGCCCCAGACTACAAGAAACAGGATCCAAACCGTATACACAGATAATTCACGGGGACAGATTGTGTTTTTGGATACGCCGGGCATCCACCAGGCAAAAAATAAGCTGGGGGAATATATGGTGCATGTGGCGGAAAACAGTCTGAGGGATGTGGATGTGATTTTATGGCTGGTAGAGCCCTCCAATTATGTGGGGGCCGGAGAGCAGCATATTGTAAAACAGCTAGAAAAAGCAAAACTTCCAGTAATTCTTATTATCAACAAAATTGATACGGTGGAGCGGGAAAAGATTCTTGAGTACATTGACACTTACCGGAAAATCTACGACTTTGACGAGATTATTCCGGTATCCGCCCTCAGGGGAACCAATCTTTCCGATGTCATTGACAGTATTTACAAATATCTTCCCTACGGGCCCATGTTTTATGATGAAGACACGGTGACAGACCAGCCCAAACGCCAGATTGTGGCGGAAATTATTCGGGAAAAGTCCCTCCACGCCTTAGAGGAGGAGGTGCCCCACGGCATTGCCGTTGTCATTGAGTCTATGAAGGACAGAAAAAAAGGAAATATGACGGATATCGAGGCTACCATTGTGTGTGAGCGGGAATCCCACAAGGGAATCATCATCGGAAAAGGCGGGGCGATGCTGAAAAAAATCGGCAGCAACGCCCGGTTTGAGATAGAGCGGCTTTTAGAGCGTAAAGTGAACTTAAAGCTCTGGGTGAAAGTGAAAAAAGACTGGCGTGACAGCGATTCCCTTATGAAAAACTTTGGTTACCGCAAAGAGGATGTGTGAATTTGCCGGATAATATATGGGGATAAAATCTGGCAAAATTTATCTGGTATGAATCTGCCCGGGAAGGAAACCCTAAGTATGTAAACTATAAGGGATAAAGGATGTGGCAGAGATGGAAGATGCATGGAAAAATTTTGAGACAAGCGGAAAAGTTACAGATTATCTTTTTTACCGGAATACTGTAAAGGAGTCAGGGACAAAAGGGTTTTCCGGTGAGGAGGAAACCGAAAAAAGGATGGATAGGTATGGGGCAGAATATCGTTTTGACGGGGATGATTTTAAATGTAATGCCCATTGGGGAGTATGACAGACGGATTACCATATTGACAAAAGAAAGAGGGAAGATTACAGCCTTTGCCAGGGGGGCCAGGCGGCCCACAAGCCAGCTTTTAGCTGCAACCAGCCCTTTTTCCTTTGGGGAGTTTGAATTTTTTGAAGGGCGCAGTACATACAATCTTATGCGGGCCAGCATACAAAACTATTTCAGGGACTTGTCCTTAGAGCCTGCCGCAGCGTGCTACGGCTTTTATTTTCTGGAAATCGCAGATTATTACGCCCAGGAGAACAACGACGAAAAAGAATTGTTAAAGTTATTGTACCAGACCATGCGGGCCTTAGAGAGCAGCGCATTAGACAACCGTCTGGTACAGCGGATATTTGAACTAAAGGCACTTCAGATTGAGGGGGAAGTGCCCAATTTTTTTTCCTGCCAATCCTGTGGGAAAAAAGAAAACCTGATTTATTTTTCCGCTAAACGCCAGGGAATGGTCTGCAGTGCCTGCCGTCAAAAGGCTGAGGAACTCCCTGTGGGCGAGTCTGCCCTATATACCATGCAGTATATCCTGTCTGTAGAAATCGGAAAACTCTATACTTTTGCGGTGTCGGAAGAAGTGCTCCATACCCTGGAAATGTTGTTAAGCCGCTATTTTTCAATATATATTTCCCATAAGTTTAAGTCCTTAGATATTTTAAAGACAATTCAGGGTTAGCTTTGGGACTTTACATATCTGGAAAATAATTGTATAATAAATGCCATTAGCGACAAGAAAGCAGAAAGCCAAGGAGGCAGAGTATGAAAAGATATTTATGTATGGGATTGGTGTTTCTTCTTGCAGTTTCTTTGTTTGCAGGGTGCGGCGGCAGGCTGAATGTGGACCGGAGCACTGTCTATGTGCAGAAAAAGGGAACGGTACTTAGCGCAGATGTGATACAGTTTGACAAAGCACATTATGATGAAACGGAACTAGAAGAAGGAATAAAAAGCCAGGTGGAGGAATATTGCAGCGAGGCGGGAGATAAGGTATCCATGGAGTCTTTTGCCGTGAAAGACGGAGTGGCAAAACTGAATTTGAAATTTGATACTTTTGAGGATTACCAGAATTTTATCCAGATTGAACTTTACAGCGGGAACATAGTAAAGGCAAGGGCCGAAGGGTATGATTTTGACGCAGAGTTTTTCTCCGTTTCCGACGGGGAGAAGAAAAGCGTTTCCACAGAGGAAGTCCTAGAGGCAGACGATAATAAAGTTGTGATTATCAAGGCAAATGTGGATGTGAAAGTGGACGGGACAATTCTTTATGTTTCCGGGGAAAACACTTCGGTAAAAGGCAAGGACACTGCGTCTATTGCCGGTGACGAGGAGCGCAGTGAGGAAGCGGATGTAACGTATATTATATACAAGTAGACAGGGAGGATTTTATGGAAAAATCAATGGAGAAAATTGTGGCCTTGGCAAAGGCAAGAGGATTTGTGTATCCGGGTTCAGAGATATACGGCGGGCTGGCCAATACCTGGGATTACGGGAATTTAGGGGTGGAGCTTAAAAATAACGTAAAGCGGGCCTGGTGGCAGAAATTTATCCAGGAAAACCCTTACAATGTAGGGGTGGACTGTGCGATTTTAATGAATCCCCAGACATGGGTGGCCTCCGGTCACCTGGGAGGTTTTTCCGACCCCTTAATGGACTGTAAGGAGTGCCATGAGCGTTTCCGTGCAGACAAACTGATTGAGGATTTTGCAGAGGAAAATAAAATAGAGTTAAGCGGCACTGTGGACGGCTGGTCCCAGGAAGATATGGTGAAATTTATTGAAGAACATAAGATTCCCTGCCCAACCTGCGGGAAACATAATTTTACGGATATTCGTCAGTTTAACCTGATGTTTAAAACATTCCAGGGGGTGACGGAGGATGCAAAAAATACGGTTTACCTTCGACCGGAGACAGCCCAGGGTATTTTCGTAAACTTTAAAAATGTCCAGAGGACTTCCAGGAAAAAGATTCCCTTTGGCATCGGCCAGATTGGAAAATCTTTCCGAAACGAGATTACCCCGGGGAACTTTACTTTCCGGACTAGGGAATTTGAGCAGATGGAGCTGGAGTTTTTCTGTGAGCCGGGTACGGACCTGGAGTGGTTTCAGTACTGGAGAGGATTCTGCCGTGACTGGCTTCTTAACCTTGGCATGAAAGAGGAGGAGATGCGCCTTAGGGATCATTCTCCCGAGGAATTATGTTTTTATTCCAAAGGCACCACGGATATTGAATTTTTATTCCCCTTTGGCTGGGGAGAACTGTGGGGCATTGCAGACCGCACCGATTATGATTTAAACCAGCACCAGGAGACTTCCGGCCAGGACATGAGTTATTTTGACGACGAGAAAAAGGAAAAATACATCCCCTATGTGATTGAGCCTTCATTGGGAGCAGACAGGGTTGTCTTGGCATTCTTATGCTCCGCCTATGACGAGGAGAATATAGGCACGGAGGAAAAACCGGATATGAGGACGGTTCTTCACTTCCACCCGGCTTTGGCCCCGGTAAAAATCGGCGTGCTCCCCCTGTCAAAGAAACTAAGCGAGGGAGCTCAAAAAGTATTTGCAAAGCTCTCTAAAAAATACAACTGTGAATTTGACGACAGGGGAAATATTGGAAAGCGTTACAGAAGGCAGGATGAGATTGGTACGCCGTTTTGCGTGACATATGATTTTGACTCTGAGGAAGATATGGCCGTTACGGTGAGAGACCGTGACACCATGGAGCAGGAGCGCATAAAAATTGAGGAACTGGACGCTTACTTTGCAGAGAAATTTGAGTGGTAGAAGTTCAACTGTAAGAAAAATGGATCACCGGACGGATAAAGTTTACGATATGCGGCTGGAGGTCCATTTTGTACAATATTTTGGAAATAAAACAAAAAATTGGTTGATTTCAGGGAAAATTGTGGTAAGATAATTATGTGCGTTTATTACGCTGCAGGAAATGAAATGCCGCGGAAAATCCGCTGGTCATAAGTATTAAATTTAGGAGGAATAGAAATGGCAAACAAATGGGTCTACCTCTTCAGTGAGGGAAATGCAAACATGCGTGAACTTCTGGGAGGAAAAGGAGCAAACTTAGCAGAGATGACAAGTTTAGGTCTTCCGGTGCCTCAGGGCTTTACAATCACAACAGAAGCCTGCACCCAGTACTATGAGGACGGCAGGGAGATTAACGCTGAGATTCAGGGACAGATTAACGAGTATATTGTAAAAATGGAGGAGATTACCGGAAAGAAATTTGGTGACAAAGAGAATCCATTATTAGTATCTGTCCGTTCCGGAGCAAGGGCTTCCATGCCTGGTATGATGGATACCATCTTAAACCTGGGTCTTAATGAGACCGTTGTAAACGTAATTGCGGACAAATCCGGCAATCCCCGTTGGGCTTGGGACTGCTACAGAAGATTTATTCAGATGTACTCTGACGTAGTTATGGAAGTAGGTAAGAAATATTTTGAGGAATTAATCGATAAAATGAAAGCGGCAAAAGGCGTAACCTATGACGTTGACCTTACCGCTGACGATTTGAAAGAGCTTGCATCCCAGTTCAAGGCTGAATACAAGGCAAAAATCGGACAGGACTTCCCGGATGACCCCAAGGAGCAGTTAATGGGAGCAATCAAAGCCGTATTCCGTTCCTGGGACAACCCACGTGCCAATGTTTACCGTCGTGACAACGATATTCCTTATTCCTGGGGAACTGCTGTAAACGTACAGTCTATGGCATTTGGAAATATGGGAGACGACTGCGGAACAGGTGTTGCGTTTACCCGTGACCCGGCTACAGGTGAGAAAAAACTTATGGGCGAGTTCCTTGTAAATGCTCAGGGTGAGGACGTGGTTGCCGGAGTTCGTACACCAATGCCCATCGCAAAAATGGAGCAGGAGTTCCCGGAAGCTTACAAACAGTTTACCAATGTATGCCAGACTCTGGAGAAACATTACAGAGATATGCAGGATATGGAGTTTACTGTTGAGAATAAAAAACTTTACATGTTACAGACACGTAACGGTAAGAGAACAGCACAGGCAGCATTAAAGATTGCCTGCGATTTAGTGGACGAGGGCATGAGAACAGAGGAAGAGGCTGTTGCCATGATTGATCCCCGTAACTTAGATACATTACTTCATCCCCAGTTTGACACTGCAGCACTTAAGGCTGCAACACCTGTAGGAAAAGGTCTTGGAGCATCTCCGGGAGCTGCCTGCGGTAAAATCGTGTTCTCCGCAGAGGACGCTGAAAGCTGGGCATCAAAGGGAGAGAAAGTCGTACTGGTACGTCTTGAGACTTCACCGGAAGATATCACAGGTATGAAAGTATCCCAGGGTATCTTAACAGTCCGCGGCGGTATGACAAGCCATGCAGCCGTAGTTGCCCGTGGTATGGGAACCTGCTGTGTATCCGGATGCGGCGACATTGCTATGGATGAAGAGAATAAGAAGTTTACTTTAGCAGGAAAAGAGTATCATGAAGGAGATCCAATCTCCATTGACGGTACTACAGGTAACATCTATGACGGTCTGATTCCTACCGTAGATGCAACCATCGCAGGTGAGTTCGGAAGAATTATGGCATGGGCTGACAAATATAGAACTCTGAAAGTCCGCACCAATGCAGATACTCCTGCAGACGCTAAGAAAGCAAGAGAGCTTGGGGCAGAGGGAATCGGCCTTTGCCGTACAGAGCATATGTTCTTCGAGGAAGACAGAATTGCTGCATTCCGGGAGATGATCTGCTCTGACACAGTAGAGGAGAGAGAAGCAGCCCTTGAGAAAATCCTTCCTTACCAGCAGGGAGATTTCAAGGCATTATACGAAGCTTTGGAGGGAAATCCTGTTACCATCCGTTTCTTAGATCCGCCTCTTCATGAGTTTGTACCTACAGAGGAAGCTGATATTGAGAAACTTGCACAGTCCCAGGGCAAATCCGTTGAGGATATCAAGACATTAATTGCATCTCTTCATGAGTTTAACCCCATGATGGGACACAGAGGATGCCGTCTTGCAGTTACCTATCCGGAAATTGCAAAGATGCAGACAAAAGCTGTGATCCGCGCTGCAATCGAAGTGCAGAAAGCACATTCCGACTGGAATGTAAAACCTGAGATTATGATTCCTCTTGTTGGAGACATCAAAGAGCTGAAATATGTGAAGAAAGTGGTTGTTGAGACAGCAGATGCTGAAATCGCAGCAGCAGGAGTAAAATTAGAGTATGAAGTAGGTACTATGATTGAGATCCCCCGTGCAGCCCTTACAGCAGACGAAATTGCAAAAGAAGCTGACTTCTTCTGCTTCGGAACAAATGATTTGACACAGATGACATTCGGTTTCTCCCGTGATGATGCAGGCAAGTTCTTAGATGCTTACTATGACGCTAAGATTTTCGAGAACGATCCCTTTGCAAAACTTGACCAGACTGGCGTAGGTAAACTTATGGAGACAGCCATCAAGTTAGGAAAGCCGGTAAATCCCAACCTTCACATTGGTATCTGCGGCGAGCACGGCGGAGATCCGTCTTCCGTAGAGTTCTGTCATAAGATTGGTTTGAATTATGTATCCTGCTCACCGTTCAGGGTGCCGATTGCAAGATTGGCAGCAGCACAGGCGGCGATTGCCAATGTAGGAAAATAGAGGAACGCAAATATTTTTACTTCACAACGCTTGTTGTTACAAGGAAAGATGTGCAGGAGTACATGAAACATCATTCCGAGTATACAAAGGCGAACCGATTTAAAGATTGCCGGAAGAAAGCAGGAAGCGGTTTGAGGAATGGAACATGATGATTTCCGCCATGAGGATATGACAAAATATGCAAGGTTTGAACAGGGTTTTAGGTTTGGCGCAATGCTTACGTCTGAAATTTATTCGGGGAGTGGGGCAGATAAGCGCATGGAAAGAACAGGACAGGGCATATGACGAACTGTATGCCAGTGCTGTAGTCTATACCATGGTTGAGATAGCAAAAGCACATGATCTGAACATTTACGGATATCTGAAATTTCTTCTAGAGCATCGGCCAGCGAAAGAGATGACAGACGATCAGCTCGCAGAGCTTGCACCTTGGAGCGAAAAACTCCAATCGATCAAAAATCACATGTGAATTATAGTGAATTGCTCCAACTCGCAAAGGGTTGGGGTGATTTTTATATCTGACTGCATTATTATTTGGCGCTTACGAAGAAACGAGGTAAATCAATATGGAAAAACAGGTTTATATCACAGAGGAAGAACGGGCAAAATGAAAAAAGGTGGCTGAAGCGTTTACGGAGTTATACGAAATGGCGGACATTGTAGTGGTTGATGTCGGCAGATACGGTTTTGTGATGCTGAAATACTATATGCCGCCGCATGGTTTTGAGGGAGATGAAACTTATACGGACAGCAGGGATAGACCTGTAAAAGAATGTTTTTATAAAAGAAATGGATAAAGAGATGGATTCCGTAGGCGCAGCCAGTTATGCACATTTCCATGATGCAGCTTTTGATGATTTGCTTATTTGATGAGAAATTAACAAATCGGCGGGAGGTATCCTAATTGAATCGCCTTGGTTACAGCTTCGACAGAGGAGGAAACATCAAGTTTTTCAAATATATGCTGTAAATGATTGGAGAGGGTACGCTCGCTGATATAAAGCGTGCCTGCAATCTCTTTCCGCTTTCTGCCGTTAGCTATAAGCTGCAAAATCTGTTTTTCACAGTTAGTTAATTCTTCTAAAAATGGAACTGAACCGTTGAAGATAAACTTTCCCTGCATGATCTGTGAAAGAAAAGCTATCAGCATTTCCGGTTCTGTATTTTTGTTGATAAATCCTTTGGCCCCGATTTTTTTAGCTTCGTTGCGGTATACTGGAAGATCGTATCCGGACAGAATAACAATTTTCTGCTCCGGATGACGGTGTAATATCTGCTTTGCCAATTCCAGACCATCTTCAGATGTTATATTTCTTAAATTGATATCCATGAGCAGGATGTCCGGGGCATCTTCTTCAATGAATTTATCCAATAGGGAAATATCATTGATACTTTTAAAGGATTTTATTTCCGGGTAGTCTGATAATACAATTTCCAGACTTTTGGAAAATAGAACGTGGTCATCGACTAATAAAATATTGATAAGAAGCATCTCCTTTCATTGGCAAGTTGATACAGACGCAGATTCCATGTGGGAAATTTGGGGTTATACTTACAGTGCCGTCCATGCTTTGCACACGGTCAGTGCTTAATGCAAGACCTCTGTGTTTTGATGAGTCTGCATAGGTGAGGCTGCCGGTATCAGCACTTCCATTATCCTTTACGCATAATACTATTATTCCATTATCCTGTGTAAGCGTTATCCATGCTTTATCTCCCGTAGAGTGTTTGTAAACATTCGTGACGAGTTCTTTCAAAAGCCGATATATGAAAATATCATATGGCGGAACTAAAAATAAAGAGTCGGAACAGTTAAAAACAATGCTGACATGGCGTTCAGGAAACGACTGTGCAATATATGCAAGCAAATTTTGATAATTCTCTTTTATAGTAAGTTTTGACAGTAATACGGGATGATAATTCTGCATCTGCTCACGGATATAGATATTCATACTATCAAGAGTTTCTGTGATTATTTTCTGTATATCAGGTCTTGCTGATTTATGCATCATATTTTTTATGGAAAGCAGGTCTTGAAGTATATTGTCATGAAGAAAGTTTGAAAATTCAAGATTTATCTGCTCTTCCTGCTGTAACTGTGCTAATGCAGCTTTGTATTTGCTTTCCATAACCATGTTGCCTCCTCCCTGCCTTAAATTAAAATCCAGTATGATATTACAGACATAGATAAACACAAACATGGCGTCTAACATAAGAAGGAAAGATAACCAGCCAATACCTAAAGTCATTGTAATCAGGCCACAAATGATAACACCGAAAAGCAGGATCAACATTAACTGGAATCTGCTAAATATGGCTGACAATGGAAAACTGCGATGTTCTTTCAGTATAATACCATGAATACTCATGGAGAACAGCAGGACAGGGATATACACTCCAAAGTTTGAAAGATTTCCTTTTATTCCCGTTGTGGTAAGACAGTATGCAATGAAAAAAATGATTATTACCACAAGGGAGAATAGAATGGACTTCCATTCTGCTTTAAGGACAAAAGCAGTTCTTTTTCTATGGTAAGCGACAACAAAAACGAAGCAAAGCCAGCTTACCAAAAACTGGATGCCATACAATAATGCAAACACATTGTCTGATATTAAAATGCCAATTAGGGAGCAGATACAGGTTCCAGTCAGGCAGAAGATTGTTGCTTTTTTGAATTTATATCCGCTCCCCTGAAATAGAAACATGAGTATGAAATTTATGAAGATGTACCATATAACCGGACTTAAGGCATAAAAAACAATATCTGCTATAGCGTTGTCCGAAACGGAAAGGAGCATATACCAACCGTCTAATGCCAGCAGACCGCAAAACAAGGAGATAGCTTTATTATCTCTGATGTTGCAGGAGCTTACATAAGTAGCGTCTATCAGCATCAATGATGACAGGAATAATGATACGATTTTGCTGATGATGCACGGCATCTGAATATTTATTTCCAATCCCATATATATTATAAGCAGAGTGGAGTTTATAAAAAGCAAAAGCTTAAAGATAATACGCTTCATAATTATTGCCCCCTTATCCATGCCTAAATTATATCATTTATCTGTGTGCATACAACTAAATTTTTCACATGATTCCGATAGTCTTTATTTTTCCAAAACCATTTTACAGCAGGTATGGACAGTCATACAGTAATAAATCAGATAAATGATCAGTGTTAGCGCAATAGCCAATATTGTAGGAGCGTATAAAACAAGACTGTTCGCCAGAAGGTTCTGCATAAGTGCTGTTTTGTATACTAATGTGGCAAAGATACAGTCTGCTAGTCCGAACAGGAACGGAATGCTAAAAAATGTGATTACCTGTTTCCTGATAATTTTTTTTATCTTCCTGTTCGTATATCCCATTTTTGTAAGGATATCGTAATCGGATTTTGAATCGGCTATCGCCGAAATGTTATTAAAATACAGGATGCTTCCTGTTGCTATAAAGAATAATACCACAAGAAAGCCTATCAACAGGAAAGTAGAACTGTTCAGGGAAACCACTTCGTGTATTCTGTGGGAATTGCCCTGCAGGTAAGGAATTTTATCCAAATATACAGATAAAGCCTGAAACAGATCCTCGTTACCTGTTATGGAATTTCCATTTATACTTAAGACTTTTGTTTCGGGAGCAGCATGTTCAGATATCATTTTGTATAAACTGTCACTTACAATTAAAGTACCAACACTGTTCGCAAATGAAATAGGATTATCTAATGTGGTCATAGTCACAGTGACAGGTATTTCAGTATTGTTTATGAGCAGTGGATAAGTGCTGCCTGCTTCGTCCTTGCCGGAAGCCGGCTGGTATCTTACAAAAATACACTCATTGTTGTTTAGTGTTGTAAATTGTTCCAAAGCCTTTTGCCGCCCTTGCGCTTTCAGAATGGCGGTATAGTCAGAATATGAGATACATTCAAAACCTGCATTCCGAAGAATTTTTTCGTTGTCAGCATCTCCCTTGGAAGTCCCGACACTATATTCCATGGGAAGCTGTCTGGCAGTAGAAGTAACTTTATAAATATCGGTCTGTAGGAATGTAATATCATCTCCGGATGAATAGTTGTTCACTATCTCCATGATTGCGGACAGATCGCTCTCCTTTTCAATACGGCATTCGATTTCTGACGGCGCAATGCGGGATATTGCTGCAATCGGATAATACAGGGTGAGAGCCATAATGCTTGAAACAGTCAGAGTTGCGGCTGACAGCAATGTGAGCATGATCAGCGTTTTTGAATTGGAGCGCATCCGGTATATAAAACCTGGTGAAGTAATGATTCTTGTTTCTGTATAAAATTTCTTCTTATTTTTTTTGCCAGTCTGTACCGCATAAGGGAGAAATGATGCAATAAAAAGCACTGTTCCCAAAAGAATGAGTGTAAATGTAAGCATTCCAACAGCATAAAACCCGACTGAAAACCAGACAGATTTTTCGCCCTGTAAGATGTCAAGGGCAATACAGTATCCCAAAATGACAAATAGAAACCCGATTATGGAAGGAACGGCATGGAACTTTGTCTGCTTTTCCGCACTTTTTTCAAACCGCACTAAATCCATAAGGGAAGATTTAAAAAGAAATCTGTTGTTGGACAGCGATAATATGATAATAATGGCAAAAACAAAACATGCCGTCTTTACCAAGGCATTTAGGTTAAAAAACGGTATTTCTGAATTGTTGACTGTCAAATTCAATAATTTTGTAATGCCAAACACAATGCCTTTATGAAACAGACCACCCAAAAGGATTCCGATTACGAAAGCCCCGAAACAGGAGAGCAGATTTTCTGCTGTAAGCAAGGACAGTATTGTGGATTTCCGATATCCTAATAAAGCATAAATACCTAATTCCTTTGTGCGTCGGCGCAGGAAGAAACGGTTTGAATATGACATATAAAAAATAACGAATGCCATAAGGAATATAGAAATCGTGTTGCACATGGTTTCTACCCGCCCATCGCCTGATATTTTTTCAAGCATGATTTTATTCATGGAAAACGAAGTGAATGCAAAAAAAATAGTAATCACAAAGGAAATGGATAATAAATATAGGGCATAAAAGGAAAAATTATTTTTTAGGTTCTTAAGTGCCATAGATAAATGGTTCATGGGTACTTCCCTACCTTTCTGTGTCTAATTTTGCT
Source organism: Roseburia sp. 1XD42-69 (assembly GCF_003612565.1). Classification (GTDB taxonomy): domain Bacteria; phylum Bacillota; class Clostridia; order Lachnospirales; family Lachnospiraceae; genus Roseburia_B. Next base: position 4,714 of record NZ_RAZG01000001.1, on the reverse strand, counting down.
ATTTCATGTGCAATGGATTCATAGAATGCACGCCTGCCAGCATTTTGTTTCAATAATTCCTGAATGATACAGCCGTCTTTAAAAATCAGGATGCGGTCGGCAAAACTTGCAGCATAAGCATCATGAGTGACCATTAGTATCGTAGTATGGAAACTTTCGTTTGATTCCTTTAAAGTGTTCAGCAAATCTGTTGCGGAACTTGAATCCAATGCCCCAGTCGGTTCGTCTGCAAATAAAATGCTTGGACGTTTCACAATAGCCCTTAGAGCAGAAGCACGCTGCCTTTGCCCGCCTGAAAGCTCACTTGGATATTTATCTAACTGTGCGTCAATGCCAAATGCTTCTGCCAGGCTCCGTATCATGTTTTCTATTTTTTTCGGTGGGAGTTTCTGTAAAGTCAGCGGAACAGCGATATTTTCAAAAATAGTGAGGCTGTCTAACAGCAGGTACTCTTGGAAAATGAATCCCAGATTATCCCTGCGAAAATCCGCTGCATTGGAACCGGTCAGATTTTTAAGATTGACACCGTTTATTAGGATATCACCGCTTGTGGGTGTATCAATCGTAGAAAGAACATTAAGCAATGTGGTCTTTCCTGATCCGGAAGCCCCCATAATGGCGATAAATTCGCCGTCCGTTACGCTGAACGATACTTTATTAAGGCTTGGATGCTGAGATTTTGCATAAATTTTAGTTACGTTTTTCGCTTCCAATAATGTAGCCATTTCTTTTATTCTCCTTTGCTTTTTTGATAACAGTATTGTAATTTGGGTGCTGTAAAAAAGAATGAGTAAATCACGCAAAAATCTGTGTGATTTACTCATTCTTTTTAAAAAGCAGGGTGGTAATCTGTTTTCTGTATTTGTAATAGCTGTTTCGCTGTTATATAGAAAACAGAAAGGGTTAATGAACAATAAATGTGCTTTTAGGGCTGGCAATCCTGAGCGGTTTTCAAACAGCCGCCGGGAGGGGGAATAGGCATGGACACGGCACATAGGAGAATGGAAATCATCAGCATTTTATCTGTCAAAGGGCATATAACGTCAAGGGAGCTTACGTGGGAATTAGGCGTTACGATACGCACGATACACCATGATATTTTCGCATTGACTTTTGATTGCCAAGTATTTTCGGAGAAAGTTTGCTGGATGAGTTTTTTGACCATCCGCACCAGAGAACCCATTACCAATCCCATGTGTCCGAGATGATGAGGACTGATATTAAAGATTTGGGAAATGCTTATGAAATGACCATGAATCTTCCTGGCATTAAGAAAGAGAATGTAAAGGCAGAGCTGAAAGATGGATACCTGACAATCAGTGTCTCATCCGCTTCCCAAAATGAAGAGAAGGACAGCAACGGAGTATACATCAGGCGGGAGCGCTATGCTGGTACCTGCAGCAGGAGTTTCTATGTAGGGGAAGATGTAAAGCAGGAAGATATTAAGGCACGTTTTGAGGATGGCACTTTGAAACTGCAGGTTCCGAAGAACATGAAGGAAGCAGTCCCTGAAAAATCCAATGATATCGCAATCGAAGGGTGATGGGATGTACGACAGATAAACAGACATTTTGTATATCAAATAAAAAGCGATATGGATGCTTTCTGGTATCCATATCGCTTTTTGCTGTGAAAGTTAATGGTGAGATGTGTTCGTTACAATAGAAATAAATTTTTTTAGCAAAGGACTTTGTGAACTTTTTTTATAAAAAAGACCATAGGATAATGGCTCGCTGTTTTTTAGAGGGACTGAACAGATATCCGAATTTATAAAATTCATCTGTGGAAGTACAGAACAGCCATACCCTGCCCTGACAAGAGTAAGAAGCACCTGCAGGTTTTCACATACATAAGTGGATTCAGGCAGGATATGCTGTGAAATCTGGTTCTGCATTTCTGCGACTTTGGCAGGAATTGCATAGGAATTGCAGACAACAATATTCTCCAGATACAATTCCTCTTTTGCAAGCTCAGATCTGGCCGCATAAGGATGTGCGGCAGGAACAATACAGCACAGTGGTATCCGGAATAACTCTTTATAGATTGTATCATTCTTTATGGGAATATCATTCTGGAAACCAAATAGCAGATCCAGCTCATCCTGGTAGAAAAGATTCAGGATGGATCTGTGAGGGATTACTTTCAGGAATGGATAAAGCTTCGGCATTTGGTCTCTGCAGGATTTCAGTATCCTGCAGAGCAGATCCAGATTGGCCTCGTTCTGGCATCCGATGGTTAGAACCTGCATATTTGTACTTTGGCAGCGTTGCAGTTTCTGCTCGGCAATTTTCAGTCTTCCCATAATATGTTTTGCATCTTCCAGAAAACTGATTCCAGCAGGGGTAAGGGTAACTGTCCTGGTGGTGCGGTGAAGAAGTTTTGTCCCCAGTTCATCTTCCAGCGAATGAATCTGCCGGGAAACGGCAGACTGGGTAATATTTAAAATTTCAGCGGCTCTTGCAAAGTTCAGGTTTTCAGCAACCTGGATAAAGCTCTTTAACTGGTCTGTATTCATGGGTTTCACCTCCATTATTGCGTTTTTGTCATTGATAATACCATATTTTCACTTCACTTTCAAGAGCGAGTGTGGTTTAATATGTATTGCAAAGGTTAGCACTCAAAAAAACGAAGGAAAAGATGTGCAGATGCAGGTTAAGAAAGGGGATCATGTGATCTTTTCCAAATATGCTGGGACAGAGGTAAAAGTTGAGGAAGAAGAGTACATTATTGTTTCCCCAAAAGACATTATTGCGGTTGTAGAATAGCAGGCAAAAGGAAGGACAAATCTGCAGGGGCTAATCCCATCATTCTACGCAAAGGGATGAAAAAAGCAAAAGAGACGGCTGTACGTGCGATTGAGGATATAAGCAGGCCGGTTACCGGAAGAGAGCAGATTGCAAAAGTGGCAGCCATTTCCGCAGGGAATGAAGAAGTAGGAGAAATTAAATAAGCCGCGGGGAACCTTAAAGGCAGCTGCGGTAAAAGCGCCTGGATATGGCGACAGCCGAAAAGAAATTGAGGACAGGGTTCGGACGCTTCGCAGCCAGGCGGCGGATCAGCCTATATCCACGCACGGAAAAAAGTGGATGAGACAGCGAAAGGACTGGAAGGCGCTGTCGTTGTGAATAAAGTGCAGGAAAAAGAGGCAGGAACAGGATTTGACGCTGTGAAAGAAGAGTATGTGGATATGCTGAAAGAGGGCATTATCGATCTGGTAAAGGTAACAAAGAGTGCTTTGGAAAACGCAGTAAGGATTTCTGCTATCCTGCTTACGACTGAAGCGTTGGTAGCAGACATCAAGGAGAAAAATGCGGCGGTGCTTGCAGCAGGCGGTGCAGACATGGATTATTAAAATGTATATGGGGCAGGGCGGAAAAACTGTCCTGTCTTATAAAAAGGATGGAAGGGGGAGTGAAATGAAGATTTATTCTATTGAAATTCCTTCAGCTGATAAACTGAGAGAATTGGTTCATATTGTGAATCAGTTCCCTTGTGATGTAAATTTGAAAAACGGGCTTGGCTGTATAGACTGTAAAAGCCTGTTAGGAGTTTTACAAATGGGGTGTTTCCGCAATATGACACTTGAAGTGATTGGAGAGGATACAGACTGTGGAGCATTGGAAAATGAACTGGCTGCCTTTTTCCTATCAGTTTAAAGGAAGTGACGTGACTTATGGATGGAAAACAGTGTGCCAGTTCTGTTCTGGGGCTGGCCAACCAGATAAAAAGAGTTTTTGATACGACAACGGGACGATGCGGTACGCAGATACGGATTTTAAATTTTGTCCTGGTGTCATATCCAGACAGGAAAATTTATCAGAAGGATATAGAGGAGGAACTGAACATAAGAAGTGCATCTGTTTCTACGCTTTTGAAGATAATGGAGGCGCAGGACTTTATCCGCAGGGAAAAGGTTTCCTATGATGACCGTTTGAAAAGAATACTGCCAACCAGCCATACAGTGGAGATGAAGGAACAGGTTGAGCGGCATATTACCCTGCTGGAAAAAAGACTGACGGCAGGCATTGAGGAAAAAGAACGAAAGGTTTTCTCTGATGTGCTGAAAAAAATGCAGGAAAATATGGAATTAACGGAAAAGGGAGACAGATACGGGTAGGATTTTGTTCTAATGTTCATCATGTGTTTTGAGTTAGGACAATATGAAGTGACCCCACATTTGTAGCAACGTGGATTTACCTGTATACTAGAGTTTGTTAAGAACAATGGTAACAGGGATTACCGCATACAAAAGGAGGCCACTTACATGAAAAGAATACTACGAATTGGAATGGATGTCCATAGCACAAACTACACTTTATGCGCCATTGAGCCAAGATTTGACGGAGACGACATTATTTACGCAAATGTCAAGGTAACGCCTGACCCGGACAATATCGTGCAGTTCATTGAAAACTTAAAGAAAAAGATAAAAGAAGAATGTGATATTCTCTGCGGTTATGAGGCGGGCTGTCTGGGATTCTCTTTATATCATGAATTAGTCAAAAAGGAAATCCGCTGTGTAATTCTTGCCCCGACAACTATGATGACCCAGCAGGGAAAGCGGATCAAAACAGATAAACGCGACGCATTGATGATTGCGCAATGCCTTGCCTATGGCGGTTACCATGCGGTACACATTCCGAGAGCGGTCTCGGAAACTCAATAGAGAATAGACAGGAAAGGGTTGATTTTCAGAAATGAGTGGAATAAGGGA
>NZ_RAZG01000019.1 GCF_003612565.1 Roseburia sp. 1XD42-69 | reverse complement strand
GATTAGATTGTTTTTTCATTTGTCTCCTTTATTATCCCTTCGGTACCACTCGAAGGGAACTATTTTACCGAGTTAGTTGTTCCAGTCTTTTTTAAAGGCGCGTCCGCTGCAACGGATTCTTCATAACATTCTAAGTATCCTTCCATTTTAGATTTGAATTCAATCTGTTTTTTTTCAGGAAGGCGATGGATAATAGATAGCCATTCAGTATCTTCTTTGGATAATGCAAGTGGAATATCAATATACTCTCCGGTCATCAAATAATCCATGGTGGTATTTAGCAAAAATGCTATTTTCAAAAGTTTATCTGCCGATGGTGGGCTATCATCCCATCTACGTATCGTTCCGTTACCAAGTCCCGCAGAAATTTCTAGGTTTTTTATATTTGTATTTTTTTCTTTAGCTAGCACTTTAATTCTTTCTAATAAAGTCATAATATTCCCTAAAATAGCAAATAAGCTATTGACAAATAGCATATACGCTATTATATTAACAATATAAAACAACAAGTTACATTAAAACATTACATCCCGGCGGCAACCGGAGAAAGGAGGGGTGCAAAAAAGTTTCAAATTTTTTTAATCAGGCGGTAAACGTTGTGAATACATTCATCCATTTTGCTATCTGTTATATGTCCAATTCTATATAGGATAAGTTTGCCATCCAAAGTAAAAATTTTATTGGGACGGATATTGCTGTCCCGTTGGAGGGAGCCATATTGGAAATCGTTTTTAAGCAAAGGTATAGCATAGCTGTCTTTTACATTCTGGGACGTAATCTGTAACATGATATAATCATCCCCCTCCATGTCTGCCAGTATGACAGCGGGACGTTTTTTGGAAGAACTTAAATCTGTAAATGGAAACGGGATGACAACGACATCACCCCTTACAAATTTTGCCATGCAGTATCTTCCTCCTTGCTCATCCAGTCTTTGGCCAAGCTTGGTTCGCTTAAGAGTGAATTATTAACATTTTCCTCTTCAAGCAGGATGAATTTCACAAAGGCCAGAATGGTGTCCAGTTTGCTTTCAGGTACTTGGGAAATTAAGTTTGTAATTATCTGTTTAGTTTCCATGTTCAAACCTCCTATTAAAAATATTTGTAACTTATATTATATGAGTATTTTGTATTGGTAAACAGCATTATTTGTTTATTTCCGGGTTATCTGTCCTGCCAAGCAGGTAGTCAACGGAGCAGTCCAGGTAGTCAGCGATGCGGGCAAGGCTGATACAGGACATATGTTTTCCTTTTGAGAATTCAGATATGGCGTTAATTCCCATATCAAGGTCAGCGAGCATGCTTTTTGTGTTGATATGCTGATTCTTTAACCGGAATTTAATACGGTTAGCAATGTCTTGTGTACTATACATAAAAATTAACCTCAGCTTTGTGCAAAATATATAAAATCATGCTAAAGCATGAAAAACAACTTGATTATCATGCTATTGCGTGATAATATGTAATCATAACAAGTTGCAATAAACAGTCAAAACAATAACTATCAAACTTTCATTGGAACTTACAAAATTATTTTAACATATTATTGCAACTTGTTAAAGAAAAAACTAAAAGGAAAGGAGAATCGTATGAGCAAAACAATTACACCCTGGGGCAGACAGTGCAAAGCACAGTTGGCAATCAAAGGAATCTCTTTAACTGGGCTGTCAGATGCTACGGGTTTATCCAGAACCTATCTGTCTGCCATTATAAACGGCAGGATAACAGCGCCCAGCGAAACAATTAATAAAATTAATCAGGCGCTTGACATACAGCAGGAAGCTAACGCCTGTTTGTAAGCGGGACAGGAAAGGTTCTATAGAAAATTATAACCGGGAAAGGAAGTGGAATAAATGGGGAGGCGGCCTACGAAAGCAGCGAATAACCCATTCTGCAGGGCTAGGATAGATGCGGCAAAATACAATGACAGCCTATTTTCAAAAGAAAAAGCGGCAGAGCTTCTGGGAATATCCGTTTCAACCCTTTCAGATTATGAACTTGGCGTCACAAAAACAGTGCCGCCGGATATGGTCTTAAAGATGGCGGATCTATATAATGCCCCGGAACTGGAGAACTATTATTGTACAAATGTGTGTCCTCTGGGTGGAGATATGCCAAAGGTGGATATTGTGACTTTGGATAGGATTACAGTTAGTGTAATTTCGTCTTTTCGCAAAGTAGGCGAAACCAGAGAACTTTTGCTGGATATCGTAGAGGACGGAATAATCGATGAATCAGAAAAAGCTGACTTGCAACGGGTGCTTTCAAATTTGGAAGAGCTCGAACAGATAGCATGTAGCCTGAAATTATGGGTCAAGAAAAATCTCTGAGCAGATGGAAAAATTGGAGAGGAGGAATTGTATGAGTGCATTGGCAACAGCGCCGGGAGTTGTAAGGAAGAGCACACGGATATTTGTTACCCAGGAAGATGTGTCCATACTTCTGGGATGCGGGAAAAGCAAGGCATATGACATTGTCCGTGATGTGAACGAACAGGCTAAGAAGAAAGGGAACCATCCATTCCCGGCAGGGAAAGCAAACAAGTATCTGTTTTCGGATATTTTTGATATCCCTATGGATGAAGTGGATAAGGTAATCAATGGAGAATAGGAGGTATGTCATGGCATATTTTAAGGTTTGTCCGAAATGCGGGGCTGCTTTGGACCCCGGCGAAAAGTGCGACTGCATAGAAGAAGCAAAAGAACGGCAGAAGAAACAGGAGTTTTTAAAGTGGCATTACAGGATAGAGTCTAAATCTAGGCAGATGGCATTTGTATTTGACAATGAGGAGGCTGGCTATGCGGGCAAAAAATGTTCTTAGCCTGTGCCTGGTCTCCGGCCTGACACTTTTAGCACTTGCGGCATCCGTTCATACTTCATGCAGCATAACCGCAAGTATGGCAGAGGAAAATGATTTATCTGCAGAGTGCCAGATAATTCCCATACGGCAGGACTGGAATATAGGGCGTGTCTTTTCAAAGGATGAAACTAGCCTGTTATACAGCTTTACTGCGGAGGATGCATATCTGCTTCAAAAAATTGCAATGGCTGAGGCTGAGGGCGAGGACACGGAAGGTAAGGCTCTTGTGATGCTGGCCGTCCTTAACAGGACAAGAGATGCCAAGTTCCCGGATTCCATAAGGGAAGTCATATTTCAGCCGGGGCAGTTCAGCCCTGTAGGCAACGGGCGTTTTTATGAGGTAAAGCCGGATGCGGACTGCAAGGCAGCGTTAGACTTAATTCTTTTGGAAAAATGGGATGGAAGCTGTGGCGCCACTTATTTTGAAAGTGAGAGTGAATCCACCTGGCACAGGGACAACCTGCATTTTATGTTTAAGCATGGGAAGCATTACTTTTACGAAGAAAGGGAGGGAGAAGGTGAAACTATTCATAAGGCATCTGATTGAGTCCATATATTCTGTGGCAGTTACATACATGATTGGAAGATGGGGGGTGAATATGGCATATCTGGAAAGGGGTTACAAGGCTCTTGGGGGAGAATTTTTATTAATTCCTATAGCTTATATGATAGCCTGGGGTGCAATTCATTATTTTATAGATGCATTGGAGGAAACAGCCAATGAAATGTTTATCCAAGAAAAAGAAAAGTAACATGGCAGACGCCAGACATGGAAAAAGAGCACCTGGCCGAAGCCAAGATGCCCTAACGGATAATCATATTGTATCAGTGTTTTTAAAAAAAATCAAGAAAAATGTATTTAATCTGCCTGTGGAATAGCAGGATAAAAATGAAAGGAGAATAGATATGGCAGATTTAGTATCCGTACAGGTTAAAGGTAACGTTGGAACGATTGAGGACAATCTGGATGCGGTAGAGCTCTGCATCCGTGAAAAAGTTCAGGAATACAGCATGATGGTAATAACAGAGGATTCTGTGAAAAACGGGAAAAAGTTTCTTGCAGATATCCGGAAAGAGAAGAAAGCCTTGGATGATGACCGCAAGGCTATTAAAGAACGGTGGATGGCACCGTATGAGGCGTTTGAGAAAAGGGCAAAGCAGATTATATCCCTTTATGACGAACCGGTAAATGTTATTAATGGCCAGCTTGCCGAATATGAGGAAAAGCGCAGGCAGGCGAAAAGGCAGGGGATACAGAAGGCCTACGATTTTGTGAAAGGGGACCTTGAAGAGTGGCTTCCTCTGGAACGCATTTACAACAGCAAATGGGAAAATGCGACGTATTCCGAGAAAAAAATCCGTGAAGATATGGAAAGGCTGTTTGACCAGACCAAAGTTTCTATCTCCACAATAAAATCTATGGGTTCGGAATTTGAAAAGGATGCCCTTGACAAGTTAAAAGAAACCGGGAGCCTTCAGGAAGCCATTGCCGTAATCAATGACCTGCAGAAACAAAAGGAGCGGTTCATGGAGCAGGCGAGGGAAGAGGCGGAGCATGAACGCCTGGCAAAAGAGGAGGCAGAGAAGAAAGCCAGTGCCATGCAGGCTTCACCGGCGCTTAATGACACGCTTTCCGTGCCATTGGAAAATGGGGAGGAAGAGGAGCCGGGAAAACCAGAAATGCCGGGAGAAACAGAATTATTATTTGCGTCAGAGAAGATGCTGACGGTAGTAGTAAAAGTTGGAGAGAATGACTTCGGAACGTTGAAAGAGACCCTGGAAGAAATGTTTCTGGAATACGAGGTGAGATAATGGGTGAATCAGGAAAAATATACCAGGCAATCCCGGCAATCATGGGGGAAATTGATGCCGTAGGAAAGAGCCAGAAAAATGCCAAGCAGGGATTTATGTACCGTGGAGTGGATGATGTGATGAATGCCATTAATCCGGCATTGGTAAAGCACAAGGTATTTATTGTTCCGGAGATCCTTGACCAGAAGAGGGAAGAGCGGAAAACGAACACTGGGGCGAATTTAATCTACTCTATCTGCCAGATGAAGTTCCGCTTTTTTGCAGAAGACGGGAGCAGCGTAGAGGCTGTTACTATCGGTGAGGGTATGGATTCCGGGGACAAAGCGACAAACAAAGCTATGGCGGTTGCGTTTAAATATGCATGTTTCCAGATTTTCTGTATTCCGACAGCCGAAATGAAAGATCCGGATGCGGACAGCCATGCAGTACAGCCTAAGCCCCAGGACAGTCAAGGGCAGGATGCTACAGAGGAACAGAAAAACAGGGAAATGGTGGAGCAGGGCAATAAAGCATCCATTGATGCAGTAAAAATCAAAGTGCTTAGGGATACAATCCGCCAGAAGGGCGTTTCGGAGAAATCAGTTCTTCAACATTATAAAATGGATGCATTTGAAAAAATGACAATGGCACATTGGACAAATGCTATGCAGATGCTCGAAAAATATCCAGACAAAAAGGAGAGCCAGTAGTGGATTTGACAGGAAATATCGTTGGCATTTCAACTAATTTTTTAACAAACAAATTCGAACTTACGGTTGCAGTAAATGAAAAAGGATGCCTGACAAGTGGATATGATGAGTTAAAGGAAGTGGAATTGTTAGATATCAGAATCAGGAAACACCGGAACCGTCGGAGCCTTGATGCAAATGCTTATTTCCACGTCTTAGTGGACAGGCTGGCAGATACAATGCGCATATCTAAGCCAAGGTGTAAAAACCTTATGATTGGCAGGTATGGACAGCCATTTTACATAAATGAAGGTGAAACCACAGAAGCCATTATTAAGACAAATATTCCGGTATCACAGATGTTAGAAAATGAAACTGTCCATTGCATGCCTTGCGGCCAGAAGATAGAGGACGGTAAAGAATTGGTGTTTTACAAAATTTTCCGTGGGAGCAGCACCTATGACACGAAGGAAATGAGCATTCTTATTGATGGAATTGTAACTGAATGTAAGGAACTGGGCATAGAAACGCTTCCGCCGGAGGAAGTGAAAAGGATGCTCGAGATGTGGAAAACGTAAGATTCAGGAGGTCTAAGGATGAATAGTAAAAATATAAAAAGACATTTGAAGGCAAAGTTAAAAGACTGGGTGAAGCATATTGATGATGAAGCAGTAAAGAAGACGATTGAGGAAAATACCATTATAACCGGCGGCGCTCTGGTTTCGCTTTTGACAGGCGAAACGGTGCATGATTACGATGTGTATTTCCGGACAAAAGACGCCTGTATTGAGGTTGCAAAATATTATGTTGACAAATGGAATAAAAAGCATGAGGACAAACCGGTATCCCTGCTTTGGGGTGAGCGGCTTGCACAGGAGACAGGCGAAGATAACGGTGCAGTAAAATGCTTTATTAAGTCCAAGGGAATTGCGGATGAAGACGAGCAGGCAGACAGCAGTATTGCATATAACTTTGAAAGTACGGCGGAGGAAGAGGAGTCGGATGCTGCTTCTGATGAAGGCGAAAAAGAAAGATACCGGCCACGCTTTATTACAAGCAATGCTATCACCCTTTCAGACAAAATACAGATTGTCACACGATTTTATGGGGAAGTGGCGGATATACATAAAAATTATGATTTTGCACATTGTACCTGCGCCTGGAGTTCCTGGGATAATGAGGTTTTTCTCCCGGTAAAAGCCCTGGAATGCATCATTAATAAAGAGCTTTATTATGTAGGGTCAAAGTACCCGCTTTGCTCAATCATACGCACAAAGAAATATATAAAACGTGGCTACAGCATTAATGCAGGGCAGTATGTAAAGATGTGTATGCAGTTGAATGAGGTGGATTTAAAGGACGTAAAAGTCCTGGAAGAACAGCTTACAGGCGTTGATACAACGTATTTTCAGATGATGATTGATGAATTGCAGAAGCACAAGGAGGAAAGCGGCTGTGGCAGTGTAGACATTACTTATGCCATGGAATTAATCAATAAGCTGTTTTAATGGCAGCGTTACCGGAAAACTTTATCAGAAAAAGCATCTGATACAAGGAGGGAGTTAAGTGAACAAAGTTATTTTAATGGGAAGGCTGACAAAAGATCCGGAAACCAGATATTACCAGGGGGAAGAACCAATGGGGATTGCCAGATACACATTGGCTGTTGACAGAAGGGGCGCTAAAAATAGTGATGGCCAGTCAGCAGACTTTATTCGCTGTATCGCTTTTCGGAAAAATGCGGAATTTGCAGAAAAGTATTTCCGTAAAGGAATAAAAATTGCTATTACAGGTCGAATCCAGACAAGCAGTTACACGGACAGATATGGGAATCTAGCTTACAGTACAGAGGTTGTAGTCGAAGAGCAGGAATTTGCAGAAAGCAAGTCCCATAGCCAACGAAGAGAATATGAAACGGAGGGGGCTTGGAACCCATGCCCTGCATATGGAGACAGGTTTATAGACATACCAGAGGGCATAGACGAAGAGCTTCCCTTTAATTAAGGGAAAAGGAGTTGGAAAATGGCAAAAAAATATTACTGGATGAAACTGCGTGAAGATTTTTTCGAGGATGATACCATGGAGTGGCTGGAAGAACAGCCCAATGGGAAAGAATATGCCCTGTTCTATTTGAAACTCTGCCTAAAATCAGTAAAGACAAATGGCCTGCTTGTCCGGAACGTAGGAAATATCTTTGTACCATATGACACACGGAAGCTTGCTGAGATTACCCATACGGATTTTGATACGGCAGTTGTGGCCATGGAAATTTTTAAAAATATAGGGCTGGTGGAGATTCTGGAGGGAGGTCAGATAAACATTCCACGAATGGAAGAAATGATAGGTTCAGAAACAGACAAGGCGGCAATGATGCGGAAAATCCGTGAACAAAAAAAGTTTTTGGCTGGTAACAATGTTACCAAAATGTTACCGGAAAAGGGTAACAGCAATATTAACAAGAATTTGCCGGAAGGGAGTGGTAACAATGTTACCCCGGTGTTACCGGAATGTTACCGTGATGTTACTCCCATGTTACCAGAAGAAAATGACAACACTGAAACCACAATGCTTCCGGAAGAGAGCGGTAACAATGTTACTCAGGTGTTACCGGAATGTTACCGTGATGTTACACAGAGATTAGAGAATAGAGATAGATATATAAATAATATAATTGTTGAGCCTCTGGCCCAACCCTGCCCGGGTACCCAGAAGCAAAAATGCAGGATAGGTGAATTTGAATATAAGTGCGTAGATATTCTTGTGGCATCCTGTAAAAAATCATTCCCCAACTCAAAAGTTCCGTCAACGGAAGCAGAGCGCGAAAAGTGGGCGGTTGAAATTGAGCGGATGAAGCGGCTGGATGAAAGAAACGAGTCAGATATCTTAGAAGCCCTGACCTATGCAACAACAGACAGTTTTTGGAAATCAAATATCCGCAGTACAAAAAAGTTCCGGGACAAGTTTGAAACATTGATTGTTCAGAGCAGGGGTAAAGCGACAACGGATAACCGACAGACACCCGGTAAATTTCAGAACTTCTACCAGCGGGAATATGATTATGAGGCGTTGGAACAAAAGCTGCTGAATGCAGAGATGAAGGGAGCGGGAAATGAAAAATAGCCAGGCACTTCAGGGGACCGAAAAAGAGCACTTTTATATGTTTTTCTATTTCGATGAAAAGGAGGGCAACTATGGAGACAAAAGGATTTAACGGAAGTGAGATTTCCGAAAAGAACAAAGAAGCTTTACAGTCTGAAGCATGGCAGGAGGTAAGGAAAATAATGAAAACAGAGATTCAGCATTTCACAGAGGCACCGGAGATTCAACATTTTGCAACGGTAAAAGTAAGCAAAAATGATAATGTCTACGGAGTTGTTTGGGGGAATGTAGTTAGGGAATATCTCAAAACGGCATATTCCGGGGAAAATGCACAGGCGGATGTTGTATCAGATGGCATTACATATAAGGTCTTGAAGCGTGAAGAAGTGACAGCTTTCTATGATGCGGATGGTAACACACTCTTTGATGTGGCGAATGGGCGGCTTGAAAAGGAATATGAGTATGTCATGAAGGAAGATAAAATGACTGCCGTATCAGAGGAGGAAATTGACAATGCAGCTGAAGCTGAGGAGAAAAATGCAGATTTGGAAAAGAAAGATGCGGATAAGGAAACTGGAGAAACTCAGGAAGAAAAATCAGAAGGGAAATCCGAAAGTGATGTACCGACCGACGATATAGAAGTTCCTGATCCGGTATCCGTAAAGCAGATGGCGAAGGAAAAACTGGAAAAAGAAATGAAAGCAGATAAGGATAAGACCTTTGCAGAGCCTGTTATTGGGTATTTGCTGAAACGCTGTGAAGATGATTTGGGGCTTGCCCAGGATGTGGTGCAGGAGCATAAGACATGGAAAAAATGCCTTGATTATATATACGGACAGGCACGCAAACAGGCGACGGAGAACAGAGCTGTTGTTCGTAATGATGTGGTATATGAATGGGCCGAGGATTATTACCACAAAGATGATAAGGCTGAGGAGGAAAAGAAAGCTAAAAAAGAGGCTGAAAGAAAGGCAAAGCAGAAGAAAGCAGCAGAAGAGAGAAAGGCTAAAGCAAAAGAAAATTCTGCTAAAGCAGCGCCTACTCCACAAAAGAAAGAGGATATGCCAAAAGAGCAGCCAAAGTCAAAGAGAAATGGCAAGGATATGGATGGGCAGCTTGATATGTTCTTCATGATGGGAATGTAGGGGGGCGGTTATATGGATAAAAGAGCACTATCGGCTATACCAAGGCCAGTATTTACGGATAAAAATAAGGAAATGCTGCTATTAGTGCCTCATATATCTTATCTGGCAACGGCAAGCAGGCAGGAAGTTAATGGAATTGACACGCTGATTATTAATTTTTTTCATGCAGAGGAAAGGGAATTAAAGCCGGCGTTCCGGACATTCTGTCAACCAGATGATTACATCACGCAGGATCTGACAACAGACAAAACCAAGTGGAAGACAGGGGCTATCAATTATCTTACTGGATATCTTTACTGGTACCGTAATGGAGGGAATATCGCAGTTGCCTCGGTTGAGGAAAGGGAAATTATTCTCGGATTCTTATATGAATTTAAGAAAAGGCATGATACCAAAGATTATGACAGGTGCATGGAACAGGGCAGATCCGTAACGGATACGGAACTGGAAGACCGTATAGACGAGTACCAAGACAAAATCAAGGAATGGAAATTGCAGGAAAAGCACAACAAAGAAAAGGCCGAGATTGATTTGCATATGGAAAAGTTTGGTGATGTTCCCAAAGATTATGACAGATTTGTCAGAGAAAAGGTATTTGGTGAAGAACACTATATTTTTTACAGCACTGCCAATAAGTCAGCATATTGCACAAGCTGCGAACTGGATTTTGAATTGGATAAAGAGAAACACCTCCGGCATAAGAAAATTCCTATATGGAATGACGTGGATAAGGTCAAACATAATCATACGGTTTTATGCCCTTACTGCGGAAAGTATTTCAAATGTAAAAGCGAGAGTATGAGCCGACAGAGTTTATTTGCAGTTCAGTGGAGTGTGTTGATTCAAAAGCATGAGGAGGATGTATTGGTAAGATACTTCTGTCATACAAAGGATTTTCGTATAAATTATCGCAATCCAGAGATTACCACAATGGAGAAATTCAGAACGGTACATACAGCTGAAAAGGCGAAAGATTTTGAATGGGCAAGATTTAAGAGTACATATGATTACCGCTGGTGCATATTCCATGACAGAAAATATAGTGGGTGGTGTCCTCCGGCAGAAATAACGGTACCAAGAAGTGCGGTTTTATACAACGAGAATCTGCTTAAAACGGTATCTGGCACATGTATGAAATATAGTGCGGTAGATATTTACATAGACAAGATTGTGAACAATAGCAACTGGCGCATATTGTTGAATAAACCTTGGACCATTGACTGGTATTTCAATCAGTATCGAAAGACACCATATCTGGAGCAGCTGCTTAAAATCGGATTTTATAAAATTGCACAGTCTGTTATGGAAGACCATAATTGTCCAGAATTTCAGAATGGGAAGACAGTATTGGAAACACTGGGGATAAATAAGCTGCAGTTTAATATGCTTCGGGAAGTGGGGAATCCAACGGTAAGAGATGTGATGATACTTTGGTATGCAAAGGAAATCCGACAGGAAGATTTTAAATTGCTCCGCTATATTCATGATGACGGATACGACAAAATGTATGAAAAGTATCTTGATATGAGGCAGTACACCACAATTTACAAAGTGGATAAGTACATAAATAAGCAGAGAATCAAACATGATGCTGATTATTTTGATTATATCAGATGGTTAGAGAAAATGGGCTACGATATGCGGAATGAGTTTAATTTGTTCCCCAGAAATTTTAGAAGGGCACATGATGAAATGTCAAAACAGTATATGAAATTCAAGGATAAGCAAGCCAGAGAAGACGCAAAAAGGTTTAACCGTCTTCTTAGAAAACTTAGGAAAGAAACAGCAGAAGTGGAGGCTATGAATCTCAATATTGATGGATTATTTATCAGACTGCCAAACAAACTGGAAGAACTAAAGGAAGAAGGAGAATCGCTTCATCACTGCGTTGGCACGTACATGGAAAAGGTGGAAAAGGGAGAAACAATGATTTTCTTTATTCGGCAAAAGGCAGCGCCAGAGAAACCATATTACACATTGGAATGGCATGGGAGAGTTGTTCAGTGCAGAGGTTTCCGTAACTGTGAAATGACGCCGGAGGTAAAAGCATTCGTTGAGATTTTTGAAAAAAAGATGGCTGAGTATGAGGCTGCTCCAAAGAAACAGAGGAAGGCGGGGTGAAACGGCAGATGATTAAAAAGAGTAAGGCAAGAAAACCGATAGCAAGGGAAATCACTTATTTAAAATATGGGTTTGTTATAACCAAGACTGAGAACCATTATTGTCCCAGGTGCAACCATGCTTTAAATGCCGGACCAAATTATCAGCCGAAATATTGTGACCAATGTGGGCAGAAAATTAATTTTGCAGGAATCATATGGAAAGAGGACAAGGAATTGGGATTTGCGAAAAGAGGTGAAGATTATGAATCGGTCAAAAATTGAATGGTGTGACCATACGTGGAATCCTATTACGGGATGCAGGCATGAATGTCCATATTGCTATGCAAGGACAATGACAGCCAGATTTGCAGGGGATGTAAGGCTGAATAAAATGGCAAAGAAGGATTATCTGATGGTGTCAGCCGCCGATGGGGGAGAAGATTTATATGTATTAGATTCCACCATGCTGAATGAAACAGGGCATCCGCTTGTGTATCCGTTTGGGTTTGCCCCTACGCTCCACAGATACCGGATGGATATTCCGGCGAAACTTAAAATGGGGAAAAACATTTTTGTCGGTGCGATGGCGGATGTATTTGGGGGGTGGGTACCAGAAGAATGGATTAAGGAAATCATAGATATCTGCAGGGCATATCCAATACATAATTATTTGTTCCTCACCAAGAACCCAGAGAGGTATGAGCGCATTGACGCTGCTGGGATGCTCTCAGCAGATGAAAATATGTGGTATGGCTCAACGCTTACCAAACCGGAGGATAGGTGCTTTGTATCAAATACCCATAATACTTTTTGGAGTATAGAGCCTATTCATGCACCCTTCCAGATATGGGAAAAGGATAAATTTTCACCTGATTGGATAATCATTGGTGCGGAAACAGGGAATCGAAAAGACAGAATTATTCCTAAAAGGGAGTGGATAGAGGATATTGTTTCTGGCTGTGACAAGGAAGGGATTCCAGTATTCATGAAAGACAGCCTGATACCGATTGTTGGACAGGAAAATATGCGGCGGGATTTTCCGAAACAGCTTAAACATTCCAGGATAAGCCCTAAGATAAAAAAGAAGATGTATGATACATGTGCTGAGTGCAAAGCTCACTTGAAAAAAAGTGATATGATTACCCTGCTTGCCAGGTCAAAACGTGGGGAGCAGCCGAAACAGTTTGGGTTTATGTGCAGGGAGTGTTTCAAGACATTCTGCAAAAACTTAGGCTTGGATATACCGAAACTGGAGGAGTTGGCAGAAAGCATTACGATTGGTTCCGGTGATAATGATGGCTAAATGGAACAGGAATGGAGAAGGCTATGCAGATAGTACTGCGGGTATAGCTATACGGAAAGTATCAAGAGAAGAGAGGAAGGTTGCCATGGGAAAGAAAAGAAGCTGCAGACGGACAATGGATGAAAGTGTTATCCATGATAAAGCTGTGAAAATGCGGAAAATGACAGATGAACAACTGGTGCATTATGTAGAGGACAGGGTGAAAAAGGCAAGGAGTGAAGGCTTTAACCAGGGTAAGGAGGTAAAAGCAGAAACATTACAGTTTACTATTACTGATTTTGCTGAGGAAATTGGCACAATAAAGGGGATTGGGATGGTAACAATGGGCAAAATTAGGGAATTAACAGACAAACGATTGGAGGGATTAAAGAATGTTGGCCAAGGGAGATAGAGTAGTAATGAATGATAAGTACCATGTTCCAGAGCGGTATCGTGGTAAAGAGTTTATTGTTACAGCAGGACCACAGAAAGTTTGTGGGACAATGTGCGTATGGCTTGATGCATACAAAGGTTGTTATGCAGAGGATGGACTGTCAAAGGTTGGTGATAAGGATGCCTGATATAAGACGGCAGATTATTGGCAGGCGGAGTAAAGAGTCCGGGGACGCCTTCGAACGATGGCTGTCAAGTTCCTGTGAATTTTATCTGCAAAAAGGCTGGGCACACATAGAAAAGACACCAGAACCTTTTCACATCACCGGAAAGGACGGAAACGGCGTTGTCCGAGGATATTACGAAAAGAAAGGGCAGCCAGACTATAAAGGCATTTTATGTGACGGAACCGGTATTATGTTTGAGGCAAAGCATACGGATTCTGACAGAATAAATCAAAGTGTTGTTACAGATACCCAATGGAAGAGCTTGGACATATATGAGAAATTTGGAGCACGCTGTTATGTAATGGTTTCTATTGGCTTGGTGAAGTTTTATAGAGTGCCTTGGGATATCTGGAAGAGAATGAAGGAATTATTTGGCCATAAGTTTATGACGGAACAGGAATTAGAGGCATACAGATTGCAAGACTGCCCAGGAACAATACTCATTTTGGAAGGAGTGGAGTTAAAAGATGAAGATACAAAAAAAAGAGTTAGCGCAGAAATTAAATAGAGTAAAGATGGCTGTACCCAAGAAGCCCATACAAGCGGCATTACAGGGGGTTTTAGTAAAGGATGGTTATTTAATAGGCAGCAACCTGGAAACTACCATCAGGGCTAAATTAGAGGGAACAGAAAGGGAATGCTTTATCATTCCGGAGAGAGCGTTTGATTTGATTAACAATCTGCCGGATGGAGAGGTGGATATTTCAGTATCATCGAAAAATACCATGACGATTAAAGCAGATAGAATTAAAAATAAGTATCAGACAATGTCTCCAGAACAGTTTCCGGTTGTTTCTGCATGGGAAAATGAAAAAGAACTGAGCATTGATGCAGATATATTGTTAGAATCCATGAAGCGTGTATCATATGCAATTCCGGCGCAGGGAACGAATGCAGTAATGAATTCTATGTGTGTTCAGGCAGCGGAAGGAGAGTTAAATTTTGTTGGGCTGGATGGCCATGTGCTTGCATGGGACAGGGTAAATTATGATGGGGAGTTTGAACTGCTAATACCCAAAAACACGGTTGAAAAGCTGAAATCTCTTGGAATCACGGGTAAAGTACAGATTAAACATAATAAGACACAGGCTGTTTTTATTACGGAAGAATATGAGGTATATACCAGGCTGATGGAAGGGGAGTATTTTAAGTATAAAGCTATGTTTAATAAGCTTCCTTTGCATACGGTTATATCCAGAGAAAATCTGCTGGAAGCCATAACGAGAGCAAAGATGTGTACGGATGAATTTAAACCCGTTAGATTTGAATTACAGGGCCGCTCTCTTAATCTGAGCATTAGGGACAGTACTACAGATTATGACGAAACAGTGGACCTTCAGGAAGAGCTTTCAGATAAGCTTGTGATAGGTTTTAATGCAAAACTGGTAATGGAAACATTAAAAGCTTTTGATTGTGCGAATGTAGGTATGGCTTTTGGAGGAGCTAAAATGCCAATGATTGTGGAGGCTGAGGACAGCGATTTTAAAGCAATCGTGCTCCCGGTGGCCATGGAGTAAGAAAATATGGGCAAATACTATTTGAGGATTTTGGAGGTATGATATGAAGATTAAAGAGAATAGAATGAGAAGTTTTGTTGAACGGGGAAATGAGTTGATAACTAATGGAAAGACGCCAGAGGCAATGAAACTGGTAGAGAGAGGGCTGGGATACTATACAGACCGGATTATGAAATCTTTATCACCTTATGCTAAAGCAGATGCAGGGTTGATTCTGTTTGTTATGCGTCATCTGGCTAATGAAATTGAGCGGAATCATCCAGGAGCAAAAGAACTTGCGGAAGGAATGGAAAAGTGTGTGGTTACGCCGCCACTCATTGAAGTTGAGAAGCGGAAGAAAGCTAATATGGAATGAAGGGATGGCGTGTTATGGATGATAAAATACTGCTTGAATTTGTAAATAATCTGCTTACACAGACTGAATTGAATAAAGTCAAGTGGTACACTGGGCCAACAAAGGAATTCCCGTATGAAAACAATCAGTTTGTTTGGTGGACAAATATTTATAATGGAACAATTTTTTTGCAAAGAAATTTTGATGGATTTAATAAACCAACAATTAATATGTTTATAAAACCAAATATTAGTTCCATATATGATATTAGAGATTATCATATATGCTGTGAAGAAGAATTTCAAAAACGGTTATATAAACTTTACAAAACTCTTTGCTATACATGTCCCAAATTAGAAACATTTATAAAATCTTTTTTGCAGGGAGCGGAAGAGATGCCGGATCTATTCATAGATAAGAAAGAAGGAGACAAGGGAAAATGAGTGCCAGGAATACGGCAGAAAAAAGAAGGAGTAAGTATTATGGCTTACGGACATAGAAATTTATCTGCAAAGATGGAAGAATCGGTGCGGATTATGAGAACACATGGAAAACTTATCAGATATGACGGCGGGTTTTGGTCATGGGTTGGCGTTGAAATACATCATTGCAGAAATGGGGCAGATACTTATAGGTGTCCAATTTGGTATTGCAGTGTCAGAACACTTAGGGCATTGGATAAAAGGCATATAGTAACCCTTGATGAAGAAAACAAAGTATGTCAAATGATTTAAGGGAGTGGTTTGCGGGGAAATGGAATGAGGTGAGGAAAGATGAGGGAATATTTGTACAAGGCAAAGCGTAAAAACTGGAAAGAGCTACCGAAAGAAGATTGGTGGGTCAAGGGGTACTTGTGGGTGGGAAATGATTTTTCATGCATAACACCACATAATGTAGGCATTAGCTACTACAAAGACACAAAACGTGTAATAGCGTTTTCTTATGAAGTAGACCCCGATACTGTCTGCGAATATACTGGAATCCCTGACAAGAGTGGCAGTAAGATTTTTGAAAATGATATTTGCCGATATAGGAACAGCATTGTTCGTATATTGTGGAGCAAAAAGCATCAATGGGGTGCCGAAATATTAGAATCTAATAGTGCATTAAGCAAAGGGTTGATTTTCCCTTTATGGCAGTATGGTAACTGTGAGGAAAACGGAAACAGGGAGTTAGAGGTTATCGGCAATATTTTCGACAACCTGGAATTAGCGGGATAGGAGTAACATAAATGAAAGGACAGCTGAGATTTGACGAATGGATGAACATATCAGAAGAAAATCCGTTCCCCAAGCCTGTTAAAGGGCGTATCCAAATGGTAGACCCGTGTTATTACTGTGCGTGTAATTCATGCATAAACAATGCAGAAAACTCAAAAGTTACTCCCGACGAAGTTTCAGATAATTGGGATCCATGCTTCTTTTGTGATGATTGCCGGAAATTTGACAATGATACATCAAAAAGAAACTTGGAAAGAGAAGAATGTATAAGGTATGAAATTAGCAGCTATCATGCAGAACAGAATAGAAAGAGTTTTAAAGTTATGAGGTGAATTATGACAGACAGTGAGAATAAACTTTTTTTCTTCTTGGAATTTCTCCAGGAGGTAGAAAAGGAGTTATCCATGGAAGAGGAAAAGCAGGTAATGATTGAAAAAGCTATCAATTTAAAAATGATGTGTGACTATGTTGTCAGCTGTTCCTACGGTGATATAGTTTTGATTATCTGCATGTTGCATGATTATGTGAAAATGCTGGATGGGGTAAGGAGCGATATTCAGTGGGAATGCTATTATCGTGAGAAATTTTTAAAAATCGCTGATAGATTGTCAGAACAGATAGAATACGATTATGACGCAGCACTGGAAAAATGCCAAAAGAAATTAGAGAAAAAGGAGAAACCTGGAGATATTGGAGAGGATGCTATGTCATTAGCTGTAAAATATGGCGGCAATAAAACTAAGACAGAGAAGAAAGGATGATTTGATGGACAGAAAAAAAATAACAAATTTTCTAGGGAATCTCCTTGTACAGGAAAAATTTAGCGGAATGGGAAAGTATTGGGCCAGAGAGGTCAGTATAGACCCATGGGCGGCAAAAGGAAAGCCTAAGAGGGTTGATTTTATGCAGTTCGTCCCGGATGGGCAGTGCGCTGTATCAGCTATAGAAAAGGGAATATTTGTCTGTTATGAAATCAAAAGCTGCAAAAAAGACGTTTACAGTGGAAACGGACTGAATTTTCTTGGTGAGAAAAATTACATAGTGACAACGATGGAATGCTACAAAGAACTGCTGCAGGATTTACGGGATGGGACATTTGCAAGACATTTATATGAAGTGGCGCCAGGTTCATCTTTTCACTTTGGAATAATGGTTGCAGTACCTTTTATGTCAGAGATTACAGATGAATTTGAAAACCCAACTAAAATTGACAGCGAAAATGGGAGATGGAAACTAAGCGTTATTAAGCAGTGCAATCCAGGGCTGAGGACAAGACCTATGGCAGAGTTATTGTTTTGTATGCTGAGAAGCGGGCATTAAAATGGGAGGGATTCGACGTGGTAAGACCTATATTATTTAATACGGAAATGGTTATGGCTATTTTACGCAATGAAAAGACCAGTACAAGGAGCTGGTTAGGGCAAAAAGTAAGAATGCCTGTGGTTTTTACGTGACAAAACGGAAATGTGATGGAGTCTTTATGGGTGTATATGATTATGATGAAAACGAGAAGCAGTTTGACAGCCCACAGGCTCCGCCCGCACAGGTTGGGGATATTTTGTGGGTTAGGGAAACATGGAGTGAATGGACAGACGGATATGTATATAAAGCATGGACATCACCATATCCGCAGCCGGGAAGATATACGGATAAAATGATGAAATGGCATCCTTCAATACATATGCCAAAAGAAGCTGCCAGAATCTTTCTGAGGGTGACGGATGTTCGGGTGGAGCGTCTGAAAGATATGACACTGGATGATTTCTTAGCGGAAGGAGTGATACTCAGGCCAGAAGCATTTAATGATCCAGAGAATGCCTATATGCAGAGTAAAAAGTTATTTATTCATATATGGGATTCTACAATCAAAAAGGAGCAATACGATTTATTTGGATGGGATGCAAATCCATGGGTGTGGGTGATTGCATTTGAAAGATGTGAACAACCAGAGGGGTGGTGCGTATGATTTGTTTGAATTGCGGGAGAAAGCTAAGAAGTGCAGTAAGCGTGGAGGCAGAGTACGGTCCTGTCTGTTACGAGAAAATGTTCGGTACCAGCTTACGAAGTAGCCGAAAGGACAGAGTTTCGGAGGTGGATGACACAGCCTGTTATGATATACCCGGACAGATGACAATAGAAGAATATCTGCAGACGATTTCCGAATGAAAGGCAAAAGGAGAGTGCTTTCGCAACCCTCCCAACAGACAGTTACATTATATCATAATTCAATATGAATTGGAAACAAATTTCAAGGAGGTGCGAAAACATGGATAGCCAGAAGACTGACAATGGCGCCTTGGTAGTTTTGACACATGAACAGCTGAAAGATATTTATGAGAAATCAGCAGCTATTGGGGCAAAAGAGGCTCTGAAAATGTTTGAGCAGGAACGAAAAAAGGAGCAGGGGAAGAGAGCAGATAGGCGTTTGAGAAATACTAAGCTGTTACTTCGCAATTATCATATGCTGAAAGAGCATGCAGAAAATTCAGTGTTTGGCAGAACACAAATGGAGGAATCTGCACTGGATATTCTGGAATCTATGATGTCAATGTACGATAATGAGGTTATTATTGAGAGTATAAAGCGCAGCGCCACCAGGACAGCAGTTATAGTTTCCCACATCGAAACAATGTTTGGATTGTATAGGGAGTACTGTAAAAGTGCGCCAAACCGGGATATTGAAATGAGAAGATATGATGTTGTATGGGATATGTATATGGCGGACCGTACTTTATCTGTAATGGAGATTGCAGAAAGGCAGCATATATCAAAGGATAGTGTCTATTCTGATTTACGGATGGGCACTGAAAGGCTGACAGCCCTAATTTTTGGGGTGGATGGCTTGAACGTTCGATAAATACTCCATCTCAAAAAAGTTTCCATTGCAATTACAATATAAATGTGCGAAAATAGTATCTGTAAAATTCTAAATCAAACGTGTAGGGAAGTCTGAGGTTTTTTGACTTCCTTTTTTCATGCAGTTTTTCTGGGAAAGGAGAGGATCAGGCAAAGACGCAGGAAAGCATGAAGCTCCTTCAAAATAAAAAAATGGAGGAAAAATATGGATTATACTTTGTTTGTACTGCTGGCCTATGCAGTGGTAATGTTTGGGGCAACAGTATTTATGACAAAAAAAGAGGACAATATCGAGAAATTCTGTGTCGGGAATAGGAATACTGGCTGGACGGTGTCGGCTTTGAGCATAGCGGCCACATGGATATGGGCACCGGCTTTGTTTACATCGACCGAGAATGCCTACACGAAGGGTTTTGCAGGACTCTTTTGGTTTCTGGTTCCAAATGTGCTGTGTCTGATACTGTTCATTCCCTTTGCAAAAAAGATAAGGAAAGAGATTCCGGGAGGAATTACATTGTCCGGCTATATGTATGAGAAATATCATTCCAAAGCTGTGAAAAATATATATTTGTTCCAGCTTGGTGTATTGTCGGCATTATCAACAGGAGTACAGCTGTTGGCTGGAAGCAAAATATTAAGTATGCTTACCGGGATACCTTTTACAGCAATGACGGTTATTATGGCAGTGATTGCCTTTTCGTATTCGCAGTTTTCGGGAATCACAGCCTCAATACTGACAGATGCGGTTCAGATGGTCTTTATGTTGGCCGCCAGTATCGGTTTTATCGTTTTTGGTATAAAGAATGGTGGAGGGCTGGAAACGTTGGTTATGGGGCTGGGAGGAGCCGCAGGGGATGCCGGAACACTATTCTCAAAAAGAGGATGGGAAATTTTTTTAGGGTTCGGACTTCCAACAACGATAGGTCTTATCTCAGGTCCATTTGGAGACCAGTGCTTTTGGCAGAGGGCATTCTGTGTCAGAAAAGACAGAATAGGCAGGGCTTTCCTGGCGGGAGCGCTGCTGTTTGGAATCGTGCCTTTGTCAATGGGGATGCTTGGCTTTATCGGTTCTGGCATGGGATATGTTGCAGTGGATACTGGAATAATTAATTTTGAACTGATAAGCACACTATTCCCAGGAGGGGCGGTTATTCCGTTCCTGTTTATGGTTGTATCGGGACTTCTGTCGACGATTGAAAGCAATCCAGTTTATTTCTTTATTTGTAAATATCCTTAGGCCTCTAATTATCAGGATTTTTCCCCGCTTTTTGTTTATGGGCTTTTATTGGGCATATAAAAAAGTGGTGTCAATTTTGGTGTATTGGTGTCAGGCAGAAAATGAATAGAAAAAGTGCTTGACATAAATATTTGTTATTATTTGCTATTCTATACTTTCATTGCTTTTATTTCCACGTATTTGTAAAAAGTGAGGAGTTTTCCTATTACCTGTTGCGTTGTGTCCATGACAAGGATAAGAGCGTGATTTGTTATAATGTTTATAGAGATACCCAGTTAATTGTTTAATGCCTAATAAACACAAGTAATCAAAGAATGGAGGTAAAATTTCATGGAGAAGAAAGAAAAAGCAAACCAAACCTTGGTAACATTGTCAGATAAAAGGCTGCTTGATGTCAACGAGTTCTGCATCTATGCAAGCGTTGGCCGGAACACTGCATTAGAGCTGATGAAAACAACGGGCGCACTATTTAGAATAGGCCGGAGGACATTGGTTGACCGGGTGAAATTTGACCGCTGGTGCGACGAACACAGCGAGGCGTAATTCTGGATGGACCTGGAGGCGAAAAGAATGTCCGGTTTGGGTGAGGCGGCAGCAGGTTTTAGGATGCTGATTGTGTAACCGGACAAGGGAAGGAGTAAGTGGGCTGGCATGGGCAGGAAGAAAAAATATTCCCCTAAGGCATTTGAAAGTGCCGGAAAGACAAATGATACAAGCGCCAATATTTATGACTCCATGCTTATTTCTGCAGCTTTCAAAGATTTGAATGCCAGGCAGAGAATGTTATATGTTTACTGCAAAAACCAGTATTATGGCAAGCGGAAGCCCCAGGCGGATTACCCGGATATGGATGCCGTTCAGGGGGATGAATGCTTTTATTTGAACCATGCCCTTATTACAGATGTGTATGGCCTGTATCCGAAAACCAATCACCGGGATTTCTACAGGGATATGCAAAAGCTGGCTGAGAATGGATTCATTGAAATTATATCAAGCGGCTATGCGGCAAAGAAGCGGAGCATATACAGATTTAGCGAAAAATGGTTAAGCTGGAAACCGCCATAAGTTAAAACCCTTGTTACACCACGTAACAAGAATTGCCCAATCTTGTTACATCATGTAACAAGATGCCGTTTTTTTGATAACAGCCTTGTTACACCACGTAACAACTGTACCAGATTTTTGGGTGCCTGCCTTGTTACATGGTGTAACAGTATATATAAAGTTTACCATAAGATACCTTTAAAAAAATAAAACAGGCTAAGAGGGATAAAAGGGGCAAAAATTCTTTCTGACGCCAGGGAGATACCTGCATGCGGAAATGGAAATATGGCTGTATGGGGGAAAGCCTTTGACTGTTCCGAAAGGGAGGATATATATCAGCCGGGTTCTAAGGCTGTTGTTTCCTGGTAACATTGTTACCACGCTGTTACTCTCATGTTACCCTCATGTTACCATAGATGGATGGTTTGGGCTGCTGCAACGGTATCTTTCTGGAAAGGGGGCGGCAGCAGTGTCAAATGAGGAAATTGTGAAACAGATACAGCAGGGCATTGACGTTTCGGGGAATCAGGAAAGGCTTTGGGAGAAGAACAAAGGTTTTGTGGTGCAGTGTATAAAAAAGCATGTAGGGCATTGTGAGGAACAGGATTTTAATGATTTTCTACAGGAGGGGTTTATAGGTTTGATAGAAGCGGCTTATTCTTTTAAATCCCAGCAAGGAGTAAAGTTTCTGACATATGCGGAATACAGCGTGAGGAAATGTGTTTACAGATACAACGGGCTGAATACCTCTATGGTCCGCATCCCGGAATATCTCAAAACAAGAATGCGGAAACTGGCTGTATTTAAACGGGATTACAGAGCCTTGCATAACCGGGAGCCAAAAGCAGAGGAAATACGGAAAGCCCTGCATATTTCTCACCGTTCCCTGTGCCATTTGGAGAAAACTATTTTAAAAATGACCACCAAAAGCCTGGATGAATATATATTAGATAAAGGGGGCGATTGCCTTATCGACATTCTTTCAACGGATGAAAGTATGGAACAGTTAGCTGGAAGCAGTGAATACCAGAGGGAACTGCATGAGGAACTGGAAGAGGCCCTTTCCATCCTGGATTCAAAAACAGTGTGCATGATACGCTTTGTGTATTATCAGAGAAACAGTTATGCCAGGACTGCCGAAGTATTTGGATGCAGCAGGCAGGCGGTTGAGGAAAGGATAAAAAAAGGATTTTATAAAATACTCCATTCAGGGCACAGGGAAAAGCTGGAGGGCTTTATGTGGGAGGGGTACCATGTGGATTCTAAACGTCTGTGTGATTACGTGGACATGGATAAAGTGGACAGGATGGGTAGCGGCTGGCTACTTTAATGCAGGAGGGATTATGACGTATTTTTATGATTATTTTGCAAAGGAATACAGGGATGCACACAATGGCCAAATTTTACCGTCTCCTGAAGCCATCTTCCGGGATATCAGACACGAGGAGGTTAAAAGGTGCAGGGATGTCTTGAAAAATACATTTTCCCATTATCGGAGCGGCAGGAATGCAGAGGCATTGGCAAGGCTGTTAAAAGAGTACCGGGAATATGTTTCCTGCTGCCATGATGAACACGCAAAGAACAGGTATAACGCTTTGGTCTATCGGTATATGGTGGATGTCCATGTTGGGAGCAGGGCGATAGCCGCAAGGCTGGGAGTGGCAAAGGAAACGGCGCTGAACTATATTGACAGGTGCATGGATGAAATGCTGGTGCTGTGCATGGGTGTGCCGGCAGCAGGGATGCCGGGACAGAAAACGAAGATTATCCGCATGCTGGTGGATGGAAACAGGCTCCTGCGCAGCATGGCAGGAGAATATGTGCTCTGCCTTTTCCCTGGGAAAAAGGAGCGGGGGGCCGTAGAACAGGGCAGGAAACTCACAAGGGATATCATGGTACGGTTTGCAGATGCAGTTGAAGCGTATTCCGGCTACTGTAATGATAAACATGCCTGTATCGATACCGATATCCGGAAAGCAGGGATTTTAGAGAAATGCCTTGCCGGGACCTGCCCTGCTGCCATAGCCGAAGAATATGGGTGCTGTGAAAGCACAGTTTATGCAGATATCCGGGAGAATGAAAGGCGGCTTGCGGCTATGCTGTTTGGTACGGAAGGGGAGATGGCAGGCAGCGTCAGGATTGTAAAATAGGCCGATATGAGAAAAAGGCATTTCCTGAACACAGGCTCTGGGCCAGAATAAAGACAAAAAGGGGGATTTCAAGAATGGAACGGTTGCGTATGATAGAAAATGAACTTGTGCCGGTATATACTGCCAGTACAGGAGAGAAGGTTGTTTATGGTACGGATCTGCATAAAGTGTTGGGGGTGAGTACTCCTTACAGAATATGGGCAGAGAGACGCCTTGGCGAAAGTGATGCAGTGGAAGGTGGTGATTTTGAAGCTGTACAAATCTGTACGCCTTCTGGTCAAAATATGAAAGAGCATATCATCCAGTTGGATACCGCAAAGGAAATGGCTATGCTGGAGCGTAATGAAAAAGGTAAGCAGGTCAGGCGGTATTTTATCCAGGTTGAAAAGAGATATAAAAAGAGCAATTCCGGAACACTGCCAACGGGCAAAGAATTGATTGCTTTGGCAGTGATAGAGGCACAGAAAACTATTGCAGAACAGGAGCAGGCCATTCAGAGGATGAAGCCGAAAGAACGGTTTGCAGATGCAGTGTTATCTTCCAGCACTTCCATACTGATTGGGGAGCTGGCCAAAATTCTTTACCAGAACGGAGTGGATACCGGGGAAAAGAGGCTGTTTGACTGGATGAGGCAGGAAGGGTTCTTAATCCGGAGGAAAGGGATGGATTATAATATGCCGACACAGCGGGGCATGGAGATGAAGCTGTTTGAAGTAAAGGAGCGCACGGTCAATAATCCGGACGGCAGCGTCAGGATAACCAGGACAACGGTGGTGACGGGTAAGGGCCAGCAGTATTTTATAAACAGGTTTTTGCGGGAGCAGGGCGGAGAATAGATTTCCCCCTGCTTTTTTCTGCCCCTGCCTGATGCGGGGCATGGGAGCACCTGGAGGGGAGGAGTACGAACGAAGGGTATCTTCATAAATGCGTGAATGAATCCGAACGTTCGCTTTTGGGAAAACAAAACGAATGCAGGGCTGCAGCCCTTTGGAAATACGAAAAGAGGCTGGGGGAGCCTTAGAAAACACGCTGTTCCAGGTGTCCTGCTCCTGCTGCCATTTGGAAGAAATAAAGCGAGCGTTCGCATTCCACGGTCGCAAAACGGTTAATGCAACGCTGCATGTCAGATATGGGTCTGTGACGCATGCAGGGACAGTAATTTGGCAGTTTATGAGCAAAGGCATGTTTTCTATCATTTGGCGCCATAAAGGGGCTGTATGGGGAAATAAAAGGGTATGCCAGAGGGCCAGAGGATGAAGGGGGTATTTCTTTTTGGAATATTTTGGTGTATGATAAGAGAAAAGAACAGGGGAGAAGATGTGCTATAAAAAAGAAACAACTCCAATTAAAGTGACAGATAAGATTATAGAATTGTGCAGCGGGATAGTCCGGATATGAAACCGGGATATGTTTCGGTTAAAGCGCAGGAATGGAGCCTGCCAAAGGAATGTTTTCCGAACGTCCGGCGGATGGTTCGGGAACATGGAGGGCAGAAGGGGAATGGATAGGGCTCTGTGGTTGTCAGATTGCCCCAAATCCGTTTTAAATTGGCTTAGACGATATTTTTACCGTTGAAAAGGGAAAAGGGGCAGAATGGTCAAAATAACGGCCATGAAAGGATTGGGGCAGGCAGCAGGTTTGTATGTGGAATCAAATGGGGAGTGTTCTTCTGGCCGTAAATAGTGTTATGCCGTATAAAGACGGGAAATGAAAAAGGGGGAGATTGTGGTGGATGTGTTTAATATTATTTGTGGGGTATGCTCTATAGCAGGGCTGTTGGTATCTGTTTTTACGGCAAGTAAGGTGGTAAAGATTATGCAGACGATTAATTGCGGCAATAATGATGACCATTCTAAGGTGGTTAATAAGAATAAAAAGAGTACATTCCATGGCTCATATGTGGGGAGGGATAGTATAAATGGGACCGGAAGTAGTGAACAAAAATAAGAACTGTGTTTTTAATGGTCCATATGCAGGGCGTGATTTGTACATTACCATGTATCAGGAATCAGAGCGTGAGTTTGTTGTCACGCATAATGCCAATATAAAGCCAGTGTCTTATTTTACCGGGCGTGAGACGGAACTTAAGGAACTGCGCCAGAGGATAGAGGAGGGCCGGAAGTCTGTCCTTGTAAGCGGCATGGGTGGGATTGGCAAGACACACATCTGCAGAAAGCTGTTTGAGGAATATCTCAATAAGCATGCAGAGGATGGAAATGGACCATTTCGGCATATCGGGTATATTGAGTACAGCGGGGATATGGACGGCAGTCTGCAGAACTGCTTAAAGTTTAAGCAGCAGGACAGTCCTGAGAATAACCGGGAGGCGGCATGGAGGGAACTGGAATACCTGGCGTCAGATGGGAAACTGCTGCTTTTTGTTGATAATGTGGACAAGACGCTGGGCGCTGATCCGGGATTGCAACGGTTAAGAGGGATACCAGGAGCGGTAGTATTGACATCCAGACAGGCATCTTTCAGTGATGACTTTGAGCCATACAGGATAGGGTTCCTTGACATGGAGCAGTGCAAGGAGATTTATGAGAAAATCCGGTATGAGGGCAGCAGGGGTAAGATTGGGCCGGAGGAAGTTGAGGATCTGGAGTATATCATAGAAAACCTGGCGGGCAGGCACACCATTACGGTTGAACTTCTGGCCCATTTGGCACGTACAAAACCCTGGACAGTGGAAAAGCTGAGGGAAGAGCTGGGGCAGAAGGGTTTCCGGCTGGCATTCCACAAGAATGGGGAGCTTGTTAATATCCAGGAATCCTATGAAGTGCTGTATGATTTGTCAAGTCTGACAGATGCAGAGCAGAATATTTTGGAGGCATTCTCTGTATTTCCGTATATTCCTTTGGCGGCAGAGACGTGTAACCAATGGTTGCTTGCGGATGCTGGAGTTAGTGAAGATGATGATATTCTGATGGGGTTATATCAAAAAGGATGGTTACAGTTTGCTGTGGAGCAGGAAAGTTATGCTATGCATCCAGTATTTGCACAGTTTATTTATGAGAAATATAAGCCTAATACAGAAAAACATACAGGGTTAATAGAGGCATGTCGGGACTATATGGAGATACCGGATAGTGGATCAGCACTAATGTCAGAAGTTTATACCTTTTTCTGAAAAAATTGTGGAAAAGTTAAATATGGGGAAGGAGTTGGAGCAAATTGGTTTATTAAGTAAATTTGCATATTTGTTACATTATGTAGGGCAATATAGAAAAGCAGAAAAATTGTACAAATGTCTTTTGAAAATCGATAGGGAGACATGGGGAGAAAATCATCCAGAAGTAGCTATCGGCTATAGCAACATGGGATCGGTATATGAGGAGCAGGGAGAGTATGAAAAAGCGAAAGGGTTGTATGAAAAGAGCCTGAGGATACGTGAAAGAGTGCTGGGAGAGGGTCATCCGGATACAGCCAGAAGCTATAGCAATCTGGCGGGAGTATATGAGAAGCAAGGAGAGTATGAAAAAGCGAAAGAGTTGTATGAAAAGAGCCTGAGGATACGTGAAAGAGTGCTGGGAGAGGGTCATCCGGATACAGCCAGAAGCTATAGCAATCTGGCGGGAGTATATGAGAAGCAAGGAGAGTATGAAAAAGCGAAAGAGTTGTATGAAAAGAGCCTGAGGATATGTGAAAGAGTGCTGGGAGAGGGTCATCCGGATACAGCCAGCAGCTACCATAACTTAGGGTTAGTATATGCGGCTCAGAGAGAGTATGAGAAGGCAGAAGAACTGTTCGAAAAGAGCCTAAGGGTGCATGAAAGGATTCTTGGAGAGAACCACCCATGCACAGCTACAAGCTACAGTTGTTTGGCATCAGTATATAGGAAGCAGGGAAAGTATGTAAAGGCAGAAGAACTGCATCAAAAAAGCCTGAGGATACGTGAAAGAGCGCTGGGAGAGAACCATCCGGATACAGCCAGCAGCTACAATAATCTGGCATTAGTATATAAGGAGCAGGGAGAGTATGCAAAAGCGCAAGAGTTGTATGAAAAGAGCTTGAGAATTAGTGAAAAGATGCTGGGAGAGAATCATCCAGAAACAGCTATTAGCTATAATAACTTGGCAGTATTGTATAAAAATCAAAGTGAGTATAAAGATGCAACAACTTATTATCTTAGAGCATATAAGATTTTTAAATTAAAACTAGGATTGCTCCATTCATATACTCAGTTTACATATAAAAATATGGAAATATCATATTATAAATGGAAACCAGAAGGCAATTTTGAGCAGTGGTTAGAAGAAAAGATGAAAGAAGAGGACTAAAGATAAGGGAAGTAGAGAAGAGGATTGTATTTTGTGAGATGGTATAAACATAGTCACGTTAACTTTTGCACATAAAGAGCTAAAGGAGAGGACAAGCAAATGAAAAAATATTGGAAAGAAATCTTGCTTGGGTTAATTGTTGTATTGCTTATTATTCCCTTGGGAATTGCATTTTTGCTTAGGTTTGAATTTGTTATAACCGATACATCCAGTGGTTGGATTGGTTTTTGGGGAAGTTATCTAGGAGGTATTGTTGGAGGCCTGATTACTTTGTATGTAATGTTTAGAACATTGAAAGAAAACAGGGAACTGCAAAGAAAAGAGCATAGGATTGCTTTTTGCAATGAAATATGCAAACTGTCAGGAGAAATTTGTGGGGCAATAAACAGGGAGAGTATTTATATTCGTAAATATGCAGATAGTAAGCTGGGTAATGATAAAGAGGATCTGTTTAATGCTTTGTTGGCAAAGAATAAGGCATCAGAATTATTACATATTTGTTCAGCGCAATTAATCTCTAAAATTGCTGATTCGGAATATATAGGTGCAGAGAAACTTATGGACAGGATTCAAATGCTTGGTCAATTAGAAAGTGAAATAAATATTAAATTTGTTTATACAGCAAATGATGAAGAGCAGTTGAAAAGGACTTGTGATAAAATTAAGCCAGTATTAGGAGAAATGAGGGACTGGATAGTGGAATTTTTGGAAGATAATGCATAAGGGTGTGATTAAGGGCAGAGATTAAAATTACATAGGCAACGCAAAAGGCATATGCAGAGGAGCACATGCCTTTTATTTTTGGCTATAACCCGAACAGATCAGCATGGCAATTCCTCCGTCAATTCGGCAAATAGAGCCTCTGTGTTCCCAGTGAATAAGGTACCGCCGCCGCTTTCCAGTTCCGCCATAGAGGATATAGTTTCTGTATTGGGTATTTCTTCTGTAGGATATTCCTGCCACATGGTTATGCCCTCCTGTGGATTGGCTGAATCAGCCTTATCTTGCATGGCCGGCATTAAGCAGCTGCATAAGTCCATCCTGGAGAACCTGGGAGCAGTTTACCCCACGCTTTTCTGCCAGGGTGGCCATCCATGCAGGAAGTGAGACATTTTTACGGACTG
The DNA here is from genome assembly GCF_003612565.1 of Roseburia sp. 1XD42-69. Lineage (GTDB taxonomy): Bacteria > Bacillota > Clostridia > Lachnospirales > Lachnospiraceae > Roseburia_B. The sequence continues at coordinate 39,278 of NZ_RAZG01000019.1, read as the reverse complement.
CCCTGGTGTCGGTTGCTGCCCGGTATGCGAACGTATCAATGCGGATGATGGAGCAGGTGGCATTTTCCGGAATATCCAGTTTATGCTGGGGAGTGGGGGCCGGGATTTCGTTCCCCTCATCCTCGGCCACAACGAGCCATCCGCTGGCAGCATCGGTAATCATTTCAATGGCATCATCAATACTGCTGCCGGTTGTAATGCATCCGGGAAGATCAGGCACTTTGCAGTAGTATTTGGTTTCGTCCTCATTAGGCACGAATGTTGCGGTATAGATATATTTCATGGTTCAGCCTCCTTTGCTGGCGGCAGGGAGGATTTACCTCCCGCCCTGTTTTGGGAGCTGTAAATAATCAATAAGGGCAGTCTCCAAAAGACGGGAGTAATTGACTTTCTGTTCTTCTGCAATCCGTTTGAGCCATGCTGGAAGAGTAATGTTTGTCTTAATGCGTTCATTGTCACGCTTTGTCCGGTATAAATCAGGGTGGATTGTGACAGGCATTACAACATTTCCCTCTGTATCTTCTTTGGAGAGGTTCACGGATGGAGTGGGGATTTCCTCATTGTCACATTCCATACTGTAAACATGGAGGCTTGCGGCTTCTGCTGCCATGTGTGCAGCTTCTTCCAGATTATCCCCAATACTGATACATCCGGGTAAATCAGGGAAATAGATACTATATGAGCCGTCTGTTGATGGTTCAAAAACTGCAAGATAAGTTAAATTTTGCATAAATTACGCTCCTTTCTATGATAATCGCAGGCAGTAGGACTATTTAAGTCCCGCCTGCTTGTAAATGCTGTTTAGTGTTCCCGGTTTCAAGTCCCCGTTGTGATTTGGTACTGTGACTTTTCCGGGCTTTGTTGGATGCTTTAGGCTTATGTGGGAGCCTTCCTGATTGGTGGTGTACCATCCATCTTTGCGAAGCATCTTTAGTATTTCCCGAACTGTCATATTGTGTCCTCCTTATATTATGTATTATACGCCTGCTTCATGCGCATGTCAATAGATATACTCATAAAATAGGCGTATAATTGTGAATAAGGAAATCATATTGAGGATAGTATGCGCACCTGCTGCCAGAAGATACCGTATTCCGTTACCTGGTATACCAGAATTGTGACGACTATTCCTTATCAGGTTTTGAAGCCGGGGAGGTTTGGTTATCTCGGTTCATTGTCTCGGTGATTGCACGTACAACGAAAGCATTTGTACTTTCCCCCATAGTAGCGGCGTGTTCTTGCACCTTTGCTTTATCGCCTTTGGGAACTCTGATCCGGATATCCTCAACGGATTCTTTCAGATATTTTTCATTGGCTTTTTTCCGGGCTTCCGTGTAACCAGTGTATGTGCTTTTCTTTTCATCTGACATAAGATGCACCCTCTTTCTTTTATACGTTCCAGTGGGGCGGCAATTTATAGATGCACCTTCTCCACTGTACAATGATATTATATCATAAGTCAATACATGTGTCCATGTGCATAATGCACAAATGTTAAACACATGGGAACATGTAATTTTAGGTATTCTGTCAATGGAAATGTATGTGCCCATGTGCTATACTAATATCATCAAAGAGAACAGAACAGCCACGGCAGACGGGAGTACCGAAAGGGAAAGCAAAGGCAGAGCTTAGACTTGGAAAGGAGAAATCACATGAAGGACATAAGGACAATTCGCCAGACAGTAGCAACCATGGCAAACCAGTTACATAAACTCGGATATTCTTTATCCCAGGCATTTAAAACTGCATGGAAACGTGTTAAGGAATCCATGACCTGCAGAGTATCAGGTGTAACGTATGAGAACCGCCAGCAGTTATTAAAATACATTGCCGGCCGGAAAGAAGATGACCTGACCGTATACCTTAGACGTGACAAGGCTAATACCTATGACAGGTATGCTGTAGCGGTTGTGATAGGGATAAAGGGCATAGGATATGCACACATTGGTTATCTGGCAAAAGGCCTGGCTCAGAGCATGGCGCCGGTACTTGACAAAGGCATACAGGTAAAAAGCACTTTAAAACAGATAACTGGGGGATATGGTTACAAAGAAGCCTTCGGGGCATTGATAAATATTTCAGTATAGGGGGATTCATATATGGCAAAAAGAACACCGCTGAAAGCAATCCGGGCCAAATGTTTAGAGTGCAGTTGTGGACAGGTGAAGGAAGTAAAACTGTGCCTTGTAAAAAAATGCCCCCTATATGAGTATAGAAGCGGCCACAGGCCTTTGGTGGAGGAAAACACCGCTGAAAGCATTTAAAATAAAAAACCGTGGGCTAGCGCATAGTTTTTTAGCATAGAAAGGGAATATAAGGAGGCAGGGAATGGATTACAGCAGTTTAACGATTGAGGACTGTATCAGGAAACTGGAGCAGGAAGGCATGTCCGCCGTCATTGAAGACGGGGAAGTTACCGGATTTATAAAAGAATAGAAAATGCCCTTACCAGAACGGCCATTCTGATAGGGGCAGGTAACCCAGCAAACAAGCAAATTTGAGGGGTATGCAGGGATTATAACATTCCTGCTGCCTCTTGTCAAAGGAAAGAGGTAGGTAAAATTGCAGAATACAGAAACAGCCAGGGGGGCCACGGCTTATGCAAAAGTCGTGAATATCAGTGATTATAAGGGCAGGAAGGAGGAAAAGGCAAGGGTACAGCAGAAGAAAATCCAGTCAGCAGATAAAAAGTTTGCCGCACTTGGGGAAACGGGCCAGCGGAAAGTATTATGTTATATGATTGGGTATATGAGTGCGTCGAAAGATTTGATTGCATCCGGAAAGCCGGTACACGGAAATGAAGTGTCAGAGTTTTTTAAGGAGATGGAGGACGCAATAAACGAATCCTGGCAGGAATTCCGGCCGAAAAAAGGAAAGCCGGGAATATTATAGGGAATGGAGGAACAGACAATGGAAGGACATAAAGTGTTTTATACAGCGGCAGACATAGCCGCAGACCTCTCCATCAGAGAGGAAGAGGCTGTGAAACTGGTAAAGGCAATGCAGAGGAAATTGAAGGCAGCAGGCACGATGGTAATGCCCGGCAAAGTACCTGCTGCCTGGTATGAATCACAAAAGGAAGGAGGTTTTATGGATATAGGGCAGCAGGAGGAACGCATACCGCTGACAGAGAGGAGGCTTTTGAGCATTAAAGACTTCCAGGAATATGCCGGGGGGATAAGCGACGGGAGGGCCAGGAAGCTGGTAAAAGAGATTGGGGCGTCCGTTTACATTGGGGACAGGTTATTAGTGGACCGCATCCGGTTTGAGGAATGGTGCACAGCCCAGAACCAGCAGGAGCGGCAGTAGAAAACGAAGGGGAAGGAAGGGGGTGGAAAAGTAAAGGCTCCCGCCATGCTGCAACATGGGAGAGCCTGAAAGGAGCCAAGGCGCATGATAAGGCACGCCGAAGCATTAATATTATAACCAAAAATATAATTGTTCACAAGAAAAACTGAATATGGAATGAGGCGGTCCTGCTGCCTCTTTGCGTAACAGGAAGGAGCTGGAATATATGGCAGACAGTAAGAAAGCTTTACCGCCCGGGGTTTCTATTCGTAAGGATGGCAGGTACCAGGCAAGATATACCTTTAACGGCCAGAGACATACGATTTACGGCAAAGACTTTAAGGAAGTCCAAAAGAAGCTCAGGGATGCAAAATATGAAATAGACCATGGCATTTATGCCAAGCCGGACAGGATAACGGTGGATGAATGGTATCAGACCTGGATAAAAGAGTACCGGAAAAACATTGTCAGGGAATCCACATTTGCCAGTGATACGCATTATTACAGGCATGTGAAAGGCATGATTGGACAGATGAAGCTGCAGGCCGTGCGCCCGGAACATATCCAGCGGATTATAAACAAGATGCTGGGAGAAGGTTATTCCGTGGGGTATATAGGAAAAATAAAGGCATTTTCCAACCTTCTTTTCCGCCAGGCATATTTAAATGGCATAATTATGACAAATCCAGTGGAGCGGACAGTACTCCCCAAAGCTGAGAAAAAGGAGAATGTACATAAAAGGGCATTGACAGAAGAGGAACAGAAAAGATTCCTTGTGCATGCAGAACAGGAAAAACCGTTCTATGCGGATATTTTTTACCTGGGGTTTTCCACCGGGATGCGTATTGGGGAAATAACGGCCCTGGAATGGGGAGATATAGATTTTAAAAATATGGAAATCCATGTGAATGGGACAATGGTAAATATAGCAGGGGAAAAACTCCACAAAGGCCCGGTAAAGACGGCCAACAGCAAAAGGACGGTGCCAATGCTTGCAGAAATTGCCAAAAGGCTGAAACGGCATAAAGCTGAACAGGCAAAGCTGCGTTGGAAACTTGGGGAGAAATGGGAGCCGGCGGAAGGGCTGGAAAACCTGGTGTTCACATCACCATTTGGCAAACCACTCTGGAGGGTATCTGTTTCAAAGTTCATCAGGGAGATAATAAATAAAATGAACACGGAAGAGGAAGCCGCAGCGGAACGGGAAGAAAGGGAGGCATTGCGGATGGAGCTGTTCTGCCCACATGCAATGCGTCATACGTTCGCAACAAGAGCATTGGAAAGGGGGATTCCGCCTAAGGTAGTACAAAGTTATCTTGGCCATTCGGATGTAAATATAACTTTGAACATTTATACCCATGTGACAGCTGAATTGGAGAGGGAGGAGATTGTAAAAATTGCAAACCAGTTTTAAGCCGGGAAAGGCAGTGGGCAAAAGGGCAGCAGGTGTCAGAATTTGAGACTGCTGCCCTTAATTCATAAATGGTGTCAACGATGGTGTAAAACAGGATTTTATTTTATAGGAATAGTAAGAAATATAGGGATTTACAGGGGTTTATGAAAAAATGGGAACTATCGACGATTGATAGTAACTTGTGTGCGATATCGTCCCTCACAACAGACATTTTTCAGAAAAATACAATGTGGAAAACAAAACTTTCCATGATTCTGCTGTTGGCCGCCGGCATTACAGTAGCGAATATCCCGGGGCTGACAGTAACACATCTTTTCCTGATATATGGAACCCTTAGAGCTTCTACATTGTTGCCAACGGTTCTTACCCTTAAAGGCGTAAGGCTTGCGTCGCAGGGCATAGTGGCAGGAATTATCTCAGCCATGCTGATTGGACTGCCAGTGTTCGGGTATGGAAATATAAAGGGGATTGCCATTTGCAAGACCGCAGGAAGCCTTCTGACCGTTATCCTCTCCGGAGCCGTGGCTCTGGCAGTGAGCAGAAAGCGGGGTGAAAACCATGGGTGACGTACTTGGGAGAAAGCAGCGGATTAAAAATGAAGACTGGATGGAGACATTCGCAAAGATTGAAGAACTTGTCACTAAGGCAGAGCTGGATAAGCAGGTTAAGAAGACAGTGTCAGAGATAAAGAAAAAGACCAAAGGGAAGAAAGCCGCATTTGCGTGGAGCGGCGGAAAGGATTCCCTGGTTCTGGGGGAAATCTGCCGTATGGCGGGGATAGCCCCCTGTGTGCTCGTTATTTGCAATTTGGAGTACAAAGCATTTATAGAATGGGTGAAGGCTCACAAGCCGCCGGAATTGGAAATTATCAACACAGGGCAGGATATGAAATGGCTTGCTTCCCATCCTCAGATGCTTTTCCCGCAGGAGAGCAAGACTGCAGCCCGATGGTTTCATATTGTCCAGCACAGAGGGCAGGCAAAGTATTACAAAGAGCATGAGCTTGATATTATGCTCCTTGGACGGCGCAGGGCGGATGGAAACTATGTGGGAAAGGGTGATAATATATACACCAACGGGCAGGGCATGACAAGGTATAGCCCTTTGTCTGATTGGAGCCATGAAGAAATATTGGCATTTATCCACTACTACGGAGTGGAGTTGCCACCGATTTACGATTGGAAGAACGGGTATCTTTGTGGCACACATCCGTGGCCGGCAAGACAGTGGACTGGGAACACACAAGCCGCATGGGCAGAAATCTACGAAATAGACAAATCCATTGTAATTGAAGCCGCTGACAGCATCCAGAGCGCAAAAGAATTTCTGGATGCTTTAACTATTTGCAGATAGTTGTCATATGTCTAAAGCTCCTCCAAATAACAGGCAGGAGGATATGAACGTGGAAATAACCACCATGAAATTAACAGATCTGGTGAAACCAGAGAAGAATGTAAGGATTCATACGGAACAGCAGTTAGCAGAGTTCCAACGCAGTGTTAAAATGTTTGGCCAAATACGTCCTATAGTCATTGATGAAAAAAATGTTATTTTAGCAGGGAATGGCCTATATGATACCCTTATTGCTATGGGGAAGGAAACAGCAGAGGTATATCGGTATGATAATCTCACTGAAAATCAGAAAAAGAAGCTGATGGTTGCCGATAATAAGATTTTCAGCTTGGGCATTGATAACTTGGATACACTAAACAGTTTTCTGGAAGATCTGCAGGGGGATCTGGATATTCCTGGCTTCGACGAAGAAATCTTAAAGCAGATGGTCTCCGAGGCTGAGGATATTACAGATAAACTATCCGAATACGGGACGCTTGATGAGGAAGAAATCCAGGCCATCAAAGAAAATGCAGAAAGAAAAGAAGAGCAGATACAAAAAATGGAATCAGAACAGGAGTCGGTGCCACAAGAAACAGTACTTACGCAGCCGGATTCTGTTACAAATGATAGCGAAGAGAAAACCGCCGAAGAAAGTCAATTCGTTATCTGCCCGAAATGCGGGGAAAAAATATGGCTATAAAAAGATGTAAGTCAAGCATTGATGTAGTGGAGGCCGCAAACATTAGGATAAAAAATGTTTTCAAAAATGGCCTGCCGGTGTATATGTCCTTTAGTGGCGGAAAGGACAGTCTTTGTCTCGCTCAGCTTGTAATGAATCTGATACAGGCAGGGGAAATCAATCCCGCACAGCTGACGGTGCAGTTCATTGATGAAGAGGCCATCTTCCCATGTATGGACAAAAAAGTTCGGGAGTGGCGCAAAAAATTTATGTTAATGGGGGTGAAGTTTGAGTGGTTTTGCCTGGAAGTGAAGCATTATAACTGCTTTAATGAATTGTCCAATGATGAAACCTTTATCTGCTGGGACAGGTATAAAAAAGATGTATGGGTAAGACAGCCGCCCGCATTTGCCATAAAAAGCCATCCATTGCTCCGTCCCCGTGTAGATGCATATCAGGATTTTCTGCCACGGGCATATTCCGGTGGGATAACAATAACGGGTATACGGACAGCAGAATCGGTGCAGAGACTTGTAAGCATTGCAACAATTACGCAGGGGGGCAGGCATATTACCAGAAGGCATCAGATTTTTCCTATTTACGACTGGAAAGACAATGATGTGTGGCTGTATTTGTATAAGGAAAAGGTAGATATTCCTGAGATATATTTGTTTTTATGGCAGTCAGGAACCAGCCGCAGAAGGCTCAGGGTGTCACAGTTTTTTTCTATTGACACGGCTAAAAGCCTGGTTCAGATGAATGAGTATTATCCAGATCTTATGGAAAGGATTATCAGAAGGGAGCCGAATGCATATCTGGCGGCACTGTACTGGGACAGCGAAATGTTTGGAAGAAATACTGCTGTCCGGAAGAAAAATGAGCAGGGTATGGATGAAAAAGATTATAAAGCTGCCCTTTTAGAATTATTTTCCGATATGGAAGGCAATTTCCCCACCCGGCATAAACGCTATGTGGCTGACAGGTATCGGAATTTTTTTATGAGCGTATCTTCCTTTGCGGATAATAAAGACTACAAAGAAATCTATGAAGGGATTATATCAGGCGACCCCAAATTGCGTTCCTGTAGAGCTTTATATCAGACTATATACGGAAGATATATTGAAGAGGCAAAGAGAAGGGAGCGTATAAAGGATGGACAATAGGTTAGCAGCGCCTCTTTCTACGCTTCAATGGGTTGCAAGGGGCAGGGTAAAACCGAACGATTATAACCCAAATAAAGTATCAAAACAGAACCTGGAACTGCTGAAGCAGTCTATACTTGCCAATGGCTGGACCCTGCCGATTGTGGTAAGGCCGGATTTTACGATTATTGACGGTTTCCATCGCTGGACAATAGCAGGAGAAGAACCGTTGCTATCCATGCTGGAAGGGAAAGTACCAGTGGTAATTGTGGAGCATAAGGATAAAGCCGGGAATATCTATGGAACTGTTACCCATAACCGAGCGAGAGGTGCACATCTGCTGGGGCCCATGAAAGCAATCGTTAAGGAGCTGATGGCAGAGGGAAAATCCGTAAAAGAGATTGGGAAACAGCTGGGAATGAGGCCGGAGGAAATCTTCCGGCTTTCAGAGTTCTCCAAAGAGGACTTTTTGAAAATGATGATTACACTGGAACAGGAGTTCTCAAAAGCAGAGTTTATAACGAAGATTTAATGTTAAATCAATCGGTATCCGTATGACGAAATAACAGAGGGAGGCAATGCACTCCCTCTGTTATTTATGAAAACAAAACAAATAGCGAGGTGGTGATAAATGGCAAGAGCAAGAAGCCCAGGCAGTATTGAAGCAGAAAAGCTATACCAGGATGGGATGAAACTGGTCGATATTGCGAAGAAAATCGGCGTACCGGACAGTACTGTCCGCAGGTGGAAATCTACCCAAAAATGGGATAAAAATAAAAGCGAGCAGAGTAAAAAAAAAGAAACCGAACGCTCGGATAAAAAGAAACCGAACGCTCGGAAACCAAAAGGAGCGCCGAAAGGAAATAAAAATGCTGTCGGGCATGCACCATCCGTACCAGAAAGAAACAAGAATGCGGAAAAACATGGAGCCTTTTCTACATTATATTTAGATGCATTGGATGAAGACGAGATATCGCTTATACATAACATGGGTGGCCAGGAAGAAGATATACTAAAAATGCAGATAGGTGTATATTCGGTCAGGGAGCGGGATTTGATGCACAAGATTAAAAAGTTTGAAAACAGTCTTTCTAAAGGATTGTATGTAAAAGGAACTCATACAAAAAAGCATTCGGTTTACGGAGAAGAAGGGAAGTCCTTGCCGGAAAGCATGGATGTCACTACTGAAACAGAGCATTGGATTAAAGGGTTGGTTGCGTTACAGTCAGAATTGACAAAAGTTCAAAGAGCCAAAACGAAATGTGTAGATTCGCTCATGAGGTTGCGAAAACTGGATGATTACGACAATGTCATGACGATGAAGAGAATAAAACAGGAAGAGGAAAGAATATCTGCTGACGAGGGTGGAGTTGATGAGATTCAGATATATATTCCGAATAATGGGCGTGATTAACTATGGTAAAAATATTAAAGCCGCAGGAAGGGCCGCAGGAATTGTTTTTAAGTACGCCTGCTGATATTGCAATATATGGAGGTGCAGCGGGAGGAGGGAAAACATATGCCTTACTCCTAGAAGGACTGAGGCATATTTCTAATCCCAGGTTTGGTGCAGTTATATTTAGACGGCAGTCGATTCAGATAACTCAGGAAGGAGGTCTTTGGGACACAAGTTTTGATACATATGCAAGTATAAAGGGTTCCATACCCAAGACATCGCCCAGGAGACATTGGCGTTTCCGGTCAGGGGCAAGAATAAGCTTTGCCCATATTGATGGTGACAAGGATTTGGGCAAATGGCAGGGGTCACAGATTGCGTTAATTGGATATGACGAATTAACTCATTTCACGAAACATCAGTTTTTTTATATGCTGTCCCGAAACCGCTCCAGTTGTGGAGTAAAACCCTACATACGGGCAACCTGTAATCCGGATGCAGATAGCTGGGTCGCAGATTTTATAAGCTGGTGGATAGATGGAGATACAGGATATCCTATTCCGGAGCGAAGCGGAAAAATCCGCTATATGGCGCGAGTCAACAATGAAATAGTATGGGCCGATGACAAGGAACAGCTTATATCTCAGGGTGTTAACCGTAATGACATTAAAAGTGTCACATTTATTGCATCAACCATACACGACAATAAAATATTATTGCAAAATGACCCATCGTATCTTGCAAACTTAAATGCCCTTCCTCTGGTGGAAAGAGAACGTCTGTTAAAAGGCAACTGGAAAATAAAGCCGGCAGCAGGCCTGTTGTTCAAGCGGACAAAAGTCAACATGCTGGAGAACCTGCCCACCGATGTAATCCTGTGGGCAAGAGGATGGGATTTGGCAGCTACCTCCGAAGACGAGGATGGGGAGCCTGCATATACGGCAAGCGTCCTGATAGGCAAGAGGAAGAACGGCAGGTATATTGTTGCGGATGTTATAAACCGCCGCTGTGATTCCGCAGAGGTAAGGGAATTAATACGCATGACCTGTATAGCAGACAAGGCGAAATACAAAAGGGTTGTGACCCGTCTCCCGCAGGACCCAGGCCAGGCAGGCAAGGACCAGGCACAGAGTTTCTTAAAGCTTTTGGCTGGGTTCACAGTAAAAATACTGCCGGAATCCGGAGACAAAGTTACAAGGGCAGAGCCGTTTTCAGCACAGTGGCTTGGCCTTGAAGGTATGGATAAGGGAAATGTGGATGTGCTGATTGCTGACTGGAACGAAATGTATTTTAATCAGTTGGAGAGTTTCCCACAGTCCAAGTTTAAAGACATGGTGGATGCAGGCAGTTCTGCATTTAACGAAGTAGAAAGCGGCAGGACATATTCGGCGCCGCCTGTGGAAAGCAGTCTTGGAAAGAGCAGTTATTGGAGGTAATGTAATGGAAAAAAGGGAATTAAACGAAAAAAGGCTAAAAAAACACAAGTTGGTTATCGAATCCAATGGAATGAACATGACAAATATATCTATTGATGGGATAGATGTGTCGGATGCGGTAACCGGAATTAGATTTATCCATAAGGGCGGGGAAGCTCCAGTAGTAGAGATGGAGCTTATGGGCTGCGATGTATCAGTGCGCAACCCACGGATTCCACAGCTTCCAGAAAAATTCATGGCTTTTTATAAACCGATAGATTAAGCCAAATTTTTAAAAATTGGACAATCAGTACAGGTACCGTAAGCATTATTATAGTTACACTTAAAAAGCAGAGGCGTTTTGTAGCTGGCCTTCATTGCTTCAGTAATGGTGTAGGTGACAATGATTGATGTTTCACAGTCTTGCTTGGGGCAGTATCCTGTAATAGTTTCTTTTTTCTGCATAATATATATTCCTTTCTTGTGTACTTGGCGCTGAGGACGCCTGTACTTAAATTATAGGGAATAAGCTGGCAGAAAGCAACGGACATAAACTAAGAGGGGGTGATAAAGGAAATGGCCAACAACAATAAAGAAATCGGCCGCATAGGCCAGCGGCGGTACGGAGGGAACATATACGAAGAGTTTCTCCATGAATTAAGAGGAAAAAGGGGGATAGCGGTTTACCACGAAATGTCAGAGAATGACGATGTGGTAGGCGCTATCCTCTTTGCGATTGAAATGCTTGTGAGGCAGTGCGACTGGAACGTGGAGCCCGGCGGGGATACTGCTAAAGACAAAGAAGCGGCAGAGTTTGTAAAAAGCTGTATGGATGATATGCAGGACACATGGATAGACACCATATCGGAAATCCTTTCTTTTTTAACCTACGGGTGGAGCTTTCATGAAATCGTGTACAAAAGGCGCATGGGGCACACCAGGGACAAGAGGACCAGGAGCAAGTACAATGACGGGCTTATCGGATGGAAGAAACTGCCCATAAGGGCGCAGGAAACCCTTTACCAATGGGAGTATGACAATGAGGATAACCTTCTTGGCATGACCCAGAACCCGCCCCCGGATTACGGGATGTTTACGATACCCATGGAAAAAGCCCTTCTGTTTCGCACAAAAAGCAGGAAAAACAACCCGGAGGGCCGCAGCATCTTAAGGACTGCCTACCGCTCCTGGTATTTCAAGCGGAGAATACAGGAAATTGAGGGAATAGGCATTGAAAGGGATTTGGCGGGGCTTCCGGTAATGCATACACCGGATAATGTGGATATCTGGAACAGTGATGACCCTAAAATGGTGACAACCAAAGCAACATTAGAAGGTATGGTAAGAAGCATACGCCGGGATGAACTGGAAGGGGTGGTGCTGCCCTATGGATTTGAACTGGAGCTTTTAAGTTCTGGGGGAAATAGGCAGTTTGATACAAACGCCATTATCAGCCGCTATGACACCCGGATTGCAATGACGGTGCTGGCGGATTTTATATTTTTAGGCCATGAAAAAACCGGGAGCTGGGCATTAAGTTCCGACAAGACAAATCTTTTTGCTATGGCTATGGGAGCTTTCCTGGACATTATCTGTGAGACGTTTAATAGCCAGGGCATACCGTCCCTGATAGACATAAACGGGCAGCATTTTGCCAATATAACAGATTACCCAAAGATGACCCACGGCGACATCGAAGATGTAGACATTGAAAAAATGGCAGCATTTATCAAAGATATGACGGGAATCGGCGTCTTAGTGCCGGATGACGGCCTGGAAGATTATGTAAGGCAGGCAGGGCATCTTCCGGAGAGAACTTCCGACACCAGGGAGACAGACCGCACCAGGCAGAAACAGCAGGAAGAAAACCAGCCCCCGGAACCGGATACAGCCGCAGGGGCAGAATCTGGGGAGGAAGGGGAAGATATACCGGATGAAAAGAGAGAAGAGGCGAAAAAACGCCTTGGAAGGGGGACAGCAGCATGGGATTCCGGATAATTGGTCCAAGAAGGAAGGTAAAAAAGGCTAAGACCAGGAGCAGCCAGGAAGTTTTAGACAGGCTGCAGGAGTATCTGGAAAGAAACAGTGATGAACCTGCGGAAATTCTCTACGGTTTTTGGAAAGACCAGCAGGATGCCATTACATATCCAGAACTAAGACAGATAGTACTTGACGGAACCGTGAGCTATGAGATGCTGCAACTATGGATGCAGGATTATTCTGTACTGGTAAATACAAAGCTTAAAAAAATGTGGATGAATGCCATAAGTGCAGGACCTTCTGGACAACCAATCTTTGATAATATATCATTTGAGATTAATACCCAGGCTCCTGGCATTTTAAACTGGATTGAAAAGCGTGGAGCAGAATTTGTCACTGTCTCAACGCAGGAGCAAAAAGATGCCATTGCGACGCTTCTTACGAAGAAAATGAGAGACAGTCATACAGTTGATGAACTTTCTAGGCTTATCCGCCCTTGTATCGGGCTTACTGAGAGGGATACGAAAGCAGTTACCCGATATTATGATAATATCGCTGCGACTTTAAAGAAAGACCATCCCCGGATGAAACCAGAGAGCATACGAGAGAAAGCCAGGGATGCTGCACAGAAATATGCAGAGAGAAAGCACCGATCCAGAGCCATGACTATTGCCCAGACAGAAAGTGCATTTGCATATAACTGGGGCGCAGATGAAGCGGTTAGGCAGGCACAGGCAAAGGGATATATGGGAAAGACGGAAAAGAAGTGGAGCACCAATGGGAGTGAGTCGGTCTGCACAATATGTAACTCTTTGGAAGGAGTGCAGATTGGAATGGATGACAAGTTTGACATAAAAGGCAAAGAACTTTTCCCGGACCACCATATGCTGCCGCCAGCTCATCCAAGATGCCATTGTTGCGTGGAATACATAGAGATAGAGCCGCACAGGGAAGTTTATGATGGCGGGACAGACAGCTGGGACAGTGAAGTATCTTATGATGAAGCAGAACCAGATATGGATGAAGGAATGCAGAACCTGGGGAAAATCGACCCGGGAAAGACAGAAGAGGCATTGGAACATTATGGGAATCTGTTCCGGAATGATACGGTGGAAAATGCAGTGGTTATTGATAAAGCCGGGAATGTATACCATGCCGCAGGGGATGCGTCAAATGTTGGAATAAGCGGCATTGACCTGGCTGGGGCATCCATTACGCATAACCATCCGGTGTCTAACGGGATTATTTCTTTTGGGGCAGATGATTTTAATTTTTTGAGGGAACACCAGGACATAGCTGAATTAAGGTGTGTGAATAAAGAGTATGACTATGCTGTTTCTGTATTGAAAGATATGTCTGAAGTAGTGTATAATGACATATACAGAGAAGCATTTCAGTACTGTCATGAGGCAGGGTTTGAGATTCATCACAGTGCCATGGAAATTTTAAAGAAAAGAGGCTATGTGGACTATGTCAGGAAGAAAATTGACTAAAGAGCAGGAGAGGACATTTCAAACAATCATCCAGGGGTGGAAAGATGAAGTGGGACGCAATTTTGAGGCTCATAAGGGTGATGAAATCGACACAAACAGACTGGATGGCTCCCAGACTTGGGAATTAGCGGCAATAGAGAGGAAGTATAAAAAGAAAATAAACAAAGAACTTGGCATGGTTTATTATGCTGATGTAGCTGAAATAGAAAAAAGTAATCACATAAGTGAACGGGGACAAGTGGAAAAAACCGCACCCCCAAGGTCCAAAATGAAGAAATTTTCTGACATAATAATGCCAAACCCAAATGGTTTCCCGGCAGTTCCGGGAAGAAAATAATAGAAGCACAGATTTATTGGCTGCCATCCGGCAGCTTTTTTTTGTGCTCAATTTAAAAGAAAGAAGGTGGTAAATTGATTCAGTTTTCGGATTTAATACAAAAATCTGCTGGAAAGCCTGTAGAAAAAGTATATTCTCCTGATATGCCAGGCACTCCCGGCAGTCCGGCAGACATTGTAAAGGGCAGGTTTAAGATTGCAAAATCTGACGAAGAAAAAAGGCTTGTATTTGGCTGGGCCAGCGTGTCCATGCGTGTGGACGGGGAAGTGATTGAGGACTGGCAGGATGATATTGTAGAGCCGGGGGAACTGGAACATGCGGCATATGAGTATGTCCTTTTGTACCGGGATGGCAGTGAGATGCATGAGAGGGGAGGCGTTGCTTCCCTGGTAGAAAGTGTTGTATTTACGGAAGAAAAAATGAAAGCCATTGGCATTCCAGAAGGGACGCTCCCAGTTGGATGGTGGATCGGCTTTAAAGTGCTGGATGAAGAGGTGTGGGAAAAAGTCAAAGACGGGACATATTCCATGTTTTCTATCGAGGGTACCGCTGAAAGAGTGGAGGCAGATGATGAAACTGACATATAGGGTCAGATGTATTATATGCAGTAGTGGCATTTGCCCCAAATGTGGGAAAAACTGGGTGGGACTCGTGGGTCCCTGTTCCTGCGGCTATTGCGGTCCTCTTATACCAGATGAAAAAAGCATGCGTAACTGATAATCCAGAAAGGCATCCTCATAGGTGTCTTTTTGTTTTATAAAAATCTTTAAGAAGGAGGCAGCCAGGTGGCAACAAGATTAAAAAACCTCAGCATTTCCAAGGTGGCAGTGGTAGATGAGGGCGCAAATCCAGATGCACATATCCGCATGATGAAGCGGAAAGATGCGGAAAACCAGCCTGCAGCTTGGAAAACCGGGAAGAGTACCGGAAATATCTTTAAAAAGCTGTTTGATTTTATCGGGAAAGCAGCCGGTATGGATCAGGAGGAAATCGACAGTGCGGTAGAAGAAATCCAGAAAGGGGATTCCACAAGCTTCAGCGAGAAAATCAACGAGGCAAACAAACGTAAGATTTATGACGAGACGTGGGATATCTGCTATGCATTACAGTCCGCCCTCTGTTCGATCCTGAATGATGAAGAGCTGGACAGCACAAGCACGGCGGCAGCAATGCAGGAAAGCCTTGACCAGTTCTATTCGCTGGCAAAGGATTCCGTCGGGAAATGGTCCGATGGCAAAACGGCTGACATCGTGAAAAAGAATGATGAGGCATCCGAAATTGATCTGGATATCATGAAATCAGCAGTAGAGCGGCTGACGGATTTCATTGAAAAGGCAGGGAAGGCTGGTGGCGATACCGGAAAGAAAGGTAAGGGAAAGGAGCAGGACAAAGAAGATGGCAGAGACAAGGATAATCAGGAAGGAGAAGAAGAGGAAATGAAAATTGACAAGAGCAAACTGACAGAAGCGGAAAGGGCTTTTCTGGAAAGCATTGAAAAACGGTGCGGCACAGGGGAAGAGATATCTGCACAGACAGGCGGTGCGGCCGGCCAGGGGGCAGAACCGCAATCCACACCGGAACCGGCAGGGAATGCCGGCCAGGGGGAAAGTTCCTGGGATTCTGTTTCCAAATCCGGAAACGCAGCGGACGGGAGTGTCCAGGACGATATTTATAAAGGCATCCATCCGGCTGTAAGGGCGGAACTGGAGGGGTTAAAGAAATTCCGGGAAGCCGCTGAGGAAAAGGAATTGGCCGAAGTTGCCAAAAAGTATGCAATTATCGGGAAGAAAGAGGATGAGTTGGTTCCACTGTTTAAAAGTCTAAGATCCGTAGGGGGGACAGCATATAACGATATGATTGCCGTTTTAGACCAGACCGTGGAAGCAGTGGAGAAATCCGGCGTATTTTCTGAAATCGGGAAATCCGGCCATGGAGGAAGTGCGGACGGCGGTGCATGGGCAGAAGCGGAAACAAAGGCCGTGGAGCTTATGAAATCAAAGACGGGGCTGACAAAAGCCCAGGCAATCGACGAGGTATTAATGGCTGACCCGGCGCTTGTGGAAAGATGTGAGAAGGAGGAGTAAACATGGCATCAACGTATCTTGGTTCAAGTATCAATGAAAGCCCCACTGTCGTATTTCCGGCAGGGGAGAAATTAGAAAATGCCAGAGGGATTGCCCTGGCAGTAATAGAAGGATCAGTGGTAAAACCGGAGGCAGGCGCCCATGTGATTGGCATTTCCCTTATCGAAACAGATGAAACTGTGGAGCCGGGGACAGACGTGGATATCCAGGTCAAGGATATTGGGAAGTGGACAGCCGGGGGAGAGATTGCCGCAGGCATGGAGCTTGCGGCGGATGCATCCGGGCTGGCGGTGGAAGCCAAGGCCGGGGATTTTATCGTCGGAATGGCTTTAAGCAGTGCACAAAAAGCCGGAACATGGATCAAAGTACAGATTATCAAAGCAGGTTATAAGCCTGCATCAGCATAAGGAGGTAGATGATTAATGAGCGGAACAGGAAGAGAAGTGGGAAGTGCCGCAGAATTGCAGGCACGTATCGCAAAGGGATGGAAGCCGAACCGGTATCTGACCAATATGAGCATGGCATATTTTGCAGATGCCAGCGATTATGTGGCAACGAAAATTTTCCCCATCTGCCCGGTTGATCTTTCAACGGGTTATTATTATGTGTTTAACAAAGGCGACCTTGCCAGGGATAATGTGCAGAGGAAACCGAAATTCGGCAAGGTTCCGCCTGCCCAGATGGGACATACGGATAAGAGTTATAAATGCGAAGTGGACCAGATTATTACGGGAATTGACCAGATTGGGGCATTAAATTATCAGAGGGCTAACGTTCCGCCGTCTATAGATCCCAGGAGGACAAAGAACAGGTACATCACAGACCAGCAGCTTTTACATCTGGACCTTAAATTTGCAGACGGGTATTTTAAGTCGGGGGTATGGGCCAATGAGTTTGAAGGGATTGTATCAGGGACAGCTCCGGGAGGCAGTCAGTTTATTAAGTTTTCTGATGCCAATTCCGACCCTATCAGCTTTTTTGATGCCCGTGTGCGCCAGATCCGCCTGGATGGCAGGAGGAGTCCCAATAAGCTGACCCTTGGGTATGATACTTTTAATGCCCTAAAAGAGCATCCGGATTTATTGGAGAGAGTGAAATACACTGGAAGTACGGCAAATCCGGCTAAAGTAAATGAGCAGGTGTTGGCGGAACTGTTTGGAGTGGATGAAGTCAATGTCCTGTATGCTGCCTACAATGCTGCAGAGGAAGGCCAGCCGGACGATATGCGGTTTATCTGTGAACCGGACGGGGCGCTGCTTTCCTATACCACTCCGCACCCGGCATTAGACGAACCCTCAGCAGGATATACCTTCGTCTGGGATATGCTTGGAAACGGAAATTATATGGCAACGGATACCTTTGAAGGGGAAGGCGGCACCCATGCGGAGTTCATGGAAGGCCTTGTCTGTGCAGATATGAAAAAGACCTGTGATGACCTGGCCTGTTATTTTAAGAAATGTGTGTAAGGAGGGGGAAAAGATGCCATATGAATTGCTTGGGAAACCTCTTACCGTAGGAGGAAATACATACTATCCGGGAAATATCATCCCGGATGGCATCCTCTTTCCGGAAAGGGCGGAGAAGTTAAAAAGGATTGGCCGTATTTCGGAAATTGGCGGTAAAGAGTATAAGATAGGATCTCCTACAAAAGAAGGGGCAGCAGCATTGTATACGCCGGAAGAGGTGGATAAGATTGTGGCAG
Organism: Roseburia sp. 1XD42-69; assembly: GCF_003612565.1. Classification (GTDB taxonomy): domain Bacteria; phylum Bacillota; class Clostridia; order Lachnospirales; family Lachnospiraceae; genus Roseburia_B. Next base: position 21,010 of record NZ_RAZG01000019.1, on the reverse strand, counting down.
ATGCTATTTCCAAGGCAACGGAGGAGATGGAAGCCAGGCAGGAAGAGTCTAAAAAGGTAATCTCCGAAATGGAACAGGAAAAGGCAGGGTTACAGCAGACAGTTGTTGAAATGGAACGGGAGAGAGAAGAGTTACGACAGGCAGCGGCAGAGATCCAGGTGCCCGGATTTTCTTCTTTTGATGGTATCATCCAGATTCCGGTAAAGGGAGAATCAGACGGGGAGAATGGACAGGTGACGGTCATCCCGGCCAGCCCAGAGGAACTCCAGGAGTTTTTCTCTATTGTTCAGTTAAACGCAGAGGAAGGGGCCAAGGCAATCGCTGAGGTTAAGAGTGAAAATGTGTTGATCCTCCTCCATGCGGCTGACAGCCGCAAAACCATCAAAAATGCCGCAAAAGAGCAGGCAGGCAAACTATTCCAAACCCAGGGGGATTTAAAGGCATCCACAGGCGGTAACGAACCCGCAGGCACAGATACAAAGGGAGATGATACCTGATGGCAAAAGGCACATATATCTACGAGCCGGAGAACGTCATAAACCCCGGCAAAGACCGTATGCGGTTTGAACTGGGGGACACGATGACAGAGGGCGGGGCAGACACTGCAGCTTTGACGGATGAAGAGATCCAGGCGGCTCTTGCGGTCCATCCAAAGTCGTGGAAAAGGGCGAAACTGATGCTGTTAGAAAGCCTGTGCCGCCGTTTTGCCTATGAGGCGGATACCAAGACGGGGCCGTTATCTTTGTCATTAGGGGAAAGGGCCAAACGCTGGAAGGAGGATTACCAGGCGCTGAAAAAAGAAGTGTCAGCGGAATCCATTTCAGGCTTAAGCATTGGCATAAATGGGACGGACAAAAAGCCGTCTTATTTTTATGCCGGGATGCACCGGAATGAAAGGGCAGGGGAAATATGAAAAATGTAAAAATGATGTATCTTAGGCCCGGGAACCTTTTTAAACAATTTATTGTGGAAGGAAACGAACCTGTTGTATTAAAAAACGGCAGGGTAGCAATGAAACATACCGGGGACGGGACAAATACCCTGATGGGGTGCCTGGCGGAGGCGACGGATGATGACAGGACGAACCACAGCCAGAAAGATCATGTGGTTACCCATACCATTGTCCAGTCTGGAAAACCAAAGGCAAAGAGGACCGATAAGCTGGTCCTTGGGGAACGTGTATTTTATATCGTAGATATAGACGATGCAGGCGCCCTTGGGCTGTCAACTATCTATTATGCAGAAGAAAGGCGGGATGTGAAGTGAAACTGTGGGTAGACGGGGCAGAAGGAAGTCCTGGTAAGGCTGTCAGGGCGGCAGTGAAAGATCAAGTAAATTTTATTAACCGGAAAGCGGTTTCCAGAGGGAACAGGGCGGTAAACGCAATCCGAAGTGCAGAACTAAAAGTGCTGAAAGGCCAGAGAAGCGGGAGGGTATATAGGAAGCCCGGCACAGATGGAAAAGCAAACAGAAATACAAAAAAAATGCTAAAAGACTATGGCCATAAATTACGGGGAGGGCAGCTTTATAGGGCATCTGCTCCAGGAGAAGCCCCTGCTTCCCGAACTGATAATTTACGAAAGCATTGGAATAAACATGTTGTTCCAGTGTATAAGCCTGGAGGCGTGGAAATTATCGCACAGTTGGAAAGTCAGGAAAAATATGCGGATGCTCTTGAAAATGGAAAGGGGATGGCCAGGAGGCCGTTCAAGGAAAGAATCCAGGAATTGGCAGAACCGGAAATCAAGAAAATCTACAGCGAGCCGTACAGATAGGAGGTGACGCATTATGGAACTTGTCGTGGAAAAACCTGTGTCTGCCTTTGACTTATCCGGGATTGAATGCGGATATCTGCTCTGGGGCAGGCATTCCTCATGGGAGGAAGGGAAAGCGGGGATTGTAACATCGGCTACAGAAAGCCGGCTGACCGTGCAGTACCATCCTGGGGTCGGGAATGTCATAAACCATTTTATCATCCCGGTATCGGAGGCGGCAGAAGGGCAGTGGGAAATCAGATGGTCAAAAGATATGTCAGAGGTTTTTGAGTATGGGATGAAACAGGATCCAGAAGAGCCGGAAGATGGAGAAATAGAACCGGACGGGACAGAAGAGCCGGATCTGGCAGAACAGGAGCCCAAGAATCCGGAGCCACAAGAGCCGGAAACCGGAACAGAGGGAACGAAGCCGGAGCAGACAGGATCAGACGATGCAGAAAATCAGGGAGGGGGTGGAAAAGGAAATGGAGCTGGGGGATCTGATATATAATAGATTCTATGATTCAGAAAAACTTACCGGATGCCTTGCCAGATATGCCGGACGCCCTGCCATATTCAGCCCGGATGCACCGGGAGATGATATGAAGGGCTGGGAAGGGAATAGCCAGTATCCCAAGGCAATTTATAATTTTGACCTACAGGCCAACGAGGAAAGGCACAGTGCAGGTACGTTATCTGTTTCTATATTGTGTGAGAATACGCCGGATGCAGTAAGTCCGGAAGAAATTGAACCTACCGTGAAGGAGTGCCTGAGGGATGTGATTTTGACACCAAAGGGCGGTTCCCCTTACTGCTTTGCCTGGGCCGGGACGGATGCCTTTACCATAGAGGATAAGCCGGGGCTTACCATAGGCAGTGAGATCCGGTTTGATATCTTGGAGTATCCCTCACAGGAGACATCAGACCCAGATCCGATTATGGCGGCAAACAGATATATTAAGGAGTTGTATCCTGAATGTCTTATCATGGGATATGACAGGATGGAGGAAATAACGGAGGCATCCTCTGAAAAGCCGGTGATATACTGCCGGCTTTTGTCTGTGGAAAAGGCAGGGGAAATGTATATGATCGCATGGATGGACGGAAGGATAGCCGTCCATATTTTGTGTCCGGATTCCGGGGTAAGGATGAAAATGGCGGCGGATATCGCAAACCGTATGTCAATAGACGGAGAGATCATCATGTTTGACAGTTCGCCAATGTTTATCCGGAAATTGCAGGCAAATTATAAATCTGACTATCTAAAAGACGGCCAGATATTTGTAAGCGTCCGCTATGGCCTGTTAAGGGGTCTGGCAAGGGGGCATGAGGTTAAAAGCGTGGAACTTGAAAATTTAGGATAAAGGAGGAAGGAAATGGCAGGAAAACAGAATATTGCGGAGGAAAAAGAGAAGAAAGCGGCATCAGGGGAAGAGACTTTGGAAAAGCAGGCACCGGAAACAAAACCGGGAGCCGGGCCCAAACATGCAGAAAAGCCGCCCGGGGAAAAGAACGGGCAGGATGCATCTGTCTATACTATGGAAGAGTTTGCTGCAAATGCAGTAAAGCTTTTTGGCGTCCGCCGGGAAATCGTGGTGGCGGCTTTCCTGGACAAAGGAGTAAAAAAGTGTACCAAAGGACAGGCAAAAGAAATCATTGATAAATTCAGGAAAAGGGAGGTTAAGTAATGGCAGGAACATTTGTAATCGGTGAAGAGAAAGTCAGGCCTGGGGCTTATTTTAATATAAGCAGGAACGACAGCAATACTTCAGCAGATATTGTAAACGGCGTTACCGCAGTGGTTTTTAAAGCTGATTTCGGGCCGCTTCTTGATGTGCGCAAGCTGAATGCAGATACGGATTATGGCAGCATATATGGAACCGGACTTACCACAGACGCCATCAAGGAAGCGGTGGCAGGCGGGGCAAAGGAGATTATTGCCTGCCGGGTGGGGCATGGAGGCACGAATGCATCCATTGATTTGAACGATAAAGACGGGGAAGCAGCAGTGAAAATCTCTGCCATGTATCCCGGAGATAAGAAGTTTGCAGTCACTATCAGGGAAAAGATAACGGATTCCCTGGCAAAGGAATGTATTATTTACACAGGGACAAAGGAGTTTGTAAAATTTGCCTTTCCTGCCGGGGAAGGGGAAGCGGCGGCTGTTGCGGAGGGATTGGCAAAATCAGAGAGTTTTGCCGTGTCACTTGTAAGCGGCAAGGAAAAAGCGGAACTGGCTAACATCTCCCAGGAAACGTTTACAAAGGGAGAGAACCCCGAAGTTACTACAGAGGATTATTCCGATGCCTTTGCCGCCATTGAACCTTATGTGTTTAATACTATTTGCGTAGATACGGAGGATACGGTAATCCATCTTCTTTTGGCGGCATTTTTAAACAGGATTTTTGAAGCCGGTTCCCTGGCACAGGGAGTAGTTGCGGAAAAGTATACGGTAGACTTGGATAAAAGGATTGAACATGCCCTGGGGTTTAATGATGAAAAAATGCATTATGTTCTGAATGCCAGGGTGAATGAGGAAGGGAAAGAGATTGACGGGTACCAGACAGCAGCCAGGATTGCCGGGATGATTGGGGCATGTGCATCCAATTCTTCCCTGACCCATACAGTGATAAACGGCTTTACGGATATTTTGGAAAGACTGACGAATACCCAGATCGTGGATGCGGAAAAGAAAGGATGTCTGGTGCTCTCCGTAAGCAGTAAAAACCAGGTATGGATTGACAATGCCATCAATACCCTGACCGTATTTACAGAGGACAAGGACGAGGGATGGAGAAAAATCCGCAGGGTAAAGACCAGATTTGAGCTGATCCGCCGTGTCAATGATATTACAGATGATCTGGTTGGGAAAGTGGACAATGACAGCAATGGACGGAAGACCATTGTCAGCCAGATCCAGGGTGTCGGCAAATCTATGGTGGAGGAAGGAAAACTGGTCAGCTGCACAGTAACAGAAAGCACTGTATATACCGCAGATGGGGACAGTGCTTGGTTCAATATCGACGTGATAGACAAGGATTCTGCGGAACACCTGTATATGATGTTCCGGTTCCAGTTCAGCACGAATGAGTAAGGAGGGGGTAGAGTATGAGAAATCAGAGATCATCAGCAGATGCCAGATATGCACGGTCAGGAAAAGATGCAGCTGTTTTTAATAAAGATGGGGTGCTTTTAGCGTCGGCGGATTCATTTACTGCAACATCATCGTCTACAAACGCCAAGTATAATCCACTGGGAAATGTGATAGATCTTGAAACGAATGTAAGTATAGGTATAAAGATTACAATGTCACAGATCGTAGTGGAGTCTGACTTGTTTTTCCGGGAATATATGGAGGGATTGGCCACAGGAAATCTGCCGGTATGGGATTTCCAGGGTTCTTTGCTAGGAAGGAACGGGTCTGAGGAACGAGTGGTTTATCGTGATTGTATACCTTCTGGCGATATCACCATCCAGGATTTCCAGACAGGGGATGTAATTAAGAGAAACTGGAGTCTGCACTGTAATTCGGTTCCTACATTGCAGAGCCGTCTTACTATCTGATAAGCAGCTATCACAATCTATTAACAAATCATTCATGAGAGGACTGTTTTTAAAAGCAGCCCTCTTTTTTGTAGAAAAAAGGAGAATGCATTATGGCAAATTTAAGCAACAAAACAGGAGTAAGCGTAAAAAAGGATATCCACGAAGAGGCAGAAGTACAGGAGAACATTGAGGAAAGAGATTTCACCGAAGAGGAAACGAAAAACCAGTTGCGGCTTAATGAGGAGGATTTTATCCAGGGATTAATTGCCGCAGCAAACTTTTCAGAGGATGAGACCCAGCGGATTGAGATTATCCGGGAAGGAAAACTGTATTTTGCCTTCCACATCCGGCCTTTAAGTTCGGAAGAGTATGATAAGTGCCGGAAAAAGCATACCAAATATGTCCGGAATAAAAAGCTGGGCATGAAAATGGCGGATGAAACAGAACGTGTGAAATACCAGTCACACATCATCTATCAGGCAACGGTGGAAGAGGACAGGGAGAAACTCTGGGATAACAAGCAGGTATGGAAAGCCCTCAATGCCAAAAAGGATCGTATCATGAACGGCCTGGATGTTATTGAATGCACTTTAAAAGCCGGGGAAAAGGACCGGATATTAGAAGCTATCGACAAGTTAAGCGGCTATGAAGACGATTTGGAGGAAACAGTAAAAAACTGATATTAGCCGGGGGGAAAGCCTGTCTTTTACACCATATTTTCCAGAAAACGGGCATCACCCCGGATGAATTTTACCAAAAGCCCAGGGGCGTACAGATATTTATGCTCCAGTCCATGATGATCACTTTGGAAGCTGCGGAAGGAGGTGAGGGCAGTGGCGGAAACGATACGGATTGAAATACCTATTGAGACATTAGATGAAACAGAACCGGAATTATCCAACCTGGTAAAGAAATTGTCAAAAATGGAACAGGCGGCGGGTAAAGCCGGGGAATCTATGGATAAGGCCGGCAGGAAGGTTACAAAATTTGATGAACGGGCAGAAAAGACAGAGAAAAAACTGTCAAAATGGGCAAATCAGAAGTATGAGCTGCTTTTGGAAGCCAGGGACAGGATTTCCCCGGTATTATCTACCATCGGAAGCGGGCTGAAAAGATTTACCGGAAGAGCATGGAGCATTACCATGCAGGCCAAGGATTTTGTGACTGCCCCTGTCCGGGGAATCTTAAACCTTTTAAGTAATCCCGTTTTCCAGGCCGGGGCAGTCCTCGGGGTCAGTATCGGTTTAAAAGATACCATAGATACGTTCAAAGACTTCGAGGCTGCTATGTCACAGGTGCAGGCAGTAAGCGGTGCATCTGGTTCGGATCTGGCCAGACTGACCGATAAAGCAAAGGAAATGGGCGCCACCACAAAGTTTACGGCGGAGGAATCGGCAGAAGCGTTTAACTATATGGCAATGGCAGGGTGGAAGACAAACGACATGCTGGGAGGCATCGAAGGGATTTTGAACCTTGCCGCAGCGTCCGGGACAGACCTTGCCACTACGTCTGATATTGTGACAGATGCCCTTACCGCTTTCGGTCTTAAGGCCAGTGATTCCAGCCACTTTGCAGATGTTCTGGCGGCGGCAAGTTCCAGTGCGAATACCAATGTCTCCATGATGGGTGAGACCTTTAAGTATGCAGGAACTATGGCAGGCGCATTAGGGTACCGCATAGAGGATGTATCCCTGATGGCAGGGCTTATGGCTAATGCCGGGTTAAAAGCGTCCATGGCAGGAACATCCATGAGCGCTATATTTACAAGACTCTCCACAGACACCAACGGGGCCAGAAAAGCGATAGAAGATTTAGGGATAGAGTTTTTTAATTCTGAGGGAAAAGCAAACGATCTGTCGCTGGTCATGAAAGAATTGAGGGAAAAGACGGCAGACTATTCCAATGAGCAGAAAGTAGCTCTTGCAAATACTATTGCGGGAGCAGAAGCCCAGAAAGGACTTCTTGCCGTATTGAATGCATCGGAGAAAGATTATAAGGACTTGACTGCGGCGGTAGAAAATGCGGACGGTGCATCCAAAGATATGGCAGATACTATGCTGGATAACCTGGCTGGTTCTTTTACTTTGCTGCAGAGCGCTGCTGACGGCGTGAAAAATACGCTTGGAGGAAGGCTGGCACCGTATTTCCAGAGTTTTGCAGAAATGGTAACGGAAAAACTGCCTGATGTGGAAGATGCCATCAACAGGTTTATGGATTCCGTGGACAGGAAAGCTGCCGCCCTGCAGAAGAAGATTGGAGAATTTACCGCCACGGATGAATGGCAGAATGCGGATTTCTTTGGAAAAGTGCAGATTGCCTGGGATGAGATTATTGCGGAGCCGTTTTCGGAATGGTGGAATGGAAATGGCAGACAGATGGTGATGGACAAAGCCGGCGAGATCGGGAATGCTATAGGTTCTGGTCTTTCAGCCGGCCTTTTAATGCTCCTCGGCATTGATGTGCCGGAAAGCGTAAACGAGGGGGTGAGTGTAGGGAAAGCCTTTGCACAGGGATTTTCCCAGGGGTTTGATATGAAAAGTGTGAGCGGAGGTCTTGGAAAAGGGCTTTTAAGTGTTACGAAAAATGCTGGGAAACTCCTTCCGGGGGGTAAGTCGGCAGACCTTTCTTCGCTGATGTCGGCTGCATTCCTGGCAAAGGCGGCAGGACCTATTTTAAAAACAGGCAAAGGAGCTTTTGATTTTGGAAAAACAATTTATGATATGACCAAAGGCAGTGCCCAGGAAGGATTGCTCTCAAAGGTAATTGGAAGCTACTCACTGGCAGACGAACTTGCCGGGACTGGAATGGCAAAGGGCTCAGGACTTATGGGCATGGCTGGGAAATTTGGCACGGCCTTAGGCTCTGGAGCTACGACATCTACAGGGATGGCACTTGCCGGAGGCGGTGCGGCTGTCGGCGCAATTGCCGGGACGGCATCTGTGATAAGCGGCGGCATAGATATTTATAAAGGCCTTAAATCCGAGGATGCGGCTGAGTCCAAGGCATACGGGGAATCCGGAGCATGGAAAATAGGCGGTGCGGCGGCAGGAGCGGCAGCGGGGGCGGCAATCGGGAGTGTCATTCCGGGGCTTGGCACGGCTGTCGGCGCACTGATTGGTTTTGGTGTCGGAGGAATCGGCGGGTGGATCAAAGGAAACAAAGTAAAAGAAGAGTATGAGGAAAATTTGAAACTGTCGGAGGAGGCGGCGGCCAAGGCAGAAAAAGTGTTCCAGGCAACCGGAATGTCCATAAATGATGTGAAATTTGAAACAGAGGCGTTAAACCAGGCGGTGGAGGATGCAAACGTCAGCGCCGGGGAGCTGGGACTTATGTTCCAGGAGGCAGTAAATGAGAAATTAAAGAACAGTTTTGGGGATATCTCCCTGTCCCTGGCTGAAATCCAGCAGCTGGCAGACGATTTAGTTCTGGGGGATCAGGCAGAGAATGTGAAAAAATTTGCCCAGGCATCCCAGGATTCTGAAAAATCTTTTTCTTCTTTAAAATCCCAGATGGGGGATATGGAAAAGATGGACTGGAAAATGGGGCTTGGTCTGGAGTTATCTGATGATTTTATAACGGGCTACAAAGAAAAAGTGGACGCCATGGTTTCCAGCGCAAAAGAGTATGTGGAGAACAGGCATTATGAGTCAACGGTTGCGCTGGATCTGCTGTTTGACGGCAGTGAGGGAGGTCAGGGCATGAAAACCCGGTTGAATGAATTGTATGCCGGCCTGCAGTCACAGCTTGACGGCGCCGGAGCGGAATTACAGAGGGTTTCTGCGGAGGTTTTGTCGGATGGGGTAGTTTCTACCACAGACAAAGTAAAATTCCATATTGGCGGCGTTGAGTATGAAATGGACGAAGCATCCGCCATCACGGAATTGCAGAACAGGATCTCTGAAATCACAAATAAGGTGTCACAGGCCCAGGCAGATGCCAAGATGGATTCCCTGAAAATCAGGTACAGCGGCGCAGCACTGGATGCGGAGTCTTTTGCCAGCCTGCAGGAAGAATTACAGGCAAATATGCAGAGCATGACGGCGAACCTGGATGAAGGGCTGGAATTAAGCCTTGCAAATCTAAATCTACAGTTCCCGGAACGGGATATTAACGGGGCACAGGCGGCAGAGTATGAGAAGCTGAAACAGCAGCTTGAGGATAATTACAATGCGCAGTTATCGGAAATCAACCTCCGAGTGGAGTCTTTCCAGCTAGAATCTATAGCAGAAGCCTTTGGTTCAAGTCTGGAAGGAGTGCTTCCGGATATTGAAGGGACAATGGCAGAAAAGTTGCAGACAGCTATGGATAATGCATTGACATTAAATCGTGATCCAAAAACATGGTCCCAAGATGAAATAGCACAGTGGTTTGGGTTGGAGTCTCTGGAAGGGGATGTCCGAAAAGCCATTACGGATAGGCTGCAGATGACAGCCCAGTCCATACCCCAGAGCCTTCTCCCTTCCCTGTCGGAAACCATACAGGCCACCATACCAAATGTGGCGGAACTCATAGCAGGGCCGGAAGTGCAGGAACCTTTTATGACAGCGGGGGAAAATTATGCAACTGCAATGTCAGATTCCTTTGGCACCAGCATCACATCAAAAAGCGGGGAGATACGTTCGGCAGCTGAGGGGGCGGTAAATACTGCATTTGCTCCGGCGTTCAGCGCCACGGCCAATGTAAATGTGACAGCCCACTATAATTTATTAAATCCCTTTAATCCCGCCTCGATTGTCTCTACAGCAGCGGCGGCTGCCGGAGTGGGAACACATGCCGCAGGGGGATATGTCAGCGGGCCACAGCTATCCTGGCTGGCAGAAGAGGGATACGGGGAGTTTGTCATCCCCACGAACCCAAGCCGCAGGGGCAGGGCATTAGACTTGTACGAGCAGGCAGGGAAAGCCCTTGGAGTTGGGGAACATGCCGCAGGAGGATTTGTAGGCGGCCCTTCTGGCCTGTATACGCAGAATTATACAAAGGGGGCAGATATGGATGCCTGGGAAGAAAACGCTCCCAGTGGCCAGAATACAGCCGCAGAAGGATACCAGGCGGTACCCCAGGCCAATAATGGGGGAGATGCTGCCCCGGCAGTAAGCGTGAATGTTAACCTGCAGCCGGAATTTGTTATCCAGGGAACAGAAGGGCAGGACAGCGATGGGATTATGCAGGTAATCCGGAAACATATGGCGGAACTGGCAGACGAATTAGGTGGGGAAATTGCGGAGAACTTAATAGAAATCTTCTCCAACCTGCCATTAAAGGAGGCGTAAGATGTAAATGGATATTAAACTACTCCCGAATGGGAAATCAAAAGGCAAATTTGTATTTTCTTCCCTTCCGGATGAAATAAAATCTGGAAATTCCGCCAGGTACCAGAGTTTTAACATCATTTCCCAAGGCACCGTAAAAGTGCCCAAGGGGACGGATGTAAAAGATATTTCCTGGAGTGGCGAATTTTTTGGCGAAGCAAAAAGACGGGAGGCCATAGTAAAGTCCCAGCATTGGAAGACGCCGGAAAAATGCATAAAGACCCTGGAAAACTGGATGAAAAAGGGGACGGTTTTAAACCTTATCGTAACGGGCACATGGATTAACATGGACGTTACGATTTCGTCTTTTAAGGTGACACCTTACGGGGCGTATGGAAATGTCAAATATGATATTTCTTTTGAGGAAGCCAGGGAACTGAAAATTTATACTACAAAAGAATTAAAAATCGGCGGGTCCAAAAAGAAAAAAAAGACAGCAAAAAAACGGAGCACGAAGAAAAAAGTGATTATTAAGGAACACATTGTGAGGGATAGGGAATCCCTGTACCGGATTGCTAAAACAGAAATGGCATTTGGGGATAACTGGATGGAGCTGTACCAAAGAAACAAAGACGTGCTGGATGGCGCAGCAAAGAAAAAATTTGATACAGATTCTGATCATGGACGGTGTCTGGTGTCTGGAACTAAAATCATTATCCCTTAGGAGGTGATACCGTGATTGATGTATCTAATATAAAGTACAATGTTATCCTTGTGACCAGCAAAGGAAAGCAGTATGACATTAAGGATTATATTGAGGACCTTGGGTGGGAAGAAAGCGTAAATGAAATATCCATGAGGCTTACGTTTTCCTGCCGGAATGATAAAACTTCAAAGGGATACCTCCAGAGCCTTATAACCCCGGGATGCTTAGTGGTTGTGACAGCCGTTTACGGCAAAAAGAAACAGGAGGTGGCCAGGGGGTATGTGACAGTCTGGAACCCGGTGCTTAAAAATGATTCTGATGCTTTTAAATGCACCTGTTACGATGAGCTGTATAATCTGCAGAAGAGCCAGGAGAACAGGTATTTTAGTAAAGGCACAGGGACGAAAGCGGCCATAAAGAAGATATTTAAAGACTGGAAAGTTACCCTGGGAAAATACAGCGGCCCAAATGTGAAGCATGGGAAAAAGAAGTTTTCCAGCAAGTATTTGTCGGATATTATACTTGAATTTTTGGATGATGCTGTGAAAAAAGGGAAGCCCAAATGCGTTATCCGTGCATCTGCCGGGAAGGTGAGCATCCTTCCTTATGGAAACAATGGCACGGTTTATGTTTTTGACAAAGATAATATCACCAGCGTGGACTACAGCAAGAGCATAGCTGACCTTGTGACCCGTGTCCGGGTTATGAGCAAAGTGGACGACAAAGGGAAAAGCAAAGTCCAGGCTACAGTAAACGGCCTGACCAAGTACGGCATACGCCAACGGATATATACCAGGGGAACGGATGAATCCTTAAAAGACGCCAAGACAGCCGCAAAAGAAATTTTAAACGAAAATGGCAGCGTGAAGCTGGACATTACCTTGAATACACCGGATGTGCCTTTTATCCGTAAAGGGGACGTGGTTTATGTAAAAAATGCAAAAGTTTCCACCGGATACTACCATGTGACAGGCATCCGCCACGATGCGGATACTGCAAGCATGACAATGAACCTGGAACACCAGGAAAAAGATAAGGTCACTAAGCAAAAAGCCGTGAAGCAGAAAGGATATGCCACAGGTGATATCGTGGATTTTAAAGGGGGAAAATATTATGTTTCTTCTAAAAATGGGGCAAAAGGCAGTTCTGCAAAAGCAGGCAGGGCTAAAATAAAAAAAATATCCTCCGGGGCAGGGCATCCCTATTACCTGGTACATAAGGATAAAAAAAGCAAGGTAAACGGTTGGGTGGACAAAAGCACGTTTGAATAAATCGGAAGGAGGGAGGGCATGGCGGCAAAGTCAAAGCCGGGAACAAATAAGCTGGCAAATGTTATGGTAAAAAGGATGCGCATGGAGAATGCAACAGACCCGGTATGCGAATTTGGAGAAATCCAAAAGAATATGAGTCTTTTGTCGGATTCTTACCCGATACCCATACGGAAAGGAGAGTATTTCGTATTGAGTAATGTGTCGGCAGGAAGGCTTTTGCCTGGGGACAGGGTATTAATCGTATGGATAGAAAGTGAGGCTGTAGTGGTGGATACTGTCAGGAGCTCATAAAGGAAGGGGGCAGAGTATGACGGAAGAATTGTATCCGGTGTTTGACGTCCCGGAAGTTTCCGACGAGGACGAGGAAGAATATGATACGGAATACAAAAGGAGTATGAAATGGGACCCGGCAAAGGGGGATTTTGTCAGGGACAGTACAAACCGTGTCATGGAGTGCAGCGGACAGGAGGCGTTTATGGTTTGGTGCTATAAAATTGCATTGACAGAACGGTATTCCTGCCTGGCATACCCGGATGAAATAGGTACGGAGCTTGAGGACGCTGTTTGTGATGACGATCCGGCAACCGTAGAATCCATGATGCAGAGGACGATTACAGAGGCCCTTATGACTAATCCACGAACTGAAAGCGTGGATAATTTTGTTTTTACCTGGAATGGGGATACAGTAAGCTGCACTTTTGATGTAGTGGGGATTGATGCCTATAAGTTTCAGGTGACTATTTGAGCAAGGAGGAAAAGGGATGCAGCCGGAATTTACAAAGCCGGATTTTTTAGAGGATAACACGGCAGAAGAGATACACGAGAGGATGATGGAGGACCTTCCGACGGATATTGATGATATGCCGGGAGGTTTTCCTTTTGATTTTACCATGCCGGCAGCTCTGGAAAAGGCAGAATTGATAGAATTTTTCCTGGTGCGGGCAGTGATGATTGCCTTTCCACAGTATTCTTGGGGGGAATGGCTGGATTTACATGCAAAACAGATAAATCTTTACAGGAATCCGGAAACACATGCCACGGGGAAGTTAGAAATAAAAGGAATCCCAGGGACAGAAATTTTGAAAGGAACTGTTTTTTGTACGGCGGCTACAGATGACAGCCCATCGGTTGATTTTACCACGGACGAAGATTGTATTATTGGTGAAGATGGAATGGCCATGGTTAAGGTTACTGCAGTGGAAGGCGGACCGGAATCTGCTTTGAAAGCAGAAACAATCACAATGATGGATGAGGCGAATGACGGGATTATAAGCGTGACAAACCCGGAACCTACCGCCGGAGGAAAGGAAGAGGAATCCGATGATGATTTGTACGACCGGATTGCTCTGGAATACGAAAACAGCAATACTTATCTGGGAAATGACATTGATTATGAGCGTTGGGCAAAAGATGCAGGAGCAGGGGAATGTATTGTAGTCCCGGCTGCACAAGGCCCCGGGACGGTGAAACTGGTTTTAATTGATACGGATGGACAGCCGGCAGATGAAAGCCTGGTGGAAAATGTATATAACCACATCGTATCCCCGGAAGACCGGAGCAGAAGGCTTCTGCCTACGGCCTGTGCGTCTTTAATTTGTGTGGCTGCAGAAACAAAAGCCATAAACTATAAATGTACAGGGCTGTTGTTTGACGGGACTGTGGACTTAGAGCAGATAAAAGATGACTTTTCCCTTGCAGTAAAGCAGCTATATAAAGAAGCAAAAAAAGAAGGGGTACTGAGGTACAATGATGTGCGTCCTCTGATAAGCAGTATAAGTGGTGTAGAGGATTTCCAGGCGTTTCTTATAAATGATGCCATGGAAAATATATCTTTTGCCAAAGAAGAGTATCCACAGACAGGGACAGTTGATTTTTCTTAGGGAAGGGGGAATAAAAGTGGCATTTGATATTGAGAATTTCCCGGAAAGCGAAAGCGCAAAAAGGATGCTTGGCTGTGTCACCCGGGGATTTTATGATAAGTCCTATGTGGCAAAGTGGATGTTTGAAGTTATGGGAAGGGAGTATGACACTGCCAGAGAGTTAATAGAGGATTTGCCGAAACAATTTTTTCCCGAAACTGCAACCTGGGGTCTTGCTTACCATGAAATAAAGTGGGGGCTTCCGGTGATGCGTTATCTAACCTATGAGGAAAGAAGGAAGATAATTTACCAGAAACGAGACTTTAAGGCTCCCATGACCCCGTACAGAATGGAAACGTATCTTTCGGCCATTACTGGATTTAAAGTTACGGTTGCAGATGCCCATGACCCGGGGGAGTTTAATTTTCACCCGCCACACCCTAATGTTTTCCAGGTGACTTTTGTGGGTGAGGGGAGGCTGGATGTTAAAGAGGCGTATAAAGCAGTGGAAGAAATCAAACAGTCCCATACCACCTTTCGCATTGATGAAGTCGTGTTAGTAGAATTTGATTTTAAATGGATTGAAAAAATACACTTTGACAGCCTGGTAATGCGTTTGGGAGTAAATAACCAAAACCTTATTGCCCAGATGGGGGATATGAGGTTTGGGGTTAAAAATAATAACACAATAGAATCTTCAGTCAGAACAAGAAGAAATGTGTGGCGCCTAAATGGGAAAGTCAGGTTAAACGGAACCCGGAAATTAAATGCATTGGATAAGGAGGAGAGCCTGGATGGATAATTTTATTATAACCATAAATGGCAGGAAGAAGTTAGCTATGGCAAGGGCGGGGGAAATTACTCTGCCAAAAGTAGAGGGAATGGCATTTGGGGATGGAGGAGTGGATGCGGATGGGAATGTCCTTGCACCAATAGAAAGGCAGGGGGAGCTAACGCATGAATTGTACCGGAAGGTAATCAATGGCTATAGTTTTCCATCTGACACAACTTGCCGTTATGAATGCACATTGGCAGAAAATGAACTTCCTGGCACGGAAATCAGTGAGATTGGCTTGTATGATGAGGAGGGAGATATCATATGTATAAAAACTTTTAAATCTAAGGGTAAAGATGATGATTTAGAAATGACATTTCGTATCGACGACATGTTTTAAGGAGGTACATTATGGCGAACTTTGAAGTACCTGAAAATCCGGAATACTCGGAAGTGGTCCGGAAGTTTGAGGAAGACGATCTTGCACATGCGGATTTGTTTAACGATGTTACACAAAAACTGGTTGACAATGATAATTTTTTAAAAACCAAAATAGATGAAATAAATAAGCGATTACTTGATTTAATCCATCCTATCGGCTCTGTTTATACATCATCAAACTCTGCCAATCCAGGTAAGCTCTTTGGGGGTACTTGGGTACAGATTAAGGATACGTTTTTATTGACCGCCGGAGATGCATACAAGGCCGGAACCACGGGCGGGGAGGTGTCCCATACTCTTAGCGTTGCAGAGATACCATCACATGGCCATGGGTATTCCGGCACTACCGCAAATGACAATAACGACCATGCACATACGTTTTCTGCAAATACCGGAACGGTTAGCGCAGACCATAGCCATGGCGGGTATACCAGTACAGGCGGAGATCATACGCACCAGGCATATGTTAAAAAAGACGTAAGACTAACTACGGGCGGAACGACAAGCAGAATAAGCGGCGTGGACGGTTCTGCCGGAAGCCACACAACTTCGATTTCTGGCAGCCATAACCATACGGTTCAAACTTATGGCATATCCGCAAACCACACCCATGGAGTTTCCGGCACCACAGGCGGCCGCAATGCATTTCACCAACACGCCTATTCGGGGACAACGGCGGGCACAGGTTCCAGCATGGCCCACAACAACATGCCTCCCTACCGTGTGGTATATGCGTGGGAAAGAACAGCTTAAAAACAGGAGGAAAAAACAATGGCATTATTTAAGAAAATTAAAAGCGACAACGGAATTACAGGAACTTACCACAGAATAGGAAGCATTACAAAAAATCACAGCGAAATGTCGGTTGAAGTGGAATCTTACGCAGACAGTACATACAGGGAGCAGGAAAAGGAACTGCTGAGTCTTGCATCCCGTAAAGATGATTTAATCTCAAGGCTCTCCATCCTTACAGGCTCCCCAATTACAGAAGAATCCCAGCAAGAAATTGACGAAATAAACGCTTTTTTTGACCATTACCAGGAGCTTTGTAAAATAAAAGATTTTTGTGCTTTCAAAACGAATGTTTCTTTGGATTGGGATTTCGGGGAAACGATTTCTTTTGAAACTATTTATAAAGAATTGGCGGAAACAGAAACAATTTTTTCCGGTGCAGAGCTGGCAGAATAAAAAAAGGGGGACAAGGCAGTGGGAGAAGAAAAAGACTTCGAAAGGGAAGTTTTGGAAAGGTTAATCAAAATAGAGACCAAGCTTGAAAGCTGGGACAAATCTAAAAATCAAATTTACCAGAACCAAAGAGAAATCATATCTTTAAATGAACAGACAGTGCAGCAGGGAAAGGACATCAAAGAAATACAAGAAAAATTTGTATGGATGAACCGGACGGCATGGGCGGCAATTATCACAGCCATAGGCTCTATCGTAGTAATGTTGATTAAATAAAAAGGAGGAAAAGCATGTTTGAGAACAATGTATTTAAAACAAGCGTGAGCACGAAAGAATGGTTACAGGCAGCAGGGGTGAGGGCGGCAAAGACAATGGCCCAGGTGGCAGTTGCAATGATTCCGGCAACAGCTACCATCCAGCAGGTGGATTGGATTGCAGTTGTTGGAACAGCTGCGCTTGCAGGGGTAACATCTTTACTTACATCAGTGGCAGGAATCCCGGAAGTCAAAAGTAAGTAGGACAGGAGGTACATATGACACAACAGGAATTTATAAACAAATTAGCGCCTATCGCAGTAAGGGACATGAGTGACAGCGGCGTTCCTGCCTCTGTCACTATCGCCCAGGCAATTCTGGAATCTGGCTATGGAACTACTGAGCTGGCTTTAAAGGCAAACAATTTCTTCGGTATGAAATGCAGTCTTAGCGGAAACACCTGGAAATCTGCCTGGGATGGCAAATCAAAGCACACCAAGAAAACCAAAGAGCAGACAAAAGACGGCAGGGAATACACGGTAACGGCAGCCTTTAGAAAATACCCAGATATGGAGACAAGCGTAAAAGACCACTCCTGTTACCTTACCGGGGCAAAAAACGGCCCTAAGCTTAGGTTTGCAGGATTGGCAGGTGAAAAAGACCCCGAAAAGGCCATAAAGATAATCAAAGACGGCGGTTATGCCACAGATGTTAAGTATGTGGACAAGGTTATGTCTATTATCAATAAGTACAACCTGACACAGTATGATAAAGCAGAGGTAAATCATACATCTGGGCAAAAGCCCTGTATCCAGATTATCCCGGAACTCGCTACCCAAAACAAGTGCTATAAAAACAGTAAAAAAATCACTCCCAAAGGCATTATGCTCCACTCCGTGGGATGCCCCCAGCCTGACCCCTTAGTCTTTGCGGCAAACTGGGACAAAGCAGGGCAGTCGGTGTGTGTACATTTGGTGGTAGGCAAAGCCCCGGCAGCTTATCAGCTCTTACCTTTTGATGTAAAAGCCAACCATTGCGGCAGCGGGGCAAAAGGCAGCGGCAACAATGCTTTTATCAGTTTAGAGATGACAGAGCCTGCCACCATCAAATACACAGGAGGCTCTAACTGGATTGAGTTAGGCAATGGGGCAAACACAAAAGCCCATGTCCTGGCCACATACGCTAATGCAGTGCAGGCTTTTGCCCTCTTGTGTAAGCAGTACGGTTTTAATCCTTTAGATGCCAATGTAATCATGAGCCACCAGGAGGGCCATAAAAAGGGCCTGGCATCTAACCACGGGGACGTGGGCCATATCTGGGATAAGTTTGGCCTTACCATGCAGCGTTTTAGGCAGGACGTAAAAGCGGCAATGGAGGGGGCGGCAGTACCGCCCTGCTCCATACCCTCTGTGGATGCGTCAGGTGACGATACAAGCCTCCAAAAGGTACACCTCTTAAATGGTACGGTAAAAGTCATTTACAAGGGATTTGACGGTTTAAACATCCGAAAAGCCCCCTCCATGCTTGCGGAGGTTGACCAGATAGTAAAAGCAGGCACATTTACTGTCACAGGCATTTCTGCAGACGAAAAATGGTATCAGTTAAAGAGCGGCCTGTTTATCACAGCCATCCCGGATTATGTACGGTTTGAAGCTACCCCGGAACAAAAGGCTTCCACAGCCGGGACAGGCTACTACAGGGTACGCAAATCCTGGAAGGATGCCAAGAGCCAGATAGGGGCATTTAAAAACAAAGACAATGCCATAGACCTTTGCAAGCACAACAAAGGGTACAAAGTCTTTGACAATGACGGAAAGCAGATTTATTCCGGCAAATGATAAAAGCAGCAGAACAGGCAGCAGGGATTACCCTGCCGCCTGTTCTTTACATGATTGAATATCCTGCTTCACGGTTGTTTGCGCCGTTCTGAATCGCTATATTGTAACGGATTGTGTTTCTTTCGTCTCTAATTTCCCGGATGCGCTTAAGCTGTTCCCATGTGACTAATGCACCGATACAATAAGCTGATTCTAAAAGATTATCGACTTCTACAAGCCGTTCTTCGACTTTTTCCAAAGCCTCCCAATCGTTATTTTCCCGTGCGTTAATTTCCATGCATTTAAGATGGTCATGCATACTCATAAGGTTAAAATGTTCGCTTTCATTCACTCTGTACTTTTTCATATCTTCCCTTCTTTCTCCCGGCGCAACCCCGCCGGGTGGGTGGTGTGGTTAATTTGCTAATGCGTATTGATAACGGTCGAACCAATCAAGGCTATTCATTAAGTACCAGTCCAATTCCATTGCGGCTTTTTTGGTAATATTGATGTAGTTTAAATCAAGACATTCAACAACCCCTATCTCCAAATCTCTGTTATTAAAAGCAAATCCTCTAATTATAGGATTGATACATCTATATCCTCTTGGCTGTGTGTTCCCATCTTCAAAAATGCTTCTGAAAAATTCTGCAAAACCTCTTGCCTCAGAGTTTCTATCAAATCCCAAATCCTTGCTTGCCATCATGTTCCATCTTTTTACTATATTCTTTTCGCTGATTGTCATTTCCAACATCCTCCGTTCCTTTGATAAATTATACAAACAGTACAATTAAACCAATTACTACAATTACCATCCAGATAACTACTGCCGCTAATTTTAAAATATTTTTAAACATATTGTTTTTTCAGATGGACTTTGTTATATTTTTTATGTGGGGAGGGAAACCTCCCCGGTTGCTATTGGAGACTTGCTACAATCATTTTAATGACTGCCAGCAAAGTTCCAACCTCTAAGGCAAGTTGTGTAAGTGCTCGTACCACTTTTATCAGCTTGCCTATTTTTTTGTCCATCTGCATCCCTCCTTCCTTATAAAACTATTATACTATATACGTACATATATATCAATACACAAAGTCTACAAATATATACGTACATAATTGTGTATGTTGCATATATACGTGCGTTTGAAATGGGGTTATAATTTCTATGAGGTGATAATATGGCAGAAAAATATACGGAAGCACAGAAAAAGGCAAGTCTGCGGTATGCGAAAGACAGGTTAAAGCGTGTTCCTCTTGATTTAAAAAGGGATGATTATGAGAAGTTGTCAGAAAGTGCGAAAGCGGCGGGAAAAAGTATTAATGGCTTTATTAAAGAGGCAATTAGGGAAAAGATAGAACGTGAAAAAAGATAGCAATTATTCGTTTTTCCTGCTAAATAGAAAGATTTGTCTATAACTGTATTCGACAGGATATATCCAGAATCGCTATAAAATAACTTATGTCACTTTTTTTGATTAAATAGTGCTATTTTATAGCGGAAGGAGCAAAGACGTATGATAAGAATTTTACTATCTACAAAGCTCGGTGAACTCAGATGGACACAGGCAGACTTGGCAAGGGCTACTGGTATCCGGCCGAATACAATCAATGAATTGTACCATGAGTTAGTTGAAAGAGTAAATTTGAAACATTTAGATCTAATCTGTGAAGCTCTGAATTGCAAACTCGATGAATTGATTGTAAGGGAACCAGATGGCAAGCCCAATATTGTACATACCAGGAATGGTTCATTGATTTCACCATTGGACAAGTAGTGCTGCAACACTGTTGTCAAAAAGGACGTTCATAAACTGGGCGTCTTTTTTTGCTGTAATTCTCCTATAAAATTTGTTGAAACACTGTAATGTCTACCTTATAATATCAGTTAAGAACCGGAGCAATAATTTTATAAATTATCTAATAGAAGAAAAAGTACGTGAGATTTCTGTGAGATTTATAATTACATGAAATGTTTGGAAAATGTGGATGTATTATAAAAATATTCAATTTACAAATAATTTTTAACTTTGAACGTACATTAAAATGCTAATAGGAAATCGAGTTCGAGTGATGAAATGGTGTCATGCTACAATATCATTTTCGCTTTTGGCTACAAAAAAATGCAATGTATTTTTCGCTAATCAAAAGAT
>NZ_RAZG01000201.1 GCF_003612565.1 Roseburia sp. 1XD42-69 | reverse complement strand
AAAAGTGGCATATCCCCAATAAATTCAAGGGATTCTGCCACTTTGTTTTTCTGTAACTGTCGAAGATGGGATATGCCATATTAGCCATAGTTTTTTGGAGTTGTTGGTAAAGTTGTTTAGTAAATGACTATCAGCTACATATAAATCATCAGAAGGAGCATAAATGCAAGAAACCTTCGGGAACCAATACGCATAACCGCACCTCCTGTTTTATAAAAGGGCCTGGGGTTGCTTTTGAACCTGTCAGCCCCAGGCTTTTCTATCAGATATAGGTGGCTCTACGCCGCCCCCGTCTTACACAGGTTCATCGTCCGACCCGTCAAACTCGCTCCCGTCCTCATCGTCAGGGTCGGCATCCTCCGGGAGGCCGTAGTCCTCCTCGTCGTCCAGATAATCCGCGTCCGGGTCAGGCTTTGCCTGTTCCTTTTTCTTTCCCTTGAAGAACTTGGTATAGGCAAAGAAGCCGCCTCCGCCCAAGAGCGCCAGCACAAGGATAAGGGCGGGCAGTGGGTTCACCCTGGGCGCGGGTTTCTCCGCATCCGGCTTGTCCTCGCCGTCCCCGTCCTCCGGGGGCTGGGTCTCGGCGGGCGGCTGGGCCTCCGGCTCAGGCTTGAGAACCACCACGAACCAATCATAGACCGTGACACATGGGAGCGTGTGCAGGAGCTACGCAAGCAGCGCAAACGCCCCAACCGCTATGATGAAGTGGGCTTGTTCTCCGGCATACTCTTTTGTGCCGATTGCGGCAGCGTCATGTACCAACAAAGGTATCAGACGGACAAGCGGCGGCAGGACTGCTACATATGCGGCAGCTACAAGAAGCGCACCCGTGACTGTACGGCGCACTTTATCCGCACCGACCTTTTGACCGAGGGAGTGACGGAGAATTTGCGGAAAGTCACCAGCTATGCCGCCAAGCACGAAGCCCGGTTTATGAAGCTCTTGACCGAGCAGACCGAGGACGGGAGCAAACGCCGGAACGCCGCCAAGAAGAAAGAACTGGAAGCGGCAGAAAAACGGATTGCGGAACTCTCCGCTATCTTCAAGCGGCTGTATGAGGACAGCGTGGCGGGGCGCATATCGGACGAGCGTTTCACGGAACTTTCGGCAGACTATGAAGCCGAGCAAAAGGAACTGAAAGAGCGTGCCGCCGTTCTGCAGGGCGAGCTTTCAAGGACTCTGGAAGCCACGGCAAACGCTGAAAAGTTTATGAAAGTAGTCCGCAAGTACACCAGCTTTGAGGAACTTACCCCTACCCTGTTGCGGGAGTTTGTGGAGAAAATCGTAATCCACGAATCGGAAGCCCTTGACGGGAAACGCCGGGGGAAGCTCCGCAGACAGGAAATCGAAATCCAATGTTAACAACTTAGTAGTGGTATGACATTACAACAGGATTAAGCCATTGAACCAACAATAATAGATGATAGGAATGATAAAAATACACTAAAAAAGGGCGGACTTCCCCCTTGGTGCTATCAGCTGTTTTTTCATATAGTGGTTATATTGTAGAATGTAAAGAAGTTGGCATCACCACCTTTCTTA
>NZ_RAZG01000200.1 GCF_003612565.1 Roseburia sp. 1XD42-69 | reverse complement strand
CCTGAATTATTCACGGAATAACAGCATTAACTGCTGAAACCCGCACAGTTACTGTATTTTAATTGAATATTGCTTTTCACTTATTTAGTGAATAGAAAAAGACCTCTATCTATGGTAAAATTTAGGTGTCCAATCCAAATCAAAACCAAAGAAAGGGTCTTTATATGGATATATTAAACACCATAAGCTTAGAAAGCAATAGCCAAATTAAAATTAATTTTGACGGAGGCGATTTATCCTCCGATGCAGGACTTCTCCTGTTCAAAGAGTTCCTGTTTAAGATTGGAGCGGTCAAGCTCGTTAATCGTATGTTCAAAACCAATGATACCGCATGGTTCCGCATCCATAAGGATGATACGAATCTGATGCAGGTAATTTACCAGATTATCAGTTCCTACTTTGAGGATGACTGTGCGGACGAACTGACAAACGAACCTGTTATGACAGTTATTTTAGAGAAGGATGCCCTGGCATCCCAGCCTACCCTGTCACGCTTTTTTAACCGCATGGATGGAGATACGCTCAGCCAGTTAAACCAGATCATCCGTGAACTCCGTAAAGTCATCTATTCCATAAAGAAACCGGAATTCATGCTTTTTGATATTGATTCCACACTTCTTGATACCTATGGGAATCAGGAAGGGGAAGGTTTCAACTACCATTATCAGGCCCACGGTTATCATCCGCTGTTGTGCTACGACGGGCTGACCGGCGATTTGCTAAAAGCACAGCTTCGTGACGGCACCATGTATTGCAGCAAAGAGGCAGATATTTTTATGAAGTCCCTTCTGGATGAATTCCTCTGTGATTTCCCGGATATGCCGCTTTTTCTTCGCGGTGACAGTGGCTTTGCATCACCAGACCTGTATGAAGTTCTTGAAGATAAAAACTGCAAATATGCCATCCGGCTCAAGGAGAATGCAAAACTCCGTGAATTGGCAGAAGAGGAAAACCAGGCACTGTACCGTGCAACGAAATTCAACCAGGTAGATTACGCCGTCGAGTATGGGGCATTCCTATACCAGGCCGGTTCATGGAACCATCCACGCAGGGTGGTCTTTAAAATAGAAAAGCCGTATGGGCAGATGGTCCATCTGTATACCTTTATTGTCACAACACTGGAAATGGAACCTTATCAGGTGATCCAGTTCTATTGCGGAAGAGGCAAGATGGAAAATTTCATCAAGGAATGCAAAAGCGGTTTTGACTTTGCCTCTGTAAGCAGTTCCTCAAAGCTGGTAAACGCGAACCGCCTTCTGGTTCATGCGTTAGCTTATAACCTATTCAATTGGTTTAGACGATTGGCGCTTGCTGCCAGTATGAGAAAACAGCGTATTGATACCATACGATTAAAACTGCTGAAGATAGCCGCAAGGGTGGTAAAATCAGCACGATATAAATATTTCAAGCTATGCAGCAGCTGTCCCTACAAGAAAGAATTCTACGAGACACTGGAAAACATCCGTAACCTGCAGCCACAGTTGGAATAACAACTGTTAATGGACCTTGACAGCCACAATAAATTTCTAACCCTATCACAGGAGAAGTCTGCCCATTTTTAGGCTATC
>NZ_RAZG01000199.1 GCF_003612565.1 Roseburia sp. 1XD42-69 | reverse complement strand
AAAACCTGCTAACAAAAGTCAAGACTTTTTAGCAGGTTTTTAAATAAATTTGGGGTATGAATTTTTCCCACGACAATTAGACCGGTGGAAAATCCGGTCTGCCATATCCTCTGTTTTAGTTTTTTTACTTCTGGTATACTTCCATCACACGTGCGTAATAAATCCTAAGGAATTTATTTAATCCCGCTATTTTTGCTGCACGTTTTGACTTTCCTTCTTTTTCTTTCTTCAAAATAAATCTATATACTGCCGCATCTTCTGGTTCTTTATGTGTTTTCAGGCATCTCATCACTTCATATCCGATCTTACGCAAACTGGAAGATCCTCTCTTGGATATTTTTCTCTCTGTTCCAATGAACTGCCCTGATTGATATGGCGGCGCGTCGATTCCTGCGTGGGCTATCAGGGCTTTTCCGCTATGGAATCTTCTCACATCCCCAATCTCTGCAATCAATTTAGGCGCAAGGACATTTCCAACACCTCCCATTGCCCTGACAACCGGATATTCCGGCAGACTCTTGGCCAATGCCTGCATCTGTGTTAGAATAGTCATCAGAGTGTTATCGACTTCTCGTAACACCCGTACTGCCTCCTGTACCAGCATTTTGGTCGATGGGGTATCGGAGGATACTGTGGGGATGCCTTCTTTTGCCAGCGCATAAATCTTGACGGCTTTATCCTGGCTCTGGTGGTATCCCTTCTCTTTTGCCCATTTTAAATAACTCTTTATAAACTGTTCCTCCGATTTCTTCGTGATATTGTCATAATGCCAGTATTCTTCCGCAAAATCCCCCAGTTTATCTTTCCCATTTGTTTCATTCCAGCCTTTCAGCAGCGTTTTGATCCCAGGCATCGTATAGTCCAGAAGATGAGTCAGTTCCAACACGCTTTCCACACGCATCCGCATATAGTGACGGTACTGCCTTCCCAAAAGCTTCAGCTCCGCATAGACGCTTTCTTCTGCCTCATAGTTCTTCAGCTTGTACCAATGGTCAATCCCATAGTTAGAGATTGTAATGGCATCCTGCTTATCCGTTTTCACACGTCTTAACCCCTGACAGCGGTATTCCTTCATTTCAAATGGATTGACCACTGCCACAAACAGCCCCTTTTCTTTCAGATAGCATAATACAGGCAAATGGTAGATCCCGGTGGCTTCCATAACTACACGAACATCATCATTCAGACGCAGCAGCATGGAAGTCAGTTCGGACAGTTCTTTCTCCACATGACAGACTTCAAAAGGCCTGCTCACAACCTCACCATAAGGCTTCAAGATACATACGGTACTTTTTTCTTTTGACACATCAATTCCTACACTTATCATCTGTAACCTCCAAAATAAATCTGTAATTGTCCCATCCACACTTATTACCACTCATTTTAGTTCGTTACACGAAAGCACCTTACGGGTTTCAACCTGCTTAAACGACTGCTTATAATAAGGGGTGGTTGACGGTTTTTATGACGGATGTGGTTAATCCAAAAAGCGCCTCGCCAGACCAATTACTCCCTTATCATAAAAAAATAAGTGCAGAAGGTAAAGCACTGATGAAATGCTTTATCTCTTACACTTATATGGTACTAAA
>NZ_RAZG01000198.1 GCF_003612565.1 Roseburia sp. 1XD42-69 | reverse complement strand
CAATGTCATTAACTTAAGGAATCTTTTACATTTGAATTGTAAAAGATTCCTTTTTTCTGTATTTTTATTGTATAATAAAAGTAAATAACTGATGTTTTTTCCCATAAGGCAGGTGATTTTATGAAGAATTCTCAAAAACATACCTGTTGTGATATCAGTTTGATCCATCAGGATGAATTTTATGATTTCTGTAGAAATGGAAATCCGGCATCCTTTATAAGAAACCGGAAGATGCCGTTAACGGATCTTATGTTTACTATGATAAACCGGAGGGGGATTACGTTGAGTCTGAAATTGCGCAATTATATGAAAACCGCACACCCGGGAATGGAAATATCAAAGCCGGGCTATCTGAAACAGCGGATGAAATTGAACCCGCTGGCTTTTTATGAGCTTTACCGCCATCATAACAGGAACTTTTATGCAGACCCTGGATTTTCTCACTTCCATGGATATCTGGTTCTGGCGGCAGACGGCTCAGGAATCAATATCCCAACCACAAGGGAAACGCTGGATACATTTGGGACATCCAGCAGAAAAGGAACAAAACCCCAGGCATCCATAGGGCTCGGGTGTCTGTATGACGTGATGAACCGCATGATCCTGGAGAGCGACTGCTGTAAATGTAAGTTTGATGAAATGCGACTGGCGGAAGAACAGATCGACCGTGTATCTGAAACAATCGGCGCGTCACAGCCGTTTCTGGTCGTCATGGACAGGGGCTATCCCTCCACCGCGGCTTTTATCAGGATGATGGAGAAGGGCGTCCTGTTCCTTGTGCGCCTCAAATCCAGTGACTATAAAAAAGAGCAGGCCTCATTATCCTTTCCGGACACATGGGTGGACATCCGTCTGGACAAAAGCCGGATCAACCATTATAAAGGAACGGATATCGGACAGCGGATGGAAGAACTCGGGCACATCACCCTGCGTATGGTCAAAGTGCCGTTACCGGAAGGGAAGGAAGAAGTGCTCATCACAAATCTGCCGTCGGAAACCTTTGACAGCCGACAGATTGCGGAACTGTACCATATGAGATGGGGAATTGAAACGGCATACGAAACGCTCAAAGACCGTCTGCAGATAGAGAACTTCACAGGGACCAGGCCGGTTTTGCTGCTGCAGGATATCTACAGCACAATCTATGTCAGCAACCTTGCGGAAGACATCATTCGTGACGCGGAAGCGGAGCTGGATGAGAAAGAAAAACACAGGAAACATAAAATGATGGTGAATCGGACATTGAGCATAGGGATACTGAAAAATGACCTGATTTATATCCTGCTGGAAACAGATGCGCAGAAACAGGACAGACTGTTCCAGCAGATCTATGAAGACATCAGCAAAAATCTGGTTCCAATCAGGCCAGACCGTCATTACCACCGGACAAAGGGGCAGCTTGCGGGAAAATATTCAAACACGCATAAAAGAGCTTATTAAACAACAAAGCTATAGCACATGAAATCATCTTGCATAATAATTACAGTAGAAGATCGTCAAATGGTAAGACTGATTCCCAGAACAATACCGGATGTCTTTATCCCATGAATGGGTGTAAAGACATCCGGTATTGTTCTTTTCCTTAAGTTAATGACATTG
>NZ_RAZG01000197.1 GCF_003612565.1 Roseburia sp. 1XD42-69 | reverse complement strand
GAGGATGAAATAAGAAAGAGAAATCGAAAAAGAACGGAAATACGGGCTTTAAAGAGTTTCCGAGACCGCTCAATTACTGGAATGGAGGAGCTATGAAAAAGAAGAAAACAGTGAAAAAGTTAAAAAAGAAAATTGCGGTTTTGGAAACAGAAAATCTGTCATTACAAGAGAGCGTTTTGCGGGCAGAGAACAACAGCAGGGAAAAAAGTGCTTTTTTATCCCATATGTCCCATGATATACGGACACCCCTGAATGGCATTATTGGAATGACAGGTATTGCCATGAAACATTTTGATGATAAAGATAGGGTTCTTGATTGTCTAGGGAAAATTGACAGTTCTTCCAAACATCTGCTATCCCTGATTAACGATATTTTGGATATGAGCCGGATTGAAAGCGGCAGAATGGTTATGAACCATGAACGGATGGATATACGTGAGGTGATTAACGGTTGTGCACTAATTGCAGAAAGTCTGCTGGCACAGAGAAAGGTGGATTTTGTCAGGGAGTTTGGTATATTCCATCATCCTCTGCTAATTGGCGATGAATTACATCTGCGTCAGGTACTTATCAATATTTTATCAAATGCCATTAAGTTTACCCCGGATGGAGGGAAAATCTTTTTTCAGGTAAAGGAGGTTTCTGCTGGAGACGGAAAGGCGATATACCATTTTGAGATTGAGGATACCGGAATTGGTATGAAACCGGATTTTTTGGAAAAAATTTGGGATTCCTTTACACAGGAAAATAGCGAAAATTGCAATGGGTATAAGGGAACCGGATTGGGAATGGCTATTACAAAAAAACTGGTTGATTTGATGGGGGGGATTATCAAGGTAGCAAGCAAGCCGGGAGTTGGCAGTAAATTTACTGTGGAGGTAACATTTGATACAGGGATAATGTCTGGCATTGCAGAGAAAGAGAATAAAATGGAAAGCATACAGGAACGGAATGCCCATCTGGACGGCATGAAAGTCCTGTTAGTTGAAGATACCCCACTGAATATGGAAATTGCAAAATTTATGCTGGAAGATGAAGGGATTGAAGTAATGACGGCAGAAAATGGACAGATTGCTGTTAATATTTTTAATAATTCGCCTGAGAATACTTTTAATGCTGTGTTAATGGATGTGAGAATGCCTGTGATGGATGGTCTGACCGCTACAAAATCAATCCGGACATTGCCAAGAACTGACGCTGTAACAGTCCCAATAATAGCTATGACAGCAGACGCATATAGTGAAGATATAAGAAGGACAACTGATGCAGGAATGAATGCACATCTGACAAAACCTGTCAGTCAAGAGAAAATGCTCTCGACTTTGGAGAAATTTTATTCTGTATAAATAATAAGCTCTTTTGGATATATATTTCTTTTGGCATTTTGAAAGAGATTAAAAAGCAAAATGAAAAATGCTTAAAAGCATTTTGTAAAAGATTTTAAGCATTTTTATGTCAAACTTTCCTGATTATCCTCTGCATCTATAAATATGTTCCGCCAGGGATATCTGTGAATAAGGAACCATGGAAGAAGGAAGAAGTGCATGGGTACGCCGACAGCGGGAGCAGATAAGGCGGCAGATGCGGAAAGCTGCTTTGCCTTCCG
>NZ_RAZG01000196.1 GCF_003612565.1 Roseburia sp. 1XD42-69 | reverse complement strand
CAATGTTAACAACCTAACTCAAGCAACTACAACATATTGTGTTTTTCTTTTAATTGGCACGGGGTTCCCTGTGCCTTTCTTCATTCAAGACCACTATCTCAATTAAAATATTGCACAAATTTTTCGTCGAAAAATCAGCAGATTTACTATTGACAAAACCGCCCCAAAATGCGGCGCAGCCCTTGTTTATATCACTTTTTTGAAGGGAGCTGCTTCGTATGAAATTAATTCAAATCTTAGCTGATATTATCTGTAACACATTACTTGATCCATATGTCCTTGAACAAGCCCGAAACAGAAAAGGGGCTTTTACTCGCAATTGTGGGAAACTTCCCTACTGGACATTGATCAAATTGTTATTAAGAAATTCCAAGAAAACCATCTCTGCATCTCTTGATGAATTCTTTACCGAATTGCGGCACCTGTCTGGGGCTTCCATCTCTGATACTGTGAAATGTTCCCAACAGGCTTTCAGCAAGGCACGCTCCGGCATTGACCATTCTATTTTCAAAGAATGCTTCGAACGTGTACTTGACTTCCTTTGTAGCAGGGATTCCCCGGATTTCCATTCTCGTTTCATGGGTGTATGGGGACGGCAGATCATCGCTGTTGACGGCTCTAAAATACCTCTTCCTAACCGTAAGACTCTTCTCGATAAATACGGCAGTATAGGGAGAGGTTCCAGTTCTCCCACTGCCATTGCCAGTGTTGCTTTCGATGTACTGAATCACCGCATCCTTGATGCACAGCTCGAACCCATGAGCATCGGTGAACGTACCCTTGCCATAAGGCATATGCAAAATATAAAAAGCAAAGCACGGACAAATCTATTATACACCATATTTGTCTTCGATAGGGGATATGCTTCAAAAAATTTATTTTCTTTTATCGAAGATTCCTTACATGCCAGGTATCTGTTCCGGTTAAGGTCTAAATTTAACACAGATATCGATGCACTGCCTGCTCCAATGGACCGAAACGGGATCAGTGACCATATTTTCTTCCTGGATGGCAGGAAAGTACGCATCCTTAAATTTTATCTCCCAAGCGGAACTCTGGAAACGTTGATCACAAATGATTTTGACCTTGCCAAAGGACTGTTCCGCCAGTGTTACTTCCTAAGATGGCCGGTGGAAGAGAATTACAAGCTTGTCAAAGAAAAGATCGGACTCACCAATTTCAGGGGCTATTCTGAGAACTCTGTTCTCCAGGAATTCTGGATATCGGTATTACTTGCAAACCTGGCTCTTGCTATAAAGAGAGAGACAGACGGCATTATTGACCGTACCATAAACCAGAAAAGGAATCAGAACAAATATATGACAAACATGAATGAGCTTGTCGGATGTCTGAGCCGCCATATAGGGGAATATATGGATGCTGATACAGATACGGAAAAGAGTGGCATCATCCGCTGCATATTTGATTTTGCCATATCACACCGGGTGCGGGACAAAAAGGGCAGCGGGGAATCAAATCCACGAACAACTCCAAGGAAAGTCAAACATCATTACAATAACAAGACTACACACTAATACCATTTAAGAAAGGTGGTGATGCCAACTTCTTTACATTCTACAATATAACCACTATATGAAAAAACAGCTGATAGC
>NZ_RAZG01000195.1 GCF_003612565.1 Roseburia sp. 1XD42-69 | reverse complement strand
TAGTGTCTGCTGATTAACCTACACAAGCAGGTAACCAGCCCTCCCTATAGTTTAAAATGTCCAGCAGATAAAAAAGTGCAGAAAGTATTCGCTGCTGCATCCTTATGATGTTCGCAACAAATACAGATAATGCAATAGAAGTTAGCTGTGTATCTTCAAGCCTGGTCACGATTCTGCCCATTCCATAGCAACGTTTGGTTAAGCTGAATCTGCGTTCCACTTCAATCCTATCTGTATTATCCTGGTATTCTGTCTGTTTATCTGTTTTTGTCGTTTCCCTTCCTGGTCTCCCAAGCTTTGGACCAGATAATCGAATTCCATGTTTTTGACAGAAGGACCGATTATCTCTTGTCCGATATATCTGGTCTGCAAGAACCCGTTCTGGATAGTATCCGCTTCGCTCATAATAAGCATTAACAGCGTCCTGCAGGCAGGCGCTTTCATTGTAGGCATCAAAGGATATGTTTTCAATCCTTGCATAACCTTCCGCATCAATACTAAGATCCAGCTTTGCGCCAAACTCTACGGGCGCTTTTACCTTTCCACGCACGATTGGTCTGATCCAGGGCTGGCTGATACTCACAATCCGGTTCTCTACCCTGTGAACCTTGTTATCATACATGTATTTTTGCTGTTCATAAAGCTTGAAGATGGTAAGTATCGTCGGGATATCCTTTTGTCTTGGGGCAAAACCTGCTGACATAAAGCTTTCCAGATATCCAATGTTCCGTCTGACATACGAAAGCTGTTTCTTTAGGGCTTTGCGGATCTGCTTTGCTGAGTGTTTCTTTGATTTCGCAAAGCCGAGATACTGTTTCCTTGCAGCCTTGCAGTCTCTTCGCGGAAGTACGACACCGTATGCTTTATGAAACCACAAAATCATTTCTTCCAGTTTCTCTCTGGCTTCATTCAACAGGGATACATCCTGGGGATATCTGATATACACTGGGGCACAGGTTGCATCAATGATCAGAGTGCCTTTGTTTTTGGACTCATCTGTTTTACCTGGATCGCCGGAACCATTGCCGGAAGGCGGATTGTGATGGTCATTGTCATCCTCTTTTTTATCGGGTTTATTCTCCTCAAGCAGATACTCGTTTGCTTCCATGAGCATTTTTGCACTGATACGCTTTCTAAAAAGAACCAGCGTACTTGCATCAAACGGTGGAGTTTCCTGATACCCCGGCAGACCGATGAAATACTGCAGATAAGGATTTTCCGTTATCTGCTGTACAAGTTCCCTGTCTGAAAACTGAAACCTGGTCTGTATAATCAGAGCGCCAAGCGCCATGCGTAAAGGCTTTGCAACATTCCCAGTTTTGCTTTTAAAAAGATGCTTATATTTCTTTTCGAACACATCCCACGGGATCATATCTGCCATCTTGATCCAACGGTTTTCCGAATTCATGTGCAATCCCATCGGTTGATTGAAATCGAGAAAGGATGATTGTAACTTGTTGTCTGATTTATACATTTTTCAGCTCCTGTATGGTGGTATTTTTCAAAATATCTGTGTGAAAATCGAATCATAGAATTCGATTCCTTTACAATTTATTTTACCATACATGCCGGAAGAATGCAGTAAAATCAATAGTTTTAGGCTGTATTTTTGTTAATCAGCAGACACTA
>NZ_RAZG01000194.1 GCF_003612565.1 Roseburia sp. 1XD42-69 | reverse complement strand
CATGATAGAAATATAGCCTATTGTCACATATTTTGCCGCCCTAGTCGAGGTACGCACTATCTACCGTTTACATTCAAAATAGAGAAAAAGATAATGGAACTTGTAAATTTAATCTATTGGAAAGGAGAACAGTGTATTAGAAAGAAGGTGGTAAAATTGCAGCCAGGACAAATAAGGAAGCAGTTGGAAAATTTTATATGATGGGAGGGAATTAATATTGGAACAATTAATGGAAAATGAAGCGTTTTGTATTGGTGTGAATGTGGGAATCCATATTTTTCAGCAGAAGGTACTTACAGCGCATAAGCAAAGAGAAGGTTTGAAAATCGGGGATAATTTATATTATATCCAAAGTGGAAGGGAACGCTTGCAGGAAGTTTTAGAAAAAATATGTAAATGAAGATGGAGGAATCGGCAGAATGGGAATCTTTAGATTAAAAGTGGTACAGCGTGGAACTGTCATTGTTGATGGAGTGGACAGTCTGGAAGAAGCGGAGGAATATCTTGAAAGCTGTAATCCGGTGGATGATGTTAAATGGTCAGGATTTCTTGAAGCTATGCAAGGTGGGATTGAATTACAGAAGATTAATATTCCTGATTATATGACAATTAAAGAGTTTGCAGACAGGATATCAGTTAAACCAGCAGAGATAATTAAATGGTTGTTTCTGCGTGGCAAGATTGCAGATTTTAAATCAGCAATTTGTTTCGATGATATGAGAGAGTTTGCTGATGGGTATGGATTTATATGTGAGAAGGAAACGGAGGAATGAATTAATGAGTTATTGGTATATCGGTATAAGTGTTTTGGTAGTAACGGTGCTTATAATACAAAGCATTGGATTTTATAAACTGCATAAATCCAATATGAAGAGGTTAGGAATCCCTAAATCCAATAAGGATAGTAAAGAATGGAATGATTTTGTTGACTTATTTAAGGAACATAAGATACATGAAGGATTTATAAGAGTATTAGCCAATCATAATGAAGACGAAGAAGTGATGCTGCATTTTAATTCTTTAGGATGGTCAAACGATTATCGTAAGAACAAGTATATATTGGTGAAAGTATCTTTTGAATATGATGGTTATGATAAAGGTGAGCCGGCGAGGTTTGGAAGCTATGATTTATATATGGATCAGATTGTTAATATAGGAAGGATTGAAGAAGGTGGATGTTATGGCAATTATGATATTAACTATCATGTGGATTGCCAGTTAGAAGATGGGAGAATATTACAGTTAATTTTTGAGAGAGAAGAGGATTCAGCTAATGGCAACAGATAGACAAACACCATGCTTATATTATGTATGTGCCGGACTATGTAAGAAGGGCAGAAAAGCGGATCATGCTCATTACTGTCAGCATTGCAATAAGTATAAGCCGAGAGAAAGGGTAAGATATAAGAATCGGAAGAAAGAAAAATTAGAGAAAATCAGGAAGGAAGAGAGGTATTGAATCATGGACGTACATAATTTTCAGTTGAGCGATATATTTCAGCAGAACGCAAAGGAATATGTCACAAGACCAATAAAGGCCATGAAATATCAGCATGGACTTGGTGTTGTTGGGTAGATTGAGGCTGTAAAAAATCTTGTGTCTATGAACTTTAGACTTTCCTGATAAGAATTAGATATGTAAGAGTATTT
>NZ_RAZG01000193.1 GCF_003612565.1 Roseburia sp. 1XD42-69 | reverse complement strand
TTTGGTGTGTCAGCGGCAACAGACGGGATGGTGGAAAGCGACAGGGAGACCGGGAATGACAGGAGCTGGGGAGACTTTGCATTAGGCGTGGCAGGCGGAGGCGTGGCAGGTGCAACGACAGGGGCAGTCTTATATGGGACAGTCATGGCAGCACCTGTTGCAGGGCTGGCGGCGGGGATGGATGCAGCGGCAGTCATAGGCCCGTCTGCCTTTACAACGACAGTAGTGCCTGCTATCATAACTGGCGGGGGATACGGGCTTGCCGGTGCGACGGCGTTATATGTAGAAAACGATATCCGTGCAAAAAATGGAGGGTATAACCTCCTGCTGGATAAGGTGTTTGAGAACAATACGGACAGGTATGAAGAATGCGGCATGATATTGATGCTTGGGAATAATGTCTATATGGAGTACGGGGCAATGAACATGAACCGTATGCCGGGAGGGGACAGTAAGGAGTCGTTTGGCAATAACCAGTCAGTCCAAAAGTTGAAAGCCCAGAATAGTCAACTTGGAACTAGTGAAGAAAATACGGGTGGTGGAAATGGATTATTATTAAATGGAGTTGATGGAAAGGCGAAAATAGGGGTACAATTTGGACAGGAGAGTGAGGTAGAGACAGGGATTCTAAATGATAAGTTAGATTGGTCTAATGTTGATCGAAAAGGGAGAACAGCCCTTGAACATGTTCAAAAACATGGTGCTCCTAACTTCCAAAGAGAGTTGCATGGAGTTGTTAGAGGTGATGTCAAAACTACTTTTGAAAATGCTTGGTCTAATAGAATAAATGCAAAAATAATTTCGGATGGTATGGGTGGAACGATTTATAATATACCATACCAAAATGTTGGCTATAATACTGGATATGTTAATTTTGGACAGCAAATGAATTATATAACTATTGTTGTCAAAGAAGGTACATCAACTGTTTGGACAGCATTTCCATCTTTTGGTGATTATGGAATGGAAATGTCCAATTATTATAGATTGATGTTAAAAAACTGAAAAGGAGATTAAAATGGAAAAGATATATTATGTTGGACAGTGTCCAATTTGTTGTAGCTATGGTAGGTTAGAAATTGACAAGGATGTTACAAATAGTAAGTATATTGTAATCTGCGAGGAGTGTCTTGCAGAGTGGAAGAATCCACAAGATGCCTTAGAAAATATAAATGGGCGGAGATGTCCTGCAAATGGGGAAGTGCGAAGTGCAACGTTTGACGAGATTAAGAATATTGGATGGGATAAGTTTGTTACTAATATTGAGGAATAAATAGACATCTTGTTATGGGGTTTTAGGCGATAAATTAGTCAGTATGATTATTGAAGTGTTAGATGAATGAATCCTTCCATGTACTCAAAAACAGACAGATACAATTCGTGGAACGTGTGGTATGTTCTTCGGTTGGTTTCCTCTTGTTTTAAGTACTTGAAAAAACACTCGCAGACAGCATTATCGAAGGGGTAGCCTTTTTTGGAAAAAGACTGTACCACGTTCAGGGAATCCAAAAGCTGTCGGAATAGAGTATAACTTTTTAAATTGTGCTTTGACTATATTACTAAGGGACTTTTTTGACAGCCCCGTTTAGTCCTTCAATTAGTAGAATTAAAATCTCCCACTTTTATGCCTTGTCAAAGCAATCATTAGGATGTCAGACCCGTT
>NZ_RAZG01000192.1 GCF_003612565.1 Roseburia sp. 1XD42-69 | reverse complement strand
CGGTCATATGACCGCCATATTTATTATCTGAAGCTCAATCAAAGGGTAGCTCCTCACCATTTCTATAAGCCTCATATAAAAGTAACATATCATGCTCTTTCAGGTACTGGTAACAGGTAAGTAGTTCATTCATGAGTGTTATCCGGGAGGTGCGCTGATATTGCAGTTCCTCTGCTAACGTCTCAAATTTGAGGTCTGTCCGCATGGCTTCTGCTATAAATTCATCAATAGTAACTTCTCCGTTAGTGTGACGTTGTTCTTCAAAATAGTCGTAGTATCTACTCATGCATAAGTTCCTCCCTGTCTTAATATTTTTCGTATTTTAAAATTCTGGTCTGCATCTTATCATCCATCGCCAGCTGGTTCCTCACCATCGACCAGTTCGGCACTGGACGATCATTCCATTTTTTGTATAATTCCACGATCCGCAGATAAAAGGCTTTCCTGACTGCGTCCTCATTGGGGAAGGAGCCTTTTTTTGTGACTTTACGGAAACTGGAGTTGACCGACTCAATGGCATTCGTTGTATACATTACTTTTCTGACAGCGCTCCCATAATTGAATAGCTGCTCTACATGGGTCCAGTTACGCAGCCATACATCCACAGCCCCGGGATAGCTGCTCCATGCCTGCCGGAACCGTTCGAATTCTGCTTCCGCCGCTTTCAGGCTGGCTGCTCCATAAATCTTTTTAAGCTGTGCGGTATATTTCTTATATTCCTTTGATGGGATATATTTCATAGAGTTACGGATCAGATGCACGATACAGCGCTGTACAACCACATCTTTAAAAATGGAGCGCGCCCCTTCTTCAAGCCCAGAAACACCGTCCATGCTGATGAACAGGATGTCCTCCACTCCGCGGGCCTTGATCTCATCAAAAATCTGCATCCAATAATGTTTTCCCTCGGATTCCCCAATCCAGATGCCAAGAATGTCTTTCACGCCATTCACGTCATAACCAAGTATCACATACACTGCGCAGTTCTTGGTTTCCATTTCCTTACGGATGGAGACATACAGGCAATCTACAAACAAAAACGTATAAAATTTCTTCAGGGGGCGGTTCTGCCATTCATTTGCCGTATCTATGACACGGTCTGTGATTGTGGATATCGTTTCATGGGAGATCTCAAAGCCATAGATATCCTCGATCGTGTCTGCAATATCACGCTGGCTCATCCCTTTCCCATACATGGCGAGAACCTTGTCCTCGATTCCACTGATATCCTTTGTGCGTTTAGGGATAAGCTGCGGCTCAAAGGTTGCATCCCTGTCCCTCGGGACGTCGACCGGAATCTCTCCGTAAGCGGTATTTACATTTTTGTGTATGTATCCATTTCGGCGGTTTGTTGTTTCCTTATACCCATGGTCATTTATATCATATCCGAGATGGCTGTCCATCTCCCCCTGGAGCATGGCTTCAAACATAGGCCCAAAAATATCTTTGATTGCATCCTGCATTTCTTCTTTTGTCTGCGGCTGGTATTGTTCCAAGATTGCCTGGGCGATCGCCGCCCCTTTTGTGTTACGGTTCTTTCTCTTTGCCATAAGTGCTGTACTCATCCTTTTTTTCATCCTTTCTTTGAGTGTAGCACACCTTATATAGAAAAATAAAGTATGCAGTTAGTTTTATTGTATTTCTAACTTACACACTTTATTTTA